>NZ_CAXTQF010000131.1:0-2006 GCF_964246335.1 uncultured Jatrophihabitans sp. | reverse complement strand
GAACTGCATCGAGTAGACCGCTCGGCCCGAGGTCTTGCTGCGCAGGTCGCCGACGTACCCGAACATCTCGGACAGCGGGACGTTGGCCGTGACGACCTTGACGCCCGACGCGTCCTCCATGGACTGGATCTGGCCGCGCCGCGAGTTGAGGTCGCCGATCACGTCGCCCATGTACTCCTCGGGCGTGCGGACCTCGACGGCCATGACCGGCTCCAGGAGCACGGGCTGCGCCTTGCGGGCCGCCTCCTTGTACGCCATCGACCCGGCGATCTTGAACGCCATCTCGGAGGAGTCCACCTCGTGGTACGCGCCGTCGAGCAGCGTCGCCTTCACGCCGACCGTCGGGTAGCCCGCGAGCACGCCGACCTGCATCGCGTCCTGGATGCCGTGGTCGACGCTCGGGATGTACTCGCGGGGCACGCGGCCGCCCGTGACCTTGTTCTCGAACTCGTAGGACTGCTCGGCGGTGACGTCGAGCGGCGCGAGCGCGATCTGCACGCGGGCGAACTGGCCGGAGCCGCCGGTCTGCTTCTTGTGGGTGTACTCGAGCTTCTCGACCGTGCGGCGGATCGTCTCGCGGTAGGCCACCTGGGGCTTGCCGACGTTCGCCTCGACGTGGAACTCCCGCTTCATGCGGTCGACCAGGATGTCGAGGTGGAGCTCGCCCATCCCCTTGATGATGGTCTGGCCGGTGTCCTGGTTCTGCTCGGTGCGGAAGGTGGGGTCCTCCTCGGCGAGCTTCTGGATCGCCGTGCCGAGCTTCTCCTGGTCGCCCTTGGTCTTGGGCTCGATCGCGACCTCGATCACCGGCTCGGGGAACGTCATCGACTCCAGCACGACCTGCGCGTTCGAGTCCGAGAGGGTGTCCCCCGTCGTCGTGTCCTTCAGGCCGATCACCGCGTAGATGTGCCCGGCGGTGACGGAGTCGACCGGGTTCTCCTTGTTCGCGTGCATCTGGAAGATCTTGCCGATGCGCTCCTTGCGGCCCTTGGTCGAGTTGATGACCTGGCCGCCGGAGTCGAGGTGCCCCGAGTACACGCGGATGTAGGTGAGCCGCCCGAAGAACGGGTGGGTCATGATCTTGAACGCCAGGGCGGCGAAGGGCTCACCCGAGTCGGCGTGCCGCTCGATGACCTTCTCCTCGTCCCGGACGTCGTGGCCCTCGACCGCCGGCACGTCCAGCGGGCTCGGCAGGTAGTCCACGACCGCGTCGAGCATCGGCTGCACGCCGCGGTTCTTGAATGCGGAGCCGCAGAACACCGGGTAGATCTGGCTGGCGATCGTCAGCTTGCGGATGGCCGCCTTGATCTCGTCGGGCGTGATCTCCTCGCCCGCGAAGAACTTCTCGAGCAGCGCGTCATCGGTCTCCGCGACGGTCTCCAGCAGCTGCTGCCGGTACTCCTCGGCGCGCTCCTGCAGGTCCGCCGGGATCGGCTGGATCTCGTACTTGGCCCCGAGCGACACGTCGCCCTTCGCGTCGCCGGGCCACACCAGGGCGCGCATGTACACCAGGTCGACGACGCCGACGAAGTCGTTCTCGGCCCCGATCGGGATCTGCATCACCAGCGGCTTGGCGCCGAGGCGCTTCACGATGGTGTCGACCGTGTAGTAGAAGTCCGCGCCCAGCTTGTCCATCTTGTTGACGAAGCAGATGCGGGGGACGTCGTACTTGTCGGCCTGGCGCCACACCGTCTCGGACTGGGGCTCGACGCCCTCCTTGCCGTCGAAGACGGCGACCGCGCCGTCCAGGACGCGCAGGTTGCGCTCCACCTCGACGGTGAAGTCCACGTGGCCCGGGGTGTCGATGATGTTGAGCTGGGTGCCCTCCCAGAACGTCGTCGTCGCCGCGGAGGTGATGGTGATGCCGCGCTCCTGCTCCTGCGCCATCCAGTCCATCGTCGCGGCGCCGTCGTGCACCTCGCCGATCTTGTGGTTGATGCCGGTGTAGAAGAGGATGCGCTCGGTCGTCGTCGTCTTGCCGGCGTCGATGTGCGCCATGATGCCGA
>NZ_CAXTQF010000130.1:0-2143 GCF_964246335.1 uncultured Jatrophihabitans sp. | reverse complement strand
CGAGGGCGAGACGTGGGCAGGTTACCCGGCCGACAGCCTGCCGCGCCGGGTTTGCGCGGCTTCTAGCACGGGGCGCCGACGGCAGCCTGGACTGCGTCCACAGGCCGCCGCCTCGTCCACAGTCGCGCGATTGTCGGCTCGTCGTGCCGGACATCCGCGCTTGGCTTCGGATACCGCCCACGGAGGGCGCACCGGACAACCGGACACATGAAGCGGAGCACGCAGATGAACGACACCAACCTCACCGTCATCGGCAACATCGTCGACGAACCGCGCACCCGCAAGACGCAGAACGGTCACGTCGTGAGCAACTTCCGCGTCGCGACCACCTCGCGGCGCTTCGACCGCGAGCACCAGCGTTACGTCGACAACCAGACGCTCTACGTCAATGTCAGCACCTGGCGCGGCATGGCGGAGAACGTGCACGAGTCGCTGCACAAAGGCCAGCCGGTCATCGTGACGGGGCGCTATTACATGCGCGAGTACACCGTCAACGAGCAGGTGCGCACCAGTTACGAGCTGGAGGCGACGGCGGTCGGCCACGACCTCGCGCGCGGGGTCTCGCGGTTCGAGCGCAAGTTCCGCCCGGCGACGCCAGCGGTCGAGATCACCCGCGACGAGCAGGGCATCCCGGTCGACGACAGCGACCACTGGCTGCACCTCGAGCGGGGTGCCGAGGTGTCCGACGAGGCTGGCGCCGCGCCGAGCGAGCCGGCGGATGACAACGCCCTCGCCACAGTGGGCTGACGACGATCGGCCCCGGGCCGCACGTGCGGTCCAGGGCCGATCGACGAACTGCCGTTGCTGTTTACGGCAGGGTGAGGTGCTGTCCGACCCGCAGGTGGTTCGGGCTGGACAGGTGCGCCTTGTTGGCGCGGTACAGCGCGTGCCAGCCGCCGTGCACGTGGTGCTTGCGGGCGATCTCGGCCAGCGTGTCGCCCTTGCGCACGGTGTAGCTGTGCGCGGAGTGGTGGGCGCGGTGCTTGGCCTTGTGCGTGTGCGGCTTCGCACGCTTGCTGCTGTGGTGGCTCGTCGACGACGACGCCGGCTCGCCGGCCTTGTTCGGCAGCTTCTTCCCGGTGGCGTGACCGCTCGTCTTGGTCAGCCCTGCGCGCGGACCGCACACAGGCCACGCGTTGCGTCCCTGCGAATGCAGCACACGACGCGCAACCTCGATCTGCTCGGTGCGCGAAGCTCCGCTCGCCTGGTGCGCGTACTTGTGGCCGCCGTGCCGGCGCCACGTGCTGGAGTCGAACTGCAGGCCGCCGTAGTAGCCGTTGCCGGTGTGGACGTGCCAGCGGTGGCCGCTCTCGCAGCCGGCAACCTTGTCCCACACGTTGTGGTGCGCCGCGGCATCGGCCGGCGCCGCGAGGGCGCCGGTGACGACGGCCGCCGCACCGACGGTGGTGGCGAGCGTCGCGGCCGCTGCGCGGCTACGACGGGACTTTGCCGGCTGCTCAACCTGTTCGGTCGTCAGCTCGGGGGTGGAGCTCGAATGCATGTGAACCCTTCTCGACAGCACCGGTACGCGCTGCCAGTTCCGGTCGGTCCCCGAACACGCGCCGGCCGGTTCGGCGTGACGGCACGGCCGCATGGCCGGTGCCACGCTCGTGGCGCCGTGCGTGTAGTGCCTCGGAGATCTGGGATGACCCCTGCGCCCCGGCCGATTTTTTCGGCGCCTGTCCTGCTCGGGCGAGTCGCACCGTCCCTGCCGGTGCAGCGCGTGCATCGTGGCTGCGCGCGGTCGCCGAAGACGGTGCCACAGCGAGCTGGCGCAACCAAACTGCGTCGTCGAAAACGCAGTGAAACACCACAGCAACGCGACACGGCAGCGCCGGGGCGTGCGGTTGGTCGCCGCGTGGACCCTCCGGATTCCGGGCCCTGCGGGCCGCCGGCCAGACATGTGGTTTAGCTGGCAACCATGGCGAGTGTTGCCGGTCACGGGCCGCTTGCCGGACCTGCCGGACGGGTTCTCGCGCTCCGCCGCCGGTGCGGGCCGTCGGCGCGCAGGGCGATGAGCGCGCAGGGCGGTCGGCGACCGTCGCCGGCCGGGCTGGAACACTTGTGAGGTGCCTCAGTTCATCTACACCATGCAGAAGGTGCGCAAGGCGCACGGCGACAAGGTCATCCTCGACGACGTCAC
>NZ_CAXTQF010000129.1:1861-2231 GCF_964246335.1 uncultured Jatrophihabitans sp. | reverse complement strand
GCGTCCGTCGCCAAGATCCTCACGACGGCGGCGCTGCTGGACGTGCGCGCGCCCACCGACCGGCTGCGAACCACGGTGGGCGCCGGCGCGGGCGGCGCGGCGGTGCTCGTGGGCGGCGGCGACCCGACCCTCACCGCCGCGAGCGGACACGCCCCGGGCGCCTACCCCGGCGCTGCGCGGCTGTCCGACCTCGCCGCGCAGCTGTCCCGTGCGCACCTGCGGCCGACGCGCATCGTCGTCGACGACGCGCTGTTCAGGGGTCCGACCGTCTCACCCTCGTGGGCGGCCGAGGACGTGCCCAGCAGCTACGGCGCGGCGATCACCGCGGTGACCGTGGACGGCGGCCGGGACCCGCCACGAGCGCCGACGC
>NZ_CAXTQF010000129.1:0-1851 GCF_964246335.1 uncultured Jatrophihabitans sp. | reverse complement strand
GCACACAGCCCGACCTCGCGGCCGGGCACGCGCTCGCCGCGCTCCTCGGGCAGCCGAAGCTGCCCGTCGTGCGGGGGAGCGCCGCGCAGGACGCCGCCGCCGCGCGCGCCCCGGTGCTGGCGAGCGTCGAGTCGGCGCCGCTGAGCACGATCATCGAGCAGATGCTCGACGAGTCGGACAACGTGCTCGCCGAGACGCTCGGCCGACAGGTGGCGATCGCCGTGCACCAGCCGCCGACGTTCCTCGGCGCCGCGGCAGCCATCCGATCCGTGCTGCGCCGGCTCGGTGCCGACCCGGGCGGCGCGTTCGTGGACGCGAGCGGGCTCGCCCGCCGCGACGCCGTCACTCCCGCGACGCTGGTCGCGGTGCTGCGTCTCGCCGACCGCACGCCCCGATTGCGGGCGCTGCTCGGTGCGCTGCCGGTCGCCGGGTGGTCCGGCACGCTGGCGCAGCGCTACCGGTCACCGGCGGCACGTGCGGCGCAGGGACTCGTCCGGGCCAAGACCGGCACCCTCACCGGCGTGTCCTCACTGGCCGGCGTGGTCCACGATCGCGCGGGTGCGCTGCTCGGGTTCGCGTTCATCGCGAGCCGTGCCGGGCCGACCCCGGCCGCCGAAGCGGCGCTGGACGTCGCGGTGGCGCGACTCGCCGGGTGCGGCTGTCGCTGAGTCTCAACGGGCCGACCGGGCGTGCTCTGGGTAGCGTGGGCTCATGGCGTCGCTCATCGACTGGGACGTAGCAGTGCGCTCGGCGAAGCGATTTAGCCCGACCTCGCCGGGTGTTTCCCGACGCGAGGCCGACGAGGTCGTCAACGCCCTTTACCGCGCGAGCGCCGACGCCGCCGACCACGTCGCGCAGCTGACGCACCTGCAGGAGCCGCCCGTCACCGCGGCCACGCGCGTCGTCGACCGCGCCGCGTGGGTCGAGGCCAACGCGGGTGGCATGGCGACGATCATGGACCCGCTCGTCTCCCGGCTGACCGAGGAGAACCCGGTCGGCAAGGTCGCCGAGCGGGTGGGTGGCCGGCTTACCGGGGTCCAGGTGGGACTGGTGCTGGGCTTCCTGTCCGGCAAGGTGCTCGGCCAGTTCGAGTTCTTCGACCGGCCCGGCGGCCAGCTGATGCTCGTCGCGCCGAATCTCGTCGCGGTCGAACGGCAGCTCAAGGTCGACCCGGCCGACTTCCGGCTGTGGGTGTGCCTGCACGAGGTGACGCACCGGGTGCAGTTCACCGCCGTCCCGTGGCTGCGCCAGCACATGCTCGACGAGGTCACCGCGCTGACCGACACCGTGGAATCCGACCCCGCCGAACTGCGCCGGCGGCTGTCCGGTGCGGTCGGCGAGCTGGTCAAGGTGGTGCGCGGGCAGGGCGACGGCGCCGGTGTGGTCAGCGTGCTGGCCAGTCCCGAGCAGCGCGCCGTGCTCGACCGCGTCACCGCCTTCATGTCCCTCGTCGAGGGCCACGCGGAGTACGTCATGAACTCGGTGGCCGATTCCGTCATCCCCACCCAGAAGACGATCGAGAGCCGTTTCGCATCGCGGCGGCGCAAGGGCGGCAATCCGCTGGACCGGTTGCTGCGCCGGCTGCTCGGCATGGAGGCGAAGACCCGGCAGTACGTCGACGGTTCCGCGTTCGTGCGCGACGTCGTCGGCCGGATCGGGCTCGACGACTTCAATGCCATCTGGACCTCACCGCAGACGCTGCCCACCAAGGCCGAGATCGCCGAACCGCAGCGCTGGATCGCGCGCGTGCACGCCTGACCGTGCCGACCGCCCTCCCGCACCTCTCGTTGATCAACAGTAGGTTTCGGTCGCTCTGGCGACCATTTCCTACTGTTGATCACCGGGGTGGGG
>NZ_CAXTQF010000128.1:0-2419 GCF_964246335.1 uncultured Jatrophihabitans sp. | reverse complement strand
CCGGTGCCGTCGCCGACCTCCTCGCCGTTGTAGAGCATCGGCGCCTCGTCCTTCTCGCCCTCGCCGATGACCACGACGCCGCGCATGGACACGGTGCCGATGAGCGCGCGCATGGCATCGACGGCAGCGCCGTCCCCGCCGTTCTTGTCGCCGCGACCGACCCAGCGCCCGGCCGCCATCGCCGCGGCCTCGGTGACCCGGACCAGCTCCAGCGCAAGGTTGCGGTCCGGGGCCTGTCGGTCCACGGCGAGCTCCGGCGGTACGGCGGATTGCTCGGTCAAGTCGGCTTCCTCTCGGACGGAAGGGACAATCTTTTCAGATCGACATTTCCGCGGGGAGTCACGGCATGATCGCTCACATGACCCCCTGGCATCTCACCGTCGACTGTCACGACCCACAACGGATGGTGGCGTTCTGGTCAGCGGCGCTCGGTTACGTGCCCGCCCCGCCGCCGGCCGGTTTCGCGACCTGGCACGACTGGTACGTCTCGGTCGGCGTGCCGGCCGACGAGCTCGGTGACGGCGACAACTGCGATCGCCTCGTGGACCCGACCGGCGTCGGGCCGCGGATCTGGTTCCAGGTCGTGCCGGAAACCAAGACCGTCAAGAACCGGCTCCATCTGGATCTCGACGTGACGGGGGGCCGGACCACTGCGTTGGAGCAGCGCCGGGCCACCGTCGACGCGAAGGTGGCCGAACTCGTCGTGGCAGGCGCGCAGGTCCTGCGGCGTGCGGACGGTGACACCGAGGGTCATTACGCGGCGACCCTCGCGGATCCGGAGGGCAACGAGTTCTGCGTCTCCTGACCCGTCACGGCGTCAGTCGGCGGCGTCGTGCTCGGCGATCTTGGCGTCCAGCCGGCCGGTCGCGCCGTCCAGCCACCGCGTGCAGACGTCGGCGAGGTGCTCGCCGCGCTCCCACAACGCCAGCGACTCCTCGAGTGACTGGCCGCCGGACTCGAGCGCGCTGACGATCTCGCGCAACTCGGCGCGGGCCTGCTCGTACGGCGGGTCGGCGCTCATCGCAGCGACACTACTGCGCGCGATCGAAGGCGGCGGCGTCGAACTCGCCGCCCGCGACACGTACCCGCAGCGCGCCGACGGCCTGCGCCGGTTCGCGCACCACCGAGCCGTCCGCGGTGCGCACGACGGCGTAGCCGCGCTCGAGCGTCGCCTCCGGGGAAAGCGCACGAACCCGCGCACGGACGTGCTCGAGATCGTCGCGGCCGGCCTGCAGCAGCGTGGTCATCCGCTGCCGGACGCGACGGCGCAGCTGCGCGGTGTCCTCGCCCTCGCGCACGATGCGCGCGCGCACCGTGTTCCGCAGCCGCTCGGGCAGTCCGGCCATCAGCTCGTGTTCGCGTTCGATGCGCGCGTGCAGCCGCCCACGGGACCGGGCGCGCAGCTCGGCGATGCCCCGGCGCTCGTCCGCGAGGTCGGGCACGATTCGCTTCGCCGCGTCGGTCGGCGTGGACGCGGCGAGGTCGGCGACAAGGTCGAGCAGCGGCCGGTCGCTCTCGTGCCCGATCGCGCTCACCACCGGCGTCCGCGCGTCGGACACCGCGCGGATCAGGCTCTCGTTGCTGAACGGCAGCAGGTCCTCGACGCTGCCGCCGCCGCGAGCGATGACGATCAGGTCGACGTCCGGGTCCGCGTCGAGCTCGCGCAGGGCGTCGACCACCTCGTTCACCGCAGACGGTCCCTGCATCGCGACGTTCGCGAGCCGGAACTGTGCGCCGGGCAACCGGCGACGGGCGTTGTCGACGACGTCGCGTTCGGCGGCGGACGCGCGTCCGGTGATCAGTCCGATGCAGCGTGGCAGGAACGGCAGCGACCGCTTGCGCTCCGGGGCGAACAGACCCTCGGCGGCGAGCAGCTTGCGCAGCGCCTCGAGGCGGGCGAGCAACTCGCCGAGCCCGACCTGGCGCACGTCTGTGGCGCGCAGGCTCAACGTCCCACGTTCGAGATAGAAGTCCGGGCGCGCCCGCAGCACCACCCGACTGCCCTCGATGACCGTCTCCGGCAGCACGGCGCGCGGGCAGGTGACGCTCAGCGAGATGTTCGCGTCCGGGTCGCGCAGCACCAGGAACTGCGTAGCCATGCCGGGGCGTCGGTTCAACTGCGCGACCTGCCCGTCGACCCAGATCTCACCGAGCCGGCCGATCCACTCACTGATCCGCACTGCGACGACGCGCACCGGAACGGGTGAGTCCGCGGAGGTCTCGAGTCGCGGCACCGCCTCAGTCGTCCTCGACCGCGTCGAAGCGCGACGGCGCGCCGTTGCGTGGCTTGCGCACGGCCTTGCCGGTGCTCTTGCGTTTCGCCGCGGCCTTGCGCGGCGCGCGGGCGGTCTTCTTCGCGGCCGGCGGCTCGTCGGGCACAACGACGTCGACAGACACGACGTCGTCCACGGGCAAGACG
>NZ_CAXTQF010000127.1:0-2496 GCF_964246335.1 uncultured Jatrophihabitans sp. | reverse complement strand
GCGACGCTCCTATGGATGTCAAGCGGGGTGTTCGAGGAGGCGGTAGAGGTCGCGGGCGATGTAGCGCTTGAGGCAGCGGATGGTCTCGCGGCGGGAGCGGCCCTGCGCGGTGGAGCGGTCGGCGTAGGCCCGGGTGCGTTCCTCGTATCGCAGTCGGGATAGTGCGACGACATGCAGGGCGCGGTTGAGCTGCCGATCGCCGTGGCGGTTGAGTCGGTGGCGGCCGGTGGTCTTGCCGCTGCTGGCGGGGATCGGGGCGACGCCGGTGAGCATCGCGAAGGCGGCCTCGGAGTGGATCCGGCCGGGGTGGGACCAGGCGCAGAGCACCGTCGCGGCGACGATCGGGCCGACGCCCTTCTCCTCGAGCAGGTCGGGCCGCATGGTCCGGACGATCGTCAGGATCGCCTTCTCGTGGGCGCCGGCCTCGTCAGCGAGGCTGAGAGCGCGGCGGGCGAGGGTCCGCAGGACCGTGACGGTGGTGCGGGTCTCCAGGTCCCAGGACGGGTGCAGGCGAAGCGCCGCGGCGGTGCGGAGCATCGCCGGGATCTTCTGGCCCCGGAACCTGGACCGGAGGGATTCGGGTGCGGCGATGACGAGGCTGAACACCTGCCGCTGCGCGTCAGTGCCGGACTCGACCGCGGAGCGGCGGGCAGCCAGCAGCACCGACAGCGCCTGCCGGTCGCCTGCAGCCCGCGGGGTGCCGAAACGTGGCCGAGCAAGCGCCTCGCGGGCGGCGCGGACGGCGTCCAGCGGGTCGGACTTCGCCCCGTTGCGGCGCTGGACCCGCTCGGGCCGATCCAGCTCGATGACGACCTCCCCGGCCTGCTCGAGGTGCCGGGTGAGGCCTGCGCCGTGGATGCCGGTGCCCTCGATCGCCCAGGCCCGCAGGCCGGAGAGCTCGTCCGCGAACGCGACCAGCTCGGCGTAACCGACCGCGGTCGCCTCGACCGTCAGTTCGGCGACCGCTGCGCCAGTGCCGGCGTGCACCACCGCGGCGGTGTGGGTGTCCACGTGGGTGTCGACGCCGATGACGACTTCGACGAGTTCGGTCAGACTGGTCATGCGTTCTTCTCCTTGCCATGGACGGGACGCGGGTTCCGGTCCGGGTCGGAGAAGCGGCGGGACTGTGACGGGACACGTCGAGCGCTGTCACGCTCGACGGTCAAGCTCCTGATCAGGCCAGTCACTCCGGCTCAGGCCGGGGCCGGCAGCACCGAGCGGACAAGTCGCGTGAAAGGCACGAAGCCAGTCAGAAGAAGGGTCACACTCGGCGCCACCGGCAACAGCCCAACACGATCAGGCCGCCACGGCGATCCTCACAGTCAGAAGACGAAGCCCGCGGGGAAGGGGTCGCGATCGTCCAGCACGTACTCGGCGCGGCCCGTGATCCAGGCCCGACCGGTGATGGTCGGCACGACCGCCGGGCGCCCTGCGACGGTCGTCTCCGCGACGAGCCGTCCGGTGAAGCGGCTGCCGATGAACGACTCGTTGACGAACTCGGCGCCGAGCGCCAGCGCGCCCCGGCTGTGCAGCTCGGCCATGCGCGCCGAGGTACCGGTGCCGCAGGGGGAGCGGTCGAACCACCCGGGGTGGATCGCCATCGCGTGCCGGGAGTGCAGGGCGGTGGAGCCCGGGGCGATGAGCTCGACGTGGTGGCAGTGGTCCACGCCCTCGATCTCGGGGTGGTGCGGCCGATCCGCCTCGTTCACCGCCGCCATGATCCTGAGGCCCGCCTCGACGATGTCGCGCTGCCGGGCGCGGTCGAAGGGCAGGCCGACCGCGTCGAGATCCACCAGGGCGTAGAAGTTGCCGCCGAACGCGAGGCTGTAGGGCACCTCGCCGAGGCCCGGCACGTCGACCCGCGCGTCGAGCCGGTCGGTCCAGCTCGGCACGTTCTCGATCGTCACCGCCTCCGCACGGCCGTCGGAGACGGCGACGGAGGCGATCACGAGCCCGGCCGGGGTGTCCAGCCGGATCGTCGTCACCGGCTCGACCACCTCCACGAGCCGTTCCTCCACGAGCACGGTGGCGACGCCGATGGTGCCGTGGCCGCACATCGGCAGGCAGCCGGACACCTCGATGTAGACGACGCCCCAGTCGCAGTCGGCGCGGGTCGGCGGCTGCAGGATCGCGCCGCTCATCGCCGGGTGGCCCCGCGGCTCGTCCATCAGGAAGTGGCGCAGGTGGTCCAGGTGCGCGATGAACCAGAGGCGGCGCTCGTTCATGGTGGCGCCCGGGATCGGCTCGATCCCGGCCGTGACCACCCGGGTCGGCATGCCCTCCGTGTGCGAGTCGACCGCCGCGATTTTGCGGACGACGGTCATCGGGAGCGACCGGCCGTCACGGGCGCGCGGGCGCGGCCAGGCGCGCGCCGGCGGCGAGGGCCCGCTCGGTGTCGCGGCGGATCGCCTGCGGCTGCGCCTCCGTCAGCGGCCCGCGCGGGGGCCGGGTCGGCCCGCCGACGCTCTCGCCGACCACGTCGACCGAGTGCTTGAT
>NZ_CAXTQF010000126.1:0-2772 GCF_964246335.1 uncultured Jatrophihabitans sp. | reverse complement strand
GTAGATCTCGATGCGGTAGTGGAAGCCGAACATGCGCTCGGTGCGCTGCCGGTACCAGATCAGTGAGTCGAACGGTGCCAGCAGCGCACGGGCATGCACCCGCCGTGGTCGCCGCGCCTCGTGCCAGAGGTAGGCCGGCGCGTCCCAGCCCTCGACATCGACCCGAATCACCTCACCTGTGTCGACGAGGTCGGCGAGTGCCGCGCTGGTGACGGCGTGCGAGAGCCGGAAGTAGTCGCGGATGTCGGGCTCGGTGCCCACGCCGAGCGCCCGCGCCGAGACGCGGACGAGCTCGCGCTGCGCAGCGGTCTCGGCAGGCGTCGGGGCGTCGAGCACGCGCTGCGGCAACACGCGCTCGGTGAGGTCGTAGTAGCGCTCGAAGTTGACCCGTTTGGCGGTGGTGACCACGCCACTCCAGAACAGGTACTCAAGCGCGGTCTTGCCGTCGTGCCAGTTCCACATGTGGCCCGGGCGCGGCGCCGGACGGGGAATGCCGGTGTCGCCGGCGCGGACCGGCCCCTGCGTGCGGACCAGTTGCTCGACGTCCGAGACGAGCGTCGGGTTGGTGAGCGCGATCTGCCGGATGGACTGCCATGGGTCTACGTGTGCGCGTTCCATCCGCCAGCGCATCAACGGTTGCAGCTCGACCGGCAGCAGCGAGGCGGCATGTGCCCAGTACTCGAAGAGCTCGGCGTTGCGCGGCCGTTCCGTGTAGCCCGTCATCCGGTCGAGCAAGGCGCGGTCGTAGGGCCCCAGCCGGGCGAACACCGGCAGGTAGTGCGCGCGGCTGAACACGTTGACCGAGTCGATCTGCAGCATCGCGATCCGGCCCAGCACCCGCCGGATGTGCCGCGCGTCGACGCGTCCGGTGGGCAACGGGTCGGCGAAGCCCTGCGCCGCCAGAGCAACCCGGCGCGCCTGCGGGGCGGACATGCGCTGCGGTGCGCTGGTGGCCGGTCGGGGCATGGCTGGACCCTACGAGCCGCCGCTGACAGCCTGCGGCGAGCTGGCCGTGGCACTATGCGGACGTGTTCGAGCACATCATGCGCAGCATCGGCGACGGCGTCGGCGTCTGGCTGTACGTGATCTCCGGCGCGCTGTGTTTCGCCGAGGCGGCCGTGCTGCTCGGCATGGTGGTGCCGGGTGAGACGGCGCTGCTCGTGGCCGGCGTGTTCAGCAACCACCACTACGGACGGCTGAACCTCTGGGCCATGTGCGTCGTCGGCGCCGTCTGCGCCGTGGCCGGCGACTCGGTCGGCTACGAATTCGGTAAGCGGTACGGACCGTCGCTGCGCCGGTCGCGGCTGGGCCGGTGGGTCGGCGAGCACCGGTGGGCGGCCGTCGACGGCTTCATCCACCGGCACGGCGGCAAGGCCGTGTTGCTCGGCCGGCTGACCGCCGTCCTTCGCGCGTTGATGCCGTCCATGGCCGGGATGAGCGGCATGCGGTACCGGACGTTCCTCACCTGGAACGCGATCGGCGGCATCGTGTGGGCGCCGGGCTGTGTGCTGCTCGGCTATGCGTTCGCGTCGGCACTGGACGTCGTGGGCGAGACGCTGACCTGGGCACCGCTCGCGATCCTTGCGGTGGGCGTGCTGGTCTACACAGCCGTGCACCTGCGCAAGCGACGCCGCGAGCAGGCCGAGGCGCGGGCGTTCGCCCAGGACAACAGCTAGCCACAGTCCGGGCGACACGCACCTGTCCGCCGTCCACAACGGCCGCACATCGGGACCGCCGCGGGCTTAGGCTCTCGCGCCATGAGCGAACCGCCGCAGTCCCCGTACCCCGGCTCGCCGCCCTGGTCGGGGAGCGGCTACCAGCCACCGGCTCCGGGCTACGAACCGGTCGCCGGGCAGCAGTGGGCGAGCCCGTCGACCGGCTACGGACCACCCGCCGGACAATCGTGGGCCGGGCCGCCGACGGGTTCGGGCCACCGCCCGAGCAGGCCCTCCGCGACCGGTTCGGCCCGCGCACCCGCCGACGCGCCGACCCGCGATTCGGGATCGCGCTCGCCGCCGCCGGTGTCGTGCTGGCGATCGTCGGCGTAGTGGTCTGGTCGTCCGGCTACCTTGCCGATGGCTTCCGCCTGCACTTCGACGATTCGAGCGGAGCCACCAGCACCTCGGGTACCGGCCGGCGCTTCCTCGGCGCCGGACTCTCCTTCTTGGTCGTCCTGACGGGTTACGCGCTGCTCGTCGTGCGCCGGCGCGGTCCACTGGCAAGCGCCGGCACGATCGCCGCCGCGCTCGGCGTGCCGCTGACCATCCTGTTCCTCTCCCTCGACCCCACCGGCAGCTCGGGCCCGTTCAACGTCGATGCGGTCCTGCTGATCTCGGTACTCGTCTGGTTGGTGACCTACGTGTTCGTCCCGGGCGCGCAGGGCCGGCCGTTCTTCCTGGGGCTGGCCGCGCTGTACCTGGCGTCCTGGGCGGAGTTCAAGGCGGCGCCGACGTCGTTCGTCTCGTTCGCGATCCGCTTGACGCCGTTGTCCGGCGACGGCGGGGATGCGGTGCCGAGGCCGGGCACCGGCGCGGTTGCCGCGGCGGGCTTGATCTTCGGCATCGGCTACTACGGCATTGCGGCGCTCCTCGACCGCCGCGGGCGGCCCGGCGCGGGCGTCGCGTTCGTCCTGGCGGGGCTCTTCGCGACGCTCTCGGGTGTCGTCGCGGCCGCGCCCAGCTTCGGCGAGGGCGGGACCGGTGTGCTGCTCATCGCGCTCGGCCTCGTCTTCGGCGTGACCTACGCGTTCGCCGGCCACGCCATGGTGCGCCA
>NZ_CAXTQF010000125.1:0-2995 GCF_964246335.1 uncultured Jatrophihabitans sp. | reverse complement strand
GTCCTCGTAGACCGTGATCTCCACCGGGATGATCGTGCCGCCCTCGTTCTGCGTCTGGGCGTTGAACGCCTTGCAGAACTCCATGATGTTCACGCCGTGCTGACCCAGCGCGGGGCCGACCGGCGGGGCCGGGTTCGCGGCACCGGCCTGGATCTGCAGCTTGATGATCGCCGCGAGCTTCTTCTTCGGAGGCATTTGTTCTCTTCTCGGTGATTCTCGACTGATGTGACTGCTGGAGCGGGTCAGATCTTGGAGACCTGGCTGAACGACAGCTCGACCGGGGTCTCCCGGCCGAAGATGGACACCAGGACGTGCAGCTTCTGGTGCAGCGGGTCGATCTCGCTGATGGTCGCCGGCAACGTGGCGAACGGGCCGTCCATGACGGTGACGGACTCGCCCACGCTGAAGTCGACCTCGATGGTCTGCGTCTTCTCGGCACCGCCGGTCGCCTTGCCGCCGGACGCGACCGCGGCCGCTTTCTTGGTGGCCGGCGCGAGGATGTTGACGACCTCGTCGGTGGACAGCGGCGACGGGCGGGAGGTCGCGCCCACGAACCCGGTGACGCCCGGCGTGTTGCGCACCGCGCCCCACGACTCGTCGTTGAGGTCCATCCGCACCAGGATGTAGCCGGGGAACACCTTGCGCTGCACCTGCTGGCGCTTGCCGTTCTTGATCTCGACGACGTCTTCGGTCGGCACCTCGACCTGGAAGATGTAGTCCTCCATGTCCAGGGACGTGATGCGGCTCTCGAGGTTGGTCTTCACCTTGTTCTCGTAGCCGGCGTAGGAGTGCACGACGTACCAGTCGCCGAACTGCGTGCGCAGTTCGCGGCGCAGCGTCTCGACCGGATCATCGTCCTCCCCGTCCGCGGCGTCCGCGGCTGCGTCGGCGACGACGGCCTCGGCGGCGAGCTCGTTCGTGGCGGCCGTTGCGTCCGGCGCGGCGGCGTCGACGTCGTCGCCCGGCTCGCCGTCGCTGCCGCCTGCGGCGTCGAGGTCGGTGTCCGCGTCGTCCGCCGCGTCACGGGCGATGGCGTCGTCGTCGCCACCGAGCAGGCGCGCGGCAGCGGCGAGGTCGGCCGGGCCGGTGTCGGCGGCCTCGGCGGACTCGCTGCGGGCGTGCTCGGACGTCTCGTCGGCACGCGCGTCGTCGAACTCGGACACGTTCTCTCTTTCTCGTCGATTGGTCGTGATGTTCGCGGTGACCGGCGCTCGGCCGGTCAGCCGAACATCAACAGCGTCAGCTTGGCGAAGCCGATGTCCAGGCCGGCCACGATCGCCACCATGATCACCACGAAGATGATCACCACCACCGAATAGGTGACGAGCTCGGAGCGCGATGGCCACAGGACCTTGCGCATCTCCGACACGCTCTCGCGCACGTACCGCGTCGGCAGGGTGCCGCGGTTGTTGCCGGCACTGCGCGACGAGGACGACTCCGTACGGGTCGCGGTCACGAGCTCTCCTCTCGGCGGTGCGGGCCTCGGTCCGTGGGCGGACTCCGGTGGTGCACCGTTCGGGTACTGCATTCGCCCAGCCTGGGCGGCTGCGCAGGGGCGACAGGACTTGAACCTGCAACCGCCGGTTTTGGAGACCGGAGCTCTACCAATTGAGCCACGCCCCTCGGCGCTTCGTGCGAAGCACGTCCGGGGCATGCTGACGCAAGGCCACCAGGCCCCGACGCGCAAGTCTACGGGGACGCGGTGGACAGGGCCAAACCGCTGCAACGGGCTGCCTGGCCCGCGAAACGACTCGGCCGGGTCTGGAACGATGGGCCCCATGGGTGAGCGAGTCTCCGACCGAGTGTCCGCCATCGCCGAATCCGCAACTCTTGCGGTCGACGCCAAGGCCAAGGCGCTGAAGGCCGCCGGCCGCCCGGTCATCGGGTTCGGCGCCGGCGAGCCCGACTTCCCGACGCCGGAAGCGATCGTCGAGGCCGCCGTTGCCGCGTGCCGGAACCCCAAGTACCACCGCTACACGCCCGTCCCGGGGCTGCCCGAGCTGCGCGCCGCCGTCGCCGCGAAGACGAAGCGTGACACCGGTTACGAGGTCGACGCTGCACAGGTCCTGATCACGAACGGCGGCAAGCAGGCCGTCTACAACGCCTTCGCCGCGCTGTGCGATCCGGGCGACGAGGTCCTGCTGATCGCGCCGTACTGGACGACCTACCCCGAGGCGATCAAGCTGGCCGGCGGCGTGCCCGTCGAGGTTGTCACCGACGAGACCACCGGTTACCTGGCGAGCGTCGACCAGCTCGAGGCGGCGCGCACCGAGCGCACCAAGGTGCTGCTGTTCGTGTCCCCGTCGAACCCGACGGGCGCGGTCTACCCGCGCGAGCAGGTCGAGGCCATCGGCGCCTGGGCCCGTGAACACGGGCTGTGGGTCGTCACCGACGAGATCTACGAGCACCTCGTGTACGGCGACGCCGAGATGGTCTCGATCGCGCACAGCGCCGACCCGGACAGGGTCGTCGTGCTCAACGGCGTCGCCAAGACGTACGCGATGACCGGCTGGCGCGTCGGCTGGCTCATCGGGCCCACCGACATCGTCAAGGCCGCGAGCAACCTGCAGTCGCACTCGACCTCGAACGTCAACAACGTCGCCCAGGTGGCGGCGCTGGAGGCGGTGTCCGGTGACCTGTCCGCCGTCGCGCAAATGCGCGCCGTGTACGACCGCCGGCGTCGCAGGATCGTGTCGATGCTGTCCGACATCCCGGGCGTCGTGTGCCCGGAGCCGCTCGGCGCCTTCTACGCGTACCCGTCGGTCAAGGGGCTGCTGAACGTGTCGCTGCGCGGGCGCACCGCGGAAAGCTCGGCCGAGCTCGCGGCGATCATCCTCGAAGAGGCGGAGGTAGCCGTCGTGCCCGGCGAGGCGTTCGGCACGCCTGGGTACCTGCGGATGTCCTACGCGCTGGGCGACGACGACCTCGCGGAGGGCGTCAGCCGGATCGCAAAGCTCGTCGCAGAGGGCTGATTCGCGCGGCGGCGGCACGCCTC
>NZ_CAXTQF010000124.1:0-2997 GCF_964246335.1 uncultured Jatrophihabitans sp. | reverse complement strand
CCACGCCATGTTGTCGCGCAGGTAGTCGAAGCCGAACTCGTTGTTCGTGCCGTAGGTGATGTCCGCCTCGTAGGACGCGCGCCGCTTCTCCGGCGGCATGTCGTTGAGGATCTTGCCGACAGACAGGCCGAGGAACCGGTGCACGCGACCCATCCAGTCGGCGTCACGACTGGCCAGGTAGTCGTTGACGGTGACGACGTGCACGCCGTCCCCGGTGAGCGCGTTGAGGTAGACCGGCAGCGTGGACACCAGGGTCTTGCCCTCACCGGTCTTCATCTCGGCGACGTTGCCGAGGTGCAGCGCGGCGCCGCCCATGAGCTGCACCTTGTAGTGGAACTGGCCCAGCGTGCGGCGCGCGGCCTCGCGCACGACGGCGAATGCCTCGGGCAGCAGATCGTCGAGGCTCTCGCCGTCGCCGAGACGTTCCTTGAACTGGTCGGTCAGCTCACGCAGTTCGGCGTCGGTGAGGTCGACGTAGTCGTCCTCGAGGGTCTCGATGTGATCGGCGATGGCCGACAGCCGGCGGACCTGTTTCTGCTCGCCGGCACGCAGAAGTTTGGCTAGCACCACGCGGGCCATGGTACGGGGCACCCTGTGGCGTGCACGGTGGCGTCACAGTCCGGTCACGCTCGGCAGCCGCTCTGGCACGCTGACCGCGTGGGACGCTTGCGCGACGTCGAGCTCGCCGATCTCGAACTGCGCGGCGAGCAGGTCGTCCTCCGGCGGTGGCGGGCCGACGACGCCGACCGCGTTCACCAGATCATGCAGGACGCGTCCATGCACGCCTTTCTCGACCGCCTGCCGCAGCCCTACACCCGTACCGACGCCCAGGCCTTCGTCGACGACCTGGGGCATGAGGGCCGCGACGCGGGAACCGGCCTCGGCAGCGCGGTCGTCGAGCGCACGTCCGGCCGGGTCGTCGGCGCCGCCGCGCTGCGCCTGGGTGCGGACGCGGAGATCGGCTACTGGGTGGCGCCGGACGCCCGCGGACACGGCTACGCCGCACAGGCAACTCGCGTGCTGACCCGTTTCGCGCACGAACAGGGCGTGCACCGGATCCATGTCGACTGCGATCTCACCAACCTGGCGTCGGTCCGCAGCGCACTCGGTGCCGGTATCCCCTTCGAGGGCATCGTCCGTGCCGGCGCGACCGGCCGCGACGACACACCACGCGATGTCGCCCGGTTCGCCCGGGTTTTCGACGACCCGGTCGCGCCGGTTCCGTACGCCTTCCCGGCATTGCCGCACGGCGGCCTGCGCGACGGGGTGCTGGCGCTGCGGGCGATGGAGCCCGCCGACGCGCTCGCCTACCTGCAGACCGAGAACGACGACGTGAGCGTGCGGTGGAGCTTCGACGGCGAGTTGACGACCGAGGCGCAGGCGCAGCGTCGATGTGCGCGCGCCGGTCTGGACTGGCTGGTCGGCCGCCAGGCGCAGTTCGCGATGGTCGACGTCGCGTCCGGTCGGGTGGCCGGCAATTGCCAGCTGCGTAACTCGCCGCTGCCCCGGGTGGGCGATGTCGGTTACGCGGTACACCCGGACTTCCGCGGCCGCGGCTACACCGGCCGCGCGCTGCGACTCATGGCGGACTGGGCGTTCGACGTGCTGGGCTACGCCCGCCTCGAACTCGGCGCGAAGACCGACAACGTCGCCTCGCAACGCGCGGCGCTCGCCGGCGGCTTCGAGGCCGACGGCGTGCGCCGCTCGCGGCTGCCCAACGCGGACGGTTCGATGTCCGACGAGGCGTGGTTCGCCCGGCTTAGCCCGGGCGTTTCGCCCACCGGAGCTCAGGTCACGGCGAGGCGCAGCAGGCCGTAGTCGTAGGCGTGCCGCCGGTAGACGACGCTGGGGCGGCCGGACTCGGAATCGCAAAACAGGAAGAAGTCGTGCCCGACGAGTTCCATCTCGAACAACGCCTGGTCGACGGTCATCGGCGTGGCCGGGTGCTCCTTGCTCCGCACGACCTGCCCGGGGCCCGCGTCCGGCTGCGCGCCGTCGCTGCGCGCCGCGTCGATGTCCTGGGCGCTGGCGACGTCGTCGGGCAGCAGGTCGGGCAGTGCGGCCGTGACCTCGGCGACGGAACGCGGCGTGCGGCGTCCGTGGTGGATGCGCCGGCGGTCGGCGGCGTGCCGCAGCCGGCGCTCGAGCTTGTCCACGGCGAGGTCCAGCGCGGCGTAGAAGTCGTCCGAGCACGCCTCGCTGCGGACGACCGGGCCGCGGGTTCGACAGGTGATCTCGATGTGTTGACAACTGCCGTTCTGTCGCGGGTTCTTCTCATGTTGCAGCTCGACGTCGACTCGGATGATCTTGTCGTCGTACCGCTCCAGCTTGCCGAGTTTCTCGCCGACGTGCTGGCGGAAGTGATCGGGGACGACCACCTTGCGCCCGCGCACGACGATCTCCATGCTGCCCACGACAGTTTCCATGCGACCTCCACGATGCTCGAGAAACTCGAGCGCGCACGAACTCGTCAGGTGCCGGTCGGCTGCTGGTGATCCGGCCGACCCGCGTGCGGGCCGAGAATCGCCTACTCGGTCAGGTCGCTAAGACGCTAGACCGCGTACCTGGGCGCTGCCAATGGGCAAACCGTGGTCTTGCGTTTCCACGTCCGGCACCGCGCGCCGGCGCGGTGCCGGCGTCGCGGCGACCACCGCGGCGCCGAGCACCGGCCAGCCCGCTGCGACGAGGGCGCGGCAGGCCTCGCGCAGGGTTGCTCCGGTGGTGACGATGTCGTCGACCACGACGGCCGCGCACCCTGGCGGCGCCGCCCGGGCGTTCATCGCCGCGTGCATGTTGCACGCGCGCTCGCCGGCACTGAGACCGGCCGAATCGGCCACCGTGCGGACGAGCGCCAACGACGGCATGGCCGGCACGCCCGTCTGCCACGCCGCGCGCCGGGCGAGGCGCACCACGTGATCGCCGCCGCGGGCCGCCGCCGCCCGCCGGCTGGACGGCACCGGCACGAGCACCGTGCGGCCCGCCGCCCGGTGCTCGTGC
>NZ_CAXTQF010000123.1:0-3037 GCF_964246335.1 uncultured Jatrophihabitans sp. | reverse complement strand
GTCGAGGGCGCGCGCGAGCACAACCTGCGCAACGTCGACGTCGCGTTCCCGCTCGGCTGCTTCGTCGCCGTCACCGGCGTCAGCGGATCGGGCAAGTCGAGCCTGGTCAACGACATCCTCTACGCGTCGCTGGCCAACCGGATCAACGGCGCCAAGCTCCCGCCGGGGCGGCACAAGCGCATCCGCGGCATCGACCAGCTCGACAAGGTGGTCGGCGTCGACCAATCGCCGATCGGGCGCACGCCGCGGTCCAACCCGGCCACCTATACCGGCGTGTTCGACCACATCCGCAAGCTGTTCTCCGAGACCACCGAGGCGAAGGTCCGCGGCTATCAGCAGGGCCGGTTCTCGTTCAACGTCAAGGGTGGCCGCTGCGAGAACTGCCAGGGCGACGGCACGATCAAGATCGAGATGAACTTCCTGCCGGACGTCTACGTGCCGTGCGAGGTCTGCAAGGGCGCGCGGTACAACCGCGAGACGCTCGAGGTGCACTACAAGGGCAAGAACATCAGCGAGGTCCTCGAGATGCCGATCGACGAGGCGGCGGAGTTCTTCAGGCCGATCTCGCGCATCGCGCGGCATCTCGAGACGCTGGTCGACGTCGGGCTCGGTTACGTGCGGCTGGGCCAGCCGGCTCCCACGCTGTCCGGTGGCGAGGCCCAACGGGTCAAGCTGGCCGCCGAGCTGCAGAAGCGCTCGACCGGCCGGACGATCTACGTGCTGGACGAGCCGACCACCGGTCTGCACTTCGAGGACGTGTCCAAGCTGCTCGGCGTGCTGCACTCGCTGGTCGACAAGGGCAACTCGGTGATCGTGATCGAGCACAACCTCGACGTCATCAAGACTGCCGACTGGCTGATCGACATGGGCCCCGAAGGCGGTTCGGGCGGCGGCACGGTCGTCGCCGTGGGCACGCCGGAGGAGGTCGCGGCGGTGCCGGAGTCGCACACCGGCCAGTTCCTGGCGCCGCTGCTCGACCCCGCGCCGAGCACCCGGCGCAGCACCCGCAAGAAGACGGCGGCGGCTGCCAAGCCACGCGCGAGCACCCGCAAGCAGGCCGCCGTCAGGTGACCCAGCCGGGTCCCGCCTCGGTCCCCGTCCTGCGTACCGAACGGCTGATTCTGCGCGGGTGGCGCGCCGCCGACCTCGAGCCGTTCGCCGAGCTGAACGCCGACCCCGTCGTGATGCGGCACTTCCCAGCGCCACTCGATCGCGCGGCCAGTGACGCCCTGGTCGAGCGCATCCGCGCAGGGTTCGCCGAGAACGGCTTCGGCTTGTGGGCGGTCGAGGTGATCGACGGCCCGGCGTTCATCGGGTTCGTCGGGCTGGCCCGGCCGCGCTTCGACGCGCATTTCATGCCCGCGGTGGAGATCGGCTGGCGGTTGGCAGCGAACTCGTGGGGGCGCGGCTACGCCACGGAGGCTGCCCGGGCCGCGGCGCGATACGGCTTCGTGACCTCGCAGTTGCCCGAGATCGTGTCGTTCACGGCGGTGCCCAACGTGGCGTCGCAGCGGGTCATGCAGCGTCTCGGCATGACCCACGACCCCGCCGACGACTTCGATCACCCGGCCCTCGACATCGGCAGCCCCCTTCGTCGACACGTGCTCTACCGCCTGCGTCCGGCGTAGCTCGGCGTCGTCGACAGCCAGACCGTGCGCATCTTTCCGGCGCGTCGTCGCGCAGCCGGTGCACACGTCGCCGAGGCGCTGGTGCAGCGCCGACGTCGCGGCGCGGAAACCGTGTCGGTGCGGCGTGCGAAGCTCATCGGATGGGACTGCAGGCCTACCGCGCCGTCCTGCGCATCCGCGAGGTGCGCAGGGTGCTGCTGCTCGGCCTGCTGGTGCGCGTGCCGATGTGGGCTGGCGCGGTCGTCCTCACGCTGCACGTCGTCACGCATCTCGGCCGCTCGTACGGCGCGGCCGGGTTCGTCGAGGGCGCCTCGACCGTCGCCGCGAGCATCAGCTCGCCGTGGCGCGGCCGGCGCCTCGATCAGGTCGGGTTGCGCAAGGCCGTCGTGCCGTCGCTGGTGGTGCTGACGGTGTGTTGGAGCATCGCGCCGTTCACCGGCTACTGGCTGCTCATCGTGCTCGCGTCGTTCGCCGGATTGTTCATCGTTCCGCAGTTCACGATCGTGCGGCAGTCGCTGCTGGCGTCCGTCCCCGAGGTGCACCGCAAGTCGGCGTTGTCGATCGACTCGGTCGCCGTCGAGATCTCCTACATGATGGGCCCGGCCCTCGGCGTCCTGCTCGCGACGTACTGGGCCACCAGCTGGGCGCTGTTCACCTGCGAGTTCACCGCCGTGCTCGGCGGTGCGCTGATCTGGCTGGTCAACCCGCGGTTGCGCTCGGACGACGACACGGACGCCGACGCGGACGCGCCCTCGGGCGTGCGCTCGTGGCTCGGGCCGGTCGTCGCCGCCGTGCTGGTGATGAGCGCCGCGACGGTCCTGGTGCTCGTCGGCTCCGACGTCGGCACCGTCGCCGCCCTGCGGCACATGCACCACCAGTCCTGGATCGGCTGGGAGCTCGCGGTCTGGGGTCTGGGTTCCGCGGTCGGCGGCCTGGTCTACGGCGCCGTGCGTTTCGAGCTGCCGGTGTGGGTGCTGCTGGCGTTGCTGGGCGCCACCGCGATCCCCGTCGCGCTGGCGACAGGCCCCGGCCTGCTGGCCGTCCTGCTCTTCGTCACCGGGCTGTTCTGCGCACCGACGATCACCGCCTCGGTGAGCGCCATCGGCCAGGTGGTCGGCGAGCGCGGGCGTGGCGAGGCGCTCGGCTGGCACGGTTCGGCCATGACGGCCGGCGCAGCCGCCGGCGCTCCGCTGGCCGGCGTGGCCATCGATCACGTCGGCTGGCACGGCGGGTTCGTGCTACCCGGGCTCGTCGGACTGGCGATCGCCGCCGCCGGAGCGCTGGTCTACCGCGGCCGATCCGCGCCCGGCTCCCCGGCGAGCGGCTCGTCGGCGGCCGGCTCGGCGGCGGCCGGATCGGCGGCGGCCGGGCAGCCGCTGCCAGAATCGATCGATGCCTGACCTCGACAC
>NZ_CAXTQF010000122.1:0-3124 GCF_964246335.1 uncultured Jatrophihabitans sp. | reverse complement strand
ACGCCGCCCCGTCCCGCCGCTCGTTCCTCGCCTGGACCGGTGTCGCCGGCGCCGCGGCCGCCGTCGGCGCGGTGGCCACCGGCACCGGCGTCGACGCCGACGCGGCACCCGCGGCGGCTGCGCGGACCACCGCGGCGCTGCCGGACTTCACGCCGCTGCGCGCTCCGGCGGTGCCACTGGCCGTCCGCTCGCCCTATTTGTCCACCTGGCTCGCCGCGGACAACCTCGCGGGCACCTGGCCGACGTTCTGGACCGGGCGGATCACCGCGATGTCCGGCATCGCGCGCGTCGACGGCACTTCGTACGTCTTCCTCGGCAACCCGCTCATCGGCGGCCGCAACCCGTTCCCGACGATGCGCCAGACGTCGGCCGCCGTCACCGCGACCCGCTCGACGTTCGTGCTCGAGCAGGGCGGCGTGGAACTCACCGTCGTCTTCCACTCACCGGTCGAGCCCGGCGACCTGCGCCGGCAGTCGATGCCGCTGTCCTACATCACCGCCACCGCGCGCAGCAACGACGGTCGCGCCCACCAGGTCGGGCTGTACTTCGACATCAGCGGCGAATGGTCGTACGGCGACACTGACGCGAAGATCACCTGGGACACCGCGACCACCAGCACTGCGAACGGCACGCTGCGCAGCCTGACCAGCACACCGGATACGCCGAAGGTGCTGGCCGAGGAGAACGACACCGCGAGCTGGGGCACCGTCGTCTGGAGCGCCGTCCAGCGCAAGGGCGTCAGCTGGCAGATCGGGCAGGACGCCGTCGTCCGCGCGCAGGCCGTCGACAACGGCGTGCTGAGCAACAGCGTGGACCCGGACAAGCCACGCGCGATCTCCGACCGGTGGCCGGTGTTCGCGTTCTACGCCGACCTCGGCACCGTGCGCGGCGCGACGGACCCGTTCACCGTGAGCATCGGACACATCCGCAATCCCGCAGTCAGCTACCTGGGCACCGACCTCGCGCCGCTGTGGACCACGTATTACGACAGCTGGCAGGCCATGGCCGCGTTCTTCCACGACGACCACGACGCCGCCGTGCGTGGCGCGAAGAAGCTCGACGCGAAGATCTCGCGCGACGCCACCCGAGTCGGTGGCGCGAAGTACGCCGCACTGTGCGACCTCGCGTTCCGGCAGGCCTACGCGGGCACCGAACTGGTCGTGCGCGACGGCAAGCCGTGGGCGTTGCTGAAGGAGATCTCCAGCGACGGCAACGTCTCGACCGTCGACGTCACGTATCCTGCCGTCCCGGTCTGGCTCTACGCCGACCCCGCGTACCTCGGGCTGGTCCTCGCGCCGCAACTGGCGTTCGCCGAGACGGGCGGGTGGAACGAGCAGTACGCCGAGCACGACCTGGGCGCCAGCTACCCGAACGCCAGCGGTTCGGCCCCGGGCAACACCGAGCCGATGCCGGTCGAGGAGACGGCCAACATGCTGATCATGAGCGCGGCCTACGCCGATCGGCTGTCGGCCAAGGACGCGCTGTCGTTCGCGACGACGCACTACGCGCAACTGAAGAAGTGGGCCGACTACCTCGTCGGGAACGCGCTCGACCCGGGCTTCCAGAATCAGACCGACGACTTCACCGGGTTCATCGGGCACAGCGTGAACCTCGCGCTCAAGGGCATCGTGGGCATCGCCGCGATGGGCAAGCTCGCCGCAGCGGCCGCGAACCACGCCGACGAGAAGAGCTACCGGTCGACCGCGCAGTCCTACATCGCGCAGTGGCGGACGAAGGCCACCGACACCGACGGCGACCACCTCAAGCTCGCGTACGACCAGCCGGGGACGTGGAGCCTGAAGTACAACGGCTACGCCGACACCCTGTTGGGCACCGGCCTGGTGCCGGCGGCCGTCGCCAGCAGGGAGGCCGCGTGGTACCTCACCCGCGCCAACACCTACGGGGTGCCGCTGGACCTCCGGCACACGTACACGAAGGCCGACTGGGAGATGTGGACGGCGGCATGGCTGCACGACCACGACGACATCCGTGACCTGCTCATCGAGAGCACGTATGTGTATGCGAACACGACGCCTACGCGCGTGCCGCTCTCCGACTGGTACGACACGACCACGGCCAAGCAGTCGGGCTTCCAGGACCGGCCCGTCGTCGGTGGCCTGTTCGCGCTGCTCACCGTCGGCCGCTGAACCCGGCCGCCCGATAGCCTGCGTGCGTGCCGGACGCCGCCGAGACCGAACACGCCGACGACCTCGCGCTCGCGCTGCGCCTCGCCGACGCCGCCGATGCGATCACGATGCAGCGCTTCGGTGCGAGCGACCTGCGCGTCGACACCAAGCCGGACCTGACGCCGGTCAGCGACGCGGACCGCGCGGTGGAGACCGCGATCCGCGATGCGCTGCGCGACGAGCGGCCGGCCGACGCAGTGTCCGGCGAGGAGTTCGGCTCGACCGGCGACGCCGCGCGGCGTTGGGTGCTCGACCCGATCGACGGCACGAAGAACTTCGTCCGCGCGGTGCCGGTGTGGGCCACGCTGATCGCGCTGCTCGACGGTGACGACGCCGTGGTCGGCGTGGTGTCCGCGCCCGCGCTGGGCCGCCGGTGGTGGGCGATGCGCCACGGCGGCGCGTGGGCCAGCATGTTCGGCGGGACACCGCGGCGGTTGACCGTCTCGCACGTCGGGGAACTCGGCGACGCGAGCCTGTCCTACGCGTCGCTGTCGGGCTGGGCGCAGGCCGGGCGTCGCGACGCGTTGATCGCGCTGACCGACCGCGTGTGGCGCACCCGCGCGTACGGCGACTTCTGGTCCTACATGCTTGTCGCGGAAGGCGCCGTCGATCTCGCCGCGGAGCCCGAGCTGTCGCTGTGGGACATGGCGGCGCTCGCGCCGATCGTCACCGAGGCCGGCGGCCGGTTCACCGGGTTGGACGGCGTCGACGGCGTGCATCGGGGCAACGCCGCGGTGAGCAACGGCCTGCTGCACGAGCAGTTCCTCACCGCGCTGCATGCCTGACCGCCTGACCGCCTGACCGCCGCAGCAATCCCCCGTGATCAACAGTAGGTAATGCGCACCCCGACGCGCATTTCCTGCTGTTGATCACCGAGGGTGGTGGTGGTGGTGGTGGGGCGAGCGAGCGGGCGGGCGAGCGGGCGAGCGGGTCAGGGC
>NZ_CAXTQF010000121.1:0-3325 GCF_964246335.1 uncultured Jatrophihabitans sp. | reverse complement strand
CATCCCGAAGGTCACCGTGAGGAACAGCGTGGCGGCGATGCCGGCCTCGCCGTGTTGCGCGAACTCGGGGTCACCGGGCGCCGGGTGCCGGACGACGTGGCCGGCCGGGTGCTGGCCGCAGCGGAGATCGGTCCGGGGGAGTTGGGCGACTTCGCCGGGCGCGGCGGCGCGGCGGTGGTGCTCGCAGGCGGCACACCGACAGCGCACGCGGTGATCGTCGCCCGCGGGCTGGGCCTGCCCGTCGTGCTCGGCGCCGGCGGCCTGCTCGACGCGGTGGCCGACGGCACGCCGGTGGCGGTGGACGGTGACACCGGGGCGGTGGAGGTCGACCCGCCGGACGCCGCGGACCGGGCGCGCGAACTCGCCGTGCAGCACGAGCGACGCCGCGCCGAGCGCGCGGACGCCGCCGCGCCGGTGCAGGTTCGCGGCCGCCCGGTGGTGGTCGCCGCGAACATCGGCTCGGCCGCCGAAGCGCGCGCGGCCGTGCAGTTCGGGGCGGACGCGGTCGGGCTGCTGCGCACCGAACTGCTCGTCCTCGACCGGGACGACCTGCCCGACGAAGACACCCAGGTGGCCGACCTGCGTGCCGTGCTGGCCGAACTGGGCGGCCGGCCGGTCACCGTTCGCGTGCTGGACGCCGGGGGCGACAAGCCGGTGCGGGCGCTGCGGCTCGACCCGGTGCGCAACGGATTCCTCGGCGTCCGGGGCCTGCGCTGGCTGCTCGCCAATCCCGATGTGCTGCACACCCAGCTGCGCGCGGTGTGCCGCGCGGCCGACGGCTACGGCGGCACGATGGCCGTCATGGCGCCGATGGTCACCTTCGCCGCGGAGATGCGCGCCTTCCGGGACGCCGTGGACGTCGCCGTCGCGTCGCTCGTCGCGGACGACACGCCCCACGCACGGCCCGGTTCCGTGGGCGCGATGATCGAGGTGCCGGCCGCCGCTCTCGCGGCGGGGGACATCGCGCAGGTCGCCGACTTTCTGTCTCTCGGCACCAACGACCTGACCTCGTACACGATGGCCGCCGACCGCACCCAGGCCGACGTCGCGGCACTGCTCGACCCGCACGCCACGGCGCTGTGGCGCCTCGTCCAGCTCGTCGGCGAGGACGCGCGGGGACGGGCGGAGCTCGCGGTGTGCGGGGAGATGGCGGCGGTGCCCGAGTTCGCCGAGCGTTTCGTGCAGTGCGGGTTCAGCGAGCTGTCCGTCGCGCCCGCGGCGATTCCCGGGTTGAAGCGGCACCTGCGCGGCCGGTGACCGCGTCCAGTGCGGCGGCAGCGCGCGGAATGTCGACCGTGGCCGCGCGCGTTGTCGGTAACGGTCATTAGGCTGGCGTCGGCTCGTTGCCCGCTCGGCGCGACCCACCTGCGAACTCTCCGCACCCGGCCCGGAAGGCAGTGAATGCACGGCGCGAACGACCGTCTGATCGTCCATGGCGCCCGCGAGCACAACCTCAAGGACGTCAGCCTCGACCTCCCGCGCGACGCCATGATCGTCTTCACCGGGTTGTCCGGGTCGGGCAAGTCCAGCCTGGCCTTCGACACGATCTTCGCCGAGGGTCAGCGACGCTACGTCGAGTCGCTGTCGGCCTACGCGCGGCAGTTCCTGGGCCAGATGGACAAGCCCGACGTCGACTTCATCGAAGGCCTGTCACCCGCGGTGTCCATCGACCAGAAGTCGACGTCGAAGAACCCGCGTTCCACGGTCGGCACGATCACCGAGGTCTATGACTACCTGCGCCTGCTGTGGGCGCGCATCGGGCACCCGCACTGCCCGATCTGCGGCGAGCCCATCGCCAAGCAGACGCCGCAGCAGATCGTCGACCGCATCCTCGAACTCGAACCCGCTACTCGATTCCAGGTACTCGCGCCCATAATCCGTGAGCGCAAGGGCGAGTACGTCGACCTCCTCGCCGACCTGCAGGTGAAGGGTTACGCGCGCGCCCGCGTCGACGGCGTCGTCTACCCGCTCACCGACCTGCCGAAGCTCAAGAAGCAGGAGAAGCACACCATCGAGGCGGTCGTCGACCGGCTCTCCGCGCGCCCGTCGAGCAAGCAGCGCATCACCGATTCCGTCGAGACCGCGCTTGGCCTCGCCGGCGGCGTGCTGGTGCTCGACTTCGTCGACCTCGACGAGGACGACCCGCACCGCGAACGCCGCTACTCCGAGCGGTTGGCCTGCCCGAACGACCACCCGCTGGCGATCGACGAGCTCGAGCCGCGGTCGTTCTCGTTCAACTCGCCGTTCGGCGCGTGCACCGAGTGCACCGGCCTGGGTACCCGCAAGGAGGTCGACCCTGAACTGGTCGTCCCCGACCCGGAGATCAGCCTGGCCGACGGCGCCGTCACACCGTGGTCCACCGGGCAGACCAGCGAGTACTTCCTGCGGCTGCTGCAGGGGGTGGCGGACGCCGGTGGTTTCAGCGTCGACACGCCGTGGGAGCAGCTGCCGGCCCGCGCGCAGAAGGCCGTCCTGCACGGCACCGACGACCAGGTGCACGTCAGCTACCGCAACCGCTACGGCCGCAACCGCTCGTATTACGCCAACTACGAGGGCGTCATCCCGTGGATCGAGCGGCGTTACAGCGAGACGGACAGCGACTACTCGCGCGAGAAGTTCGAGGGCTACATGCGCGAGGTGCCGTGCCCCGCGTGTCAGGGCACGCGGCTCAAGCCGGAGATCCTCGCCGTCACCGTCGCCGACCGGTCCATCGCCGAGGTCGCCTCGCTGTCGATCGGCGACGCCGCGCAGTGGCTGGCCCACCTGCCGATGTCCGACCGCGACAAGATGATCGGCGAGCGCGTGCTCAAGGAGATCAACGCGCGGCTCGGCTTCCTGGTCGACGTCGGCCTGCACTACCTCTCGCTCGACCGCGCCGCAGCGACCCTCGCCGGCGGTGAGGCGCAGCGCATCCGGCTCGCCACCCAGATCGGCTCCGGCCTAGTCGGCGTGCTGTACGTGCTCGACGAGCCGTCCATCGGGCTGCACCAGCGCGACAACCACCGGTTGATCGAGACCCTCGTGCGGCTGCGCGACCTGGGCAACACGTTGATCGTCGTCGAGCACGACGAGGACACCATCAAGACGGCCGACTGGGTTGTGGACATCGGCCCGCACGCCGGCGAGGGCGGCGGCAACGTCGTCGTCAGCGGCACCGTCGACGACCTGCGCGAGTCGCCGGACTCCATCACCGGCGCGTACCTGTCCGGGCGCCGGCAGATCCCGGTGCCGCCGCTGCGCCGGCCGCCGCAGCGCGGTCGCGAGCTGCGGGTCGAGGGCGCGCGCGAGCACAACCTGCGCAACGTCGACGTCGCGTTCCCGCTCG
>NZ_CAXTQF010000120.1:0-3523 GCF_964246335.1 uncultured Jatrophihabitans sp. | reverse complement strand
ACACAACGGCGGCCCGAACAGCGCCCTGCACAGCGCCCGGGTCCGGCACGGAACACGCGCCCGCCGGCCCGCCGGCCGCGGCAGCCGCGTCGGCTGCGGCTCGGCCGCCTCGAGGGCCGCATGCGCTTCGGGCTGGCCGCGGTATGCACGCTGCTGCTCGTCATCGGCGGCCGGCTCGTGCAGCTGCAGGGCGTGGACAACGGCAAGTACGCCGCCGCGGCCGCACAGCAACGCGTCGACACCGTGGCGTTGCATGCGATGCGCGGCTCGATCGTCGATCGCTTCGGCACGCCGCTCGCGCTGACCTCCAATGCACAGGACATCACCGCGGACCCGAAGCAGGTCAGCGTCGCGAATCGCATCGCGTACGCCACGAAGCTCGCCCCGCTCCTGCAGGTCACGCCGTTGTCGATCACCGCCGCGCTCGCGCAGCACTCGCAGTACGCCATCCTGGCCACGGCCCTGCCGGCCACCCGCGCGCAACAGGTCGAGAAGCTCGGCCTGCGCGGCATCTACACGCAGGCCACGACGCAGCGGCAGTACCCGGGTGCCACCACAGCGGCCAACGTCGTCGGCACCGTGCACTCCGACGGCAGCGGCGCGGCGGGGATCGAGGCGCAGTTCAACAGCCTGCTTGCCGGCCGCGACGGAACCATGACGTACTCGGTCGACAACACCGGCAACGTGAATCCGAGCAGCAAGACGTCGACCCATCCGGCGCGCAACGGCGCAACCGTGCGATTGACCCTCGACCAGAGCCTGCAGTACGTCGCCCAGCGCTACCTGGACAAGGCGGTGCCGGAGTCGCGGGCGAAGGACGCCGAGATGGCGGTGCTGGACGTGCACACCGGGCAGGTGCTCGCGCTGGCGTCGTCCGGCACGTTCGATGCGGCCGACCCGAACACGATCGACCCGGACGCGCCGATCGACCCGCCGGTGATGTCGGCGTTCGAGCCGGGCTCGGTGCAGAAGGCGATCACGTTCGGCGCCGCGCTGCAGCAGCGGCTGATCCAGCCGCAGACCGTGCTCAACGTGCCCGACCACATCCGGATGGGCGGCGTCACGGTCCGCGACGCGTGGTTCCACAAGCCGGAGAAGTTCACCGCGACCGGTGTACTGGCCGAGTCGTCCAACGTCGGCACGCTCGAGATCGCGCAGAAGCTCGGTCCGGCCACGTGGTACCGCTACGAGAAGGCGTTCGGCATCGGTGACAAGACGGGCATCGAGCTGCCTGGCGAGAGCAGCGGGTACGTGCCGCCGTTGTCGACGTGGTCGGCGTCCACGTTCGCCAACCTGCCGTTCGGCCAGGGCGAGAGCATGACCGTGCTGCAGCTCGCGTCGATCTACCAGACGATCGCCAACGGCGGGGTGCGCATCCCACCGCGCATCGTGCAGGCGGTCACCAAGGCCGACGGCGCGCGAACGCGCACCCAGCAGCCGGCAGGCATCCGGGTGATCAACCCGCAGACGGCGCAGACGCTGCGCACCATGCTGCAGTCGGTGACGATGCCCGGCGGCACGGGTGTCAAGGCAGCGATCAACGGCTACCAGGTGGCGGGCAAGACCGGCACCGCGCAGCAGCCGGACCCCGCACACGGCGGCGCATACTCCAGCTACAAGAACTGGGACACCTTCGCCGGCATGGTGCCCGCGGACAACCCGCAGTTCGTCGTGGCGATCATGGTCGACAACCCCGCGCACGGCGTCGAGGGTGGTGACGTGGCCGCGCCGCTGTTCCACGAGATCGCGACCTACGAGGTACAGCACGCGGACGTCCCCCCGACCGGCGCACAGGGCGTGCACGTGCCGTTGCAGGACTGCCGCGGCGTCAACAGGGCGACGTTGCCAGCTAACGTTTGCTGACGTGGCGACGAGTTCGGACGGCGGCATCCCACGTCCCGACCGGGTGTTGCCAACTCCATTGCGGACGCTGGCTGACGAGCTCCGCTGGACTGGAGTTGACCCGGAATGGGCGGACCAGTCCGAAGTCGTAATCGGCCGTGACGTCGCGGTCACCGGCATCACCGCGTCGAGCAAATACGTACGTCCGGGTGACCTTTTCGCGGCCCTCCCCGGCGCCAGGGCCCACGGCGTCCGCTTCGCGGCGCAGGCCAGAGCCGCCGGAGCGGTCGCACTGCTGACCGATCGTGCCGGCCTCGACCAACTCGACGGTGAGTTCGACTCGGTGCTCGTAGTCGAGGACGTGCGGGACCGCCTCGGCCGGGTGAGCGCGAAGGTTTACGGCTCGCCGAGCAGTTATGTCGCCGCGCTGGGTGTTACGGGAACCAGTGGTAAGACGACCACGACGTTCCTCATGCGAGCCGGTCTGCAGGCCGCCGGCAGGGTGCCCGGCCTGATCGGCACCGTCGCGACGATGATCGGCGACGACGAGATCAAGACCGGGTTCACCACGCCCGAGGCGCCGGAGCTGCAGGCGCTGCTCGCTGTCATGCGCGAGCGCGGCGTCACCGACGTCGCTATGGAGGTGTCCAGCCACGCGCTCGCGCTCGGCCGCGTCGGCGGCACCTGGTTCCGCACGGCTGGCTTTACGAATCTCTCCGAGGACCACCTCGACTTCCACGAGACCATCGAGGAGTACTTCAAGGCCAAGGCGTCGCTGTTCCTCAACCAGCATTACACCGACCGCCCCGTGGTGGTTGTCGACGACCACTACGGCGATCTTCTCAGCGACATGCTCGGCGGGCCGGCGGTCACGGCGAGTGGCTGGGACAACCCGAGCGGCACGTGGCGCGCGACGCGTGTCGTGGAACGGCCCGACGGTTCGACGACGTTCCGCGTGGTCGGACCGGATGGGCACCTGACTCGACGTGGCCCGATCGAGATCGACATGGGTTGCGCGATACCCGGGCGTTACAACGTCGCCAACGCCGTGCTCGCTCTCGCACTGCTCTACGAGGACGGCGTCGACCCGATCGTGGCGGCGCCCGCGATCGCCGCCGCGTCGGTACCGGGACGGATGGAACGCATCGACGCGGGGCAGCCGTATCTCGCCGTCGTCGACTACAGCCACAAGCCGGCGGCGGTCGACGGTGCGTTGCGCGCCCTGCGGCCGTTGACGCGTGGCAAGTTGATCATTGTGCTCGGGTGCGGCGGCGACCGTGACCGCGGCAAGCGGCCGCACATGGGCGCCATCGCGGCGCGCGACGCCGACGTGCTCGTGGTCACCGACGACAATCCCCGGTCCGAGGATCCGGCGGCCATCCGCCGGGCCATGCTCGACGGTGCTCTGGGGGTGCCCGCCGCCGAGCGCGGCGAGGTGATCGAGGTCGCCGGCCGCGCCGACGCGATCGCGGCAGCCGTCGAGCGCGTCGGCGCCGGCGACACCGTCCTGGTCGCGGGCAAGGGCCACGAGACCGGTCAGGAGATCGCGGGCGTGGTGCACCCCTTCGACGACCGCACCACGCTGCGCGCTGCCGTCGAGGCCCACCGGTGATCCCGACCGCGCCCCACGCCCCGGTCCGTTTGCACCCGTCGACGTCGCTAACGGCCCTGGAATCGGGGC
>NZ_CAXTQF010000119.1:2545-4134 GCF_964246335.1 uncultured Jatrophihabitans sp. | reverse complement strand
GCCATGACTCAAGTATGGACGCGATCACTTATACAGTCAAGGGATAATTACCACAGAACCGCGCCCACGAGGCAGACATCGTCTCGTACGGGAGGGTAGGCGGTTGCGAGGGCAGCACGTAGCAAGCACTGCAGCGCGCAGGGTTGACGGGCTGCTCGTCAGGTCGGCGGACGGCGGGGCAGGCTCGCACTGTCCCATGACGCCATGACCCTGACCGGCAAGATGATCACCGGGCCACAACTCGACGAAGCCATCGGCCAGTTGCAAGGCGGTCGCGCAGCACCTCAGCTGACCCGAGCCCGCGAATGTCTGTTCCGTGCCTGGGATCAGGTCAAGATCGGCGCAGCGGTGGCCTCGTCCACACCGTGCTCGGCCAGGACGGCCAGGCCTTGCACGACCGCTTGACTGTCCTCGTAGGCCAGCAATTCCACAACGCGCCCGCGGCGCACGTGGATGATGTGCACGCCACGGTTCAGGTAGCGAGGTCCGTGCACCGGTGTCACCTCGGCCACCCACTCGACCGGCACCACGAGATTCCACGGCGGCCCGCTCACGACCACCCGGGTGACGGTGAACTGCAAGCTGAACAGCCGGAACAGCCGGGCGAACCACTGCTCGACGCCATCGCGGGTGTGCCGATCACCACCCAGTGCGTGGTCGCCGGCGAACCGGTGGTGCACGCGCGGATCCATCCGAGGCAGCACGGCGGCGTAGTCGCCGCGGCTGAGGTCGGCGAACACACGTTCAATGAGCCGTCGGACGATGGGCTGATACATCTGGCGTCCCCCTTGCGGCCGGGGCAGGCCGGTCACCGAGGTCTTTCCCTTATTGGTCCCCGGTCGACGCAGGCTGGGCATGTCGCCGCCATGTCCCGATAATCACCGCATGACCACGGCAGCCGACGCGTACACGACGCGAGCACTGACCGCGCAGACGTGGGACGACTTCGCCGCGTTGGTCGAGGAGAACAACGGAGTGTGGGGCGGGTGCTGGTGCATGGGCTTCCACCCGGAAGGCGTCCGCGGCGCGACGAGCGCGCAGGACAACCAGGCGGCCAAGCGAGCGCACGTCGACGGCGGCACGTGCCATCAGCTCCTGGTGTACGCGGACGACCGATGCATCGGCTGGTGCCAGTACGGGCCGCCCGCCGAGCTGCCGAACATCTCGAACCGCAAGACCTACGACAAGGAGCTCGACCGCTTACCCGACTGGCGGATCGGGTGCATCTTCACCGGCAAGGGGCACCGCGGTCACGGCGTGGCCCGCGCGGCCGTCGCCGCGGCGCTGGCGCAGATCGAGACGGCCGGCGGGGGCGTCGTCGAGGCCTACCCAGAGCAGAGTGCGGATCGGCCGGCGCAGCGCGGCGCCTACTTCCACACCGGACCCGAGTCGCTGTACAGCCAGTTCGGCTTCGAACGCGTCCGCCGCATCGCTTAATGGCGGTGGGTCATGCGCCTCGAGATACCCGCATAGCTCGGTTCGGAGCGGTCAGCCGGCGTGCACCGGTGGACCGGCGGGACGGCTGGCCGCGGGCCGCCCCCCGCCGCGCGGCGCGCCGCCGGGGGCCGGGGCCGGCGGGGGCAACCGCG
>NZ_CAXTQF010000119.1:0-2535 GCF_964246335.1 uncultured Jatrophihabitans sp. | reverse complement strand
CGCGGGGGGGTGCGGGGGGCGCGGCTGCCGGGGGGGCCCCGCGCCGCCGGCGACGCGTCGGCGCAGCCTCTTCGACCGGTGCCGTCGTCTCGACCGGCGCTGCCTCCTCGACCGGCGCTGCCTCCTCGATTGGGCTAGCTGCCTCCTCGATTGGGCTAGCTGCCTCGGTCGGTGCGGTCGCTTCGATCGGGTCGGCCTCGTCGACCGGAGCGGGCTCGTCCACCGGCGCGGCGCCGTCGACCGGTGCGGGCTCGGCTGTCACCTGCTGCTCGCCGTCGGACTGACGCGCCGCCGGCTCATCGCCGTCGGACTGCATGGCCGCGCGGACCAACCCGCTCGCGAGTTCGTCGAGGTCGCCGTGGCCGTTCTCGTCGGTCTTCTCGCTGGCCGCCGCCCGGTGGATTGCGGCGATCGCCGCGTTGGCAGCCTGCCGCTGCTCCGTCAACGCCGGGTCGACCGTCTCCGGCTCGGATTTCCCGTTCCCGTTGCCGCCACGTCCGCCGCGGCGGCGCTTGCCCTGCTTGCCGTTGGCACGTTCGTCCTCGTCCTGCGGCTGATCGACGGGCTCACCGTGAATGATGATCCCGCGGCCCTTGCAGACCTCGCACGTCTCGCTGAAGGCCTCGATCAGTCCCTCGCCGACTCGCTTGCGCGTCATCTGCACGAGGCCGAGCGACGTCACCTCGGCCACCTGATGCTTGGTCCGGTCGCGGCCGAGGCACTCGGTCAGCCGGCGCAGCACGAGCTCGCGATTGGACGCGAGCACCATGTCGATGAAGTCGATCACCACGATGCCACCGACGTCGCGCAGCCGCAGCTGCCGCACGATCTCCTCGGCGGCTTCGAGGTTGTTGCGGGTGACGGTCTGCTCGAGGTTGCCGCCGCTGCCGACGAACTTGCCGGTGTTGACGTCGATGACCGTCATGGCCTCGGTGCGGTCGATCACCAGCGAACCGCCGGACGGCAGCCACACCTTGCGATCGAGCGCTTTCATCAGCTGCTCGTCGACGCGCAGGTCGTGGAAGACGTCGGTCTCGGCGGTGTGCCGGGAAACGCGTTCGGCGAGGTCCGGCGTGACAGAGCCGACGTACTCCGAGATCGTCTGCCAGGCCTCGTCGCCCTGCACGACCAGGGACTTGAAGTCCTCGTTGAACACGTCGCGCACGACGCGGATCGCGAGATCCGGTTCGCCGTGCACGAGCTTCGGCGCGCCCGATCCCTTAGCGCGAGCGGCCGCGATGGCCTCCCACTGCGCGCTGAGCCGTTCGACGTCGCGGGTCAGATCCTCTTCGCTGGCGCCCTCGGCCGCGGTGCGCACGATGACGCCGGCATCCTCGGGGACGATCTTCTTGAGGATGGTCTTGAGGCGATGCCGCTCGGTGTCGGGCAACCGCCGGCTGATGCCGGTCATGTCGCCGCCCGGGACGTAGACCAGGTAGCGGCCGGGCAGCGAGATCTGACTCGTCAGCCTGGCGCCCTTGTGCCCGATCGGATCCTTGGTCACCTGCACGAGCACGGTGTCGCCGGACTTCATCGCGTTCTCGATCGCGCGCGACTTGCCCTCCAGGCCCGCCGCGTCCCAGTTGACCTCGCCGGCGTAGAGCACGCCGTTGCGGCCCTTGCCGATGTCGACGAACGCGGCTTCCATGGACGGCAGCACGTTCTGCACCCGGCCGAGGTAGACGTTGCCGACGTAGGACGTGGCGCTGGCCCGGGTGACGTAGTGCTCGACGAGGATGTCGTCCTCGAGCACCGCGATCTGGGTGCGCTCGCCGTTCTGCCGCACAGCCATGACGCGGTCGACCGCCTCCCGGCGCGCCAGGAACTCTGCCTCGCTCAGGATCGGGGCACGACGCCGGTTGGTGTCCCGGCCGTCACGGCGGCGCTGTCGTTTGGCCTCGAGGCGCGTCGAGCCCTTGACGCCGCGCACGCCGTCGTCGGTGTCGTTGTCCGAGCGCCGGTCGCGGACGTGCGTGACGGTGTTCGGCGGGTTGTCGCCACCGGCGTCGTCGGCCGCGCCGGCGGAGCGGCGTCGGCGACGACGACGGGTGGACGAACTCGAGCCGTCGCCGCCCTCGTTCTGGGCCGGTTCGGCGTTGTCGTCGGCGGGCTCCGCCTCGGCAGTGGCGCCGGCATCGGTGTCGTCGCCGGCCTCCGCGGCTTCGGCGCCGCCGGCTGCCTCGGCAGTTGCGCTGCCGCCCCGGCCGCGCCGCCCGCGCCGCCGCCGGCGACGGGCGCCGGAGGCCTGCTCGATCGCGGCTTCGCGCAGGTCGTCCGGCTCGGCCGAGTCGTCGTCGGGCGCGTCGGCTGCGACCACGTCGGAACCGGCCGCGGCCGCGTACGCCGCCGCGTCCGGGAAGCGGGTGAAGACCTGCGGCGTGACGGTGTTGACCCGCTTGTCGGTGCTCTGGGCGGACAGGATGGTGGCGACCAGCAGCTCCAGCGGCGTGCTGAAGTCGAGCTCGGTGTGCGCGTCGGGGTAGGTCTCGGCGAGCCCGCGGTTGATCGTCCGGGCCCGGCGGACCCGCGCTGGGC
>NZ_CAXTQF010000118.1:0-4215 GCF_964246335.1 uncultured Jatrophihabitans sp. | reverse complement strand
GCTTGGCAACGACCCGGTCGCGCCCGGCGGTGAGGCGCATGTCCAGCTCGTGCTCGAACGCCCCATCGCAGCCGCGGTCAACGACCGCTTCGTGCTGCGCGACACCACCGCGCAACGCACCATCGCGGGCGGGCGCTTCCTCGATCTGCGCGCCCCCCCCCCCACCCCCCCCCCCCCCCCCCCCAACCCCCGCAACCCCCCCCCCCCAGCTGGGTGTGGGGGCGGCCGCTTTCGGTTTCCGGGGTGCGCGCGGTCAGCTCGAGGAGAGCCACACGTTGGTCGGGTCCGGCACCTGGTACGCCGGAATCGGAATCGTGTTGTGCACGTGCGCAGCGTGGTAGTTCGGCTGGTTGGGTGTGGTGATCGGGTAGAGCGCCGCATCCTTCATCGCGACCTTGTCAGCCTGCTGCCACAGCTTGCCCGCCGCGGCGGCACTGGCCTGCGACGACGCCTGGTCGGTGAGCTTGTTGACCTGCGCGTTGTTGTAGAAGCCGTAGTCGCTGCCGTTCGGCGGGAACGCGGTGCCGCTGCCGCCGTTGTTGCCGTAGAGCAGGGGGGCGAAGAACGACTTCGCGGCGTCGCCGTACCAGTCCGGGCCCCAGCTCGCGATGGCGATGTCCCAGGTCCCGTTCTTGTCCACGGACGGCACCTGCAGGTACTTCGTGTAGAAGTCGGCGTTCGGCACGCCCTGGCCCACGACATTGATGCCGGCGGCCTTGAAGTCCTGCTGCAGGGTCAGGAAGATCGCCTTGGAGTCGGCCTTCGCCGAACGGTAGAGGATCTTCAGCGTCAGCTGCTTGTGTCCGGCCTTGGCCAGATCCGACTTCGCCTTCTTGACGTCGTACGGGTACGGGTTCGGCGACGAGTTGTCCTTGGCGCCCGAGATGCCGGCCGGCAGCACGTGCGTCAACGGCGGGGAGACCGCCGAGCCGGACAGGTCGACCGTCAGGTGCTGGCGGTTGATGGCCTCGGTGACGGCCCGGCGCACGGCCACGTTCTTCATCGCGCCGCCGTTGTTCGGCGACACCGAGTCGAAGACCAGGTACGGCGTGATGCCGAAGGTCGCCGTGACGTTGAGGTTCTTGTCCTTCTTCTGGAGCAGGCTCGGCACGGTGGTGTTCGACGGGAACGCGTCCCATTCCATGTCGGCGTTCGGCGCGTTGGCCTGCAGCTGCGTCTGGATGGTGTCCTGGTTACCCGTCTCGTTGACCACGACGTTGTTGACGTAGGCCTTGCGCACCGAGTCCGTCGCGGGGTCCCACGCGGCGTTGCGGGCGAAATCGATCTCCTTGGTCGGGCTGTACTTCGTGATCTTGTACGGACCGTCCGAGATTGTGTGCTGAGCCAGCTCCGCGCCGGCCGGGATGTACTTGTCGTACTCCTTGGGCGACGGCGAGAACACCGGCATCGCCAGCATGTCGACGAAGTAGGACGCCGGCGTGTTGAGCTTGTACACGACGCCCAAGGGGTTGCTCGGGTCCACCGAGACGCCGGCGATGTTGTTCTTGTTCGCGTAACCGGCGATGGCCGACGCGGACTTGGGGTCCACCTTCGCGAAGCCCGCGCAGTACTGCGCCAGGCCCACGATGAGCGACTCGAAGTCCGGCATGCCGCCGAACGGCTCGGCCGGGTTGCACGCCCGCTTGAACCCGCGCACGAGGTCGGCGCCGGTGACCTGCCGGGCGGGGGTGGTGTCCCACTTGACGCCCTTCTTGATGGTCAGCTTGATCGTCTTGCCGCCGTCGGTGACACCGCCGTTGCTCGCGGTCGGCACCTGGGTGGCCATGTCGGGCACCACCTCGGTGGTCTTGCCGACGACCGCGGGGTAGGTCAGCAGCTGCCTGCTCCACATGCGCAGGCCCAGGTAACCGACGCTGTAGTACGAGATGTTCGGGTCCATGTAGTCGACGTCGCCGGTGCCCAGCATGTGCAGCGTCCCGCCGCGCTTGGGCGTGCCGCCTGCGTTGATGTTCACCGGGAACTGCTGGCTGCTGGCGCCGCCGCTGCTTCCGGACTTCTTGCTGCCGTTCGTCGACCCGGATGACGAGCATCCGGCCACGAGCGCGAGCGTGACGCATGTTGCGACGACGCTGATCGCCCGACTCCGTCTCATACCTGTAACTCCTGTCGATTACGGGCCCGTCTCGTGAACGGGCGCTGCAACCGCACATCCCATCGTGGCCCGCCGCGCACCGCAAGGCACGACGGCCCGAGAACGCGAATCGTGACCAACCGTTGACCCGCCGCTCGCGCCGCGTCGATCAGCGGCGGTCCTGCAGGAACGGGAAATCGGCGCGTACCTGCCGCACGACGGCGGGGTCCACCTCCGCGCACAGGACGGCGGGTGCGTCGCCCGCCTCGACCAGGTTGACGCCGAGCGGGTCGACGATGGTCGAGCCACCGGCATGTGGGAGATCTTTGGCAAGTCCCACCCGATTGACACCCACGACGTAGCACTGGTTCTCGATGGCGCGCGCTCGCAGGAGCGCCCGCCAGTGCTCGTGCCGCGGCTGCGGCCAGTTGGCCGGGACGACGAACGCGTCGGTGCGCTGCGCCAACGCCCAGAACTCGTCGGCGAAACGCAGGTCGTAGCACACGAACGTGCTGACCCGCAGACCGTCGATGTCCACGGTCAGGAAGTGCTCGCCCGCCGCGTAACGCTCGTGCTCGCCCGCGTAGCTGAACGGGTGGATCTTCGCGTAGCGCTCGACCCGCCCGTCCGCACGCGCGACGACCGCGTTGTTGCGGTAGTTGCCGTCGCTGCCGCGCTGTGCGATCGACGCGATGACGGTGATGCCGTGCTGCGCCGCCTGCTCGCTCAGGAACTGCTCGTTCGGGCCGCCCTCGTCCTCCGCGATCCGTTCCGGGCGCATCGAGAAGCCGGTCGCGTACATCTCACTGAGCACGACGAGCCGGGCGTCCGCGCCGGCCGCCTGCGCGATCATCGGACGTACCTGCTCGCGGGTGCGCTCGGGCTGCTCCCAGACGATGTCGTGCTGGACGATGCCGACCTTCACCGGGCCGCACCCGCCTCACGCAGTCGCCGCACGGCGTCGTCCAGGACGGCCGGTCGTTTGCAGAACGCGAAGCGCACGAATGCATCGCCGGCCGCACTGTCGTAGAACACGCTGCTCGGGATGGCCACGACACCGGCCCGCTGCGGCAGTTCCCGGCAGAAGCTCACGGCGTCGGTGCGCGAACCGGTGACCTCGGCCGCCGACGTCCGCAGGTCGACGGTCGCGAAGTACGTCGCCTGCGGGCGGTGCACGTCGAAGCCCGCGGCCTCGAGGCCGGCGCACAGCAGATCGCGTTGCTGCTGCAGCGCCTCGCGTGGGGCGAGCTGCTCCGCCCGATCGAGCACGCCGGCGACCGCGGGCTGGAACGGCGCGCCGTTGACGTAGGTGAGGAACTGCTTGACGGTGCGCACCGCGGCGAGCAGCGGCGGCGGCGCGCACACCCAGCCGATCTTCCAGCCGGTGACGCTGAACGTCTTGCCGGCGCTGCTGATCGTCAAGGTCCGCTCGCGCATGCCGGGCAGCGTCGCGATCGGCGTGTGCTGCGCGCCGTCGAACACCAGGTGCTCGTACACCTCGTCGGACACGACGGTCAGGTCGTGCCGGATGGCCACGTCGGCGACGGCCGCCAGTTGCCGGTCGTCGAACACGGCGCCGGTCGGGTTGTGCGGCGTGTTCAGCAGCAGCAGCTTCGTGCGCGGCGTGATCGCGCGCTCGAGCGCGCCCGGGTCGAACCCCCACCCGGCGCCGTCCGGTTCGAGCGTCACCACCTGCCGTTGCGCCCCGGCCAGGGCGACGCACGCGGCGTAGGAGTCGTAGTACGGCTCGAAGAGCACGACCTCGTCACCGGGACCGGTCAGCGCGAGCAGCGCCGCCGCGATCGCCTCGGTGGCGCCTGCCGTGACGAGCACCTCGGTATCCGGGTCGTAGGCCAGGTCGTAGTTGCGCTGCTGGTGTTCGGCGACGGCCTGCCTGAGCGCGGGGATGCCGGGGCCCGGCGGGTACTGGTTGGCGCCTTCGCGCAGTGCCTGCGCGGCGGCGTCGAGGATGCCGTCCACGCCGTCGGTGTCCGGGAACCCCTGCCCGAGGTTGACACTGCCCGTGGTGAGCGCCAGCGCGGACATCTCGGCGAAGATCGTCGTCCCGAAACCGCGCATGCGCTCGACGAGCGGATTCGACCCGGCCAGCACCACCCCCCGAC
>NZ_CAXTQF010000117.1:0-4468 GCF_964246335.1 uncultured Jatrophihabitans sp. | reverse complement strand
GGGCGGAACCGGGGCAGGGGCGGAACAGGGGCAGGGGTCAGTAGCGGGCGCCCACGACTTTGTCGGCCAGCGCGTCGAGTTCGTGGCGGTCGTCGTCGTCCAGACGCACGTCCAGCGCGCCGGCGTTCTGCTCCAGGTACTTCACCCGCTTGGTGCCCGGGATCGGCACGACGGAGATGCCGAGCACGTCCGCGCGGCCCTGCACCCACGCCAGCGCGATCTGCGCGGGCTCCGCACCGCGCCGCTGCGCTACGTCAACGACGGCCTGCACGATCTGCTGGTTGGCGTCGAGCGCATCACCACCGAAGCGCGGCATGCGCCGCCGCATGTCACCGTCACCCAGCGAGGACATGTCGACGGTGTTGGTCAGGAAACCGCGACCGAGCGGCGAGAACGGCACCAACCCGACGCCGAGCTCGCGCATGACGTCGACGACGCCGCCGGTCTCCGGGTCACGCGTCCACAGCGAGTACTCGCTCTGCACCGCGGCGATCGGGTGCACGGCGTGCGCGCGGCGCAGCAGGTCACCGTCGACCTCGGACAACCCGAGGTGGCCGACCTTGCCCTCGGCCACGAGCTCGGCCATCGCGCCGACGGTCTCCTCGATCTCGGCGTCCTGCGGCGGCCGATGCAGGTAGTACAGGTCGATGTGCTCGACGCCCAGGCGCAGCAATGAGTCGGTGCACGCCTGCTTGACGTACTTGGCCGTACCGCGGAAACGGCGATCGTCCCAGCCCTCGGTGGTGTCGATGCCCATCTTGGTGGCGAGCTGGACGCCGTCGCGACGGTCGTGCAGCGCGCGGCCGACGAGCACCTCGTTGTGACCGGCGCCGTAGACGTTCGCAGTGTCGATGAAGGTGACGCCGAACTCCAGCGCGCGATGAATCGTCGCGATGCCGTCGTCCCAGCTGGGCGTGCCGTAGCTCTGGCTCATGCCCATGCAGCCGAGGCCTTGCGCGGACACCGTCAGGCCGCCGAGTTTCGCAGTCGGGATCGTCATACCTCTGACACTAGGACGGCGCTGGTGAGGCGGCCTCGGTCATGTGCAGCACGAGCGCTTCACCGTCGAGGGCCGTGTCCTCGTCGGACAGGTCCCCCGCGCGCGAGCCGCGCGTGCCGAACACGAGTCCGTCGGCGACGTGCACCGCGCCCTGCACGACGTCCACCGTGACCGGCCCGACCTGCGCCGGCACGTCGGCAGCCCCCGCGGATTGCGCCGCCACCCCGAGCACCATGATCTGGACCATCCGCAGCGGCGTTGCGTCCGACGCGTTGGTCTCGCGGTGGCGCAGGCCGTCGCCGGTCGACTGGACAAACAACTGCCCGGGTTCGACGCTGTGCACCGCACCGGTGGAGTCCTTGTGCCGCAGGGCGCCGTTGAGTACCCAGCTGACGATGTGCACGCCACGGTGCGGATGCCAGTCGAAACCGCCGCCGGGTGGCACGAGGTGTTCGTCGACGGCGACGACCGGCCCCCACGCCAAGCGATCCGCGTCGTAGTGCGCTCCCGAGGAGAAGCAGTGCAGCGTCACGTAGTCCGGAGTGTCCGTGCGGAACCGTTCCCCGGCGCGGACGATCACGGCCGGTGCTCGTGGTCCGCGGTCCAGGCGAGCAGATCCTTGCGGGTCCACGTGTTGACGATCCGCTCGACCGGCACGTCGCTCTCGACGGCCTTCTCGCAGCCGTTGCGCTGCCAGTCCAGCTGGCCCGGCGCGTGCGCGTCGGTGTCGATCGAGAAGACGCAGCCCGCGTCGACGGCGACGCGGAGCAGGTCGTCGGGCGGGTCCATCCGCTCCGGGCGCGAGTTGATCTCGACGGCGACACCGAACGCCTCGCAGGCGGCGAACACGATCTCGGCGTCGAACTCCGACTGCGGGCGGCGCCCGCGCTCACCCATGATCAATCGACCGGTGCAGTGCCCGAGCACGTCGGTGTTCGGGTTGGCGACGGCGGCGACCATGCGCGGCGTCATCTCCTCGGCCGGCATCCGCAACTTCGAGTGCACGCTCGCCACGACGACGTCGAGCCGTTCGAGCAGCGCCGGCTTCTGGTCGAGCGTGCCGTCCTCGAGGATGTCGACCTCGATCCCGGTGAGGATGCGGAACGGCGTCAGCTCGTCGTTCAGTTCGGCGACGACGTCGAGCTGGTGCTCGAGCCGCTCCGCGCTCAGCCCGTTGGCGACGGTCAGCCGCGGCGAGTGGTCGGTGAGCACGACGTAGTCGTGGCCGAGGTCGCGCGCGGTGCGGGCCATCTCGGGAATCGGCGAGCCGCCGTCGGACCAGTCCGAGTGCGTGTGCAGATCACCGCGCAGCGCCGCGCGCACCGCGGCCACCGCCGGGTCCAGCTGCGCCTCGGACGCCGACTCCGCCTTCGCCAGCCGGGCCGGCACCTCGCCGCGCAGCGACTCGGCGATCACCTGCGCCGTCGACTTGCCGATGCCGGTGAGCTGCTGCAGCGTGCCCTCGGCGACCCGCGACGCGAGCTCGTCCGGCGCGAGATCGTCCAGCACACCGGCCGCGGTACGGAACGCTTTGACCTTGAACGTCGGTTCGTGCGCACGCTCCATGAAGAACGCAATTTGACGCAGGTCGGCGCCAGGATCGCGGGCAGCACCACCGATAGCCACGTGCTCACCGTAATGGCGAGTGGCAGGCTGGCCACGTGCGCGTCAACAGCGGTCTCGCCGTCGACACCGTGCGCAACATCGAGCAGGCGACCGGCCGGCTCGCCACGCAGAGCGTCGCGCGGATGGACGACGAGCTGCCCTGGTTCCGCAAGCTGCCCCCGGACCAACGGTCCTGGGTGACCCTCGTGGCGCAGGCCGGCGTGCAGTCGTTCGTCGATTGGCTGCGTACCGGCGACGACGTGCTGCGGCTGACCGGTGGCGTCTTCGCGGCCGCGCCGCAGGCGATGGCGCGGTCGGTGACGTTGCAGCAGACGGTCGAACTCATCCGGCAGACCATCGCCGTCGCCGAGCAGAACCTGCCGGTGCTCGCCGGCGTGGACGAAGCCGCAGTGCGCGAGGAGCTGTTGCGCTTCAGCCGCGAGATCGCCTTCGCCGCCGCGCGCGTCTACGCAACGGCCGCCGAGAACCGCGGCTCGTGGGACGAGCGGCTCGAGGCACTCGTGATCGACAACCTGGTCACCGGTTCGGTCGTCGGCGATCCGCTGCCGAGCCGGTTGGCAGCGCTCGGCTGGGCCGAGATCGGCCCGACCGTCACCGTCGTCGGCAACGCGCCGGACGGCGCACCGGACGTCGTGCTGGCCTCGGTGCACGCCCGCGCCCGCCGGCTCGATCTCGTCGTGATGGCCGGAGTGCTGACAGACCGACTCGTCGTGGTCATCGGCGACCCGACCGATCCGCTCGACGTCGCGGCGCAGCTGCTGCCGGCCTTCGGCACCGGGCCGGTCGTGGTCGGCCCGGTCGCGGCCGACATCGGCGACGCCGCCGCCCGGACGCAGACGGCGCTCAGCGCACTGCGCGTCGCGCCGGCGTGGCCCGGCGCACCGCGGCCGGTCGCTGCCGAGGCCCTGCTGCCCGAGCGCGCGCTGGCCGGCGACGAGGAAGCCCGTGCCCAGCTCGTCGAGCACGTCTACCGGCCGCTCGTCGCGGCGGGCGACGTGCTCGTCGAGACCCTTGCCGCGTTCCTGGACTCCGGTGCCGCGCTCGAGGCGACGGCCCGGGCCTTGTTCGTGCACGCGAACACCGTGCGGTACCGGCTACGGCGGGTCGCCGAGGTGTGCGGCGAAGCGCCGACGGACGCACGCGGGGCCTTCACGCTGCGGGTGGCGCTCGTGCTCGGCCGGCTCGAGCAGTGAGGTAGCGACAACTCGTCGCACCAACTTGCCGCCAATTCGGACATCCGGTTGTGGGATTCCTACAAGGGCGGCTGGCGAATGCTGTCCGTGTCGCGGTCGCCGGGGACCTGCCACCCGAGAGATCGTGTAACGGTGATCGCCGTCTTCGCACCCGGTCAGGGCGCTCAGGCTCCCGGCATGCTCGCGCCGTGGCTGGAGCTGCCCGGTGTCGAGGACCGGGTCGCCCGCCTCGCCGAGGCCGCCGGACTCGACCTGCTGCGTCTCGGCACCACCGCTGACGCCGACGAGATCAAGGACACCGCTGTCGCGCAGCCGCTGCTCGTGACCGCCGGCGTGCTCGCCGCCGACGCCCTCGACCTGCACACCGGCGAGGAACGCGTCGTCGCCGGGCACAGCGTCGGCGAGATCACCGCGGCCGCGGTCTCCGGTGCGCTCGACGCCGAGCAGGCGGTGGCGTTCGCCGCGCGGCGCGGCCGGGAGATGGCCGCCGCGTGCGCCGTGGAGCCCACCGGCATGGTCGCCGTCCTGGGCGGCGACGCCGACGTCGTCACCGCCGCGATCGAGGCCGCCGGGCTGGCCGCGGCGAACCGCAACGCGGCCGGCCAGATCGTCGCCGCCGGCGCGCCGGCCGCGCTCGAGGCGTTCGCCG
>NZ_CAXTQF010000116.1:0-5243 GCF_964246335.1 uncultured Jatrophihabitans sp. | reverse complement strand
AGCGCCGGACTCCTAAGCCGGGCGTCGCAGGTTCGAATCCTGCCGGGGGCACCGAATCTCGGTCCAGCTGGCGGTAGCGTGCGCGACACCCGGCTGCACCGCCCGTGCGGTCCGGCGGGGCAGAGGGAGACGCGTGACGATCGATCGGTTGAAGCTCGACGAGACCGTGCCCGGCTGGCTGCCGGAGGTCGACTACATGTTCTTCGAATGGTTCCTGCGCGACCAGGAAGAGCGCGACGTGCGCGGTGATCTCGTCGAGCTCGGCGTCTACCTCGGCAAGAGTGCGATCGTCATCGGCGATCACCTTCGCGACGGCGAGACCCTGACCGTGGTGGACCTGTTCGAGGACGACGCAGGCGACGACTCCAACCGCACCGAGAACGTGGAGTCCTACACCGGGCTGACCCAGGAAGCGTTCGAGGGTTACTACCGGATGTTCCATCGCGACCTGCCTGTGGTCCACCGCGGATTCTCGTCGGAGATCCGCCGGCTCGTCGCCGACGACAGCGTGCGTTTCTGCCACGTCGACGCATCGCACCTCTACGAGCACGTCCGTACCGATGCCGCCTCGGCCAAGGCGCTGCTCATCGGTGACGGCATCGTCGTGTTCGACGACTACCGCTCGCCGCACACTCCGGGAGTGGCGGCGGCGGTGTGGGAAGCAGCGATCAGCGACGGCATGCACCCGCTGGTGCTGACCTCGCAGAAGTTGTACGGCACCTGGGCCGACCCGGGTCCGCTGCTGGACCGCTTGCGCTCGTCGATCCGGCGCGAGTTCGAGGTCCAGCAGATCCTGGGCCGCGATGTCATCCGGGTACCGTCTGAACCTCCCCGCGTCGTCGCCCGGCCAGGGAAACTGACGGTGCTTGCCAAGTCCCTGACGCCGCAGGCGGTCAAACCGGCGTTGAGGACCGTGCGTCGCGAGATCCGGCGGCGTCGCCAGACCCACTGACCGGCAGCATCGTTTCTTGCATGCCGAGATGACCAGATTCGAAGGCTGAATCTGGTCATCTCGGCATGCAAGAAGCGAACAGTGGGCGCGGCTGCCAGGATTGCCGTGTGGGTAGGCGGCGCGGTACGTCACCGGGGACGCCTGGCGGCACACCCGACCGTCCCGCGTTGTTCTTCGCCGACGCCGCCGAGTTCCGCGACTGGCTGGCCGGCAACCACGACACTGCCACCGAGCTGTGGATGGGGCTGTACAAGAAGCACGTCGCTGCCCGCGGACTGACCTGGGCCGAAGCGGTGCCGGAAGCATTGTGCTTCGGCTGGATCGACTCGCGGGTCGAACGCATCGACGCCGACGCGATCCGGCAGCGCTGGACGCCGCGCAAGCCGACCAGCACGTGGAGCGCGGTCAACGTGGCGCACGTCGAACGGCTCGTCGGTGAAGGGCGGATGCACCCGGCAGGGCTCACAGCGTTCGAACGCAGGCGCGCGGAACGCACCGCGATCTACGTCTACGAGCGCGCCGAGGATGCGGAATTGCCGCCGGAGTACGCGCAGTTGCTCGCCGCCGACGCCCGCGCCACCCGGTTCCTCGAAATCGCGACGCCGTCATATCGCAAGCACGTGACGAGCTGGGTGGTGTCGGCGAAGCAACAGGCGACGCGGGACCGCCGGATGGCGCAGCTGATCGACGACAGCGCGGCCGGTCGGCTCATCCCGTCGCAACGGTTCGGCCGCGAGCCGTCGTGGGTGGCCCGTGCCCGCGAGGCAATCGGCGACCGGGAGTGAGAGACCCGAGGTGGTTCACGTCGGGTTGACGCGTCAGGATGGCTGGATGACGTCGACGCACGGGCTGCGCGACCTCGCAGTGACGCCGTTGAACGACGTCGGGTTGTGGGCACGCACCAACCTGTTGATCGTCATCCTGCTGATCATCGGCGCCGTCCTGCTCACCCGCCTGGCGAACTGGGTGGGCAATCGGATCACCGACCAGATCGACCGCAGCGCCGACCAGTCCGACCTCCTCGTCCGCTCGGAGGCGATGAAGCACCGGCACGCGGTCACCCAGGTCATCACCTGGGCGCTGCTCGCGGTCGTCTACAGCCTCACCGCGGTGCTCGTCGTGAAGCTGCTCGGGCTGCCGATCACCGGATTCGTGGCGCCCGCAACGGTCGCCGGCGTGGCGCTCGGCTTCGGCGCGCAGCGCATCGTCGCGGACATCTTCTCCGGCTTCCTGATCGTCACCGAACGCCAGTACGGCTTCGGCGACCTCGTCCGGCTGACCATCGCGTCCACCGGGCTGCCGCCGGTGACCGGCACCGTCGAGGAGGTGACGCTGCGCATCACCCGCATCCGCACCAACACCGGTGAGGTCGTGACCACGCCGAACGGTCAGATCATCCAGGTCACGAACCTCTCGCGCGACTGGGCCCGTGCGGTCATCGACGTGCCGGTGCCGTTGACCGCGGACGTCAGTCAGGTGACCGACGCCCTGCGCGCCGTGTGTGACGAGGCCTTCGCCGACCCGTCGCTGCGCAAGCTGATGCTGGACGCCCCGTCGGTGATGGGCGTCGAGAGCATCGAGGTGGATCAGTTCAACGTCCGGGTGGTGGCGCGCAGCCTGCCCGGCAAGCAGTTCGACGTCGGTCGGGCGCTGCGGGCGCGCATCACCACGCGGCTGGCCCGCGACGGCATCACCGTTGCCCCGGCAGTCGACACCGACGACCCGGCGTCCGCGTCGTGACCGGCGAGCGCATCCGCGCCTGGTACTCGGCGCACGTCACCGCGCGCCCGTCGACGCTGGTGCTGTCGGTGCTGTTCGTCGTCGTGCTGGTGCTCTATTTCCTGATCCGGCCGATCTCGGCCAACCACGAAGCGCCGCAACGCACCACGCATTCCACGCCGACGCCCACACCGAGCCCGACTAGGCCGAAGTCGGCCACGTCGTCGGCTACGCCGTCGTCGTCGACGAGTTCCTCGTCGACCGAGAACAGCAGGTCCGCCACACCGACGCCGACGTCGACGACGCCGGGCCCGACGACCTCGACGTCGATGACGCCCTCGCCCACTCCGTCGCCGACGACCACGTTGCCGCGACCCGGCGGCAGCAAGACGGCGACGCCCACGCCCACGCGCACGGCGACGCGCAGCCCGTAGGACCGTGCGCATCGAACTGGTCTCCGGTGACATCACCCGCGTCGACGCGCAGGTGCTCGTCACCGCCGCGAACAAGTCCCTCAAGGGCGGTGGCGGCGTCGACGGTGCGATCCACCGCGCTGCCGGGCGTCAACTGCTCGCCGCACTGCGGCCGCTCGCGCCGTGCCCGGCCGGCGATGCTGTGATCACCGACGCGTTCGAGCTGCCCGCACCCGTGCGGTACGTCGTGCACGCAGTGGGTCCGCGGTACGGGTCGGACAAGCCGAGCGACGCACTGCTCCGCTCGGCCTACCTCGCGGCTATCCGCTGCTGCGACGAGGTCGGAGCTCGATCGGTCGCGTTCCCGTCGCTGTCCACGGGCGCCTACCGGTACCCGCTCGACGAGGCGTGCGACATCTCCGTCGACGCGCTCCGGCATGCGTCTACCCGGGTGGAGACATGCCTCCTCGTCGCCTACGACCGACGCACCCACGACAGCTGGCAGCGCGCGCTCGACGCCACGAACCGCACATGACTCACCGCGTGCCGGCGAGCGCCGCGGCGTCCGCGCTCGCGACGATCTCGTAGCGCGGATTCGCGATCGCCAACCTGCCGTGGAACTCGCCCACCCGGCCGGTGACCCGCAGTACCGCGCCGCACACGATCCCGGGGACCTCGGTGCGTCCCATGAACAGCAGGCGCAACCCGCCGGAGTCGTCGAACAGCTGGACCTCGAGCGACCGTCCGGCCGATGCGCCGAGCTGCACGGATCGCACGGTGCCCTCTACGCACACCTTCTGCCGGGCTTGCGCGTCGGCGATGGGCGTGGCGCCGGAACTGCGCGCCGGTGCCGCGCGTCCCCGCGTGCGTAGTTGCGGCCGAACGGCGGAGTCGTGCTGCCTGCGCTCGATGTTCTCGATGGCGTCGTGCGGCAGCGTGGTGTCGAACGGCACGATGGTGGCGGCGACGTGCGGGATGCGGCTGACCGCCTCGGCGATGTGGTCGGCGGTGCGGTCGTGCAGCAGCCGCTGCGAGATGCGCCCGAACGTGCGCCGCGGCAGCAGCACGGTGACCTCCGCGCGTTCCTCGATCACCGCGTCCAGCGCGAGCTCGGCGATCGTGCGCGGCAACCGACGATCGGCGCACTCGACGAGTTCGAGCGGGTAGCGGTCGATCAACCCGCGCTGCGTCCACTCCCGCTGCAGCTGCTGTGCCTCCTGCGCGTCCAGCACCGCGTGCACGACGCGCAGCTCGGTCGGGCGCAGGCTACCGGCGTAGCGCAAGGCACGCAGCACGGCCAGGTCCAGCCGGTCGACGCACACGAGGACGGTGTGGAAGCCGTAGTGCGCGGCCTCGGCCTGGTCCTTGCGGTCCTTGCGCACCCACGTCGCGAGGTCGAGGGAACGCGCCTCGGCACGGTAGCGGGCGTTCAACCGCATCAACGCCAGCCAGCCGACCGGGAACAACAGGACGACCAGCCAGGCGCCCTCGGTGAACTTGACGATCGCGAACACCAGCACGACGACGGCGGACACCACGCCGCTGGTCGCGTTGATCGTCAACTTGTGGCGCCAGCCGCGCTCGCGGTGCGTGTGGTGGTAACGCGCCATGCCGAGGCCGGCCATCGTGAAGCCGGTGAACACCCCGATCGCGTAGAACGGGATCAGCGCGTCGACGTTGGCGCCGACACCGAGCAGCAGCGCGACCGAGAGCGCGGTCAGCACGACGATGCCGCTGCTGAACGCCAGCCGGTGCCCGCGGCGGGTCAGCTGCCGCGGCAGGAACGAATCCTCGGCGATGAAGCTCGCGAGGAACGGGAACCCGGTGAACGGCGTGTTGGCGCCGGTGATCAGCACGAGTGCAGTGGCCAGCTGCACGACGACGAAACCGACGTTGCCGACGAGGTCGTGCCCGAATGCGGCGTGCGCCACCTGGCTGATCACCGTCGGATGCCCGTCCTGGAACGGCGCCGCGTGGGTCTGCCAGGCCAGGAACGACACTCCCAGCACCAGCGAGCCGAGCAGGATGCTCATCACGCTGAGCGTGCGACGCGCGTTGCGGCCCTCGTCCGGCTTGAACGCGCTGACGCCGTTGGAGATCGCCTCGAGTCCGGTCAGCGAGGCACCACCGTTCGCGAACGCCTTCATCAGGGCGAAGAT
>NZ_CAXTQF010000115.1:0-5312 GCF_964246335.1 uncultured Jatrophihabitans sp. | reverse complement strand
GCATTGGCGAGGTCTACGAGTTGGGTCGTCAATGTCGTCAGGTCTGGTGGGGCGATGCCGTGGAAGGCCTCACTCATCCAGTCGCGGACGTCGGCAAGAAGTTGTCCGCCGGTTTCGGACAGTCGGACGTTGCTGCGTCGGCGGTCGGTGGGGTCGGGGGTGCGTTCGGCGATGCCGCGGCGTTCGAGTCGGTCGACGAGCCGGAATCCCCCGCCTGGCCGTGGGCCACCCGAGCACGCTCGGGGCAGATCGGCTGACCTCCATGAGGTGATCAGCACCTCTAGTGCATGGATCGGCGTAGCCATGGTCACCATCGGATGGACTGTCCCGACCTCGCGGATGTTCGGTCGGACGGCCGAACGCTCTCCGCTGGCCGACCAGGTACTCGTGTTGCGCTAGATCCGGATCGGCTTGCCCGGCTGGCGGGCCTCATAGGGCGGTACCGCTGGGTCGTGATCGTGGGATGGGTCGCGGACCTTAGCCTGGTTCGGTGAGGTAAGCGCGTGCGGTCGCGATCTTCATGAACAGCCGAAGGTCATCCCCGCCGGTGGCGACGAAACCGTTGCGTTCGTAAAACGGGACGAGCCCGTCGTTGTCGGCGTCAACGACGACGATTGCGCCACCGCCGCGATCCGCTGCCGCTATCACCTGGACCAGTGCCTCGCGAAGCAGCTGCCGTCCCCACTGTTGCGGGGTCGCTCGCAAGGGCATGGCCAGCGCGAGTTTGGCTATCAGCCACCCTGGCGTACTGCGCAACATGCGCCGCTGCATCGGGTGCGGCATTTGGTCGCGCACCACCAAGGTAGGGCAAATGGCGAAGTACCCTACGACGCGCTCAGTGGCGCGCTCGCTGATCTCGATCAGGAGCGTGACATGCGCAGAGCCGCTCTCGTGTGCCCTGGCGGCCGCGCTGGTCAGCCACTGGTTGTAGGACGGCTCGCCGCAGTCGAAGCCGTTCAGGTCAACGGCGGGGTCAAACGGCGTCAGCCGGTAGGCGGTGCCGTTCACCGCCCGATCAGGCGAGGCAGGGCGGAGAGGTCAGCCAATTCGGGGGAGTGGTCGGGCTCGTGCAGCGCGCTCATCATGGAATCGAACACGTCCACTGACATGATGGTCACGTCAGCTCGAGCGACGACCTTGCGGGCGGCGGTTCGTACCGCATCTTCGATGAAGGCTGTCTTGGACATGTGCAGCAGAGCCGACGCATCCGCGACGAGCTGCTCGGTCTGCTCATCGGTGCGCGCCTCTAAACGCCGGGTCTTCGTTGCAGTCATAACGCTGCCCCACCTCCAACCAAACTCACTGTACGGCGTTTGTACGGCATCAGCAATACTCTAACCCCGATCGGGTTCGCCCAGTGGACGCTCGCGAACCCGTCTTTGGCGCTTGTATCACGGGTTGCGTCGCCTGGATGCAGTTTTGCGCAGCACCTGACCCTCAATCCGTCGTGGCGATGCGGCAGGGCGTGGGGCTTACTGCTAGGCGTCGCGTCGGGACAGCTGCGCAGCGGCGATCGCGACCGCGACGGCCACCCAGGCAAGCAACACGATCAGCCCGATTGTCGGTGACAGGCTGGGCGACTCGGGCAGGCTGGCGGCGAAACTGCTGCCGGCATTGCTCGGCATGAATTGGGCGATGTCCTTACCCCACGTTCCCAAGACGTTGCCGAAGATGACCGGAAGGACCAGCACGGTCGCGAAATAAGCGACGAGTGCACCTGGGGTATTGCGCACGATCCAGCCGAGCATGCCGCCGAGAACGCCGATCAAGGTCAGGTAACCAGCGGTGCCGACGACCACGCGCAAGACGCCCGGGTCGCCGAGCGAGAAGCCCGGACGGGCACTCGAGATGACGCCCTGCGCCGCAAGGAAGGTCACGAAGCACATCAGCAACATCGCGGGGAACGTGACCACGACAAAGACAATGATCTTGGCCCAGAGGACCGGAAGACGGCGCGGTACGGCGGCGAAGGATGAGCGGATCATCCCCGAGCCGTATTCCCCGGACACGAACAGCACGCCCAATGCGCCGATCAGCAATTGTGCGAGGTAGTAACCCTGCAAGGTTGAGGATTGGACGACGTCGTCGGGCTGCAGATTCCGTGTCAAATGTCGGGTGTTGAACCCCACGATGACACCGATGACCAGCATTCCCAGCATGGCGGCGCCGAGGACGGCGAGGGTGGAACGCAGGGTGCGGAATTTGATCCATTCAGCTGAGACGGCGCCGGCGAACGACACCCGCGCGTCACCCGGCGGTGCCTGGGTAACGGCGTCCACGGCGGCGCTCATGCCACGCTCACGCTGATGTCGTCCTGGTCTGCGTCGCGGCCCCGGTGCTCAACGGCGTCGCCGGTCAGGGTCATGTAGGCCTCTTCCAGCGATGCTTGTCGGCTGGACAGTTCGTGCAGCGTCAGACGTGCGTGGGCGGCCAGGTCGCCGACTTGCTCGATGGCCATGCCTTCGACGTCCAAGCCCGCAGGCCCCACAGGACGGACGGTTCCGTCGGCGTCGCGAAGCAGTCGTGCCAGCTGTTCGGCTTGCGGTGAGCGGACATGACGACCTGCGTCCCGCTCTGCGCCACAAAATCGGCCATCGGCTGGTCCCGCAACAGACGGCCCTTGCCGACGACGATCACGTGGTCGGCCGTCACCGCCATCTCACTCATCAGATGCGAGGACAGGAACACGGTGCGACCCTCCGCGGCGAGCCGCCGGAGCAGCAAACGCACCCACCGCACTCCCTCGGGGTCAAGGCCGTTGACCGGTTCATCAAGAATCAGGGTGTGCGGGTCGCCCAACAGCGCTGCGGCGATGCCCAGCCGTTGACCCATGCCGAGGGAGAACTTCCCGACTCGTCGGTCAGCGACATCGCTCAGCCCGACCATGTCCAGCACCTGGTCGACCCGCTGCGGCCCGAGCCGCGCGGTGGCCGCCATCGCCCGCAGGTGATTGCGCGCTGAACGTCCCGGGTGGATAGCGCGAGCTTCAAGTAGCCCGCCGACCTGACGCAAGGGGTCGGGATGCTCGGCGAAGAGTTTGCCGTTGACGGTGACCCGTCCATTGGTCGGCCGATCCAAACCGAGGATCATCCGCATCGTCGTCGACTTGCCGGCCCCGTTTGGGCCGAGAAACCCGGTCACGACGCCCGGTCGCACGGTGAAGCTCACCCGATCGACCGCCACTGTCGAGCCGTAACGTTTGGTCAAGTGTTCGGCGTCAATCAAGTGAGGCTCCGGTCATCTGCTCAGTGGGATCGCGTTCGCGGGCTGCCCGACACCACTTGGTCTGCGTTCGCCGGACTACTAATTCGACGGTAGTACAGCCGGGGATCCGGGCACCGCCACGATCAACGACCCATCAGCAACGTCGGCCGCAGACGTTACGTCCTGACCCTCAGCGGATCGCGAACCACGTCAGGCAGGCAGCGCCCGCAACGATGCAGTACGCGCCGAACGGTCTCAGTGAGCGGTTGGCGAGGTACCGGGTGAGGAACCGAACGGACAGGTAGGCCCCGATTCCGGACAGCACCGATCCGAATATCACCTGTCCCCGGATGCCCTCGCCGAGCGGCCCGGTCAGGTCGCCGATCTTGAGGGCGCCGGCGGCGAGGATGACCGGCGTTGCGAGCAGGAACGCGAATCGCCCGGCATCTTCGCGGCTCAAGCCGAACGACATGCCGGTCGTCGTCGCCACGCCGGAGCGCGAGATCCCTGGCGCCAGGGCGAGGATCTGGGCGCTGCCGATGGCTACCGCGCGAAGCACCGGCAGCTGAGCGAGCCGCCCGTCGGACTCCGCTCCGCTGACACGCTCGTCGACGTATCTCTGATCGGTCCGCTCCCGGCGACGCGCCCGTTCGATCGCCAGTAGCACGAGGCCGTTGACGATCAGGAACGCCGCGGTCGGGTTGGGGCGCGACAGCGTCGTGCGGAAGAGGTGTTCGAGCAGCAACCCGACGATCCCGACGGGAATGGTGGCCAGCACGAGCAGCCATGCGAGGCGTTGATCGGGGTCGTTGATCTCGCGGCGCACGATGCTGGTCACCAGGCCCCGCACGATGCGCACCCAGTCACGCCAGAAGTAGATGATCAGGGCGATGGCGGTAGCCACGTGCAAACCGACGATGAACGCCAGGTACGGCGACTCGGGCGCCCGAACGTTCAGGTCCCGCGACCAGGAGCCACCGACGACGGCCGGGATCAAGACGCTGTGCCCCAGACTGGACACCGGGAACAATTCGGTGACGCCCTGCAAGATGCCGATGACGCCGGCCTCGAGCCAGCTCAGATGAGTGTGCACGCCAGCAACTACTATTGGGCAAGTAGTTCGCTAGTTCGGTCGCTCAGCGGGTTGTGTGCACGAACTGCCATTGCGCGGTTTCCACATCCTGGTGGGCGCGCAAGGCAAGGACACCGGACCCGGCGGTGCACAAGATCGCGCTCAGCAGCGCTGCGGTTACCCAGCGGCGCGTGCGTCGACGCGGGGGATCGAGTAGGGCACGCACGCGCACGGTGATGTCGGAATCCTCGGCAATGGCGAGCGCCGCGCCGGCCGGAGCGGCGCTCGCGGGCCCCAAGGTGGCTTTGGCGAGGGCGCGCGCGACGCACATCGGGTCGCCGACCTCGGCCACGGACTCGGCGTCGGCCCAGGTCTCGACCACCTGCCGGACGGTGCGAGCCACGCGATGCAGCAGCGGGTTGGCCGCCGCGGCAAGCTCGGCGAATTGCACGTACCCGACGTGGTAGTGACGCAGATGCGCCCGCTCGTGCGCCACGACCGCGCGGCGTTCGTCGTGATCGAGCAGGGCAAGCAGACCCGATGTCGCGACGATGCGCCCGGGGCGGCCCGGAACCGAATAGGCGCGTGTGGTCTGCGGGTCGTCGACAACCACAATGCCGTCCGCTGCGGCGGTGAGGCCGCGGCTGTCGATGATCGCGCTGCGCAGGCGCGCTAATGCGCGCACGGCGTGTGTGCCTGCGCGCACCAGCAGGGCGACCGCGACAAGACCGGCGATGATTCCGACGACGCCGGGAACCGGCGTGCTGTCCGAGATTGCGTCGGCGGACCAGCCGCCGAAGCGGCCGGCCGACGGGATCTGTCCGATGCCGAGCACCGCCAGGGCGCACAAGGCGAGGCCGGTGGCCAACGCTGCCACGAGGGCCAGGCCGACAAGCAGGCGCGCGGCCCATGGTGGGCTCGACTGGTGAGCCAGCGCCGGCGCCAGCGCCCCCAGCCCCACGCTGATCAGGACAGGCACGCCGGCAACCGCGATCCACACCGCCGAGGTCATCGCGGCCGCCGCGGCGGCCGCGAT
>NZ_CAXTQF010000114.1:0-5352 GCF_964246335.1 uncultured Jatrophihabitans sp. | reverse complement strand
CACCGTGAGCAGGTCGTCCAGCAGCGTGTGCGCGGCCGCGAGCAGACCCAAGGCCCGCCCTGCCACCAGCGTATCGCTCATGTATTCGATTCTACCGGCTGGACCGCACGTTGACAACCCTCTACCCCAACAAACACGGGGGGTAGAGTCGCGTGAGCGAAGCGTAACCGCAAGCCGAGAACGTAGTTGAACCGGCCACTCACTCGTTCGTAGCTGAGTTCTGATGCAGCTCAGGTCAGACGCAACGTGTGGCCCGGACGCTCCGAGGCAGGCAGCGCAACCTCGAGTCGATTGCTTCTGAGTCAGCAGGGTGCGGCGTTGGCGAAGTCAGGCGTGCCGGATACGTTGGCCGCGAATGTTCACCCGAGTCGGGATTGGGCTGTGATGGCTGAGGCTTTTCAGGTGCGGAGCGCGCTCGAGGGCCAGGCGGCGCACATGCTGCCGGGTGCGGCGCTCGACGCAGCTACCGGCGACCTGTTGATCCCCGTGGAGGGTGGCCGTGCGCGGGTCGCAACGGACGCCATCGTGCAGGAGGCGGTCGAGCTGCCGGACGCCGACCAGGACGAGGCCGTGCGGACCTGGCTGCTCGAGGTGGTGACCCAGCTGCAGCCGGCCACCGGCACGCCGGCAGTCGTCGCGCCCGAGGCGTTGCGTGCTCGGCTGATGCTGCCGACGCCGCCCGATTTCGAGCTCGACCTCGTCGCCGTGGCGGTCACCAACTGCTTCGACCTCGTGGTGGTCTACGAGGACGACGGCCAGCTGAACTACCTGCAGCCGGATCAGGTCGACGACCTCGGCAGCGTGCAGGACCTGCTCGGCACGGCCTTGCGGCAAACCATCCAGGAGGAGCTGCTCGACGTCGACGTCCGCGACCACGAAGCCGGTGGCTTCCAGATCCGGATGCTTGCCAAGGACAATTGCCCATACGTCACCACAGCGCTGATGTCGCTCGCCCGGTTCATGCCGGTGCCGGCGACGGATGCGCTGGTGATCGCGCCCCGGTTCAGTGCGGTGGCGTTCACGCCGATGGTCAGCCGCGACGACGTGCGGCTGGCCGGCCCGTTGGCGCAGATCGCGTCGTCGCTCTACGACGGCAGCCCGGATGCCTGCAGCGACGGCGTCTACTGGTGGCACGACGGCGACTTCTACGCCCTTGATCTGGACGATGACGGCACCGTCGTCCTGCCCGCGGGTACCGAGGACCTGCTGCCGTGAGCCCGCCCCCGAGCGCCGGCCCGGGGTCGGTTCGGCCACCCACGGGGGTATGCGTAACAGTCTGACATCGCCCCGGTTAGTCCGAATTTGACCGGGGCATAACAACTGCGACGCGGACGGCGACGGCCGCAGGGGGCATCCTCTTACCGGGATGTCGTGTCGGGGGACATTGGGGGAAAGCGTGCGGCCGTCGCCGGACCGTGGAAGCGGTGCATCAGCGAGATCTCGCTGAGACTGCCCAGTCCCGAAAAAGCAGGCGTTTTGCACCAGCGCGGTGTCTGCGCGTATCGTTGACTGCCGTGCCCGGAGCCATCCGGGCCATGACTTGTGCCCGTCGCTCATCGAGCGGCAATCGCGGCACCGGACTCGCGTCCAGCAGCGGCCATTATCGCGCTGCCGGGGTCCGCGCTCGGGCGACACGCCCGACCGCGGGGGTCGGACGAGGCCGACGCGGGTGGCAGGTCGCGAGCACAAGCACGCAGGACAACAGCACAGCAGGCACGCGCGCGAGCGCACCGAACACCACGTGCGTCAGCGCACCGTAGACACCGAGGAGATTGCAGGCCGTATGCCTACGATCCAGCAGTTGGTCCGCAAGGGCCGCGAGGAAAAGGTCGAGAAGTCGAAGACCCCGGCGCTCAAGGGCTCGCCCCAGCGCCGTGGCGTGTGCACACGCGTCTACACGACCACTCCGAAGAAGCCGAACTCCGCGCTGCGCAAGGTCGCCCGCGTCCGGCTGACCAGCCAGATCGAGGTCACCGCCTACATCCCCGGTGTCGGCCACAACCTGCAGGAGCACTCGATCGTGCTCGTGCGCGGCGGCCGGGTGAAGGACCTCCCCGGCGTCCGCTACAAGATCATCCGCGGCTCGCTCGACACGCAGGGCGTGCGTAACCGCAAGCAGTCACGCAGCCGCTACGGCGCCAAGAAGGAGAAGAGCTAATGCCGCGCAAGGGCCCTGCGCCGCGTCGCCCGCTCGTCGTCGACCCGGTGTACAACTCGCCGCTGGTCACCCAGCTGGTCAACAAGGTGCTGCTCTCGGGCAAGCGCTCGATCGCCGAGCACATCGTCTACGGCGCCCTCGAGGGCACCCGGGACAAGAGCGGCACCGACCCGGTCGTCACGCTCAAGCGCGCGCTGGACAACGTCAAGCCCACGCTCGAGGTCAAGAGCCGCCGCGTCGGTGGCGCCACCTACCAGGTGCCGATCGAGGTCAAGCCGGGCCGCAGCACCACCCTGGCCCTGCGTTGGCTCGTCAGCTACTCGCGCCAGCGGCGTGAGAAGACGATGACCGAGCGCCTCATGAACGAGATCCTCGACGCCAGCAACGGCCTCGGCGCCAGCGTCAAGCGCCGCGAGGACACCCACAAGATGGCCGAATCCAACAAGGCCTTCGCCCACTACCGCTGGTAGATCCCCCACGCTGCCCGGCCGGACACCCCGGACGCCGCAGCCCGCCCGCCAAGAGACTGGAAGGAACCATGGCAACCAACGCCGAACTCGCCAAGACCCGCAACATCGGGATCATGGCGCACATCGACGCGGGCAAGACCACGACGACCGAGCGCATCCTCTTCTACACCGGTATCAACTACAAGATCGGCGAGGTCCACGACGGCGCCGCCACGATGGACTGGATGGAGCAGGAGCAGGAGCGCGGCATCACGATCACGTCCGCGGCCACGAAGTGCACCTGGAAGGGTCACACCATCCAGATCATCGACACGCCCGGCCACGTCGACTTCACCGTCGAGGTCGAGCGGTCGCTGCGCGTGCTCGACGGTGCCGTCGCCGTCTACGACGGTGTCGCCGGCGTCGAGCCGCAGACCGAGACCGTCTGGCGCCAGGCCGACAAGTACTCGGTGCCGCGCATGTGCTTCGTCAACAAGCTCGACCGCACCGGCGCGGACTTCTTCCGCTGCGTCGACATGATGCGCGAGCGGCTCAACTCGAACGCCCTCGTGCTGCAGCTGCCGATCGGCAACGAGGCCGACTTCATCGGCGTCGTCGACCTCGTCGGCATGCGCGCGCTCACCTGGCGCGGCGAGACCAAGATGGGCGAGGACTACTCGGTCGAGGACATCCCGGCCGAGCTGGCCGACCAGGCCGCCGAGTACCGCGAGAAGCTCATCGAGCAGCTCGCCGACGTCGACGACTCGATCGCCGAGAAGTACCTAGAGGGCGAAGAGCTCTCGGTCGAGGAGATCAAGGCCGCGATCCGTAAGGCGACGCTGGCCGACCTCGTCAACCCGGTGCTGACCGGCACCGCTTTCAAGAACAAGGGCGTGCAGCCGCTGCTCGACGCGGTCGTCGACTACCTGCCGTCGCCGCTGGACGTCGGTGGCGTCAAGGGCACGCTGCAGGACGGCGACACCGAGGCCGAGCGCGGCGCCGACGAGTCCGAGCCGATGTCCGCGCTCGCGTTCAAGGTCGCCACCGACCCGCACCTCGGCAAGCTGACGTTCGTGCGCATCTACTCCGGGGTGCTCGACCAGGGCTCGCAGGTCCTCAACTCCACGAAGGACCGCAAGGAGCGGATCGGCAAGATCTACCAGATGCACGCGAACAAGCGCGAGGAGCTCTCGCGTGCGGGAGCCGGCGAGATCATCGCCGTGGCGGGTCTGAAGCAGACGACGACGGGTGACACGCTCGCCGACTCCGGCAAGCCGATCGTGCTGGAGTCGATGACGTTCCCGGCGCCGGTCATCGATGTCGCCATCGAGCCGAAGACGAAGAGCGACCAGGAGAAGCTGGGCATCGCGATCCAGAAGCTCGCCGAGGAGGACCCGACCTTCCGCGTCCACAACGACGAGGAGACCGGGCAGACCGTCATCTCCGGCATGGGCGAGCTCCACCTGGAGATCCTCGTCGACCGGATGAAGCGCGAGTTCCGCGTCGAGGCCAACGTCGGCAAGCCGCAGGTGGCCTACCGCGAGACCATCAAGCGGGCGGTCGAGCGCGAGGACCTGACCTACAAGAAGCAGACCGGTGGTTCCGGCCAGTACGCGAAGGTGCAGATCGCGCTCGAGCCGCTGGAAATGACCCCGGACGGCCCGACCTACGAGTTCGAGAACAAGGTCACCGGCGGGCGCATCCCCAAGGAGTTCATCCCGTCGGTGGATGCCGGCGCGCAGGAGGCCATGCAGTACGGCATCCTCGCCGGCTACCCGCTGGTCGGCGTGAAGTTCACCCTGGTCGACGGCGGCTACCACGACGTCGACTCGTCCGAGATGGCGTTCAAGATCGCGGGCTCGATGGTCTTCAAGTCCGCTGCGCGCAAGGCCAACCCGGTCCTGCTCGAGCCGCTGATGGCCGTCGAGGTCACCACGCCCGAGGACAACATGGGCGACGTCATCGGCGACATCAACTCCCGCCGTGGCCAGATCCAGGCCATGGAGGAGCGTGGCGGAGCGCGCGTCGTCAAGGCGCTCGTCCCGCTGTCGGAGATGTTCGGCTACGTCGGCGACCTGCGGTCCAAGACCCAGGGTCGCGCCAGCTACTCGATGCAGTTCGACAGCTACGCCGAGGTGCCGGCCAACGTGGCGAAGGAGATCGTCGCCAAGGCGACCGGCGAGTAACACCCACCGAAACTTCAACAACAACAGTCAAACCAGCCGGCAGACGGACCTTCCGTAGAGCAGACCGGCAGACAACCGAAGGGTTAGGGATCCACCGTGGCGAAGGCCAAGTTCGAGCGGACGAAGCCGCACGTCAACATCGGCACCATCGGTCACATCGACCATGGCAAGACGACGCTGACGGCTGCCATCTCCCGCGTGCTGCACGACAAGTACCCGACGCTGAACCCCAGCACCGAGGCGTTCGACATGATCGACAAGGCGCCCGAGGAGCGGCAGCGCGGTATCACGATCTCGATCGCGCACATCGAGTACCAGACCGAGCAGCGCCACTACGCGCACGTCGACTGCCCCGGGCACGCCGACTACATCAAGAACATGATCACCGGTGCGGCGCAGATGGACGGCGCCATCCTGGTCGTCGCGGCCACCGACGGCCCGATGCCGCAGACCAAGGAGCACGTGCTGCTTGCCCGTCAGGTCGGCGTGCCGTACATCGTCGTCGCGCTGAACAAGGCCGACATGGTCGACGACGAGGAGATCATGGAGCTCGTCGAGC
>NZ_CAXTQF010000113.1:0-5445 GCF_964246335.1 uncultured Jatrophihabitans sp. | reverse complement strand
GCTCAGCGGCGTGCTGGGCGTGACGACACCGAAGACCAGCTAGCCACCCCCCGAACCCGCACCCCCCATCCCCCGAGGAGTCACCATGTTGCGATCTCTGTTCACCGGCATCAGCGGGCTGGACGCCCACCAGCAGATGCTCGACGTCACGGCGAACAACATCGCCAACGTCAACACCACCGGCTACAAGTCAAGTTCCACCGTCTTCGAGGACACGCTCTCGCAGACGCTGTCCGGCGCCGGCGCCACCGCCGCGTCCACCGGCGGCACGAACGCCACCCAGGTCGGCCTCGGCGTCAAGCTGGCGGCCACGAACCTGGACTTCACCCAGGGCGCGTCGCAGCCCACCGGAGTGCCGAGCAACATGCTGATCAACAACGACGGCTTCTTCATGGTGACCAAGGGCGGCACCCAGATGTACACCCGAGCGGGCGCATTCGAGCTCGACGAGAGCGGTCACCTGGTCGCCCCCGACGGCGCGGAGGTCGAGGGCACCGACGGCAAGGTACTGGACCTCTCCGCCCTGCACTCGGGCGACTACGTGTCGTACTCGATCGGCCAGGACGGCACGATCTCGGGCATCAAGCGCGACAGCAGCACCGTCTCGCTCGGCCAGGTGGGCCTTGCGACGTTCCCCAACCCCGAGGGACTGACCAAGGTCGGCGACAGCGAGTTCGTCGCCTCGGCCTCGTCCGGCGCCGCCGACGTCGGCGCGCCGGGCACCGGCTCGCGCGGCACGATCAGCTCCGGCTACGTCGAGATGTCCAACGTCGACCTCTCGAAGGAGCTCACCAACCTGATCATCGCCCAGCGCGGCTTCCAGGCGAACTCGAAGGTGATCACCACCAGCGACCAGATCCTGGACACGCTGGTCAACCTCAAGCAGTAGCAGCCCAGCGGCGGGGCCGGCGCTCAGCATCACGCCGGTCCCGCCGATAGGAACAGTGGGCCCACGGATCGGGCCCGCGACAAACGGACCAAGGACGGACGCCGTGTTACAGCTGACCCGACTCAGCGGGCCGGTCTTCGCGCTCAACCCGGATCTCATCGAGCGCGCCGAATCGACCCCCGACACTGTCGTGACCCTCGTCAACGGCAGCAAGTACGTCATCCACGAATCGCTGGACGAGCTGATCACGCTCATCCACGAGTACCGGGTGCAACTGGTGTCCGCGGCGCAGGCCGGCGGCGGCTTCGCGCCCACCAGCGCCCTCGGCGGCTACCAGTCGGCCAAGCCCGCACGTGAATCCACCGCACCGGCGACCGTCGTGGCGCTGCACCCCGGGGACGCGTGATGGACCCGGCAACGATCATCGGCATCGGCATGGCGCTCGGCGCCATCGTCGTGTCGCTCATCATGGACGGCGGGAGCATCGGCTCGATGTTGCTGATCCCGCCGATGATCCTGGTGTTCGGCGGCACGATCGGCGCCGCCGTGGCCGGCGGCATGCTCCCGGACCTGAAGAACCTGCACAAGTCGCTCATCCGCGCCTTCACGGCGAAGAAGATCGACGCCAGCGCCAACGTGGCAGCGATCGTCGCGATGGCCGAGCGTGCCCGCCGCGAGGGCCTGCTCGCGCTCGAGGGCGATGTCACCGAGGTCGAGGACCCGTTCCTGCGCAAGGCGCTGGAGATGGCGATCGACGGCACCGACGCCGACGAGGTGGCCGAGATCCTCGGCTCCGAGATCGACACGAAGCGTGCGAACGACGCACACGCGGCCAAGATCTTCCACGACATGGGCGGCTTCGCGCCGACCATCGGCATCATCGGCACCGTGCTCGGGCTCGTGCACGTGCTCGGCAACCTGGGTGACCCGTCGACCCTCGGCGAGAAGATCGCCTCCGCGTTCGTCGCCACGCTCTGGGGTGTCATGACGGCCAACGTCTTCTGGTTCCCGGTGGCCAACCGGCTCAAGCGGGTGAGCGCGGTCGAGTGCGAACAGATGGAGATGACCATCGAGGGCGTGCTGGCCATCCAGGCCGGCTCCAACCCGCGACTCGTGGCGCAGAAACTCAACAGCATGCTCCCGCAGGCCGAATCCTCGGAGAAGGAGGCGGCCTGATGCCGCCGCCGAAGGCCCGCGGTGCCCGGGGTGCGGGCCGCCGCGGGCACGCCGAGGAGCACGAGGAAGGCGGCGCCGAACGCTGGCTGGTGACCTATGCCGACATGTTGACCCTCCTGCTCGTGCTGTTCATCGTGTTGTTCTCGATCTCGGTCGTGAACACCTCGAAGTTCATCTCGCTGAAGACCTCGCTGGCCGCGGTGTTCGGCGACGGGACGAAAGGCATGCTCAGCGGCGGCGCGGGCCTGCTCGACAAAGGCGAGGACAACAGCACCAAGGCCATGTCGACCTCACTGACCGGCAACCCCATGGTCCCGTCGAACAACATGAACAAGGCGGTGACCAATAGCTCGGCGGTGCTACCCGGCGGCTACACGAAGCAGGACGTCAGCAAGGAGGTCGCCAACTTCAAGGCGATCGAGAAAGCGATCGCGAAGTCGCTCGCGGCCCACGGCCTGCGCAACTCGGTCCGGTTCGCGATCACCAATCGCGGGCTGGTCATCACCGTGGTGACGAACTCGCTGATCTTCCCGGGGAACAGCGCCCGGCTGTTGGCGCAGGGCCAGCGCATCCTGGCCTCGGTCACACCGCCGCTGGTCCCGCAGAAGCGCAGCATCGAGGTGGACGGTTACACGAACCAGGAACGGGCCAGCACCTACCCGTACCCCTCGGGCTGGGAGCTGTCCTCGGCACGGGCGTCGGCCGTCGTGCGGTACCTCACCGCGCACCGGCTGCCCGAGCAGCGCCTGTCCGCAGTAGGCCTCAACGACCTGAACCCGCTCTACCCACGCAGCGACCCGCGCGCGGCCACGCTCAACCGGCGCGTCGAGATCGTCGTGCGCAGTGATCTGCCCAGCACCGCGGCGGCCGACCTGCAGGCCGCCGGCTCCCCCTGACCCGACCGTTACCGCCGAACCCGACCACGCACCACGGAGACCACCATGACCGCGATGAAGACCCGGCCCGCCGAGGCCGACGCCGAAACGGACGGCGCGCCGAAGAAGTCGAAGAAGAAGCTGATCATCATCGTGCTGGTCGTCCTGCTCGTCGTGGGCGGCGGCGCGTACAAGTTCCTGGCGCCGAAACCCAAGCCCGCGCCACCGAAGGCGGGCGAGACCGTGAAGATGGACCCGACCATCCTCAACCTCGCCGACAGCCACTACCTGAAGGTCGGCATCTCGATCCAACTCGTCGCCGGCAAGGCGAAATCGGCCGATTTCGACTCGAGCCAGGCGGGACAGCTCGTCATCAACGAGTTCACCGGCCTCGACCGCGGCACCCTGACCAACACCGAACGCCAGAAACTGGAGACGGACCTGACGACCAAGATCAAGAAGGCGTACCCGGGCGAGGTGTACGCCCTGTACCTGAACACGTTCCTCGTCGACTGACGGCGCCGGCCGCCCGACGCCGGGCGGCCGGTCGATGACCTCCGGTTCGTCCCATCCGGAGGCAATTGCCCGCGCGCCCTCATGTTTCGCGACCCGCGGTCGATGGGGAGCGCGTGCCACTGACGCCCGTGACCGAGCTGGTCACGCCGCCGCCTGCGCCCACAGGCGGGCAGGCCGTCAACCCGTACGACTTCCGTCGGCCGACGAAACTGTCGCGCGACCACGTTCGCTCGCTGCAGATGGCCTCGGACACGTTCGCGAAGCGGCTGACGACGGTGCTGACCAGCGGATTGCGTCAGGTCTGTCAGGTCGACGTGTCCGACATCGCGCAGTACAGCTACGACGAATACGTCTCCTCGCTCGCCGTCCAGACGCTCATGGTGCCGCTGGAGATCGACCCGATCGGCACGGGCGCGTTGGAGATGTCGCTGCCGGTCGCGCTGGCCGCGTTCGACCACATGCTCGGCGGCCCCGGTGGGACACAGCCGGACCGCCCGCTCACCGAGATCGAGACCTCGATCTGCGGCAAGCTCATCGACCAGATGCTGGGCGTGCTGGTGTACGCCTTCGAGTCGATCGCCGCGGTGACGATCACCGCCGGGCCGATCGAGTACAACCCGCAGTTCCTGCAGGTCGCCAGCGCAGCGGACGCGGTCGTCGTCATCACCTTCGACCTCGCCGTGGGTCGGGAGAACGCCCCGCTCACGCTGTGCCTGCCGCTCAACCGGCTGCTGCCGCGGCTGACCGCCAAACCCCGCGAGCACGGCCAGGACGACTCCTCCACCGCACATCCGCTGTTGCGCGAGCGGCTGGCAGACGTCCCGGTCGAGATGCAGGTGCGGTTCGCGGCGACGCCGATCGACTCGACCGTGGTGCTCGACCTGCAGGTCGGTGACCTCGTCCCCCTCACGCACCGCGTCGGCCACCCGCTCGACGTGCTCGTCGGCGGTTCGCCCGTGGGCCAGGCAGTCGCCGGCCGCGCCGGCCAGCAACTGGCCGCGCTGATCACCGCCAGCGCTGCGACGACCCAGAAGGAGATGCGATGACCAGCACACTCGCGCCGTCCGCAGGCGCGCTGCTCGAGGGGGCGGCCGCCGCCGTCACGGGCGCGCTGACGATCGGCGAACCCGTGACGCTCGTCGAGACCGAGTCCATCGAGACGTTCACGGCGGCGATCTTCGTGCCGTTCGGCGGCCGCGTCAGCGGCGAGTTCGCCATCTTCGTCGACGCGGAACTGGGCGCCGTGCTCGCCGCCGGGCCGGGGGCCGACCTCACCGCAGCGCTCGCGCCGGCGGTCGACGCGGTCGTCACCGCGCTCGGCACCGTGGCGCCCGGCGTCGCACAGAGCGTCGAGCCACGACTGGCCCGCACCCGCATCGACGGCTTCGACAACAGCGGCATGGTGGCGCTACAGGGCGCACAAGGGGCGCGCGCGGCGATCGCGCTGGGCCTGCGCGCGGAACCTGCGGACGCCGGCGCCACCGCGCCCGCCGCATCACAGCCCGTCCCGGCGGAGCGGCTCGACCTGCTGCGCGGCGTCGAGATGCAGGCCAGCGCCGAGCTCGGGCGCGCGCAGATGACCGTCAACCAGCTGCTCAGCCTGCGTCCGGGTGCCGTCGTCGAACTCGACCGCGCCGCCGGAGACCCCGCCGACCTCTACGTCAACGGCCGGCTGATGGCCCGCGGCGAGGTCGTGGTCGTCGACGAGAACTACGCGCTGCGCATCACGCACATCGTCGGCGACGACAGCACGCGCTGACCGATGGACACCGTCGCCCTGCTCGGCCGGCTCACCGTCTCGCTCGCCGCGGTACTGGGCATCGTCTGGCTGCTCGCCCGGCGCATGCGCAAGAGCGGACGCGGTGGCGGCCAGGGTCTGATCGATGTGCTCGGCCGCCAGCAACTGAGCCGCAGCGCCTCCATCGCCGTCGTGCATGTCGGCGATCAGGCACTGATCGTCGGCGTCACCGACGGCCAGGTGTCCGTGCT
>NZ_CAXTQF010000112.1:0-5491 GCF_964246335.1 uncultured Jatrophihabitans sp. | reverse complement strand
GCCCGTGCCCGGACCGCCCGCGCCGAACCCGACCTTCACCCGGTAGGGCCGGTGCGCGGTTTCGGCGGCAGCGAACCGCTGGTCGGTGAGATCGTCGGTTTGCGCACGTTCCGCGTCGACGCGTCCGGTGCCCTGCTGCCCCTCTACTCCGGCGGGGTCTGGTACGACGGCGAGAACACGGCGACCTGCTCGCCGCCCACCGGCCACCACGGACGCCCGGCCCACGCCGTTCCGGACGACGACTGCGAGTGCGGCTTCTACGCGTACGGCAGCGCGACGGCCGCCAGACAGAACCGCAACACCCGGCACGTCCAGGCGGTCGTCTCGTGCTGGGGCTCGGTCGTCGCCGGCACGCAGGGTGTGCGCGCCCAGCACGCGCGCATCGACGCCGTATGGCTCAGCCCGCGCGCGCCGCAGTGGCTGCGCCGGCGGGTGGCCGTGCGCTATCCGTCCGCGCGCCTCTACACCGACGCCGACGCCATGCTGGCCGAGCATCCGCTGACACCGCTGCCGTGCTACGAGCAGCGCCGGCCGCGCCGGTTCTCCGCCGTCGCCCTGGGCGCCCTGCTGCTCGCCATCCTGACCCTCGGCGCGCTGCCGGCCACCGCGTTGCACGTCAACAACGGGCTGTGGCTGGCCTGGCTCGTGACGACCTGCGCGGTCGGTCTGCTCGCCGCCTGGCTCGCGGTCGGGGTCCGCACCGCCGGTCACGGCACGGCTGCGGGCATCACGCTCGCCCTGTTCAGTTGGCTGGTCGCGCCGGCATTCGGGTTGACCACCGGCCTGGTGCTGCGGGCGTGGCCGATGCTGGGCCTGCTTCGCGTTGCGGTCGCCTGGGTCGACCGCGTCCGACCGTGGCACTTCCCGGTCGTAGCCATCACGGGCCCGGAAACGATCCAACGCCTGTGGGCGTCCGCGCGGAGCTAGCACCCGGGACCGGTGGCCGGCGCCGGTGCGCTACCGCCGTGCATCCGTAGGATCAGGCGGATGACCGCAGCACCGCCCACCCGACCACTCCGGCGTGCGAGTACCTCTGCGCTGACGAACGCGACCGGCGGCGGCCTGATCAGCCGCACCACGCTGCCCGGTGGCCTGCGCGTCGTCACCGAGGCGATGACCGGTGTCCGCAGCGCCAGCGTCGGCGTGTGGGTGCCCGTCGGGTCGCGCGACGAGTCGCCGTCGCTCGCCGGCACCAGCCACTTCCTCGAGCACCTGCTGTTCAAGGGCACAGGCACGCGCAGCGCGCTGGACATCGCCCGCGCCATGGACGACGTCGGCGGCGAGTTCAACGCCTTCACCGAGAAGGAGTACACCTGCTTCTACGCGACGGTTGTCGACCGTGACCTCGACGTCGCGATCGACATCGTCACCGACGTCGTACTCAACGCGACCATCGCCGTTCAGGACGTCGACATCGAGCGCGGCGTCGTGCTCGAGGAGATCTCGATGCGCGACGACGACCCGGGCGACCTCGTGCACGACGAGTTCTCCACCGCGCTGTTCGGCGACGTCCCGATCGGCCGGCCGATCCTCGGTACCGAGCAGTCGGTGCGCGCCCTCACCCGGCGACAGATCCACGGGTACTACACCCGCCGGTACCTGCCGAACGCGATGGTCGTCGCGGTCGCGGGCAACGTCGAGCACGCAGCAGTGGTGCAGCGCGTGCGCCGGGCCTTCGACGAGCAGCTGGAACCGACGCAGACTGCGCAACCCGCGCGGCCCGGGTCGGTCGCCACCGCGGGCCGCCCGGCCGTTCCCGTCGCCGTCATCGACGACGACACCGAGCAGGCCAACATCGTGCTCGGCTGCCACGGGCTGTCGCGCCACGACCCGCGCCGCTTCGCGCTCGGCGTGCTCTCCTCCGCCTTGGGCGGCGGCATGAGCTCCCGGCTGTTCCAACGCATCCGCGAGGAGCGTGGGCTGGCGTATTCCGTGTACTCCTACACCAGTGGCTTCGCCGATGCCGGGCAGTTCGGCGTCTACGCCGGGTGCCAGCCGGGCAAGGCCGACGAGGTCCTGTCGCTGATGACCGGCGAGCTGCAGGCCGTCGCGGCCGGCGATCTCGGGCTGGACGAAATCGAGCGCGGCAAGGGCCAGATGCGCGGCGCCATCGTGCTCGGTCTGGAGGACGCGAGTTCACGGATGACGCGCATCGGCAAGAACGAGATCGCCTATGACGACATCATGGGCGTCGACGAGGTGCTCGCGCGCGTCGATGCCGTCACGGCGCGCGACGTCGCCGAGGTCGCCGACGACCTGCTTGCCCGGCCGCGGTGCCTGACGGTCGTGGGTCCGTTCGGCAAGCACGACTTCGACGGCGCGGTCTGAGGCGAGGACACGATGAGCGACACGATCCGGGTCGGCGTGCTGGGTGCCCGTGGGCGGATGGGCCAGCAGGTGTGCAAGGCCGTCGATGCTGCAGCCGATCTCGAACTCGTGGCGATGGTCGACGCGGGTGACTGGTTGTTCAGCGTCGCCGACGCCGACTCCCAGGTGCTCGTCGACTTCACGCACCCGGACGTTGTCATGGACAACATCCGGTTCGCCATCGACCAGGGCATCCACGCCGTCGTCGGCACCACCGGCTTCACCACCGAGCGGTTGAACACGGTGCGGGAATGGCTGGCCGACTCACCGTCAACCGGTGTGTTGATCGTGCCGAACTTCGGCATCGGTGCGGTGCTGTCGATGAAGTTCGCGCAGGTGGCGGCGGCCTATTACGAGTCGGCCGAGGTGGTCGAGCTGCATCACCCGAACAAGGCAGACGCGCCGAGCGGCACCGCCGCACGGACGGCCCAGCTGATCGCCGCAGCGCGCCGGGACGCCGGCCTCGGTGCCGCGCCGGACGCGACGACACAGGCCCTCGACGGCGCGCGCGGTGCGGACGTCGACGGCGTGCGCGTGCACGCCCTGCGTATCGCCGGCATGGTCGCGCACCAGGAGATCGTCTTCGGCGCCGAGGGTGAGACGCTGACCATCCGGCACGACTCGCTCGATCGGGTGTCGTTCATGCCCGGCGTCCTGCTCGGGGTGCGCAACGTCATGACCCGACCCGGCCTCACCGTCGGCCTGGAAGCCCTGCTCGATCTGTGAGCCTGACCGACCTGCTCGATCCGTCGGTGCGGATCGTCGTCGCCGGCACCATCGCAGCCTGGCACCGCGCCGAACAGGAGCATTACTACGCCGGCGCCGGCAACCAGTTCTGGTACCTGCTGCATGCCAGCGGGCTGATGCCCGAGCAACTGCAGCCTGCCGACGACCACCGGTTGCCGGCGTTCGGCATCGGCCTGACCGACCTCGTCCGCACCCGGCGCTCCGAACCGGGCGAGCCGCCGGTGTTCGACGTGCGCGGCTTCCACAAACGCATCCGCCGGTGCGCTCCCGACGTCGTCGCATTCGTGAGCAAGACCGCGGCGTCGTCGTACGCACGGGCCGCGGGGGAGCGCCTGCCGCGCGAGCACGGCGCACTGTCCTGGCAGGTCGCAGGCGTGCCGGCCTTCGTGCTGCCCGGCCCGTCGGGCGCGAACAACGGCATGCCGCTGCCGCTGCGCACCGCGATGTGGGCGGACCTGCTCGATTACCTCGAGACGCTCGCCTGATCTCGTCCGGCGCTAGTCGTGGCCGACGTGTATGTCGAGCCAGGACACGAGCGGCGCCATCGCCCGCCACACCTTGGTGATCTCTCGCTTGGCCGCGGGCGTCGCGAGCCAGTCGGGCGCGCCGAGATCGCGGGTGACGGTGAGCGTCTTGTGCCGCAGCAGATCGGCCCGCGGGTGGTCCTTGGCGTAACCGCTCGGCACCCGGGTCAGTTGCTCGCCGCCGACGTTCAGCCTTTTTCGCCGCAGGGTCTCCACGGTGCGGTGCAACTGCGGCCCGGCGACGTCGTCGTGCACGCCGCGGCGCAGGCGATCGATCTGACCCGAGCTCATCCGCCAGTACCCGGCCGCGAGCCACAGCCCGGACGCGCCGACCTGCACGTAGACCGACGACTCGCCGAACCACGCGCCCTGGTGCGTCTTGTACGGCGTCTTGTCCTTGCTGAAGCGCACGTCGCGATACGGGCGGAACAGCTTCGCCGGACCGAACGGCTTCTCCAGCTCGAGCAGCAGCGCCTCCATCGGCGCGCGCACCGACTCGTCGTACACGTGTTTATGCGCCTGCCAGAACGTCTTGGAGTTGTCATCCTCGAGGTCCTCATAGAAGTCGAGGGCAGCGACAGGGATACCGGTGAACGCCACGCCTCCACGCTAGCGAAGCCTTATATGTCGAGAAGTGCTTCGTCCGTCCAGACGTCTGCGTGTCCCTGAGCCAGCAGAACTCGGGTGCCGGGCGGGGCTTCCAGGTATTCCGCTACCTGCGGACACCGTTCCATGAGATGGGCTGCGTGCAGCGGAAGGAAGAAGTCGGCGGCATCGGACCACTCGCCGCTCCACCAGTACCAGCCGGACGTGTCGCCCTCGGGAGGGTGTCGCATCCCGTGCACGGGCCAGGTCCACTCGCCGGACACGAGAGACTGCGACGCTCCGAGTTTCGTCCCGGCGACGCTCACCGCTGTGTACCTCTTCCTAGTTTCTCCTTGCTGAAGCGCACGTCGCGATACGGGCGGAACAGCTTCGCCGGACCGAACGGCTTCTCCAGCTCGAGCAGCAGCGCCTCCATCGGCGCGCGCACCGACTCGTCGTAGACGTGCTTGTGCGCCTGCCAGAACGTCTTGGAGTTGTCGTCCTCGAGGTCTTCGTAGAAATCGAGCGCGGCGATGGGGAAGCCGTCGAAACTCACCGCGTTCACCCCTCGTCGACAAATGACGTCTGCAGCCGGATCTGCCGTAGCTCGCCCGCGCCGGTGTCCAGCGCGCGGGCCAGCCCGTCCGGCGCCCAGCCGGCGGAGACGAGGAATTCGCGGGTCACCTCGTCCTGTTCGGGGATCCAGCACACGCCGCGGGTCATGCCGTCGGCGCGGGCGTGGTCGACGGTCGCCGCCAGCAGTCGCGACCCGTGCCCTCGTCGACCCCACCGCGGTTCGACGAGCACGAGTGCCAGCTCCGACGTCGTGTCCGCCGGCGGGTCGTCGGGCTCGACGTCGACGACCGGCCCGGACGCGGCGAAGCCGACCAACCACTGCTGTTCGAGCGCGACCAACACGTGGTGCTGTGCCGACGGCGGTGCGGTGATCGCCGACGCCCACTGGCCCGCGGCCAGGTCGGGCGTGAGCCCGCTCAACACCGGTTCGGGCAGCACCTGCGCGTACGCGAGCCGCCAGGTGTCCACCTGGATGCGGCCGAGCTGCTGCGCATCGGCCTCGGTCGCGGTGCGGACGCTGACATCGGCCACACCCCGACACTAGTAGCGCGCGGCGAGCACTTCGTCAGGCATGTCGTCGGGCTCGCGGGCCACCGTGGCGTACATCTGCGCGGCAACGACGACGACGCTGCCGACGATTACGAGCGAGATGCCCGCGGCAGCGAAGTTGTCCGGCACGATGTCGGCGACGA
>NZ_CAXTQF010000111.1:0-5626 GCF_964246335.1 uncultured Jatrophihabitans sp. | reverse complement strand
CCGCTCCTGCGTGCCCGCCGAGGCGCTGCCCGGCTGGTAGCCGACGACCACCCGGGCGGGGACGCCGCGAAGGTCGCGGACACGCTGCGTACCGGGCTCGGCGACGGCAGCTACACCGCGAGCTACCGGGTGATCTCCGCCGACTCGCACCCCGTCGCCGGCACCGTCAGCTTCGTCGTCGGCAACGGGGCGCTGGTACGCACCAACGCCGGGATGACGGGCAACGACGACGTCCTCACCGGCGCGGCGTTGGACGTCTCGCGGTGGATCTCCTACGGCGGCGTCGCACTGCTCGGCGGGGCGTGGCTGCTGCTGACGGTCTGGGCGGCCGGGCGCGACGAGCGCCGCGCGCGCCGGCTGGTGTGGACGGGCTGGGCGGCAGCGACGGTCGGCGCGCTGCTCGAGCTGCTCGTGCAGGGGCCGTACTCGGCGGGGGACGGGCTGGGCAGGATCACCGACCCGTCGCTGCTCGACGCCACGCTGCACATCGACTACGGCGTGCTGCACTGCGTGCGGCTGGTGCTCCTCGGCCTGCTCGCGCCGCTGCTCGCCGCCGCGCTGCAACCGCGCGCCGAACCGGCGCGGCGAGACGTGCTCGCCGGCGTGCTCGGCGTCGGCGTGCTCGCGACCTTCTCCGGCTCCGGGCACGCGGCCACCACGAGCCCCGCGTGGATCTCCCTCGTCCTGGACGTCCTGCACATCGGCGCGATGGCCGTCTGGCTCGGTGGCCTGATCATGCTGGTGGGCGCCCTGCTCCCGCGCCGCGACGACGCCGAGCTGCGCGGCGTGCTGCCCGTCTTCTCCCGCACCGCGTTCGTGGCCGTCGTCGTGCTGGCCGGCAGCGGCACCTACGCCGCCTGGCGCGGCATCGGCACCGTCCACGCGATCTTCACCACTGACTACGGGGTGCTCGTCGTCGTCAAGATCGTGCTGTTCATCGGCATCCTCGCGGTGGCCAACCTGTCCCGCCGCCTCGTGCGCGGCCGCGCCGTCGCGTACGCGATGACGGCCACCGCCGCCGCCGAGCCGGTCGAGTCCGCAGCCGACCCGGACGCCGACGTGTCCACCGAGCGGCTGCGCCGGGCCGTCTACGTCGAAGCGATGATCGGCGTCGCGGTACTGCTGATGACGGCGGTGCTCGTCGGGCAGCCGCGCGGCAAGGAGGCGCTCGCTGCCGACTACCGGCAGCCGATCACCAGGACTGCGCCGCTCGGCAACGGCAAGCACGTCAGCGTCACCGTCGATCCCGGCACGCACGGCGCCGTCGACCTGACCGTCACACCCGACACCACCACCGAGTCGGTCACCGCCACCGCGACGCAGCACGCCCGGCAGCTCGGCCCGATCACCGTGCCGCTGCGCCGCACCGGCACGTCGTGGTCCGGCCGGGCGTCGCTGCCCGTCGCCGGGGCGTGGGAGATCGACCTCACTTTGACGTCCGGCCAATACGACGCCGTCACCACGGACACCGTCGTCGACCTGCACTGAAATCCGCACGGAAATCTGCACGGAAAGGCACCCATGCACCGCATCCGCACAGTCGCGCTGCTCCTCCTGGCAGCGGCAGTCGCCGCGCTCGCGTTCGCCGCGAGCGCCGACGCGCACGTCACGGTCACCGCGCCCGGCGCCCAGCGCGGCGGCAGCGACCAGGAGATCACTTTCCGAGTGCCGGTGGAGAAGCAGGCCGACACCACCGCGCTGACCGTCGTGCTGCCGACGAGCACGCCGATCGCGTCGGTGCTCGTCGAGCCACTGCCCGGTTGGACGCACGTACAGAGGACGTCGAGACTCGCGCAGCCGATCAAGACCGACGACGGCGACATCACCAGCGCCGTCACGCAGATCACCTGGACCGCGCAGCCCGGGCACGCGCTCAGGCCGGGGGAGTTCGGCGCGTTTACCGTCATCGCCGGCCAGCTCCCCGATGCGTCGTCGATCACCTTCCGGGCGCTGCAGACCTACAGCGACGGCAGCGTGGTCCGCTGGATCGAGACGCCGGCTCCCGGCTCGAGCGCCGAGCCGGAGAACCCTGCGCCGGTGCTGACGCTGGCGGCGGGGGACGGCCCGCGGGTCACCGCTGCGAAGCCGCAGGCGGCGGCGAGTGACACTGGACCGGTGGTGCTCTCGATCGTCGCGCTGGTGCTGGCCGCGGCCGCCCTCGGCCTGGCAGTTCTGACGTCGCGCCGGCGCCGTGGGGCGGCGTCGTGAGGGTGCCGTGGCCGGGCGTCGCCGCGGGCGTGCTCGTGCTGGCGCTGGGCGCGGCCGGGCTGGTGCGCGCCGCCGTGCCGGAGTCGAGCGCGGCGCCGGCGCACAGCACGCCGGGCCAGCTCGCGGTCACCGGTGCGTACGTGCGCGAGCCGGTGCCGCCGACGCAGGTGGCTGCCGGCTACTTCACCGTCCGCAACGGCACCAACCGGCCGGACGTGCTCGAGGGCGTCAGCACGGGTGCGGGGCTGTCCGCGCAGCTGCACGTCATGGACAGGAGCGGTGCTATGCACGCGATGACGGGCGGCGTCACCGTCCCCGCGCACGGCGACTTCGTGCTGACCACCGGGCAGAGCCACCTGATGATCTCGCAGCTCGTCGCGCCGCTGCACGTCGGCGACCACGTCAACATCGACCTCGACTTCCGCACCGCCGGCACCGTCGACGTCGTCGCGCCGGTGATCGCCGTCGGCGCCCCCGCACCAACTGCATCGGCACCCGCAGCGTCCGCGCCGATGCCCGCCATGTCTGGAGCCCACTCGTGAACCGCCGCATCACCGCCGTGCTCACCGCCCTCGTCGCGCTCGCTCTCGTGCTGGGGGGCTGCTCGTCGAGCGGGTCGCACCCCGCGTCGCGCCCGAAGGGCTCGGACCTCAACGACAACAGCGGCGGGACGTTCCTCGGCGCCGGGCTGGACCCGGGCCAGCCGCGGCCGCAGTTCACGCTCACCGACACCGCGGGCAAGCCGTTCTCCTTCGGTCAGCAAACGGCCAAGCAGCCGACGATGCTCTACTTCGGGTACACGCAGTGCCCGGACGTCTGCCCGGAGACGATGGCCGACATCCGGCTCGCGTTGAGCAAGGTCTCGCCGGCCGTCGCCAAGCAGACGTGGGTCGTGTTCGTCAGCACCGACGTCCAGCACGACACCGGACCGGTCATCGCGCAGTGGCTGGGCACGCTGCGCGGCCACGCGCCGGGGCACTGGGTGGGGCTGCGCGGCACGCAGGCCGAGATCGACGCCGCGCAGGCCGCCGCGCACGTCACGGTGGCCGAGGACGGCGGCCAGACGCACTCCGCGCAGACGCTGCTCTACGGCCCGGACGACCTCGCGCACGTCACGTTCCTGGAGAGCTCCAACGAGCAGCAGCAGATCGCGCACGACCTCCCGTTGGTCGCCAAGGGCACGACCTGAGATGCGCGCTGAGCCGGCTGCGGCACAATCGTCGTCCGTGACGGAGAAGCGATCATGACGTGGCCGCAGGCGCGGCCGTGGGTGGGCACGGTCATCCGGCTGTTCCTCGGCGCGGTGTGGATCTGGGCGTCGCTGTCCAAGCTCGCCAACCCGCGCACGTTCCTGCTGGCGGTGCGCGCCTACGACGCGACGCCGGAGTGGCTGTCCAAGGCGATCGCCTACGGGCTGCCGGTGCTCGAGCTGGTGGTCGGCGTGATGCTGGTGCTCGGCATCCTCACCCGGATCGTCGCCGCGGTGGCCGGCGTGCTGTTCCTGGTGTTCCTCATCGGGCTGGTGCAGGCGGCCGCGCGCGGCATCCAGCTCGAGTGCGGCTGCTTCGGCGGCGGCGGCGCGACGCAGGGCTCCACCAACTACGCGTGGGACATCCTGCGTGACATCGGGCTGCTGGTGCTCGCCGCATATCTCGTGGTGTGGGCGGCGACCCGGTTCTCGCTGGACGAGTACCTCGCCCGCAACGACCACGTCGAGCCGCCGTCGGCCAAGCGGATGCGCACCGACCAGGGCCGGCGCAAGTACAACGTGATGCTCGAGCAGCGGCGCAAGGCGGCCCGCTCGCGCACCGCATGGGTGACGGCCTCGCTCGCTGCGCTCACCGTCCTGATCGTGCTGATCGGCGTCGGCGTGCAGTCCGGCCGGTCGAAGATCGCCGGTACGTTGACCGCGAAGAACGCGACCGTCGCGAACGGCGTGGTCTATGGCAAGAAGGCCGCGGCCACCATTGATCTGTACGAGGACTTCCAGTGCCCGGTCTGCGAGGCGTACGAGGCCTCGGCCGGCAAGACGATCGCCGCGGACGTCAAGGCCAACAAAGCGCAGCTGCGCATCCACATGATCGCGTTCCTGGACGCGTCGTCCAACGGCAACAAGTACTCGACCCGCGCGGCCAACGCCGCCATGTGCGCGTCCGACGTCTCAGTCGACGACTACTTCCGCTACTACACGCTGCTCTACGGCGACTACAAGGGCAAGAAGGTGCAGCCGGCGGAAAACTCCTACGGCCGCCCGGACGCCGATCTACAGACCTACGGCAAGGCCGTCGGCATCACCGGCAGCGCCGCGACCACCTTCGACTCGTGCGTGTCGTCGCAGACGCACAAGGCACTGGTTGCTGCGCAGACCGACCGGGCCAGCGAGGGCGGCGTCAGCGGCACGCCGACCGTCAAGGTCAACGGCAAGAAGATCGGCAACACGCTGGCGGCGCTGAACAAGGCTGTTGCTGCCGCGGCGAAGAACGGCCCGGCGCCGGACCCGTCGCCCACGCCGTCGCCGAAGACTCCTGCGTCGACTCCTGCGTCGACGCCGGCGACGTCCCCAGCCAAGTCGTCCCCGGCCGCGGCCAAGCCGTCGGGCGCCAAGTCCTCCGGCTGACGCTCTCCCGCGCTGCCCGCTCGCTGACCCGCCAAACCTCCCGCTGACCCGCAAAACCTCCCGGTGATCAACAGGCGGTGATGGTCGCTGGGACGACCGGAAGCTGCTGTTGATCAGCGGCGTGCACCGCGCGGCGGCTCACCCGTCGGACACGAAAAGCCGGCCCACGCGCTGTTCGCGCGAGGGCCGGCTTCGTCGTTTGTGGTGCGCCTACTTCTTGTTCGCGGCATCCTTCAGCGAGCTGCCGGCGGTGAGCTTCACCGTGTTGGCGGCCGGGATCTGGATGGTGGCGCCGGTGGCAGGGTTGCGGCCTTCGCGGGCGGCACGCTTGCCGACCGAGAGCGCGAAGAAGCCGGGAACGCTGACCTTGTCGCCCTTGGCGGCAGCGCTCTCGAGCGTGGCCTGGAGCGAGCGCAGCACGGCGTCGACCGTCTTCTGCTCGAGGTCTGCACCGTCGGCGACTGCGGTCACCAGTTCCTTGCGGTTCACGAGGTCTCCTCTGATCGTTGGTGTCTTGCGGACCCTAGTATCGCGGTTGCACCTGAAAACCCCGTAATCCGGGGGGTGCAGCGGGTGGGCGTGTCGCGCATCGCGCGGATGCGGCCGATCTCGGCGCTGCGCGCACGTGTAGTGTCGTGGCGTTCCGCCGCAGCCTCGAGCCGCGGCGAACGGGGCTGTGGCGCAGCTGGTAGCGCACCACACTGGCAGTGTGGGGGTCAGGGGTTCGAGTCCCCTCAGCTCCACCCATGTGATCTCTCAAGACATCGCGGACAGCCTGAACCCTCAGGGGTCGGGCTGTTC
>NZ_CAXTQF010000110.1:0-5840 GCF_964246335.1 uncultured Jatrophihabitans sp. | reverse complement strand
ACGGGTCGGTCAAGTTCCTCAAGGAGACGATCGACACGCAGACCTACTGGTCGCTGGGCACTCGCGCCGGCGGCGAGGTCCTCTCGGCCGACAGCTATTGATCCGAATCCCGCATCCGCGTCGGACGCCGGACGGCCGGGGCCGGCACGAGGAGAGCGGCGCGGGGTAACGCGGGCCTCCGGCCCGGATGGGGGAGTCGAGCGACGGAGGCGGTCAGCCGCCGAACGGGCCGCCGGCGTGCCCACCACCGCGGGCACGGCGGCGCAGGTAGCGCTCGAACTCGCGCGCGATGGCGTCGCCGGAGACGTCGTTCATCTCGCTGCGGTCGATCTCGTCGTCGCGTTCTTCGAGATTGCGGATGTACTCGGTGACTTCTTCGTCCTCGGCGGCCATCTCGTCGACGAGCTTTTGCCATTCGTCGGACTGCTGCGGCAGCTCGGCCAGCGGGATGGCGAGGTCGATGACCTCCTCGACCCCGCGCAGCAGCGCCAGCGTGGCCTTCGGATTCGGCGGCTGGGAGACGTAGTGCGGCACGCCGGCCCAGAACGAGATCGCCGGGATGCCGTTGGCCACGCACGCGTCCTGCAGCACGCCGACGATGCCGCTCGGCCCCTCGTAGCGCGAACGCTCGAGGCCGAAGCGCTTGGCCGAGTCGGGGTCGTACGCGCTGCCGGTGACCTGGGTGGCCCGCGAGTGTGGCGTGTCGGACAGCAGCGCCCCCAACGACACGACGACCTGGACGTCGAGCGCGTTGATGACCTCCAGCAGCTCCGCGCAGAACGCGCGCCAGCGCATGTTCGGCTCGATGCCGTGCATCAGGACGACGTCGAAGTCCGCGCCGGGCGGCCGGCAGTAGGAGAACCGGGTGGTCGGCCAGGTGATGCGCCGGGAGATGCCGTCGGTAAGCGAGACCGTCGGCCGGTTGACCTGGAAGTCGTAGTAGTCGTCGGGGTCGAGTTCGACCAGCGGCTGCGCGTCCCAGACGAGCTCCAGGTGCTCGACGGCGTCACTGGCCGCGTCGCCCGCGTCGTTCCACCCCTCGAAGGCGGCCACCAGCACCGGGTCGACGAGCTTCGGCCACTCCGCAGAACTCGGGGTGCTCATGACACCCAGCCTACGACCGGCCGACGCGCGTTTCCGGGAACGCAACCCGGTTCGGCGTCTGCTCGCCGCTCGGCAGCGGAGGAGACGTCACAGGGCCTGATTGGCGGGGGTACGGCGCCTGACGTCCGTATGATTGGCCCTGATCCGCTGGTCCATCGCTGGGGCAGCGGCCTCGGCACGCCCGTGGCGTTCGCCGCCGGCTCTCCAGGAAGGCATCTGTGCCCGACACCTCCGCCCTACGTCCGGACTGCACCGACGAGCTGCGCGCTGCACTGTCCGCGCGCATCCTGCTGCTCGACGGTGCCATGGGCACGCAGATCCAGCAGCGCGGATTCAGCGAGGAGGACTTCCGCGGCGAGCGGTTCACGGACTGGGGCAGCGACCTGCGCGGCAACAACGACCTGCTGACGCTGACCCAGCCGCAGGCCATCGAGGAGATCCACCGCGCCTACCTCGAGGCCGGCGCCGACCTGGTCGAGACCAACACGTTCAACGCCCAGCGAATCTCGCTGGCCGACTATGACATGCAGGACCTCGCCTACGAGATGAACCTCGAGGCGGCCCGCCTGGCCCGGGCGGCGTGCGACGACGTGACAGCCCGCGACCCGCAGCGCCCGCGTTTCGTCGCCGGTGCGCTCGGCCCCACCAACCGCACCGCGTCGATCTCGCCCGACGTCAACGACCCGGGCGCCCGCAACATCAGCTACCAGCAGCTCGTCGAGGCCTACCTCGAGCAGGCCAACGGACTCGTCGACGGCGGCGCTGACGTCCTGCTCATCGAGACCATCTTCGACACCCTCAACGCCAAGGCCGCGATCTTCGCGCTGGAGACGCTGTTCGAGCAGCGCGGCCGGCGCTGGCCGGTGATGATCTCCGGCACGATCACCGATGCGTCCGGGCGCACGCTGTCCGGGCAGACCAGCGAGGCTTTCTGGAACTCGGTCCGGCACGCCCGGCCGCTGCTGGTCGGGCTCAACTGTGCGCTCGGTGCCGCCGAGATGCGGCCGTACCTCGCGGAGATCTCCCGGGTGGCCGACTGCTTCGTCTCCTGCTACCCGAACGCCGGCCTGCCCAACGCCTTCGGCGAGTACGACGAACTACCCGACCAAACCGCGGGCATCGTCCGTGAGTTCGCCGAGAGCGGACTGGTCAACGTGCTCGGTGGCTGCTGCGGCACCACACCGGAGCACATCGCGGCCGTCGCGCAGCTCGTCGACGGCGTCGCGCCACGCGTGCCGTCCGAGGTGCCGCCGGCCATGCGGCTGTCCGGGCTGGAGCCGGTGACGATCACCGACGAGTCGCTGTTCGTCAACATCGGCGAACGCACGAACATCACCGGCTCGGCGCGCTTCCGCAACCTCATCCGCGACGGGGACTACAACGCCGCTCTGTCGGTGGCCCGTCAGCAGGTCGAGAACGGCGCGCAGGTTATCGACGTCAACATGGACGAGGGCATGATCGACGGCGTCGCCGCGATGGACCGCTTCGTCAAGCTGATCGCCAGCGAGCCGGACATCAGCCGGGTGCCGGTGATGGTCGACTCATCGAAGTTCGAGGTCATCGAGGCCGGGTTGCGCTGTGTACAGGGCAAACCGATCGTCAACTCCATCTCGATGAAGGAGGGCGAGGACAAGTTCCGCAGCCAGGCCACGCTGTGCCGCAAGTACGGCGCCGCGGTCGTCGTCATGGCCTTCGACGAGGACGGCCAGGCCGACAACCTCGAGCGCCGCAAGAGCATCTGCGAGCGCGCCTACCGGATCCTCGTCGACGAGGTCGGCTTCCCGGCCGAGGACATCATCTTCGACCCGAACATCTTCGCGTTGGCAACCGGCATCGAGGAGCACGTCAACTACGGCGTCGACTTCATCGAGGCCACCCGGTGGATCAAGCAGAACCTGCCCGGCGCGCTGGTCTCCGGTGGCGTGTCCAACGTGTCGTTCTCCTTCCGCGGCAACAACGCGGTGCGCGAGGCGATCCACGCCGTGTTCCTCTACCACGCCATCGCCGCGGGCATGGACATGGGCATCGTCAACGCGGGCGCACTCGTCGTCTACGACCAGGTCGATGCGAAGCTGCGCGAGCGCATTGAGGACGTTGTGCTCAACCGCCGCCCGGACGCGGCCGAACGGTTGCTCGAGGTGGCCGCCGACTTCGCCGGCACCGGCGCGAAGGCCGAGGCTGCGACGGAGGAATGGCGCGAGCTGCCGGTCGACGAACGGATCACCCACGCGCTGGTCAAGGGCATCGACGCCTATGCCGAATCCGACACCGAGGAGCTGCGGGCGCTCATCGCCGAGCGCGGTGGCCGGCCGATCGAGGTCATCGAGGGCCCGCTGATGGCCGGGATGAACGTCGTCGGTGACCTGTTCGGCGCCGGCAAGATGTTCCTGCCCCAGGTCGTGAAGTCCGCGCGGGTGATGAAGAAGGCCGTCGCGTACCTCATCCCGTTCATCGAAGCGGAGAAGAAGCCCGGCGACGTCGAGCAGAAGAAGGGCACGGTCGTCATGGCGACCGTCAAGGGCGACGTGCACGACATCGGCAAGAACATCGTCGGCGTTGTGCTGCAGTGCAACAACTACGACGTCATCGATCTCGGCGTCATGGTGCCGGCGCAGAAGGTCCTCGATGCCGCCAAGGAGCACGACGCCGACGTGATCGGGCTGTCCGGGCTGATCACCCCGTCGCTGGACGAGATGGTGAACTTCGCCTCCGAGATGGAGCGGCAGGGCTTGGACATCCCGCTGCTCATCGGCGGCGCCACGACGTCGCGCGCGCACACCGCCGTCAAGGTCGACAAGCAGTACCACGGGCCGGTGATCTGGGTGAAGGACGCCTCCCGCTCGGTGCCGGTGGTCGCGTCCCTGCTGTCCGACGAGCGACGCCCGGCGTTGCTGGCCGACCTGAAGGACGACTACGACTCGCTGCGGGAGCGGCACGCGGCGCGTTCGGATGCGAAGGTCATCCTGCCCATCGCGGCCGCGCGGGAGAACCGCACGCCCATCGACTGGACCGACTACAAGCCGGTGCGGCCGCGGATGATCCTCACCCAGGCGCGTGACGTGCACACCGACGACTACCACGGCATGTCCTCGCCGACGCAGTTCGTCAAGGTCTTCCACGACTACTCGCTGGCCGAGCTGCGCGAGTACATCGACTGGCAGCCGTTCTTCAACGCCTGGGAGATGAACGGCAAGTACCCGGACATCCTCAACAACCCGGCAACCAGTGAAGCGGCGCGCAAGCTGTGGGACGACGCGCAGCAGATGCTCGACCGGATCGTCGACGAGAAGTGGCTGACCGCGGCCGGCGTGTTCGGGCTGTTCCCTGCGAGCGCCGTCGCCGACGACGACATCGAGGTCTACACCGACGAGCAGCGCACCGAGGTGCGCACCGTGCTGCACGAGTTGCGTCAGCAGACCGAGCACCGCCCCGGCATCCCGCACCGCTCGCTGGCCGACTTCGTCGCGCCGAAGGACACCGGCCTGCGCGACTACGTCGGCGCATTCGCGGTGACTGCAGGCCTGGGCAGCGCTGCCCGGGTCGATCAGTTCAAGGCCGAGCTCGACGACTACAGCGCGATCCTGCTCGAGTCGCTGGCCGACCGGCTCGCCGAGGCGTTCGCCGAGCGGCTGCATCAGCGTGTGCGCACCGAGTTCTGGGACTACCAGCCGGGCGAGGACCTGTCCTCCGACGAGCTGATCCGGGAGAAGTACATCGGCATCCGGCCCGCCCCGGGTTATCCCGCCAACCCCGAGCACACCGAGAAGAAGACAATCTGGGAGCTGCTGGACGTCAAAGCCAACGTGGGTATCGAGCTGCCCGACAGCATGGCGATGTGGCCCGGTGCATCGGTCAGCGGGCTGTACTTCTCCCACCCGCAGGCGCAGTACTTCGTGCTGGGCCGCGTCGGCCGCGACCAGGTCGAGAACTACGCGGCGCGCAAGGGGTGGACGGTCGACGAGGCGCAGAAGTGGCTCTCGCCGAATCTCGGCTACCGCACCGACGACGAGTGAGCGCGCCGCTCGGGGCGAGGCACACCGTGCAAGCGGTGCTCTTCGACATGGACGGCACGCTGGTCGACACCGAGCCGTACTGGATGAGCGCCGAGTACCAGCTCGTGGCCGAGTTCGGCGGCACCTGGAACGACGAGCACGCGCACGAACTCGTCGGCAACGACCTGCTGACCTCGGCGCGCTACCTGCGCGACGTCGGGGGAGTTGATCTGGATCCGGCGGTGATCGTCGACCGGATGCTGGACAGCGTGATCGTTGACGTCCGACGTCAGATGCCGTGGCGCCCGGGCGCGCGCGAACTGCTCGCCGAGTGCGTGGATGCCGCGGTGCCGTGTGCCATGGTGACGATGTCCTACACCCGGCTCGCCGATGCGCTGGTGGAGCAGCTGCCCGTGGGCACGTTCGCCGCCGTCGTGACCGGCGACCAGGTGGCGACCGGCAAGCCCGACCCGGAGGCGTACCGCACGGCATGCGAGCGGCTCGGCGTCCGCCCGGGCGACAGTGTCGCCATCGAGGACTCGCCGACCGGCATCGCGTCGGCCATGGCGGCGGGTTGCGTGGTGGTGGGTGTGCCGCACCGCGTGCCGATCCACGCCGCACCCGGCCGCACCCTCGTCGGGTCGTTGGCCGACCTGACCGTGGCGAGTTTGGACGCGCTGGTCGCCCGCAACGTCACGGCGTGACGGACTCCGGGGGCGGGGCGTCGCGGGGATCGGTGAGCAC
>NZ_CAXTQF010000109.1:259-6191 GCF_964246335.1 uncultured Jatrophihabitans sp. | reverse complement strand
TGAACCTGGGCAACGCCACCGGCCACCCGAGCTTCGTGATGAGCGCGTCGTTCGCGAACCAGACGATTGCGCAGATCGAGATCCACAAGAACCCGCAGAAGTACGTCGTGGACGGCAAGCCGACTGTCACGACGCTGCCGAAGCACCTCGACGAGAAGGTTGCGCGGCTGCACCTCGACGCCGTCGGCGCGAAGCTGACGATCCTGAGCAAGGAGCAGGCCGAGTACATCGGCGTCGATGTCGCCGGCCCGTACAAGTCCGAGCACTACCGCTACTGAGCGCGCTCAGCCAGGCACGCGGAACGGCCCGTCCCCTCCGGGGGGCGGGCCGTTCGGCGTTACGTACGTCGGTGCCGCCCGGTGCTGGCGCTGCGCGGCTTCGTAGGCGCGGCGGCGGCGCTCGACCAGCACGCTCACCAGCACCTGCGGCGTCGGTGCGTACTGCGGCGGCGGGGGCGAAACCACCGCGAGCACGCGCTCGCGCAACTGCTCGCCCAGTGCGTAGCGCCCGGCGTCGCTCATCGCGTGCGCGCGCGTCACGAACTGACGCAGGCTCAGCGCGAGCCGGTCGTCGAGGCGGTGCAGGTCCAGGGACAGCACCCACGGCTGCAGCGGCACCGGCACCCACGTCGGGAGCGGCACGACAGGCGCGGGCCCGGCGCGCTCGTTGAGCACGACGGTGCCGGCCATCATGTCGCCCAGGCGCTTCTCCTCGCTGCTGAGGCTCATCGTCCATACGCCGGCGATGGTCGTCAGCGGGTACAGCAGTCCGGGCTTCTCGAGCACGAGCCCGGCGAGGCCGCGTACGAGTGCCTGGCGGAAGCCGATCGGGCCGCCGTCGTCGCGTACGACGCGCAGCCCGAAGACCAGCTTGCCGACCGTTCGGCCGTGGGTCAGCCACTCCGTCAGGATCGGGTAGCCGGCCAGCAGGAGCGCGACCTCGACGATCACGATCGCGACAACTGCCGCGGCATCACTGCCGAGCGCGAGTTGTACGTCGACCACGAGCAACAACGAGAGCGCCGCCAGTTCGATGGCGGCGTCGAGCGCCGCGGCCACGGTGCGCGACCCGACGCCGGCGCGGGGAAGCACGAGGCGCACGCCCTCACCGGAGACGATTGGCGCGCCGGTGGGTTGCACGCAGGGAACTGTAGATCGCGCGGCCCGGCCACGCCGTCAATAGACTCTGCGCCACCGTGGACATCGACATCTTCGTCGCCGAGCGCGACGCGCGCTGGCGGCGCCTGGCTGAGCTGTCCGGGCGCCGGCGTCTCGACACCGCCGAGGTCGACGAACTGGTGCAGCTCTACCGCGAGACCGCCACGGACCTGTCGATCGTCCACTCCCGGGTGCCCGACCCGGCGCTACGCCTACGGCTGTCCCGACTGCTGTCCCGTGGCCGGGCGGCGGCGGTGGGTGCGCCGCAGGTGTCCGGGTGGTCGGCGCTGGCGCGCGGCGTCCTCGTCGACTTCCCGACGACCGTCTACCGCACGTGGCGCTGGTCGGTGGGCACGGCGGTCGTCAGCCTGGGCATCTCCGTCGCGATGATGCTGTGGCTGCGGGTGCATCCGGACCGCGTGCGTCGCGTGCTCCCGTCGAAGGCGATCCGCCAGCTCGTCGACCACGACTTCCGCGACTACTACTCCGCACACCCGGCGCAGGCGTTCGGTCTGCAGGTGTGGCTGAACAACACCGTCGTGTCCGCGCTGGCGATCTTTCTCGGCGTGACGCTCGTCGGCACGCTGTACGTGCTGTGGCAGAACACGGTGAACCTCGGGCTGGTCGCCGGCATCATGCTCGGCGCGGGCAAGGGGACGGTCCTGTTCGGCCTGCTGCTGCCGCACGGCATGCTCGAGCTCAGTGCGGTGTTCATCGCGTCCGGCCTGGGCCTGCGGACGGGCTGGGCGTGGATCGCGCCCGGCGCCCTGCCGCGGGCGCAGTCACTCGCGCAGGCCGGCCGCGCGGCGGGCGTCGTCGCGGTGGGATTGATGGGGGTGCTGCTCGTGTCCGGCACGCTCGAGGCGTTCGTGACACCGTCCGGACTGCCGACGTGGGCGCGCATCGGCATCGGCGCCGTGGCCGAGGTGGCATTCGTCGGCTACGTGGTCCTGCTCGGCCGGCGTGGCGTGCGTGTCGGCGCGACCGGCGATCTGCAGCCCGTCGAGCGGGAGCACGTACTGCCGAGCGCCTGAGACCCGGCATGATCTGCCTGTGACCTCATCGATCGGCCGTGACCGCCAGGGCGACATCTACCGTGCCGGGACGTTCGGCAGGCGACCGGCGACGCCCACGGGTTGGGACGACCTGGTCGCGCGGGCCCGGCGCGGGATGACCCGCGCGGGGTTCGCCTATATCGCCGGCGGGGCCGGCCGCGAGCGCACCATGAGCGCCAACGACGACGCGTGGGCGCAGTGGCAGCTCGTGCCGCGCGTGCTGCGTGACGTCTCGCGTCGCACGACCCGCTCCGAGCTGTTCGGCACCGAGCTTGCCGCGCCGGTGTTGCTCGCCCCGGTGGGCGTGGCGTCGATGGCGCACCGGCGCGCGGACCTCGCCGCCGCCGAGGCGTGCGCCGAGCTGGGCATCCCGATGATCTTCTCGAACCAGGCGTCGGTACCCATGGAGGAGTGCGCCGCCGTGATGGGTGACGGCCCGCGCTGGTTCCAGCTGTACTGGTCGACGATCGACGAGCTCGTCGAGAGCTTCCTGGCCCGCGCGCAGAAGAGCGGTTGTCAGGCCATCGTCGTCACACTCGACACCACGATGCTCGGCTGGCGCAACCGGGATCTTGATCTGGGTTCGCTGCCGTTCGCGCACGGCTGGGGGATCGCGCAGTACACGAGCGACCCGGTCTTCCAACGGCTGGCGGCAGAGCGGGCGAAGCGTCCGTCGAGCGGACCGCAACCACGGCCGACGCCGGCGGCGGTGCGCACGCTGATCGACATCAGCCGTGCACACCCGGGCGGTTTCCTGGACAACCTGCGCTCGCCGATCCCGCGCGCGGCGGTCGAGTTGTTCCTCGAGACCTACTCGCGGCCGTCCATCACGTGGGACGACCTCGCGTGGCTGCGCGAGCGCACCGATCTGCCGATCCTGCTCAAGGGGGTCCTGCATCCCGACGACGCGCGGCGCGCAGTCGACGCGGGCGTGCAGGGCGTGGTCGTGAGCACGCACGGCGGTCGGCAGGTCGACGGCTCGATCGGCGCGGCGCAGGCGCTGCCCGGCGTCGTCGACGCGGTGGACGGCGCGATCAAGGTGCTCGTCGACAGCGGCATCCGCACCGGCTCGGACGTGCTCAAGGCCGTGGCGCTGGGCGCGGACGCCGCGCTCGTCGGCCGGCCGTGGGTCTACGGCCTTGCGGCGGGCGGCCCGGCCGGCGTCCGCGACGTGCTGCACAACCTGCTCGCCGAGCTCGACCTCACGCTCGGGCTGACCGGCTGCACGTCGATCGCCGATGCGCGCGACATCACCCTGGTCCGCCGCGGCGCGTGAGCTGCACGTGCCAGCCACGGCCAAACCCCCCCGGTGATCAACAGTCGGTTCTGCGCACCAGGGTGCGCAGAACCGACTGTTGATCACCGAAAGGCTGAGGGGTTGGGGTCTGCGAGACGCGTGTTGTTAGAGGCGACCGGCGGCTTTGAGGTCGAGGTAGACGTCCGTGACGCGCGAGGCCAGCACGTCGGCGGGCGCGTCCACGACGTGCGCACCGAGCGCGGACAGCTGCGCGATGACCTGCGCGCGCCGGCTTGCGCCGACCTCTACCGCGGCCGCGACGTAGACGTCGGCGGAGGTGTCGCGTCGCGCGGCGAGTTCGCCGAGTGTCGGGTCGGACGCCGACGCCACCACGAGCTCGTGCCGTGTCACCAATGTGCGCGCCGCGGGCAGCAGGCCGGTGTCCGCCGCGGTGTCGAGCGCGCCGAACAGCACGACCAGCGAGCGCTTCGACACCTGCCGCAGGACCTGCGTGCACAGCAGCTGCGGATCGGTCTCGAGCAGTTCCGGCTCCAGCGGGGTGAGCGCCCCGACGAGGCGTGGCAGCACGTCGCGGCCACCCGTGAGCCCGAGCCGGGCGCGCACCTCGACGTCCGCGGCGACGAGCGCGACGCGGTCACCGGCGCGCGACGCCACGGCGCCGAGCAGCAGACACGCGTCCAGTGCGGCGTCGAGCCGCGGCTCGTCACCCACGCGTGCCGCGGACGCGCGTCCGGTGTCGACGGCGAGGACGATGTGCCGGTCCCGTTCCGGGCGCCACGTCCGCACCACGAGGTCGCGCGAGCGCGCCGTGGCGCGCCAGTCGATCGAGCGCACGTCGTCGCCGATCACGTAGGTACGCAGCGAGTCGAACTCGCTGCCCTGCCCGCGCTGGCGCACCAGCACCGCGCCGTCGATCTGGCGCAACCGGGAGAGTTTCTCCGGCAGGAACCGGCGCGACCCGAAGGCGGGCAGCACCTTGACCGCGCCGGGCACGTCGAGTTGGCGTTGCCGTGCAGCCAGCCCGAGCGGTCCCCAGGAGCGCAGCGCGACGAGGACGTTGCGCCGCTCGCCGCGCCGTGTCGGGACGAGCGTGGTGGTGCGCCGTCGACGCTCACCGGGTGGCACGCGCAGGGTCGACGCAGCGCGGAGCGCGCCGGCCGACGGCACCCAGGCGTCGCGCACCGCGAGCCGTGCCGTGCGCCGGCCGGCGTTGGTGATCGTCAGCTCCGACTCGGCGCGTTCGTGCAACCGCACCGGCGCGCTCGCCGACCGCTCCACGCGCAGGTCGGCGACGCGCGCGGCGGCGGCGAGATCGGCCAGCAGCGCGACGGCGACGACCGCGATCCAGACGTACAGCGCCACGGCGGACAGCAACGCGAACAGCACGCCGACGGCCGCCAGTGCGACGAACCGCCCGGACAGCACCATCAGTCATCCACCTCGCGGCACGGTCAGCGCGGCACCGGCACCGCGGCGAGCACCGACTCGAGCACACCGTCCGGCGTGGTGCCCTCGAGCTCGGCCTCCGGCCGCAGCTGGATGCGGTGCCGGAACGTGGGCCGGGCCAGCGACTGCACGTCGTCCGGCGTCACGAACTCCCGGCCGGACAACCAGGCCCAGGCCCGCGACGTGGCGAGCAGAGCAGTGGCGCCGCGCGGCGACACACCCAGCGCCACCGACGACGACTGGCGCGTCGCCCGGGCGAGCTCGACGATGTAGCCGAGGATGACCGGGTCGACGTGCAGCCGGCGCACCGCTTCGGTTGCCGCCGTGAGGTCGGCGGCGCCGGCGACCCGGGTGAGCCCGGCGCCGGCCAGGTCGCGCGGGTCGAACCCTTGCGCGTGTGCGGTGAGCACGCGTACCTCGGATTCGCGGTCGGGGAGCGGCATCGTCAGCTTGAGCAGGAAGCGGTCGAGCTGGGCCTCGGGCAGCGGGTAGGTGCCTTCGTACTCGACGGGGTTCTGGGTGGCGATGACACAGAACGGGTCGGGCAGCGGATGCGGCCGGCCGTCCACCGACACCTGCCGCTCCTCCATCGCCTCCAGCAGCGCGGATTGCGTCTTCGGGGGCGTCCGGTTGATCTCGTCGGCGAGCAGCAGATTCGTGAACACCGGTCCTTCCCGGAACCGGAACGTGCTCGCGTTGACGTCGTAGATCAGCGATCCCGTGACGTCGCCGGGCATGAGGTCCGCGGTGAATTGGATGCGGGTCGTGGTGAGGTCGAGGGACTGCGCGAGCGCGCGTACGAGCAGTGTCTTGGCCACGCCGGGGACGCCCTCGACGAGCACGTGCCCACGGCACAGCAGGGCGATCAGCAGACCGGTGACGGCGGCGTCCTGCTGAGCGGGACGCCTTAATGAGCGGCCGTACCTTGGCACGGCGGCCGTAACCCGCAAGGAGAACGCCATGTATCACGGTCGCGCCAAGCGCCGCTTTAACCGGACGTCCGAACATCGCAAGGC
>NZ_CAXTQF010000109.1:0-249 GCF_964246335.1 uncultured Jatrophihabitans sp. | reverse complement strand
CGGCGTCCTGCCCGATCACCGCCTTGCCGATCTCGGCGCTCAGACGTGTCAGGCCGTCGCGGGGCTCGCTCACGTGGTGGGTCTCCTCTCGGTGGACGCGGCTCGGACCGCCGCGGTCAGCGCGTCGAGTTCCTGCGCGAGGTGCAGCAGCTGCGCGTCGTCGGTGACCGGCGCGTCGCGCAGCAGCTCGTGCGTCTGCGCAGCCGAACGCTGCCACAGCGGGGCGGCTGTGGCGACGGCGGCCGCCAC
>NZ_CAXTQF010000108.1:0-6472 GCF_964246335.1 uncultured Jatrophihabitans sp. | reverse complement strand
TGCATGTCGTCGGTGACGCGGTGCGGGGCCTGCGCCGAACGCCGTGGCGCGTGCGGCTCGGCGAGCCCGGGCGCGACCCGCGGCCGCGGCGTCACCGGCCCCGAGCGTGGCACGACGTCGCTCGGGTCGAGGGCGTCCATGCCCAGCGAACGCCCGTAGCGGTCGGCGAGCCGCGCGGCACGACGCCGCCGCTCCGGCGCGATACCCATCCGGGCGAGCTCGCCTGTGCCACGGACGGCAAGCTCCCCGCCACCCGTCCCGGCATCGAGCGCAGCCGGCTCCGGCGGGGCGTCGAACTGGATCCGCTCGGGGTCGATGCCGAGGTATTCGCGCCGGGCCTCGCGGATCTCGACACGGCTGACCAAGAACGGCGCGGCAGCGGCGAGCAGCGCGAAGACGTACCACTGCAGGATGTAGGAGAACAGCTGCAGTTCGCCTGCACCGCCCGTCGGATTCGACAGCTTGATCGGCGGCAGCGTCCGCAGCCCGGCGGTGCCCGGCTGGCCCTTGCCGATCGTCATATACGCGGCATACGTCGGCACCTCCGACCGCTGCGCCTGCTGCGTCGGGTTGATCGTGCTGATCTCGGCATGGCCGATGCGAGCGAACTTGTCGTCACCCGACTGCGCGTTCTGCAGCCGTCCCTGCAGCTGCACGACGCCGGTGGGCGGCGGCGCGACCCGACCCGGATGGGCAGCGGCACCGACGGCAGGGGTGAACCCGCGCACGACGAGCAGGTCGCCGGTGTCGGTGCGCAGCGGCGTCACCACGTAGAAACCTTCGTCGCCGCCCTGCGACTGATCGGCCAGGTACTGCTGCCGCTGCGGCTCGAAACTGCCGGTGACCGACACCGTGCGGAAGCGGACGGCGAGCGGTCCCGGCGCCGGACCGCGGCCGGTCAGCGGCACGAGAGATGTGCTCAGCGGCATGACGTCGGCTCGGGCGTTGGCCTTTAGTCGGTGGTTCTGGTCGACCTTCTCGCGGAAGCGATGCAACTCGAACGTGCCCATGCCCACGCAGGCCACGAACAACACCGCCATCAGCGCACCGAGCGCGGCGTAACGGGGCTGGCGCAGCGTCCAGATCGCCGCCCGCAACACGTCGCAAACTGTACGCGCGGCGGTTGTGCGCCGGGTCGGTCACAGCGCCGTGATCGCGGCCACCCAGTCGTCGGCGTTGCGCGGCTGACCGGGACGGTTCAGCTCGGTGTAGCGCACGATCCCGGAACGGTCGACAAGGTACGTGCCGCGGTTGGCGACCCCGGTGTCGGTGTCGAACGCGCCGAAGCTCGCCGCGACGGCGCCGTGCGGCCAGAAGTCCGACAGCAACGGGAAGTCGTAGCCCTCACGCTCGGCGAAGATCTTGTGCGCATAGACGGAGTCGACACTGATGGCCAGCGTCTGCACGTCGTCGTTCTGAAACGTGTCGAGATCGTCACGCACCCGGGCGAGCTCGCCGGTGCACACGCCGGTGAAGGCGAGCGGATAGAAGATCACCAACACGGCCCTGTCGCCGCGGTAGCGCCGCAGCGCGATCTCTTCGTTGTTCTGGTCGTGCAGCGTGAAGTCGGGCGCAACGTCGCCGGAGGCGATTGTCGGGAATGGGCGTCCTACCTGCGTCACCGCTTGGCGCCGGACGAGCGCCGGCCGACGAGGCGTGCCGCGGACCAGTCTTGGCCGACAGTGGTGATCGACGTCTGCGACAACCCGGCGATCGAGGCAGCCTCGGCGATGTCCGACGGCTCGACGAAGTCGTCGCGCCCACGCTTGGGCGTCAGCAACCAGATGTAGCCGTCGTCGGCGAGCGGGGAGATCGAATCGACCAGCGTGTCGGCGAGATCGCCGTCGCCGTCGCGGAACCAGAGGAGGACGACGTCGACCACCTCGTCGGTGTCGTCGGCGAGCAGGTCCTCGCCGGTGTGCTCGGCGATGTCGTCGCGCAGCTGTTCGTCGACATCGTCGTCGTAGCCGGACTCCATCACGATCATGCCGGGCTTGAGACCCAAGCGCTCGGCGGACCCCGTCGCGGACGGGGGGGTCGGGCTCACCGCGGCTACCTCCCTGATCGACCGACGGTAGAGCTGGTTTCTCTACCAATCGGTAACTCGTGATCCGACCCTAGCGGCTCATGAAGGTGTTCACTTGGCCAGGACGCATTGTGCCGTAAATCCGCACCCCGCGAGCAACGAGGAGAACGCGTGACCCGCGATCGCTTCAGCATCATCACCGATGGCTTACCCAATCAGCTGCCCGACATCGACCGCGACGAGACGCGGGAATGGCTCGAGTCGCTGGACGCCGCCATCGACTCCGACGGCCGCCAGCGCGCGCGGTTCCTGATGCTGAAGCTGCTCGAGCGCGCCCGCGAGCGTCAGGTCGGCGTGCCGGGGTTGCGCAGCACCGACTACCTCAACTCCATCCCGCCGGAGCGCGAGCCGTGGTTCCCGGGCGACGAGGACATCGAACGCCGCATCCGCGCCTACATCCGGTGGAACGCGGCGATCATGGTGTCGCGGGCGAACAAGACCGTCGGCGTCGGCGGGCACATCGCCACGTACGCCAGCGCGGCGTCGCTCTACGAGGTCGGCTTCAACCACTTCTTCCGCGGTAAGGACCTCGCCACGGGCGCCGGCGACCAGATCTACTTCCAGGGCCACGCCGCGCCGGGCATCTACGCGCGCGCGTTCCTGGAGGGCCGGCTGTCCGAGCAGCACCTCGACGGATTCCGCCAGGAGATGTCGCACGCTCCGAACGGCCTCTCGTCGTACCCGCACCCGCGGCTCATGCCCCACTTCTGGGAGTTCCCGACCGTCTCGATGGGGCTCGGCCCGATCAGCGCGATCTACCAGGCGCGGTTCAACCGCTACCTGCAGGCGCGCGGGCTGGCCGACACGTCCAACTCGCATGTCTGGGCGTTCCTCGGCGACGGCGAGATGGACGAGGTCGAGTCGCTCGGCGCCATCGGCGTGGCCGCCCGCGAGGAGCTGGACAACCTGACGTTCGTCGTCAACTGCAACCTGCAGCGCCTCGACGGGCCGGTCCGCGGCAACGGCAAGATCATCCAGGAGCTCGAGGCGTACTTCCGCGGTGCCGGCTGGAATGTCATCAAGGTGGTCTGGGGCCGCGACTGGGATCCGCTGCTCGCCCGTGACGGCGACGGCGCGCTGGTGAACCAGATGAACGCGACACCGGACGGGCAGTTCCAGACGTACACCGTCGAGAGCGGCGCGTACATCCGCGAGCACTTCTTCGGTGGTGACCCACGCCTGCGCCGGATGGTCGAGGACATGTCCGACGACGAGCTGCGCAAGCTCTCGCGCGGCGGACACGACTACCGCAAGGTCTACGCCGCGTTCGAGGCCGCGCGGGCGCACACCGGCCAGCCCACCGTCATCCTCGCGAAGACCGTCAAGGGCTGGACGCTGGAGTCGTTCGAGGGCCGTAACGCGACGCACCAGATGAAGAAGCTGACGGCGGCCGACCTCAAGGCCTTCCGCGACCGGCTGTACTTGCCGATCTCCGACGAGGCGCTGGCCGCGGACCTGCCGCCGTACTACCACCCGGGCGAGAAGTCCGACGAGATCCAGTACATGAAGGAACGTCGCGCGGCGCTGGGTGGAGCTTTGCCGAAGCGGGTCGTGCGCGCCAAGCCGCTGGCCCAGCCGGCGGACAAGGTCTACGACGACTTCCGCAAGGGCTCGGGCAAGCAGCAGGTGGCCACCACGATGGCGACGGTGCGGCTGTTCAAGGATCTGATGCGCGACAAGGAGATCGGCGCGCGGTTCGTGCCGATCATCCCGGACGAGGCGCGCACGTTCGGCCTCGACGCGATCTTCCCGTCGGCGAAGATCTATTCGCCGCACGGGCAGGAGTACGACGCCGTCGACCGCGAGCTGCTGCTGTCGTACAAGGAGTCCGAGTCGGGCCAGATCCTGCACGAGGGCATCTCCGAGGCGGGCTCGATGGCCTCGCTCATCGCGGCGGCCACGTCCTACGCCACCCACGGCACGCCGATGATCCCGTTCTACATCTTCTATTCGATGTTCGGCTTCCAGCGCACCGGTGATCAGTTCTGGCAGCTCGCCGACCAGCTCGGCCGCGGGTTCGTGTTCGGCGCGACGGCCGGCCGCACCACGCTCACCGGCGAGGGCCTGCAGCACGCCGACGGGCATTCGCCGCTGCTGGCGTCGGCCAACCCGGCGTGCGTGGCCTACGACCCTGCCTTCAGCTTCGAGATCGCGCACATCGTGAAGGCCGGCCTCGCCCGGATGTACGGCATCGGCTCGTACGGCAACGACGGCGTCTCCGACCGCGACGTCTTCTACTACCTGACGATGTACAACGAGCCGATCCTGCAGCCGGCCGAGCCTGCTGAGCTCGACGTGGACGGCCTGCTGCGCGGCATGTACCGCTACTCCCCCGCGCTGGACGCAACCGGGCGGCCGCGTTGCCAGCTGCTCGCGTCCGGCGTCGCGGTGCCGTGGGCGTTGGAAGCGCAGCGGATGCTCGGCGAGGAGTGGGGCGTCGACGCCGACGTGTGGTCGGTGACGTCGTGGAACGAGCTGCGTCGCGACGCCGTCGACTGCGAGCAGCACGCGCTGATGCACCCGCAGGACGAGCCGCCCGTGCCGTTCGTGACGTCTGCGCTCGCCGACACGTCCGGCCCCGTCGTGGCGGTGTCGGACTACATGCGCGCGGTGCCCGACCAGATCGCGCGGTGGGTACTGAATGCCCAGCGCGACTACACGTCGCTCGGTACGGACGGCTTCGGTTTCGCCGACACCCGCGGTGCGGCACGGCGGTTCTTCCATGTCGACGCGCAGTCGATCGTCGTCGCCACGCTCGAGCAGCTGGCGCGGCGCGGCGAGGTCAAGCGCGAAGCCCCGCGCGAGGCGTTCGAGCGGTACCGGCTCGATTCGGTCACCGCGGCCGGCGCCGGCAACACGGAGGGTTCCGCGTGACCGTCATCAAGATCAACGCCATCACGGTGCCGGCGGACAGTGGCGACGAACTCGCCCACCGGTTCGCCGCCCGCGCCGGTGCCGTCGACGACGCCGACGGCTTCGAGGGCTTCGAGCTGCTCAAGCCGACCGACGAGCGCCGGCAGTGGCTCGTGGTCACCCGCTGGCGCGACGAGGAGTCCTTCCGCGCGTGGGTGTCGTCGCCGGCGTTCGCGCACGGGCACCGCTCGCAGCGAGAACGCGACGGCGGCGATGCCGCCAGTGCACCCAAGCCCGTCGGCGTCGACAGCGAGGTCTGGAACTACGAAGTAGCCGTCACCAACTGACCGCGTCGCCCCCCTTGATGCGTCTTCCCACCCGAGTTGGTCGCTGCATCGGCCTGCTGCAGCGACCACTACGGGTGGGAAGGCGACGAGGTCACGGCAAGCGCTGAACGTAGACGCTCTGCGGTGCTCGGCCAGTACCGCGTGACATCAGCCCAGATCACGCGTTCGACACGGAAACCGAACCGGCGCAATGCCGCCTCCCGGCGCTTTTCCGCCCACAGTGCATCCGCGGAGTATTTGACGCGACCGTCGACCTCGAGGACCAGTTGCTGCTGTGGCCAGCAAAGGTCGACGCGATACGGCCCGATCCAGCTCTGCAGCTCCGGCGCGGGAAAGCCGTCGTCGTGCAGCGCCAGACGGGTCAATGATTCGAGCGGCGACTCCGCGCGCGCGTCCGCGAATGCGCAGACAGTGCGAGCCTGCCGGACACCCGGCCACCCACGCGCGCCGTCGAGGACGAATTCGAGCTCCTCGTGCGAGGTCAAACCCTCGCGCAGTGCAGCGTCCGCGGCGATTACTCCGTCACGGCGATCGTGGCGCGCAAGGTCGATGACCGTCCTGGCGACAGTGGAGACGGCAACCCCGTGCCAGGCCGTCATGTCCAGCGCAGCGAACCACGCGCCGTAGACGTGGGATCCCGAGCGCAGGCCGAGACCGACCTTCGGAGGTGCCGTCGACTCCGCCGATGCCGGCAGCGCCAAGGTCGGTAAGCCGTGCAGCACGGCAGCCGATCGAGCGCAGACGACGTGATCGGGGTGACGCAGCACCGTGGCGCTCGCGGCCAAAGCGTGCCGACGTCGGGCGATCAGCCAAGGTTCTTCCCCACTGGGGGCGACGTCGACCGGTGCAATGACCCCATAAGCCGGTGACGTCCATCTGCGTGTACGAACCGCGTTCCGACTCGCAGATCGCGTGAAGCCGAGAGAACTCAGCTGCCCGATCGTCAGCACGTAACCCTGCGTGCGCGCGAGCAGCATGTGCGGCGATTCGTCTGCAAGCCCGTTCCACCATGCCTGCCACTGCGCCGCTGATTGCTCGTCCACGAGAACAGATCGTGGCCGACGAGCGTCCCCGACCGGCCGTTATCCACATCCCCTTTCTCGCCTTCCCACCCGAGGTGGTCGCGATCGAGGCCTCCGTCAGCGACCATCCCGGGTGGGAAGGCGAGAAAGGGGATGTGGATAAC
>NZ_CAXTQF010000107.1:0-6700 GCF_964246335.1 uncultured Jatrophihabitans sp. | reverse complement strand
AACACACTGGGCAATACCCGGATGTTGCTCGAGCTGGATCGGCGCGTCGTTTAGGGCGTGTCACACCAGCACCATCCGCCACACCAGCTACGGTCGATCCGACGGAGGTGATCTACGTGGCCGTACTCGACCGGATTCAGCCGGCGTACACGACCTGGTCTCCCTCGGCCGCCGGTATCGGGGTCACCGAGGACGAGATCTACGTCGGCAGGCACCGCAAACGCGGCCTGCGCCGCATCGGGCTAACGCGCATGTTCTACACCGCACGACACCGCAGGGACTGACCAAGTCCCGCGACGGACCGCCAGCTCAGGTCTCGTCGCCACGGTCCGCCAGCTGACTACGGACCGGCACCTATTCGGTGCCGGTCCGTAGTGGTGTGTGCGGCCCGGCGTCGTCGTCGCCAGCGTCTTCATTGTCGTCTTCGTCGTCGGCGGCAACCAGGTCGTCGGCACTGCCGCCGTTGCGCAGCGTGTAGAGCAGCCCGGCCAGCTCGTCCGGCATCACCAGCACCTCGCGTGCCTTCGAGCCCTCGGACGGCCCGACGATGCTGCGCGACTCCATGAGATCCATCAGCCGCCCGGCCTTGGCGAACCCGACCCGCAACTTGCGCTGCAGCATGGACGTCGAGCCGAATTGGGTCGACACCACCAGCTCGACCGCGGACAGGAACAGGTCGAGATCGTCGCCGATGTCCTCGTCGATCTCCTTCTTGGTCGCCTGCGGTGCGGTGACGTCCTCGCGATACGTCGGTTCGAGTTGCTTCTTGCAGTGCTCGACGATCGACTCGATCTCGCCGTCGGTCGCGTAGGCACCCTGCATACGCGCCGGCTTCGACGCACCCATGGGCAGGAACAGCGCATCACCCTTGCCGAGCAGCTTCTCCGCCCCGGGCTGGTCGAGGATGACCCGGGAGTCCGCGAGCGACGACGTCTTGAAACCGAGCCGCGACGGCACGTTCGCCTTGATCAGACCGGTGACGACGTCGACCGACGGCCGTTGCGTGGCGATGACGAGGTGGATGCCGGCCGCGCGGGCCAACTGGGTGATCCGCACGACCGAGTCCTCCACGTCGCGCGGGGCGACCATCATCAGGTCCGCGAGCTCGTCGACGATCACCAGCAGGTACGGGTACGCGCTGTAGACGCGCTCGGAGCCCGGCGGCGCGACCAGCTTGCCGCTGAGCACCTTGGCATTGAAGTCGTCGATGTGCCGCGTGCCCGAGTGCTCCATGTCCTCGTAGCGCATGTCCATCTCGCGCACGACCCACTGCAACGCGTCGGCCGCCTTCTTGGCGTTCGTGATCACCGGCGTGACGAGGTGCGGGATGCCCTGGTACGCCGCGAACTCGACCCGCTTCGGATCGATCAGCACCATGCGCACCTGGTCGGGCGTCGCGCGCGCCAGGATCGACAGGATCAGCGAGTTGATGCAGCTGGACTTGCCGGCTCCGGTCGCGCCGGCCACCAGCATGTGCGGCATCCGGGTGAGGTTGGCGACGACGAAGCCGCCCTCGACGTCCTTGCCGAGCGCGACGAGCATCGGGTGCTGGTCGCGTTGCGCGACCCGCGAGCGCAGGACGTCGCCGACCATGACGACCTCGGGGTCGGCGTTCGGGATCTCGACACCGACGGCGCTCTTGCCCGGGATCGGCGAGAGGATGCGCACCTCGGCGCTCTTGACCGCGTAGGCGATGTTGCGGGTCAGGTTGGTGATCCGCTCGACCTTCACGCCGGGGCCGAGGGACACCTCGTACCGGGTGACGGTCGGCCCGCGGTTGAAGCCGGTGACAGCGCAATCGACGTCGAACTCGGCGAAGACCTGCTGCAGCGCCGCGATGACCTCGTCGTTCGCCTTGGTGTGCTCCAGGTGCGGCGTGCCCGCGGCCAGCGTGGCCAGGCTGGGCAGCGTGTACATGCCCGCGCCACCCGAGAGCTCCAATTGGGTCGGCCGGTCGATGGGCGGCAGTTCCGGCTCGGCCGGCGCAGCCTGCGCCTTCGGGGTACGGGGTTTGCGCGGTTTGGCGGCGGGCACCTCGGCGTCCGACGGCTCGGGGTCGGCGGCGTCGGCGAACGGGTCGAGCTCGGCCGGCAACTGGTCCGGCGTCTGGTCCTTGGCGCGGCGTCGGCGCCGCGTGGGTGCGGCAGCAACGTCCTCGTCCGCTTCGAGTTCCTCGGCGTCCGCCCCGCCGCGCAGCCCGCCGAGCGTGCGCACGTAGTCGACGAGCACGCTGATCGGCGTCGCGGTGACGACCAGCACACCGAACACGCCGAGCGCGGCCAGCAGCGGGACGGCGAGCGCCGCGGACAGCCCACTCACGAGTGGCTTGCCGATGGCGGTGCCGATCAGTCCGCCGGCATGTGCCCGGCCGGCCGACGTGTGCGGGTTCGCGCCCCAGATGTCGAGCAGGCCGAGCACGGCCGCCGTGAGGGCCAGGCCGCCGACCAGCATCCGGCCTCGTGCACCCGGCTCGGGGGCCTGGCGCAGCATGTGCGCGCCGGCGGCGAACAGCACGAGCGGCAGCACCAGCGCAGCGTTGCCGGCGAGCGCACGGACCCCGGTGTCGACGACGCGACCGACCGGCCCGGCAGCGTGGAACCAGATACCCATCGTGGCGATCAGTCCGAAGGCGAGGACGCCGAGCGCAGCACCGTCGCGGCGGTGCTCGGGCGGCAGGTCGCGGGCTGTCGCTGCGCCGCGCCCAGCCGTGCGCGCCACGCCACCGAGCGCGGCCGCCAGGGCCCGCCACAGCGCAGCGATGGCCTTGCCGACGCCGAGGAACGGAGCCGCGAGCGGCGCGACCGAGTTGCGCCGCGCCGGACGCCGGCCGGTCGACCGGCTGCCGCTGCGTCGGGGGGCCTGCTTGCGCGCAGGAGGGCGCGTACGGGTTCCGGTACTCACTCGATGGACGCTAACCGTGAACTTGAGGGTTGCCCGGGAGGCGCGGCGAGGGCACCCGAAACTCGCCGGCGCGACACGCGCGGACAGCGCCGGACACTCGGGCGTTGCCGCGTAGCGGTATGGCCCTCGGGCGAACTTGAGGATTGCCCACACAAACGTGCGCGCCCGAAAGGACACTCCGGACCGACCTTGAGCGGTCCGACTGGTTCAGCGGACGATGCGAGGCGACGCGCCGAGCCCCTAGAGCCCGGCCGCAGCGAGGTCCGTGCGCAGGTGGCTGATCTCGTGGTCGGTGGCGTCGACGAGCGGCGTACGGACGGGACCGACGTCCAGTCCGCGCAGCCGCAGCCCGGCCTTGACGAGGATGGCGCCCTGCGTGGCGAAGATGCCGGTGTAGATCGGCAGTAGCAATCGGTGCAGACGCAGCGCCTCGCCGACGTCGCCGCGCTCGAACGCGGCGATCAACTCCTGGGTCTGCGGACCGCAGAAGTGCGTGGACGTGCCGACGACGCCCACCGCTCCGATGGACAGCCAGGGCAACAGGCTCGCGTCGTCGCCGCAGTAGTACGCGAGCCCGGTCGCGGCGATGACCCGCGAGCTCGACGCGAGATCGCCCTTGGCGTCCTTGACGCCGACGATGTGCGGGTGCTCGGCCAGGCGCAGCAAGGTGTCCTCGGCGATCGGGATGCCGCTGCGATGCGGGATGTCGTAGAGCAGGACCGGCAGGTCGGTGGCGTCGGCGACGATGCGGAAGTGCTCGGCGAGGCCGGCCTGCGGCGGTCGGGAGTAGTACGGTGTGACACACAGCAGGCCGGTGGCGCCTGCTTTGGCAGCCTGCTCGGCGAGCTGCACGGAGTGGATCGTGTCGAACGTCCCGACACCCGCGACGATGTGGGCGCGGTCGCCGACGGCGTCGACGACGGCTGCGATCAGATCGGCCTTCTCCGCATCGGAGGTGGTGGGCGCCTCGCCGCCGGTGCCGTTGATGACCAGGCCGTCGTGCGCCTGCTCGTCGACCAGGTGCCGCGCCAGGCGGACGGCGGTGTCGAGGTCCAGTTCACCGGCCGACCCGAACGGCGTGACCATTGCGGTGAGCAGCCGGCCGAACGGCGGCGCGGCGGGTGCGGAGGTCACCGCGCCAGTCTAGGTCGCCCGTGCCGCGACGTTCAGCCCTCGAACACGAACGGGCTGGAGGCGACTTCGGTGCCGTCCGGCAGCGCGGCGATCTCGAAGTCGGCGAACGCGTTGGGCGCGACGCGCTTGAGCTCCTGCAGGCAGCCGATGGCGAGCTCGCGGATCTCGACGTCGGCGTGCTCGGAGGCGCGCATCGCGACGAAGTGCCGCCAGGCTCGGTAGTTGCCGGTGACGACGATGCGCGTCTCGGTGGCGTTCGGCAGCAGCGCGCGGGCGGCCTGCCGGGCCTGCTTGCGGCGCAGCGTCGCGTGCTCGACGTCGGCGAACTTCTTCTCCAGGCCCTCGAGCAGCTCGGTGTAGGCGGCAACGGCGGCGTCCGACGCGGCGACGAATTTGGCGTGCAGCTGCGGGTCGTCGGCGATGACGTCGGGTTCGACCATCGCGGCGTCGCGCTCGGGCACATAGCGCTGGGACAGCTGCGAATAGCTGAAGTGCCGGTGCCGGATGAGTTCGTGCGTGAGCGAGCGGGAGATGCCGGACAGGTAGAAGGTCACCGTGCCGTGCTCGAGCACCGACAGGTGGCCGACCTCGAGGATGTGCCGCAGGTAGCCGGCGTTCGTCGCGGTGGCCGGGTTGGGCTTCTTCCACGACTGGTAGCAGGCGCGGCCGGCGAACTCGGCCAGCGCCTCGCCGCCATCGGTATCGGTGTCCCACGGCACGTCCGCCGGCGGCTCGAAGTGCGTCCAGGCGATGGCTTGGACCTTCAGGGGGACGATGTCGGGCACCCGGTGCTCCTCGCACTCGGCCGCGCGGTGCGCGGTCTTTGTATTGGCGCTGCCCTCGGCAGGCGCCCCGAGCGTAACCGCAGCGGTCGGGTCCCGGACCACGCCACGCGCGTCCGGCAGGCCGGTCACCGCGCCCGACGCCGATGCTGTCACCGACTGCCGCATCCACCCTTGCCGTGACAGCACAAGTGATGTCATAGTGACATCATGCAACTCGACGAGTACTCCTCCCAAGTGGCCACCCAGATTCGCGCAGCCGCCGCGCTCGGCGACGACCGCACGAGGGAAGTCGCCGAGGCGCTGGCCGGCGCGGCCGAACCCGCCGTACGGCTGGCGGTGCTCGCCGCCGTCTCGGACACGGCGGACGAGATCACCAGCGTGCTCGTCGACCTGCCGGGCGCACCCACGGTCGCCGTCCGGCTCGACGGCAACGAAGCGACCGTCGATGTGCGGCTGTCGCACGACGACACCCCTGCACAGGAGCAGCGACCCGACGACGGTGACACCAGTGCCCGCATCTCCCTGCGGCTGTCCGAAGCGCTCAAGACCGACATCGACGCCGCCGCAGCCCGCGACGGCGTGTCCGTCAACGCCTGGCTCGTGCGCGCGGCCACCGCGGGGCTGGACCCGAACCCGTTCGACTCGCTCGCCGCCTTCGGCAAGAACTTCGGCCTCGGCGCCGGTCCCAACCGCGGACGCGGCGGCGGTGGCCGAGGGGGCGGCCGAGGCGCGGGTCAACACGTCACCGGCTGGATCAACGGTTAGGAGCCTGCAATGACGACCCAGACATTCCCCCTCACCGGGGCGATCAACCTGTTCGTCCGCATCGGCCACGGCACGGTGTCGGTCGAGGCGCGCGACGACCTCACCGAAGCCACCGTCGACATCGACGCCGGCGACGGCGTCGAGGCGAAGGACGTACCGATCGCCGCGGAGATGCGCGGGCCGACCCTGCACGTCGCCGGACCGCGTGAAGGCGCGCTGTTCGATCTCGGCCTGTTCGGCGGCCGGCCGCGCAGCACGGTGCACGTGCGGGTGGTGGTGCCGACGCTGACCGCGGTCAAGATCGTCACCGTCGACGCCCCCGTTCGGGTCGTCGGCCGGGTGAACGGCGCGGACGTCGCTTTCGGCCGGGGTGAGGCCGAGTTCGACACCGTCGACGGCGATCTACGGCTGCGGTTCGGCCAGGGCAAGGCGCGTGCGCAGCACGTCGGCGGCGCGGTGCAGGTGCGCTCTGGCCACGGCAGCGTGGATCTCGGCGAGGTCGGTGGCGACGTCCGGTACGGCAGCGGCACCGGCGATTTGCATGTCGCCGTCGCTCGCAAGGCCGTGTTGGTGCGGTCCGGATCCGGTGCGGCCCGGCTGGACGAGGTGCACGGCGACGTCGACCTGACCAGTGGTGCCGGCGATCTGCGGATCGGCCTGCCGACGGGCGTCAATGCCCGTCTGGACGCGCACACCGGCACGGGTCATGTCCGTTCGGATCTGCCGATCGACGGCGCCCCGGGAGCTGGAGCAGACCCGATCTCCCTGCGGGTGCGCACCGCGCACGGCAACGTGCACATCGTCCGCGCCGCGTGAGCCACCGGCGCGCAGCTCGACAGTCAGCCGACGGCGGCCGCGAGCGACGGCGCCAGATCGCCGCGCGGGCGCACCTCGATGCCGTCCAGGTCGAGCCAGCGCGCGGTGACGGCCAACTGTTCGGCGAGCTCGGCAGCGACGTAACTCGCGTCGTTGCCCGGCTCCAGCCACGCGCTCTGCACCCGTAGAACGCCGGCCTGCCGGTCAGACTTGAGATCGACTCGGCCCACCAGGGACTCGCCGAGCAGGAACGGCAGCACGTAGTAGCCGAACTTGCGGTGCTCCTCGCGGGTGTAGAT
>NZ_CAXTQF010000106.1:0-6704 GCF_964246335.1 uncultured Jatrophihabitans sp. | reverse complement strand
GCACCACCCCCCGACCCTAGTTCCCCGCCCGTGTGTGCTCACTGCGCCGTCGCGCGCCGTTTGCACCCGCTGCCGTCGCCACCCGACCTCGTCGAGCCCCGTTAGCAACTATCGTGGGTGCAAACCAGCGGAAGACCGGGATTGTGGACGGGCACCCGGGCTGTGGACGGCCGGAGCCATGACGAGACGCCGAGCGGCGACCTTTGCCGGGTGAACACGCCGACACACCGCAGACCGAATCGACAGACCGGCCACCCGCCATTGCCCGACCGACCCACGGCCTCTGCGTCGATGTATGCAGCGGGTTGGACGGAAGCACAACTGCGCCACGCTCTTGCGTGCGGCGACTTGCACCGCGTTCGTCGTGGCGTCCTGCTGGACGGGCGCATCGCAACGCAGCGAGTCCTCGTCCCACGCCGCGACCTCGAGCTCCGGCATCTGCGCTCGGCGCAGGCGGCCGCACTGCTGTGCCCAAGAGCGGTCATCAGTCACCGGCCGACGGCGATCGCGCTTGATCTGCCTGTCTACGGACGCCTGGGCCGACCGTGCCTCACGGTCCCGCCGGGCACGGCGTTGCGGGAGCTGGCGGATGTGCATCTACACCGTGCGACGCTGATCGACGTCGACGTCGTCGACGATGGCGGCTTCCGATACACGACGGCGGCGCGGACCGTCATGGACATCGCCCGCGAGCACGGGGTGTCGGCAGGCGTCGTCGCGGCTGACTGCGCGTTGCGCCGTGGCCTGGTGGACGAAGACGCGCTGGCGGCGGAATACGAGCGATGTGCGACCTGGCCGGGGCGGAAGGCGGCGCGCTTGACGCTGTTGGGCGCTGATCGGCTTGCCGAATCGCCGTTGGAGTCCCTCAGCCGCCTGTGTATGGCCGCTCACGGACTCCCGAAGCCGTCGTTGCAGACGGTCATTCGCGACGAGCACGGCCAGTTCGTCGGGCGCGTCGATTTCTACTGGGACGAGTTCGGTGTCGTCGGCGAGTGCGACGGCGAGCTGAAGTACAGCGACGCCGCGACGGTGACCGCCGAGAAGCGCCGACAGATCGCGGTGACCGACACCGGGCTCATCGTCGTGCGGTGGGACTGGGCCGCCGTCTTCGCCTTCGGTCCGGTCGCACGACGGTTGGACACGGCTTTCGCGCGCGGCGCACACCACGGATCACCTCAACGGCGTTGGCGCGTCGCGCCGCACGACACCCGTTTGCACCCGTAACCGTCGCTACCTGCACCCAATAGGGGACCGATAGCGACGGCCGCGGGTGCAAACCGGAGGATCTGCGGGCAGAGGTGCACACCAACACGCCAGAATGGCGCGCATGCGGGCACCCGACCACGACATCGACGGCCAGGACCCCGACGACATCGACGTCGACAACCGGGGCGCCGACGACCGGGGCGCCAAGCAGAGCGCCGCCGATGAGGACCAGCTGCTCGAGGCCGGCGCCGAACGCGCGACGGTGCTCACCGACGGCGTCGTCGCGATCGCGCTGACGTTGCTCGCACTCGACCTCAAGCCCGACCTGCCGTTCAGCGCGAACTCACGGCAGCTCGCGCACTTCCTGCACACGCACCTGACCCAGTACATCGCGTTCGCGCTCGCGTTCTACCTGATCGCGCAGTACTGGATGACCCACCACCGGATGATGCGCACCGTGCGGCGGGCCACTGCGCGCATGCTGGTCCTGACGCTCGTGTTCCTCTTCGGCATCACGCTCGTGCCGCTGACCACGTACCTCAACGGCAACTACGGCAATCCGCTGGCCAACACCCTGTTCGCCGCCAACATCGGGTTCATCAGCGTGCTGCTGTTGCTGATGAGCGAGGAGATCCACCGCAACCGCCTCGACGACCGCGTCGAGTCGGCGGACGACCGGCTGCGCCGGCGCACCCGCAGCGTGATGGCGCTGCTGATCTCCGGCCTGGTGGCCGGCATGTCCTGGGTGGTGCACAGCGACGCGAACTTCTGCTACCTGCTCTTCATCGTCGCGGACGTGCCGGCCGACCGGCTCCTGCGCCGTCGCGCGCGCCGGCGACGACCCCGCTCAGCGTGAGCGGTTGCGGGCGCGGGCCTTCTCGCGGTCCTGCTGGGCGAGCAGCACCTTGCGCATGCGCACCGTGTTCGGCGTGACCTCGACGCATTCGTCGTCGCGGCAGAACTCCAGCGCCTGCTCCAGCGACAGCATCCGGTGCGGGATGAGCGGGATCAGCACGTCACCCGACGACTGACGCATGTTGGTCAGCTTCTTCTCCTTGGTCGGGTTGACGTCCATGTCGTCCGAGCGTGAGTTCTCGCCGACGATCATGCCCTCGTAGACGTCGGTGCCCGGGCCGACGAACATCGTGCCGCGCTCCTGCAGGTTCGCCAGCGCGAAGCCGGTGGTGGCGCCAGTACGGTCGGCGACGAGCGAGCCGCTCGGCCGGGTGCGGATGTCCCCGGCCCACGGCTCGTAGTTCTCGTGCACGTGGTGCAGCAGCCCGGTGCCGCGCGTCTCGGTGAGGAACTCCGTGCGGAAGCCGATCAACCCGCGCGCCGGCACGACGTACTCCATCCGGATCCAGCCGGTGCCGTGATCGACCATCTGCGCCAGCCGCCCCTTGCGCAGCGCGAGCAGCTGGATGACGACGCCCTGGTACTCGGCGGGCACGTCGATGGTCATCCGCTCGGTCGGCTCGAAAATCTTGCCGTCGACGGTGCGGGTGACGACCTGCGGCTTGCCGACGGTGATCTCGAAGCCCTCGCGCCGCATCACCTCCACGAGCACCGCGAGCGCGAGCTCGCCACGGCCCTGCACCTCCCAGGTGTCCGGGCGGTCGGTGGGCAGCACCCGGATGGACACGTTGCCGACGAGTTCGGCGTCCAGTCGGTTGATCACCTGACGCGCGGTCAACTTCGTACCGCCGGACCGGCCGGCCAGCGGCGAGGTGTTGATGCCGATCGTCATCGAGATCGACGGCTCGTCGATGGTGATGACCGGCAGCGGCCGCGGGTCGTCGGGGTCGGCCAGCGTCTCGCCGATGGTGATGTCCGGGATGCCAGCGACAGCGATGATGTCGCCCGGCCCGGCGGATTCTGCCGTCACCCGGTCGAGCGCCTGGGTGAGCAGCAGCTCGGTGATCTTGACGCGCTGCACCGAGCCGTCCGCCCGGCACCACGCGGCCTGCTGGCCCTTGCGGATCGTGCCGTTGTGCACCCGGCACAGCGCGAGCCGGCCGAGATAGGGCGACGCGTCGAGGTTGGTGACGTGCGCCTGCAGCGGCGCGTCCTCGTCGAACGTCGGAGCGGGGATCGCGTCCAGGATGGTCGCGAAGAGCGGCGCAAGATCCTTCTCCTCCGGCAGCTCGCCGTCGCCCGGCCGGGTCAGCGACGCACGGCCGGCCTTCGCCGACGCGTAGACGATCGGGAAGTCGATCTGGCTCTCGTCGGCGTCGAGATCCAGGAACAGCTCGTACGCCTCGTCGACGACCTCGGCGATCCGCGAGTCGGGGCGGTCCACCTTGTTGATCACGAGGATCACCGGCATCTTCGCCTCGAGCGCCTTGCGCAGGACGAAGCGGGTCTGCGGCAGCGGCCCCTCGGACGCGTCGACGAGCAGCAGCACGCCGTCGACCATCGACAGCCCGCGCTCGACCTCGCCGCCGAAGTCCGCGTGTCCGGGTGTGTCGATGATGTTGATGGTGACGCGCTCGCCGTCCGGCGTCACGTGCTCCACCGCGGTGTTCTTCGCGAGAATCGTGATGCCCTTCTCGCGCTCGAGGTCGCCGGAGTCCATGACGCGCTCCGCGACGTCGCCGGTGTCGGCCTGGTGCTCGGTGAACGCCCCGGACTGCCAGAGCATGGCGTCGACGAGGGTGGTCTTGCCGTGGTCGACGTGCGCGACGATCGCGACATTGCGCAGGTCAGCGCGAGTGCCAGTGATACCCATCAGCCGGGATTCCTCCGTGTACGTGGTTCGGCCCGGCGGCGGTAGTGCGGCGGACTCCTCGATTCTATCGACGCCATGGGACCGACCGTGCGCGATGATGGCCGGGTGCCAGGGAACCGACCGGCGATGCCGCCCGCATACCGGTTCGTACTGTTCCTCGGCGGCCCGATCATGCGGCGCTGGGCGCGGCTGCGCGTCACCGGCGTCGAGTGCCTGCCGCCCGACGGCCCGGTGCTGCTCGTCGCGGACCACGACAGCTACTGGGACCCGATCGCCATCGCCGTGGCGGCCCGGCAGGTGCGCCCGGTGCGCGCACTTGCGAAGTCCACGCTCTGGAAGACCCGGTTCGTCGCGTCGCTGATGAACAGCATGGGCCACATCCCGGTGCACCGCGGCGCCGGCAACGCCGAGGCGATGGCGACCGCGGAGCGTGAACTACGCGCCGGCGCCTGCATAGGCGTCTTCCCCGAGGCCACCCGCTCGCTCGGCCGTGAGCTCCGCGCCCGGACGGGCATCAGCAGGCTGGCCGAGGCGGTGCCCAAGGCTGCGGTCGTGTGCGTGCGCACCACCGGCTCGGTGGACGTCGTGCGAGTGCCGAAGCGGCCGTCGGTGACGGTGGATTTCTATCTGCCGGCCGGCGGTGGCCGGCAACCCGGCGAACCGGCGCAGGACTTCGCCGACCGCCTCGTCGCGGAGCTGCGGACCGACGCGCAGCGCGAGATCCCGGGCCGGCGCCGCACCGCGGCCAAGTACCGGCGCGCGCTCGACGACGACCAGCGCTGACCTTATTGCCACCTCATTGCAATAAGGCGCCGCTCGGCGTTACGTTCGACGCGTGGCGATCGACGTTTCCCCCGCCGGGTCGACCTACCGCCGCTTCAAGGACAGCCTGACCCGCGCCGACCGCCGGTCACTCGCCGGCATGGCGGGGTTCGTCGTGGTGCTGCACCTGCTGGGCTTCGGCATCCTGTTCGGGCTCGTCGCGCCGCACCACTTCCACCTCGGTGGCGGCCACCCGGTCTTCAACGTCGGGGTGGGTGTGCTCGCCTACACGTTCGGGCTGCGGCACGCCTTCGACGCCGACCACATCGCCGCCGTCGACAACACGACGCGCAAGCTGCTGGCCGACAACGCTGCGGCCGAGCGGACGCCCGGCACGCCCAACACGCCGCCGCGCAAACCGCTGTCCGTCGGCTTCTGGTTCTCCCTCGGGCATTCGACCATCGTGTTCACCCTCGCGTTCCTGCTCTCGGTCGGCGTCAAGGCACTGGCCGGACAGGTGGAGAACGACGACTCCGGCCTGCACTCCGCAACCGGCGTCATCGGGGCGTCGGTGTCCGGGGTGTTCCTCTGGGTCCTCGGCGTCGTCAACCTCGCGGTGCTGGTCGGCATCGTCAAGGTGTTCCGCGACATGCGCTCGGGCCGCTTCGACGAAGCCGAGTTGGAAGAGCACCTCAACAAGCGCGGCCTGATGAACCGATTCCTCAACGGATTGACGAAGTCGGTGCGCAAGGCGTGGCACATCTACCCCGTCGGGGTGTTGTTCGGCCTCGGCTTCGACACCGCCACCGAGGTGGGATTGCTGGTGCTGGCCGGCGGCGCGGCGGCGTTCAACCTGCCGTTCTACTCGATCCTCGTGCTGCCGATCCTGTTCGCGGCCGGCATGTGCCTGATGGACACCGTCGACGGCGTGTTCATGAACGCGGCCTACGGCTGGGCGTTCATGAAGCCCGTACGCAAGGTGTTCTACAACATCACCATCACGGCCATCTCGGTCGCGGTGGCGTTGGTGATCGGCACCGTCGAGCTGCTCGGCGTCGTCGCCGACGAGGCGCACATCGAATCCGGGCCCGTCGCGATGATCGGCCGCATCCCGCTCGACTACGCGGGCTACGCCATCGTCGGGCTGTTCTTCGTCGCGTGGGCCGTCGCGCTGGTGATCTGGCGTTACGGGCGTATCGAGGAGAAGTGGTCGGCGAACCTCGCGCCGCCTCCCGAGCTCACGGACTGAAGCGGGCTCACGGACCGCTTCGACGGGGCCCCGGACCGCGGCCCGGATGCCCCTTCTTCCTGCGCTGGGCCTGCGTGACGGCGGGGGCGGCGCCACCGGGCTTCGGCGGCGTCGTCGTCTTGCCGGCCGGCCCCGACGGCGTCGGCGGCCCGGGCGGCTCGGGCTTGCTCGACGTCGAGCTGCTGAGCGGAGTCGACGGAGCCGTGCTCGACGGCTTCGTGGAGTGCGAGCTGGACCGGTGCCGGTGCGCGGAGCTGCTGTGCCCGCTGGACGTGCTCGACGGCGCGCTGGAGCGCGATGTCGACGGGGTGGGCGACGTGGACGGGCTCGGCGTCGGTGCGCCGCCGTCGCTGCCGTTCGTCGCCAGCAGCACGATCAACAAGCCGATCAGCAGAACGCCCACCGCTGCAAGCGCCAGCCACACGATGGTCGGGATCGGTCGGCGCGGCGGCGGCGGACCGGCGGCGCCGCGCGACACCGGTGGAGCCACGACCGGCGGCACGACCGGCGGCAGCGCGCGCGTCTCGCTGACCGGCGCACGCCGCACCGGGCCGGGCATCGGGCCGGGCGGCATCGCGGTGGTGGCCGCGGTCGGCGCTGCCGGCGCCGGCATGACGGGCGGCGCGAACACGGTGGTCGCAGCCGTCGTGCCGGCGGCATCGCCCTGACCGAACACGTCCACGACCTGCTGCGCCGTCGGCCGTTCGGCGGGATCGCGGCGCGTCATGGCTGCCAGCGTCTGCGGCCACGGCGCCGGCA
>NZ_CAXTQF010000105.1:0-6926 GCF_964246335.1 uncultured Jatrophihabitans sp. | reverse complement strand
GTACCGCGCGGACCGCCCCGGCCAGCAGGGCCGCGAGGGGGGCGGCGAGATCGCGCCGGCCGCGCTCCTTGTACCGCAGCAACGCCGCCCGGAGCGCGAACTCGTAGGACCCGGCGGCGAAGGTCGGCAGTTCGTGGCCGGGCACCGGCGCCGGGGTGTCGCCCGGCGAGCACGCGGCGCAGAGCACGGTGCCGCCGCGCGCACAGCCCACACACGAGCGCGGGAGCACGAGATCGACGATGTCGCTGAGCACGGCGGCCATGTGCCCAGGGTGGCGGGGCCGAGCGACCCTCGCGACCCGGATCGCGCCGGTTGTGGACGAACGAGCGATTCGCGAGCGGCGTTGTGGACGACCGGCCTGCGGCCCCGCACGGTGCTAGGCCCTGGCCCCGCCGGGCCCGCGGAGTCAGCCGAGGTACACCGGTGCGACACCCGCTGTCTGGCCGCTGCGTAGCGGGCCGGACCAGCCGGTCGCGCTCTGCTCCCAGACGTCACCGTCCGCCGAGACCCACGCGCGCGCGTCGTTCGCGATCGTGACGGTGTCGGCCGGCCCCGGCAGGCCGGCGGTCGTGCCGCCCGCCCAGCCCGAACCGTCGATGTAGGAGGTGAACACATGTGGGCCGCCCGACGATCCGACGTCGCCGATCACGATCAACTTCACCGCGTCGATCCACGCTGCGTCCTTCACCAGAACGCCCTCCGGACTGACCGGGACCAACTTCCCGACCTGGACGTCGGTGCTGCTGCGCAACACGGGGCCGACGAACAGCTGACCGGAGTTGCTCGCGCCAGAGATCACCATCGCGATGCGTGAACCGTCCGGGCTCAGCCGCAACGCGGAGACGCGGCTGGCCTGGAACGGCAGCTGGACAGTGACCCGGTGGACGGTGGCGCTGCGGCCGTCCGTCGTGACGCGGTAGACGGTCGTGCCTGCGGCCGTCCACACCTCCGCGCGGCCGGGTGCCCAGGCGGGCCGGGACAGCACACCGCGCACCGATGTCGGTTTCACCCCGCCCGACTGGGTGCCGATGACCAACGTGCCGGTCGTCGACGTCGTGGGTTGCACCCCCGCGATCGTCAGCTGGCCGATGGCGGCGGGCCGGGCCAGCGCGATCGACCGGAAGACGGACCGCGCAACCGGTCCGGTGAGCGCAAGACCACGCGCGGTACGAATCTGGTTCGACGGCGGTGACACGTAGTAGAGGTCGGCAGCAGGCGCCGGCGGCCCGCGCAGGGCGGTGAAATCCTGTGCCCGGAAGCGCACGCCCCCGGCCTGCGGAATGTTCACCGGGCGCCGGCCGTCGTAGAGCTCGAAGAACGACGGGCTGATGACGCCGTCGAGCGTCTGGCTGATCTGGGCAGCCAGGACGTTGCGAGCCGCAGCAGGCAGCGCCGAGCTGCCGGTGATCTGCACCTGTGCGATGTCCCCGTCATCACTGACTCGCGCCGGCGCGGGGACGGTGTCCAGGTTGGCCGAGATGGCCTGCACGTCCGGCTGCTGCGTGTTCGCCGCCAGCTGGGCGAGCATCCAGTTCGCGACCTGGGTGGGCTGTGACAGCGCGGAGAAGCGTGGCACCGGCACGAGCTGGGAGTTCGGTCCGACGTAGTAGAGGACGCGTTGCTGGAACGTGTCCCGGAACTGATCGCTCGTCAGCAGCACGCCGGGGTATGCGCTGGTGATGCGGTACTGACCGCCGACCATCTGCACCCGGTACTTGAACGACTGGGGCGCGCCGTCACCGACGCCGTACAGCGAGGGCTGATACACCCCGGCGGAGTTGACCGTGCCGATCTCGCGCCCCTCGACCTGCAGGTCCCCGGTGCGCGAGTCCCATTTCGAGATGACGGGGTTGTTGCTGATCACCGTCGCCGTCCCGGTCGACCAGGCACGCTGCGCGTCGCGGCTGAGGTACTGCCGCGCGGCGGTGAAGTTCTGGTCTGCGTACTGGCTCGCCTCGCCGAAGTAGGACAGCAACGACCGCGGGTCCACGTTCGGCGGCGGCCTGGCGGGCGCGCTGCTCTCCTCACCCAACCCGAGCGACTGGATCGCCTGGGGCCGCGACGACGACGGCACACCCGTGCAGGCAGCGAGCCCGAGCACGACGGCGAGGAAGAGGGCGAGCGCGATCACTCGGCGGCGCGAGCCCGTCACTCGTCCTCCTCCTCGGTCTCGTCCGGGTCGAGCGGCAGCGGCGAATGCATGAGGGTGTGACCACCCTGCCGCGGCAATGTCAGCCGGAACTGTGCGCCACGGCCGCGCTCGCCCCACGCCTGCAGCCAGCCGTCGTGCAACCGTGCGTCCTCGAGCGAGATGGCGAGGCCCAGGCCCGTGCCGCCGGTGAGCCGGCTGCGCGAGGGGTCGCCGCGCCAGAACCGGTTGAACACGAGGCCGGCCTCTCCGGGCCGCAGCCCGATGCCGTGATCGCGCACCGTCACCGCAACCGCGTCCGCGTCGTAACCGACCCGGATCTCGACCGGTTTGCCCTCGCCGTGGTCGAGCGCGTTCGCGACGATGTTGCGCAGGATGCGCTCGACCCGACGGGCGTCCATGTCGACGTTGACCGGCTCGTCGGGGACGTCGACCACGATCTCGCTGCCGTGTCTCTGCGCGAGCACCAGACTGGACTCGACCGTGCCGGCGACGACCTCGCGGATGTCGGTGCGCACCGACTCGAGCCGCGCGGCGCCGGCGTCGTGCCGGGAGATCTCGAGCAGGTCGCCGAGCAGCCCCTCGAACCGGTCGAGCTCCGTGGCCAACAGCTCGACGGCGCGGGAGAAGTCCGCCGGCAGCTCGTCGCGACCGCTGTGCAGGTACTCCGTGGCCATCCGGATGGTCGTCAGAGGTGTGCGCAGCTCGTGGGAGACGTCGCTGGTGAAGCGCTGCTGCAGACGGGACAGGTCCTCCAGACGACGGATCTGGCGTTGCAGACTGCCCGCCATGTCGTTGAACGACTCGCCGAGCCGCGCGATGTCGTCGGTGCCGTGCACCGGGATGCGCTGCGCCAGATCGCCGCCGGCGAGGCGTCCGGCCGTCTCGGCGGCGACCCGCACCGGCCGCACCACCTGGCGGGTGACGAGCAGGGCGATGCCGAGCACGAGGATGACGAGCGCCAACCCGGCGAGCAGCACGGTGCGCTGGACCAGTGCGATCGTCTGCTCCTCCGCCGTCAGCGGGAACAGGTAGTACAGCTCGAACTGGCTGCCGCTGGCGGCCACGGGCTCGCCGACGATCAACCCGGGCACGGTGCCCCCGCCGTCACCCACATCGGTGATCGGCGCGTACTGCATGGCGAGGTTGCCGCGCTGGACACTGCGCTGCAGCGCGCGCGGCACGTCGCGCACCGTGCTGCTCGCGACGCCGCGCTGACCGGAGGCGCCGATCTCGACGGTGAAGATGCCCGCGCCCGCCGGGCCGGACGACACGCTGTCGCTGATCTCGTTCTCGGCGCCGCTCAGGCTGTCCAGGCTGTTCGTGACGGAGTCGAGCGCGTTGCGGGCCGGGTGCAGCCCGATGCGCGCCTGGGTCACGGCGGCGTCGCGCTTGGCGTTCAGGATGCCCGCGGACACCTTGTCGATGAGGAACAGGCCGATGACCAGCACGATCACGGTGGCGACGACCGCGGTCGTGGCGCCGACCCGCAGCTGCAACGAGCGCCGCCAGGCCTCGCTGACGAGGTGCGCCGTCCGGGCGGCGGCTTTCGCGACCGCCCGCATCGCCTGCCTGGCGCCGCGGGACAGCGCGTCGACGCGCCCGGTGCCCGGCACTCCGACGGCCGTGGCCGCGCGCGGCTGATCGGCACCGGCACCGTCGGCGCTGTCGGCGTGGTGCTCGCTGCCGGCGCGCGTCACGGTCATGACGGCAGCCGGCGATCCGCGGTGCTCACGGCGGGCCGGCCTTGTACCCGACCCCGCGCACGGTCAGCACGACCTCGGGATGTTCCGGATCGCGCTCGACCTTGGCCCGCAATCGCTGCACGTGCACGTTCACCAACCGGGTGTCCGCGGCGTGCCGGTAACCCCATACCTGCTCCAGCAACACCTCCCGGGTGAACACCTGACGCGGCTTGCGTGCCAGCGCAACGAGCAGGTCGAACTCGAGCGGCGTCAGGGAGATGGGTTCACCGCCGCGGGTCACCTGGTGCGCCTGCACGTCGATCTCCACCAGCGCGCCGGGTGGCCCGATGGTCAGGCCCTCACCACCGATGTCCTCGTGGTGGCGCAGCCGTGCACGCATCCGCGCGATGAGCTCTTTCGGTTTGAACGGCTTCATGACGTAGTCGTCGGCACCGGACTCCAGCCCGAGGACGACGTCGACGGTGTCGGTCTTCGCGGTGAGCATGATGATCGGTGTGCCGCTCTCGGCGCGGATCGCCCGGCACACCTCGATGCCCGTCGCGCCGGGCAGCATGACGTCGAGCAGCACGATGTCGGGCTTGGTGTCGCGGAACGCCTGCAGCGCGTGGGACCCGTCGGCGACGAACGACGGGTCGAACTGGTCGGTGCGCAGTACGATCCCGAGCATCTCGGCCAGGGCGGAATCGTCGTCGATCACCAGTACGCGCGGTTTCACGCGCCCATGGTGTCACCTCGTGCCGTGCCGAGCAGGCAGCGACAGGGTCACGCGGCCCGCTGCCGGCCCCGACGGCATGATGTAGACGATCACGACGGCGCAGGAGGGGGCGCGGGTGACACAGGCACCGGCGACGCCGGCCGACGCGCAGCTGCGCCCGCTCGGCACCGCCGAGATACTCGACGGCGCGGTCCGTCTGGTACGCGGCAACTTCCGCGCCGTGCTGTCGGTATCGGTGCCGGTAGCCGTGGTCACGACCGCGCTGCGCGCGTTGCTGCTTCTCGCGCAGGCCGAATCGCCCGGCGCGACGATCGGCTCGGTAGGCGGCGGCGTGTTCCTCAACGCGTGGGCGGGCGTGCTCCTGGGCGGTCTGCTCGCCCCGCTGTTCGCGGCATCCCTGCTCGGGCATCGGCGCAGCGTGCGCGCCACGTTGCCGCGTCTCGCGCGGACCGTCGGCATCCTCGCGCTGCTGGGCCTGCTGGTCGCCGTCGCCGAGACGGCCGGCCTGTTCGCGTTCGCCGTCGGCGGGGTGTGGCTGTGGGGAGTCTGGGCGGTGGCGGCGCCGGCGTGCTCGACCGAGCAGCTGCGCGTCTTCGCCGCCCTGCGCCGCTCGACGCAGCTGGTGCGCAACACGTTCTGGCGTACCTGGGGGATCCGGGCGCTGGGCTGGCTGCTCACCTCGGTGCTCGGCATGTTCGTGACGCTGCCGGCCCAGCTGCTCGCCGACCTGGTCACCGGCACCGGCACGCTGGACAGCACCGGCGTCGCCGAACCGACCCTGTTCGTCGCGATCGTGGCGGTCGGCACCCTGCTCGCCGCGGCCGTCGTGGCTCCGGTCGCCGCCGCGATCGACGTGCTCCTCTACACCGATCTACGGATGCGCAAGGAGGGGCTGGACCTCGTGCTGGCGCTCCCCCCGGCAGCGGAACCCGACGTACCGGCGCCCGCGCCGGTCACTGCGTGGTGACACCGCGGCACGCCGGCGGCCCGGTGGACCCGGTCGGCGGCGCGGCGGCCAGACGCGCGGTGCGCGCCATTCTGCGACGCGCCGAGTACCACCGCGACGACCCCGGGCCGGTGACCCGTGCGCTGCACTGGATCGGCCGGCAGCTGTCCAAGCTGTTCGGCGGTGGTGGCGGCGGCACGCACGCGATCCTGCTGGTCGTCCTGGTGTTTGTTGTCATCGCGCTCGTGTTCGCGGTCCGCGCAGGAGTCGCGCGACGGACGGCGTACGCCGAGCGCGCACCCGAGGTCGACCTGCTCGAGGCAAGCAGCGCACGCGATCACCGGCGCATCGCCATCCGGCTGACGGATGAGGGCCGTCATGCCGAGGCGCTGCGCGAATGGTTGCGCGCGGCCGTGGCGACGATCGTCGAACGCGGTGTGCTGCCACCGCGGCCCGGACGCACCGGCGCGGCCACGGCGCACGAGGCGGGGCCGCTGCTCCCCGCGGCCGCAGCCGAACTCTCCGCCGCGATGCACGCCTTCGACGAGGTCTGGTACGGCGGACGAGCGGCGGACGAGCACGACGTGCGCGCGGCGCGTGCCGCGGCCGACGCCGTGGCATCAGCGCGCATCCGGCACCCGGCGGGCCTCGCAAGCGCGGGGCGGGCCGCACCGCGATGACCACGATCGCACCCGCACAAACCGTGAGGGCGCCTGCCGTCGCGCCCCTGTGGCGGCGCACCCGCTCGTGGCTCGCACTCGCCGGCATCGTCGTGGTCGGCGCGCTCGTCGTCACGCTGCTCACGGGCGGCAGCGGCCGTCCGTTGGATCCGGCGTCGGCCAGCAAGAGCGGCAGCAAGGCCCTGGCTGTGCTGCTGCGTCAGTACGGCAGCACGGTGCGCTCCGGTGACGACGTTGCCGCGGCGCGACGTGCCGACCCCGGCGCGGTCGTGCTCGTGACGGCGCCCGACGACTACTCCGCCGCCCAGCTGCGACAACTGCGGGCGTCCGCCGCGCTGCTCGTCCTGGTGGCACCGGGCACCGCGGCCACACGTGCAGTCGCGCCCGGCGTCGAGCCCGAGCAACCGGAGGAGGACGACCCGACCGGCGGCGCCGACGACCAACCCGGCTGCGCCGACCCGGGCGCGCAAGCCGCAGGCGGACTCGCCCTGCCCGACGACGCCACGACGTACTCCGGCGGCACGCAGACGTGTTACGGCGGTCTGCTCGTCACCGCGCCGAAGGTGGCGATCCTCGGCTCGGCGCAGCTGCTGCGCAACGATCACCTCGGTGGCGAGGGCGTTGCGGCCTTGGATGTCAACCTGCTCAGTGCGGACCGCACGATCCACACGACGCGGTGGCTGCTGCCGGGCGGCGACGCGGCCGGCTCCGGCCCGGCGAGCGTGTGGGC
>NZ_CAXTQF010000104.1:0-6991 GCF_964246335.1 uncultured Jatrophihabitans sp. | reverse complement strand
CGGAGGTCGCGGCCGTCGCCGAACACGACGCGCGGATGACGAAGCGGTTCGCCGAGGCGCACCCGTCGGTGGCGCTGGTCAGCGTCCCGGCGCTGCCGGCCGACGTCCACGACCTCGACGGGCTGCGGACGATCGGCACCCTGCTCGGTACCTGAGATCACGCCGCGCCCGTCCGGCGCGGCCCGTACCCTGATGCACCGTGGCGTCCGATTTCGACCGACCGAGCCGCTGGCCCACCGTAGGCAAGCTGCTGCTCGCGCTTCTCGCGACGGCGGTGCTCGCGTCCGGTATCGCGTTGCCGTACGTGCTGGGCAGCGGGCTGGTGGCCAAGCACTACGCCACCCAGTTCCAGAACACGACCTGCAACCTGCCGGAGACCAAGCCGCCGGAACCGACCACGCTCTACGCGCGTGACGGCAGCACCGTCCTGGCCCGCGTCTTCACCCAGGACCGCATCCCCGTCTCCCTGAGCCAGGTGCCGAAGTACCTGCAGGACGCACTGATCGCCACGGAGGACCGGCGCTTCTACAGCCATCACGGTGTGGACCTGCGCGGACTCGTGCGCTCGGCGGTCAGCACGAGCAGCGGCGACACCCAGGGTGGTTCGACGCTCACGATGCAGTACGTCAAGCAGATCCGCTACTACCAGGCCGGCGACAACAAGGCGAAGCAGGCCGCAGCCATCGCGCAGAACGCGCGCCGCAAGATGGAGGACGCGCGCTGCGCGCTCGACATCGAGGGCGCGCGCCACGAGTCGAAGAGCCAGATCCTGGACAACTACCTCAACATTGCGTTCTTCGGCGAGCACGCCTACGGCATCGAGGTCGCCGCGCAGACGTATTTCCACGAGCCCACCAACAAGTTGACCCTGCCGCAGGCGGCGATGCTCGTCGGACTGCTGCGTGCCCCGTCGGCCTACGACCCGTTCGTCAATCCGGCGGCCGCGAAGGAGCGCCGCAACGAGGTGTTGCAGAACCTCGTCACCGACAAGAAGCTGAGCCAGGCCGAGGCGGACCGGGACAAGGCGCAGCCGATCGCGCTGGCGTCGCAGTCGGCACCGCTGGTCAAGCAGGGCTGCGCGAACACGGACACGAAGATCCCGAACTCGGCGTTCTTCTGCGACTACACCGTCAACTGGCTCACAAGCGTCGGCGGGATCAGCCAGACGCAGCTGCAGTCGGGCGGCCTGAAGGTCGTCACGACCATCGATCCGGGCCTGCAGGCCAGCATGCAGAAGCGCATCCAGAAGGCGATCCCGGCCAGCTCGCCGATGACGAGCGTGATGCCGGTCGTCGACCCGAAGACCGGTGACGTGCTGGCGATGGCGTCCAGCAAGACCTACGGCACGAAGGCCGGGCAGACCGAGCAACCGATCTTCACGAAGTACACCGCAGGCGGTGCCTCGACGTTCAAGCTGTTCCCGCTGCTCACCGCGTTGCAGACGGGCATGCCGAAGTCGCTGTCGTTGACGACCGAGGGCAACACCGGGCAGTACAAGGCCCAGCAGTGCCAGACGCCGACGAACGCGCAGAACGGCGACGCGAACGTCCATTACTCGCAGACCGAAACGCTGCAGCAGGCCGCCGCGAACTCCGACAACACATACTTCGTCGGCCTGGCCGACCGGTACTTCGGCTGCCACCTCTCACCGATCACCGACATCATGAGCCAGCTCGGCATGAAGAGCATGAACGAGCCGAGCGACGTCCAGGGCCAGACGTGGACGCAGGCGGTCGTCAACAAGGAACGCGCCCAGCAGCTGGTGCTGGGGTCGATCCCCACCAGCCCGCTGGAGCTCGCCGGCGCGTACGCGGCCGTGGCCGACGGCGGCAAGTACTGGGCGCCGGCGCCGGTCATCGGGATCAAGGACGCCAACGGCAGCGCGGTGACCGTCAAGCGCCCGCAGAGCGTGCAGGTGATCTCGCCGCAGGCAGCGGCCACTGCCGCGCAGGTGCTGACCGGTGACACCCAGTCCGGCGGCACCTCGGCGAAGGTGTTCGCGTCCGCGTACGCCGGCGGCCTGAACAAGGTGGCCGGCAAGACCGGCACCAACCAGGCGTCGAACCAGAAGCAGAACAGCTCGATCTGGTTCGTCGGCATGACACCTGACTACGTCGCGGCCAGCGGGCTGATCAACTTCGACCAGTCGAGCGCACCGTCGAGCGGCTTGCCGGGCGAGAAGAAGGGCGCGGCCTACGGTGACTACGCGGCCAAGGTCTGGCTCGACGCGCTGCAACCGACGCTGAAGGGCAAGAGCTGGACCTGGCAGTCGCCGGACTCGGTCGACGGGGATCAGGTACCCAACATCGGGGGCAAGAGCGAGGCGAAGGCCAAGCAGATGCTCAACGACAAGGGTCTGACGCTGAAGATCCTCGATCCACTGGACGATCTGCAGTGCGCGAGCAACAACACCGCGGGCACGATCGGCTACTACGGTCCGAAGATCGCCGAACAGGGCACGACGGTCACTGCGTGCCTGAGCAACGGCGCGGCGCCGGTCGTCGCGCGGGCCCAACCCACGAGCACGACGCGCAACAGCGGGAACAGCAACAGCGGGAGCAGCAGCCGGCGTCGGTCCGGCAGCCGCCACCGCAACACGCCGCGCAGCGGCCGCAGCTCGTCCAGCCACCACGGCCCCGGACACCACTGACCGGGTTGTGCCGCTTCGACGGCTGCGGTCAGCCGGCAGCCGCCTCGGCGGCTGCGGTCAGCCGGCGCCGAGCTGCCGACGTACCTCCGTGCTGACCCGCTTGCCGTCCGCCCGGCCGGCCACCCGGGGCTGCACGAGCTTCATCACGGCGCCCATCTGGCGGGGCTCGCTGGCGCCGCTCTCGGCGACCGCCGCGCGGACCAGCTCGGCCAGCTCGTCGTCGTCCAGCTGGCTGGGCAGGTAGCGGGCGAGCACCTCGCCCTCAGCGAGCTCGCGGTCGGCCAGCTCGGAACGCCCCGCACCCGTGAACGCCTCTGCGGCCTCGCGACGCTTCTTGGCTTCCTTGGCGAGCACACGCTGCACCTCGTCGTCGGTCAACTCCCGCGCCGTGCTGCCGGAGACCTCCTCGGTGGTCACTGCGGCGAGCGCCATCCGCAGCGTCGCGGTGGTCAGTTCGTCGTGGGCCTTGAGCGCGGTGTTCATGTCTGCGCGCAGCGTCGCCTTGAGCTCGGGCATGACCTGAACGCTACCGAGGCGCCCGGCGCGGTGTCCGTATCCTCGAGGCATGCAGCGCGCCGGAACAGTCGCACGCGCGCTGACCGGGTTGGGCGGCTGCGGCGCCGCTGCGCTGCTGTACGGCACGCTGATCGAGCGCAACGCCTTCGCGGTGCGTCACTTCGACGTACCGGTCCTGCGTCCCGGCAGCGCACCGCTTCGCGTGTTGCACCTGTCGGATCTGCACATCACGCCGGCGCAGCGGCGCAAGCAGCAGTTCATCCGCAACCTGGCGCGGCTCGAGCCCGACCTCGTCATCAACACCGGCGACACGCTGTCCGCCCGCGACGGCGTCCCCGCCGTACTCAACGCGCTGGAACCACTCGCCGCTTTCCCGGCCGTCTTCGTCCCGGGCAACAACGACTACTACGTGCCGCAGCCGAAGAACCCGCTGCGCTACTTCGTGCCCGAGCGCGACAAGCAGCACGGCGAACTGCTGCCCTGGCCCGAGCTAGCGCAGGGCATGGTGCGCGCGGGCTGGACGGACCTCACACACGTACGGACGACGCTCGGCGCGGGCGGCACGAAGGTGGCACTCGCCGGCACCGACGATCCGCACCTGCTGCGAGCCCGCTACGACCTGATCGCCGGGCGCGCGGACGACGATGCGGCGGTGCGCATCGGCGTCACGCACTCACCCGAGCCGTACCTGCTGCAGAACTTCGCCGACGACGGCTACGACCTCGTGCTCGCCGGCCACACGCACGGCGGACAGGTCCGCGTGCCGTTCGGCCCCGCGATCGTCACCAACTGCGGTATCGACCGCGGCCGCGCCCGGTGGTTGCACCAGTGGGACGACCACATGTACTTCCACGTCTGCGCGGGTCTCGGCACCGGGCCGTACACGCCGATCCGATTCGCCTGCCGCCCCGAAGCAACGCTGCTGCGGCTCGTCGCGCGCAGCTGAGCGGCCGCCGCCCGACGGCCAACCCGTGCAAGCGCACCCGTTATGCTGGGCCGGTTGCGACGCGGGGTGTGGCGCAGCTTGGTAGCGCGCTTCGTTCGGGACGAAGAGGCCGCAGGTTCAAATCCTGTCACCCCGACAACGACCGAGTCGTTCGAGACCCCGGCCCGGCTTGCCCGGCTCGGACACGCTTGCGCCCGATCAGCAGCGCAGCGCCGAACACGAGCACGGTGTTCACCAGGGTCGGCCACGGCGCCTCGCCATCGCGGTGATTTTCTGAGCACCCGTCCGCCGACGCGGTCACCAACCACCACTCGGTCGAATGTGCCGCTCTAGGCTTGCCGGGTGACTCAATCGCCGCCCGAGATCCGCGTTGTCGGGGATCCCGTGCTGGCCACCCCCGCACGCGAGGTCACCGAGTTCGACGACGAGCTGGAGAAGCTCGTCGACGACCTGTTCGAGTCGCTCGCCGTCGCCGAGGGAGTAGGACTGGCCGCGCCGCAGATCGGCGTCGACCTCGCCGTTTTCGTCTACGACTGCCCTGACGAGCGGGGTGGACCGGAGCATCACCGCGGCCACGTCGTCAACCCGACGATCGAGGTGAGCGACGAGAAGCAGAGCGGCGACGAAGGCTGCCTGTCGGTGCCCGGTCCGTTCCATGAGCTCGAGCGGGCGCAGCGGGCCACCGTGCGCGGCGTCGACAAGGACGGCAAGCCGGTCGAGGTCAGCGGCACCGGCTTCCTGGCGCGCTGCTTCCAGCACGAGACCGACCACCTGCGCGGCGTCCTCTACATCGACCACCTGCCGCGTAACCGCCGCCGCCGCGTCCTGCGCGACATGGTCCCCTTCGAGTGGAACGCCACCTGAGCTTCGGGCGCCGTCCGTCGCTGCCGCCACCGGCTGGCGCAACACCCGGTTCGAGCTGACCGGAATCGCGGCCGCAAACTGGTCAACTCGGCATGCAAGAAGCGGGAACGGGCGACGACTCAGACGAGCAGCTCGGCGATCTGGACGGCGTTCAGCGCGGCGCCCTTGCGCAGATTGTCGTTGCTGACGAACAAGGCAAGCCCGCGCGTATCGGCCACGCCCGGGTCCTGCCGCACCCGCCCGACGAAGGACGGGTCGGCGCCGGCGGCGTCCAGCGGCGTCGGCACCTCGGCCAGCGCCACCCCTGGCGCGTCGCCGAGCAGCTCGAGCGCCCGAGCCACCGGCAGCGGCCGGTCGAACTCGGCGTTGATCGACAGCGAGTGGCCGGTGAAGACCGGCACCCGCACGCAGGTGCCGGAGACCAGCAGCTGCGGGATGTCGAGGATCTTGCGCGACTCGTTGCGCAGCTTCTTCTCCTCGTCAGTCTCGAACTCGCCGTCGTCGACGATCGAGCCGGCGAGCGGCAGCACGTTGTAGGCGATCGGCCGGACGAATTTCGCCGGCGGCGGGAAGGTGACGGCCTGACCGTCGTGGGTCAGGGCGGCGGCTTTGTCGACCACGGCGCGGACCTGGTCGTCGAGCTCGTCCACGCCGGCGAGCCCGGCCCCGGACACCGCCTGGTAGGTCGACACCACCAGCCGACGCAGCCCGGCGGCGTCGTGCAGCGGCTTGAGCACCGGCATCGCGGCCATCGTCGTGCAGTTGGGGTTGGCGATGATGCCCTTCGGCGCGTCCAACGCACGCGAACCGTTGACCTCGGCGACGACAAGTGGCACGTCCGGGTCCATGCGCCACGCACTGGAGTTGTCGATGACGGTCACGCCCGCGACCGCGAAGCGCGGCGACTGCTCCTTCGACGTCGCACCGCCTGCGGAGAAGATCGCGATGTCCAGCCCGGACGGGTCGGCTACCGCGGCGTCCTCGACCCGGACGTCGACGCCCTCCCACGGCAGCGTCGTGCCGGCCGAGCGCGCGGACGCGAAGTAGCGGATCTCGTCCACCGGGAACGACCGGTCGGCCAACAACCGCCGCACGACGGAGCCGACCTGCCCGGTGGCCCCGACCACGCCAATTCTCATCGGCCCGTACCTCCGTAGACGACGGCCTGTTCGTCGTCGCTGCCGAGCTCGAACGCGTCGTGCACCGCGCGCACCGCGACGTCGAGGTCGGTGTCGCGGCACACGACCGAGATGCGGATCTCCGACGTCGAGATCATCTCGACGTTGACGCCGGCGTCGGACAAGGCGGTGAAGAACCGCGCCGAGACACCCGGGTGCGAGCGCATGCCCGCGCCGATCAGCGACAGCTTGCCGATGTGATCGTCGTAGAGCAGGTCGGTGAAGCCGATCCGTTCCTGCACCCGCTTGAGCGCGTTCAACGCCGTCGGGCCGTCGGTGGCCGGCAACGTGAACGAGACGTCGGTGAGGCCGGTGCCGCCGGTGGCGATGTTCTGCACGATCATGTCGATGTTGATCTCGGCGGCGGCGAGCTCGCGGAAGATCGCGGCGGCCTCGCCCGGCTTGTCCGGCACGTTGACGACGGTCACCTTGACCTCGCTGCGGTCGTGCGCGACGCCGGAAATGATCGCCTGTTCCACGGACAACTCCTCGATCGAACCTTGGACGATGGTGCCGGGCAGCTGCGAGAACGACGACCGCACGTGCATCGGGATGCTGTAGCTGCGGCCGTACTCCACGCTGCGCAGGTGCAGGATCTTGGCTCCGCAGGCGGCGAGTTCGAGCATCTCCTCGAACGTCACGGACGTCAGGCGCTTGGCGTTCGGCACGATCCGCGGATCGGCGGTGTACACGCCGTCGACGTCGGTGTAGATCTCGCAGACGTCGGCCTTGAGTGCAGCGGCGATCGCCACGGCCGTCGTGTCCGCGCCGCCCCGGCCCAGCGTGGTGATGTGCATCGTCTGTTTCGAGAAGCCCTGGCAGCCCGGGAGGATCGCG
>NZ_CAXTQF010000103.1:0-7229 GCF_964246335.1 uncultured Jatrophihabitans sp. | reverse complement strand
GGGCGAAGGTGACCCACCTTCGCCCCGACAGCCGGCAGCCGGTCACCGACCGTCAAGGAGCTCCTTGCATGACTGCAGGACGCACGTCCTCGTCACCCGAAATTCCGCGAACGACTTCTCTGCACGCCACCGTCCTGGTCGGCACCCGTCCCGAAGCAATCAAGATGGCCCCGGTCGTCCGCGCGCTGCAGGCAGCCGACGCCGACGTCCGCGTCCTGGCCACCGGGCAGCACCGCGAGATGGTGGCCGCCCTGCTGCCCGCGCTGGGAACGCCCGCCGATCACGACCTCGAGCTGATGCGCGAGGCACAGACGTTGCCGGCACTGACGGCTCGCGTCATCGACGCGGTCGCCGCGGACCTCGCCACGCACCGGCCCGACGTCCTGCTCGTGCAGGGCGACACCACGACGGCGTTCGCGGGCGCGCTCTCCGCGTTCTACGCCGGCGTCCCGATCGCGCACGTCGAAGCCGGGCTGCGTTCCGGTTCGCTCACCGATCCCTTCCCCGAGGAAGCCAACAGGCAACTGCTCAGCCGGCTCGCCACCTGGCACTTCGCGCCGACGCACCGCTCGCGCGTGGCTCTGGAGGCCGAGAACATCGACCCGGCAGCCATCACCGTCACGGGCAACACGGTCATCGACAATCTGCAGTGGGTCTGCGATCAAGGTCTCGGACGCTCCGCATTCATCTCCGGGACCGACGAGCGCCGCCGGGTGCTCGTCACCATGCACCGCCGGGAGAACCACGGTTCGACGATCGGCGACCTGGCCGCCGCGATCGGCCGCCTGGCGCGCCGGCACGAACTCGAGGTGGTGTTCCCCGTCCACCCGAATCCTGCTGTGCGGTCGGCGGTCCTTCCCGTCCTGAGCAGTGAATCGTCCGTCCGGCTGCTCGAGCCGCTGGACTACTTCGACTTCTGCGCAACGCTGCGCGACACCGACCTCGTGCTCACGGATTCAGGTGGCGTGCAGGAAGAAGCGCCGTCGTTCGGCAAACCCGTACTGGTGCTGCGCAACACGACCGAGCGGCCGGAAGCCGTCGAAGCAGGGTGCGCTCGCCTGCTCGGCACCGATCCCGCCGACCTCGAGCATGTCGCCGACCAGCTGTTGACCGACCCGGCCGCCTACAGCGCCATGTCGCACATCGCCAACCCGTTCGGTGACGGACACGCCGCCGAGCGAATCGCACAACGAGTCTGCGCCGATCTCGCAGCACCCATTCCGGACGACCGCGTTGCCTAGCCACGCGCCGCACGCAGGAGGCAAGTCATGACCATCGATCTCACCTGGGCCGGCTGGTTCACCAGCATCGTCGTCCTCTACTACGCCGCTCTGTTCGTCGTCTCCCTGCGTCGGCCCGGTGCAGACACCGCGCCGCCCGGGTGGGAGTCACCGCTGATGATCGTCGTCGTGCCTGCACGCAACGAGGAGCAGGTCATCGGCGACACGATCACCAATCTGCGCGGTCTGGACTACGCCGGGGCATGTCGGATCCTGGTGGTGGACGACGCCTCGACGGACACCACCGCCGCACTCATCGCCGAGCACGCGGCCCAGGACCCGAGGGTGCGCCTGCTCTCGCGCACTGCCGAGCAAGGCGGACGCGGCAAGAGCGACGTGCTGAACCACGCGTACCGGCTCATCCGCGACGCGGCGCTCGCCGGCGACCCCTGGCTCGAGGGACGCGGCCCGAGCGACATCGTCTACGCCATCGTCGACGCGGACGGCCGGCTGGAGAAGGACAGTCTGTCCGTCGTGGCGCCGTACTTCATCGACTCATCTGTCGGCTCGACCCAGGTCGGAGTGCGGATCTACAACGCGGGGGACAGCACGCTGGCACGCATGCAGGACATGGAGTTCGTCGGTTTCACCTACCTGGTGCAGATCGCCCGCGACCGGATCGGCTCGTCCGGCCTCGGCGGCAACGGCCAATTCACGCGTCTCGCGGCACTGATGACGCTCGGTGACTCGCCGTGGAAGATGACGGCTCTCACCGAGGACCTGGACCTCGGCCTGCGCTTGATCGAAGCCGGTTGGCGCACGCGTTTCTGCCACCACACGACCGTTGCGCAGCAGGGCCTGACCAAGTGGCGTCCCTTGCTTCGCCAACGCACGCGCTGGATCCAGGGCCACTACCAGTGCTGGTCGCACATCCCGCGGCTGGCCCGCGCGAAGGGCGCCAGCCTGGCCGGCCGCTTCGATCTCGTCACGTATCTGTTCCTCGTGGTCACGGTCGTCGTCATCAGCTTGAGCATGACGGCGTCGGTGGCCAGCAGTCTCGGATTCGTCAAGATCACGTCGTCGTTCCTGTCGTTCGTCCCGCAGGGCCTGCCGCTGCGCATCACCTCGCTCGTGCTCAGCCTGCTGCCGCTCGCGACGTTCATGCTGACCTACCAGAAGAACTCGCGGCATCCGTACAAGTGGTGGGAGGTGCCGACATTCGCGCTCGTGTTCTCGGCCTACTCCTACGTCTGGATCGTCACGACCGCGCGCGCCTGGACGCGGATGCTCCTACGCCGCAACGGCTGGGTGAAGACGCCGCGCGTCGGCACTGTGGCCGCGTCCGCCGCGTCCTTGGAGCTGGTTTCCTGACCCAGGTCGTCACCCGAGCGGCCAGGACCGCTAGGTCCCGGCCGCTCGGGTCGTCCGCGGCAGGAACATGACGCGCACCGGGTCCTCGGCCGCGGGAAGCCAGTCGGGCCGGAACCGCCCGGCATCGCGCCAGCCGCGGGACTCGTACAGCCGCACAGGCTCGACGTGCCCGGCCACGACGTCGAGCACCGGTGCTCCGCCGTCGGCCAGCGCATGCTCCGTCGCCCGAGCCAACAACGCCGAGCCGATGCCGCGCCGTGCCAGGCGACGGTCGGCGAACAGGACGCTGATGCAGCGCAGCCGGGATACCGGCACACCATGTGCAGCCGACCCCAGCCGGGCGAGTTCGCCGTCGGCGACGGTCTCGACGGTCACGTGCCCGGCGATGTCGTCGTCCACGACGGCGACCCAGGCCGCGAGCTCGCTCGGCCTGCGCACGAAATCCGCCAGGTCGCCTGCCCAGGGCCAACGCAGCGGGTAGCGCGTCTGCGCTTGTTGCCGGGTCAGCAGCTCCACGAGCGCTGGCATGTCGTCGTCCCGGCGGCGCCGGATCAGCACGTCGGACACGTCGAAACGATAGAGGTCTGCCGCCCGTCGCCGAGCGGGCCCGCGCTACGCGAAGGAGCCGACGAGGTGCGCCGCTTCCTGCTTGGCACCGCGACACCTGCCCGTTCCCTTTCTGTCCACAGCCTTTCCTCCGGGCTTGAACAACGTCCTATGCAGGTATACAAACGCAAATGGACGCAAACGAGAGGGTTTGACATGCGGCTGGGGTACGCGGGGGCATTGGTCGTCAGCGACCTTGCGGTGCTCGCTCTCGACCGCCCGGACCCCGGTCGGCTGATCGCGAGCCTCGGGCAACCGCACGCGTGGCTCGAGCGCGTCGGCGCGGACGGCGCGTGCGCCCAGCTGGCCGGCGCCGCGCTCTGGGCGGTGGCCGCGTGGCTCGCGGTCGGCCTGCTCGCCGCCGCCGCCGCCGCACGCTTACCCGGCGTCGCAGGACGTCGGGCAACGCTTGTTGCGCGGCTCGTCCTGCCCAGGGCGTTGCGCACGATGCTCGCCGGGTCGGCGGGGCTCGGCATCCTGCTGGCGCCGGTGGCCGCCGCGGCGACGACGCCCCTCGTGGGGCACGGACCCACCGCAGCCGCGGCGGCGCACGCGGTGCCGACCCCGACGTGGCCGCTGCACACAGCACCGCACAGCCACGCTCGGCACCATCCGCAGCGTCCAACGGTCCAGCCGCCGCGTTGGCCGATGTCCGCGCAGCCTGCTGCGCCCACCGCTACGGGCGACCGCGACACCGTCACGGTCGCGCCCGGCGATTCGCTGTGGCTGATCGCCGCACGACGGCTCGGCGCGCACGCATCGCCGCAGGCGATCGCCGAGGCGTGGCCGCGCTGGTACGCCACCAACCGCAACGTCGTCGGCGGCGACCCGACCGTCATCGTCCCCGGCCAGGTGCTGCACGCGCCGGCCGACATCGGCAAGGAGACGCCATGACCGCTGCGCTGACCTACCCGCCGGCTGCGCCCGGACGCGTGATCGTGCGGCCCGCGCCGCGCCGGGAGCCGCCGTTCGACGACGAGCTCACCGCGCCGATCCCCCTGTTCGGCCCGCACGCACCGCGGCTACCGTTCGACGCGGTCCCCGCACCGGCCGCGTGGTTGCCGAAACCGGCGCGTCCACGCGGCTTGCCCGACCCGGAGCGTTGGACCCGCCAACTGCTCATCGGGATGATCGAGACGGCCGGCGGCCGCAGGCCGTTGCACCAGCTGAGCGCGATGCTCAGCCCGTCGGTCAGCAGCGGCCTCGGCACCGATTTCGAGCGGGCGATGCGCCGCGGCAAACCGCACTGGCTGCATTGCGCGGCGGTGCGCACCGTCCGCTGCGCGGAGCCGCGCGAGGGTGTCGCCGAGCTGTGCGCCGTCCTCGACACCGGCGAGCGGGTGCACGCCATGGCGCTGCGGCTCGAGGAACGCCACGGCCGGTGGCGCTGCACCCGCATCCAGCTCGGCTGACCGCGCCTCGTCGACCGCGCCTCGTCGCCTCGACCCGACGGCCACGGCATCCGTCGTGTGGCGCCACTGCGGGCGATCTGTCGGCGTGTCGGCCCGCAGCGCCGCCACACGAACCCGCGACTGTGCACCGTCTGCAGGTGAACAACGGCGTGTCGCCCGGTTACCCGTGCACAGTCCAGCCCGAGCATCGGGGAGCGGTGACTACGGCTACCGCTTGCGCTTGTTCTTGTTGCCGCCGCCGGACCGGTTGCCGCGGCTGCCGCGATTCGGGTTGCGCGACGTCTGCTTACGAGCGGCCGGCTTCGGCGTGGCGCTCGAGTCGGTCGACACCGACGGCGAATCCGAGCCCAGCTCGGGCGCGATGTAGGTCAGCTGGCGTTCCTCGTCGCTGCGCTGGAGGCCCTTGGCCTTCACCTGCGGCGACCCGCCGTTGTGCCCGTTGGTGGCGTCGTGCTCGAGCTGAGCCGTCGCCAACTTCGCGAGATCGAGCTGCGGCCCACCCTCCTGCGCGGCGAGCAGTTCGTCGTCCTCGGCCGGCGAGTAGGCCCCGTCGTTCGAACCCGAAGGGGAGCCCGACCCGGAGAACGTCGGCGGACCGGCCGACACCGCGACCGGGGACTCGGCTGCAGCGCTTTCCTCGTCCCCGACCTCGACGTCCAGGTTGAACAGGAAGCCGACCGACTCCTCGGTGATGCCGTCCATCATCGCCCGGAACATGTCGTAACCCTCGCGCTGGTACTCGACCAGCGGGTCGCGCTGCGCCATCGCCCGCAGGCCGATGCCCTCCTGCAGGTAATCCATCTCGTACAGGTGCTCGCGCCACTTGCGGTCGAGCACCGACAGCAGCACCCGACGCTCGAGCTCACGCAGCACCTCGGGCGTGAGGTCCTCCTCGCGCTGGTCGTAGGCGGCCTGCGCATCGGCGACGAGCTCCTCGACGAGGAACTCGCGCGTGAGGTCGGCCTTCTTGCCGCCGGCCTGCTCGACGGCTTCGTCATCGGTCAGCGAGATCGGGTACAGCGTCTTGAGCGCCGTCCACAGCTGGTCGAGATCCCACTCCTCCGGGTAGCCCGAGGCGGTGGCGCCCTCGACGTAGCTCGTGACGACGTCGGTGATCATCGGCCGGATCTGCTCGGTGAGGTCGGCGCCGTCGAGCACCTCGCGCCGCTCGTCGTAGATGACGGTGCGCTGCTTGTTCATGACCTCGTCGTACTTGAGGACGTTCTTGCGGATCTCGAAGTTCTGCTGCTCCATCTGCGTCTGCGCGGACTGGATCGCCTTCGAGACCATCTTGGCCTCGATGGGGACGTCCTCGGGCAGCCGCAGCATGTTCATCATCGCCGCGACGCGCTCACCGTTGAACCGCACCATCAGGTCGTCACCGAGGGAGAGGAAGAACCGGGACTCCCCCGGGTCGCCCTGCCGGCCAGCGCGACCACGCAGCTGGTTGTCGATGCGCCGGGACTCGTGCCGCTCGGTGCCGAGCACGTAGAGGCCACCGGCGGCGACGACCTCGTCGTGCTCCTTCTTGCTCGCCGCCTGCGCCTTCTCCAGCGCATCCGGCCACCCGGCCTCGTACTCCTCGGGCGTCTCGTCCGGGGTCAGCCCGGCTTCGCGCAGTGCGAGGTCCGCGGTGAACTCCGGGTTGCCGCCGAGCATGATGTCGGTGCCGCGCCCGGCCATGTTCGTGGCGATGGTGACCGCGCCCTTGCGCCCGGCACTAGCGATGATCGCGGCTTCCCGCGCGTGCTGCTTGGCGTTGAGGACCTCGTGCGGGATGCCCTTGCGCAGCAGCAGCCCGGACAGCCGCTCGGACTTCGCGACGCTGGCCGTGCCGACGAGCACCGGCTGGCCGGCTTCGTGCCGCTCGGCGATGTCGTCGATGACGGCGGCGAACTTGGCGTCCTCGCTCTTGTAGATGAGGTCGGTCTCGTCGTCACGGACCATCGGCCGGTTCGTCGGGATCGGCACGACGCCGAGCTTGTAGGTCTGGTGCAGCTCGTTGGCCTCGGTCTGCGCGGTACCGGTCATTCCGGACAGCTTGTTGTAGAGACGGAAGTAGTTCTGCAGCGTGATCGTGGCGAGGGTCTGGTTCTCCTGCTGGATCTGCACGCCTTCCTTGGCCTCGATGGCCTGGTGCATGCCCTCGTTGTAGCGCCGGCCGGCGAGGACGCGGCCGGTGAACTCGTCGACGATCATAACGTTGCCGTCGTTGACGATGTAGTCACGGTCGCGCTTGAACAGCTCCTGCGCCTTCAGCGCGTTGTTCAGGTAGCCGACAAGCGGGGTGTTGGCCGCCTCGTAGAGGTTGTCGATGCCGAGCTGGTCCTCGACGAACGCGACGCCGTCCTCGGTGACGGCGACGGTGCGCTTGCCCTCTTCGACCTCGTAGTGCGTGTCGCGCTTCATCCGCGGCGCGATGCGCGCGAACTCGAGGTACCAGCGCTGGTTCTCCTCCGCCGGCCCGCTGATGATCAGCGGCGTGCGGGCTTCGTCGATGAGGATGGAGTCGACTTCGTCTACGACGGCGTAGTTGTGGCCGCGCTGCACGAGGTCCTCGAGGCTCCACGCCATGTTGTCGCGCAGGTAGTCGAAGCCGAACTCGTTGTTCGTGCCGTAG
>NZ_CAXTQF010000102.1:0-7263 GCF_964246335.1 uncultured Jatrophihabitans sp. | reverse complement strand
TCGCGGTAGGGGTCCGGGTCGGCGGCCATCGCGGCCAGCACGTCGATCTCCACCGTGTCCAGCTCACAGCGGCGCCGCCGGATCGCGGCCAACACCTGCAGACGGCGCGCCTGACCCACCGACCTGAAGTCCCGCACCGCCCCCGTCATGTGTTCGATTCTAGAATCGACCACCGACAACTGGTGCGGGCTTGCTCTGGCTGCCTTGCTTGCTTGCGTTGATCGTTTGCGGGCCTCCGCGCGACGGCCGCATTCAGTGTCTTCGCGCATAGGTGGGCTGCCATAGCCACCGGCTCCAGACGGTTGGGACCCGCAAATCGCGCCGACGGGCGCTCCCGTGAGTCCGTCGATGCGGGGCACGAACTGGCCGGGGCTTCGTGATCGGTTGCCGAAACCATCGGTCATTTGAGTTGCGTGTCGTTACCGGTATCAGCCGGGAGAGCACGTCTGATCGTGGAGCGGCTTGACGCAGGGAGTTGATGTCGCCAGCGACATGCGTGAGCCGTCGGCGGTCAGCTGAAAAGTCAAGCTGTAGTCCTCGGACTTCATGTGCGGATGCGAGGTGTTGCCGGTGCACGGGGCGAATACCGGCCACGCCCGATCGGGGTGCGAGGGTGCGCCGCGTAACTCTCCCCGCGACGCGGCGCGACCCCTCGCGTGATCGCGTCAAAGCGACGGGCAGAACGACGCGACCTACTCCCGGCTCCGCTCCTGCCGAGCGGCGTACGAACAATGGTCCCCGGCTGATCTGTGCGGCGGAACAGATTCAGCTGTAATTGCCGGCCCAGTCGCCGATCGCGAGTCGGTAGCCGATCGGCAGCGGTAACCGGTCGAGTTGCGCAAGGGGTACGAACTCCACCGCGGTGTGCTCGCCGGAGACACGCATCCGATCCGAGCCGCGCACCAGCGTGCACCCGTACGCGACGACGAGAACCTGCCGGTCGGCCACGACCTCGAACACCCAGGTACGCACAACGGGCCCGGCGCGTACCCGCAAGCCGGTCTCCTCGGCGATCTCCCGCACGACGCACTCTTCGGGGGACTCGTCGTACTCGAGTCGACCGCCGGGCAGCTCCCACTCGTCACGATCGTTGCGGGCCAGCAGGATGCGATGATCGGCCAGGACCACACCCTTGATCGATACCGGCCACGTCGGGGCCACCTGGGCTGGGTGACTAGGCGTCGGACTCGACGATCTCCTTCGCCGCCCAGGAGGAGTGGAACGTGCCCTCGCGGTCGACACGCTTGTAGGTGTGCGCGCCGAAGTTGTCGCGCAATCCCTGGATCAACGCGGCCGGCAGGTGCTCGCGACGCAGCCCGTCGTAGTAGGCGAGCGACGACGAGAACGCCGGCGTCGGGATGCCGGCCAACGCCGCGTGCGACACGACCCGGCGCCACGAGTCGACGCCGGAGCGCACGGCGTCGGCGAAGTACGGCGCGACGAGCAGCGACGGCAGGTCGGCGTCGTCCTGGTACGCCTCCTGGATGCGGTTGAGGAAGCGCGCGCGGATGATGCACCCGCCGCGCCAGATCATCGCCATCGCGCCCGGGTCGACGTGCCAGTCGTACTCCTGCGAACCCGCCTTGATCTGGTCGAAGCCCTGGGCGTACGCGACGACCTTCGACGCGTAGAGCGCGCGTCGCACGTCCTCGATGAACGCGTCGCGGTCGTCGATGTCCACCGTGGATACGTCGGTGCCGAACGCCTCCTGCGCCGGCTTGCGCTGCTCCACGTGCCCGGACAGCGATCGCGCGAACGTCGCCTCCGCGATGCCGGTGATCGGCACGCCGAGATCGAGCGCGCTCTGCACCGTCCAGCGCCCGGTGCCCTTCTGCTCGGCCTGGTCGAGCACGATGTCGACGTACGGCTTGCCAGTGTCTGAGTCGGTATGGCCCAGCACGGCGGCGGTCAGCTCGATCAGGAACGACTCGAGGTCGCCCTCGTTCCAGGTGCGGAAGATGTCGGCGATCTCCGACGGCGACGCGGCCAGCCCCTGGCGCAGCAGGTCGTAGGCCTCCGCGATCAGCTGCATGTCGGCGTACTCGATGCCGTTGTGCACCATTTTGACGAAGTGCCCGGCGCCGTCGGGCCCGATGTGCACGCAGCACGGCGTGTCGTCGACTTGCGCGGCGATGGACTCGAAGATGGGCCCGAGCTTCTCGTAGGCCTCTTTCGAGCCGCCGGGCATGATCGACGGCCCGTTCAGCGCGCCCTCCTCGCCGCCGGAGACGCCGCAGCCGACGAAGTTCAGGTTCTTCTCGCGCAGGGCGGCCTCGCGCCGGCGGGTGTCGGCGTAGTGGGCGTTGCCGCAGTCGATGACGATGTCGCCGTCCTCGAGCAGCGGCGTCAGCTCGTCGATGACGTCGTCGGTCGGCTCACCGGCCTTGACCATGATGATGATCGCCCGCGGCTTGGACAGCGACGCGACGAAGCTCTCCAGCGAGTCGGACGGCACGAACGTGCCCTCGTCACCGTGCTCCTCCACGAGCTTCGTCGTGCGCGCCGTGGTGCGGTTGTGCAGGGCGACGGTATGGCCGTGTCGCGCCAGGTTGCGGGCCAGGTTGCGGCCCATGACCGCAAGCCCGGTGACGCCGATGTCGGCGGTGCCGGTGACGTCTTTGGCGTCGGTGGTGGACGTGTCGGAGGCGGCGGCGCTCATGTTCTCACGTTATCCGGTTTGCCGGCCCGGCTATTTGGATACGCTCGCCTCACACCAGCTTTATCTTGACCGCGGGGTCGTTGCCGGAGGGGTCCGGCGAAAGGTGGCCCTGCCCCGTGTCCGTGCGGATCTACCCGACGATCGCCGCCGCACTCGCTGCGACGCCACACACCGCGGTCGCGCCGCTGGCGTGGAGCCCGACCGACCTGCTCCTCTCGCGCTGCGCCTTCGGGCCGACGCCGGCCACCCGATCCTGGCTCGCGAAGAACGGCCCGGACGCCTGGTACAAGCAGCAGGTCGCCTACGGCAGCACCTACCAGGGATATGCCGGCGTGCCGAAGGCCCGCGATCTGTACCCGCTGCTGGCGATGACGCCGTTCGACACCCGGCAGGCCCTCGCCGAGCAGGGCAACCAGTACGGCTGGGGCGCCATGGACGCCCTGACGGGCGTCACCCTGGCACACCAGGCGTGGAGCCCGGCGCAGCTGTACGAGGTCCTCGTCGACGTCTTCAGCAACCACCTGAACGTGCCGAACCACAACGGCGACATGTGGATCACCCGGCATTGCTACGACCGCGACGTGATCCGCAAGTACGCCATGGGGTCGTTCACCGACATGCTCATCGCGGCGTCGAAGCATCCGGCGATGCTGACCTACCTCAACCTTGCGGACTCGACGAAGTACGCGGTCAACGAGAACTACGGGCGCGAGGTGCTCGAGCTGCACACGGTCGGTCGGCACTACAGCGAGAGCGACGTCAAGAACTGCGCGCGCATGCTGACGGGCCGCACCACCGACCGCAATTACCACTACGTGTACGACGACTACGTGCACCCGACGGGTGCGATCACCGTCCTCGGCTTCCAGCACGCCAACACCTCGGCCACCGGCGGCGAGGCAGCGGGCGACAGCATGCTGCGTTACCTGGCCGGGCACAGCTACACCGCGCAGAACCTCGCGCAGAAGTTGTGCGTGCGCCTGGTGTCGGACACCCCGTCGGCCGACCTGGTCGCCGCGGTCGCAAAGGCCTACCTCGACAACAACACGCAGATCCTGCCGATGGTGTCGACGATCCTGCGCTCGACCGAGTTCTGGGCCTCGCGCGGTAAGAAGGTCCGCCGCCCTGCGGAGAACCTGCTGGCGACGATGCGCATCCTCGACGTCGGCGTCAGCGACTGGTCGAAGGCACTGCCGACGATGCACTGGTTGACTCTCGATCTCGGCCACTGCCCGCTCGAGTGGCCGGCGCCGAACGGCTACCCGGCCGCTGCCACGTCGTGGCGTTCGACCGGCACACTGCTCAACCTCTGGGAATACCACGGCGGCATCATCGGCGGCTGGTGGGGCGGCCTGACGCATCCGGACATCAACACCCTGTACGGCACCGCTCCGACGACGAGCGGGGACGCCGTCAGCAAGCTGACGCAGCGGCTGACCAACCAGCCCTGGACGACGGCGCACACCAGCGCACTGCAGACGACGCTCGGCGAGTCCGCAGCCAAGCCGATGTCGCAGTCCGTCCTGCGCTGGATGGGCCCGAGCCTGGCCGCGCTGATCCTCGACTCGCCGCACTTCGCCCTCGCCTGAACCTGGAGCCACGACATGACGAGCGAAGACATCCTGATCCGCCGCGCCGAGCAGGTGAACGGTGAGCTGCAGGCCCAGGACGACGCCTGGGGCAAGCGCGGCTGGACCCGCCGGCGCTTCCTCGCCGGTGCCGGCATGGCCGGGGTCGCGGCCTTCGGCACGCAGCTGGTGACGACGCGTGCGGCGTACGCCGCAACGCCGAGCGGCACCGACCAGACGCTGGTCGTCGTGTTCCTGCGCGGGGCGGCGGACGGCCTGCGCGTCCTCGTGCCCGCGTCGTCGGGCGCGGGATACGACTACCTCAAATCAGTGCGCCCGGCGCTGCTGCCAGCCGCCGGCGACCTCATCCAGCTGTCGAGCGACTTCGGGCTGAACAAGGCGATGAAGCCGCTCTACGACGGGTTGTGGTCGACGAATGAGTTGACCTTCGTGCCCGCGGTGTCCGCGGCGGGTTTCTCACGCAGTCACTTCCAGGCGCAGCAGTTCATGGAGAAGGGCGGCTCGGACACGGCATCGTCCGGCTGGCTGCAGCGCGTGCTGCCGAGCCTCGGGTCGGGCAGCACGTTCCGCGCGGTGACCGACGGTTCGCCGACGCCGGCCGCGCTGGTCGGCGATCTCTCGTCACTGGCCATCGACGGCATCGACAACTACAAGTTCCCGATGGACGGCGACTTCGGGGCGAGCGCGCAGACCGCGCTGCTGTCGCTGTACCGCGGTGTGGCCGGCCCGCTCGGCGAGGACGTGCCCGCCACGATGAGCTCGCTCAAGACGGCGGCCGCGATCCGCAGCACCGCCGCGACGGGCGTCGTCTACCCGAACGGCAACTTCGGTGACGCCCTGAAGGACCTGGCCCGCATCCTGCGCGCGGAGGTGGGCATGCAGGTCGCCACCGTCGACGTCGGCGGTTGGGACACCCACACCGACGAGGTCAACGACCTGGACAACAACCTGAGCGGAACCGCCACCGCGCTACGGGCCTTCATGGACGACCTCGGCCCGGACCGGCGAAAGCGCGTCACCGTGGTCGTGATGACCGAGTTCGGCCGGCGCGTCGCGATGAACGGTGACGGCGGCACCGACCACGGACACGGCAGCGTGATGTGGCTGCTGGGCGGCGGGCTGAAGAGCAGCACCGTCGGCGGTGACTGGAAGTCGCTGTCGGACAGCACCCTTGACCAGGGCGACGTGCCGGGCGTCAACAGCCCGTTCGACGTGCTGGGCGAGCTGGTGCAGAAGCGGCTCGGCGTCGGCTCGTTGAGCGACGTGTTCCCGGGCCACTCCTACAGCTCGCTGGGCCTGGCGACGACGTGACGCACGCGGGCCGCTAGTAGCGCGGACCCGCGAAGTACTCGTTGCTCGGCCGGAGCGCCAGCAGCACCACGACGGCGATGTCGATGAGCAGCGTGACGACGCCCAGCAGACGGGTGAACCCGGTCTCCGGCGACGCGAGGGTGCCGAGGAAGCCAAGGATCCCGAGGCCGGCGATCACCCAGGTGACGATGCGCGCCCAGTTGTGTCCTCGTCCGACGACGAACGCCAGCACGATGTACAACACCAGCAGGACGACACCGATGACGACGCCGATCGTCACCGCGTTGTCGACGTCGGACGTCGTGAGGTTGGGGCTCGCGTCGCGGACCTGACGCGTCAGATCGTCCTTGGTGGCGAACAGCACGATCAGCGACACGACGCCGATGACGGCGCGCAGATACATCAGCCGGACCGCCGTGAGCACCTCCTTCGGCCGCGGGCCGCGCGACGCAGCGGCCTGCGGGTACGCCGGCGGTGCGGCCGGTAGCCCGTAGCGGTAGGGATTGTTGGGGTCATCCGCGCCGTCGCCCTGGGGTGGTTCGGAGTATCCCGGGTACTGGGTCATGAACCGATCAGCTCCTTGAGCTGCGCGTTGATCCAGGCCGACGCCTCGGCGACGGCCGGGCTGATCAGCTCCATGCCGTAGAAGCCGTGGATGAGGCCGTCGAAGCGTCGGTGCCGCACCGACACGCCCGCGGCGGCCAGCGCCGCAGCGTAGGCGTCGCCCTCGTCGCGCAGCGGGTCGAACTCGGCAGTGGCGACCACGGCGGGCGCGAGACCCTCCAGGCTCGCGGCGTGCAGCGGGGACAGCCGCGGGTCGCCGGCCAGCGCGACGGCGCGCGGGTCGCTCTCGTCCGCCACCCCCATGTAGTTCGCGGCAAACCAACGCATGTCGTCCAACGTCAGGAAGTAGCCCGTCGAATTGTCGGTACGCGACTGGTACTCGCCGAGCAGATCGACCGCCGGGTAGACGAGCAGCTGCGCTGCGAGGTGGATGCCGTCGGCATGCGCGAGCTGCGCACACACTGCGGCAAGGTTGCCGCCCGCGCTGTCGCCGCCGACGACGAGTCGTGTGGCGTCGCCGCCGTAGCTCTCGATGTCGGCGGCGACCAACTGCGTGGCGGCGTAGGCGTCGTCGAGCGCCGCCGGGAAGCGGTGCTCGGGCGCGAGGCGGTAGTCCACGCTGACGACCACTGCGCCGGTGTCCTTGCACAGCAGGCGGCATACGCCCTCGTGCGTGTCGAGGTCGCCGATGACGAAGCCACCGCCGTGGAAGTACACGATCGTGGCGGTATGGCTCGCGGCGTCCGGCCGGTAAACCCGCACCGCGGTCTGCCCGAGCGTCGTGGGCGTCACCGAGCCGACGTCGGGCAACGTCGAGGGATCGCGGAAGTCGACCATCAACGCGCGCAGCCCGGCCCGAGCCTGTTCTGGGGTGCTCTTAGCGACCGGCGGGTAACCGGCCTGCTCGATGAACTGCAGCAAGCCGGCGAGGTTCGGGTCCAACGGCATGGCCCGATCCAAGCACAGGCCGCCCTGCCCCCACCCCCGGTGATCAACAGCAGGCAATGGTCGCCCGGACGACCGTCAGCTCCTGTTGATCACCGTCTCCCCCCTCTTGGTGGTAAACAGCAGCTTATTGTGGCCCGGGCGCCCAAAACCAGGGGGTGATAAACCCAATGGGGGGGGGGGGGGGGGGAAGGG
>NZ_CAXTQF010000101.1:4019-7427 GCF_964246335.1 uncultured Jatrophihabitans sp. | reverse complement strand
CCCGCGCGGTGGAAAGCGACGCCTCCGCCACCCGGACGGGCCTGATGATGGGCACGGTCGCCTACTGCTCGCCGGAGCAGATCGCGCGGGGCAGCGCCGACCCCCGCTCGGACGTCTACTCCGCGGGCGTCGTGCTGTTCGAGCTGCTGACCGGTCAGCCGCCCTACCGCGGCGACTCCGCGATGAACATCGCGTACCAGCACGTGCACAGCCGGGTGCCCGCACCGTCGTCCCGGTTGCGCCCGGACGGTGACGTCCCGAGCGAGATCGACGAACTGGTCATCAACGCGACCGACAGCGACCCGAGCAGCCGCCCGGCGGACGCCGCCGCGTTCCTGGCCGAACTCGCCGACGTCCGCGCCGAGCTGGCCCTGCCGGTGACACCCGTCCCGCGCCGTGTCCGCAGCGGCGCGCCGGGCCGCGGGCCGCGCCGCGTTCCGCCGGTCCGGCACGCCACTCCGGACGCGGTGACGACAGGTGAGATCCGCAGCCAGGCCGGGCGCAACGACACCGTCGTCGACCCCGAATGGGCCCGGACCCGCCAACCCACCCAGGGACGCGCTCCGGCCCGCAACGGCAAGGCGCGCGGCGGCGTGGCGGCGCGTGGCGACGACGTCGCCGACCGGTTCGCGGCCGCGCCGCCGGACCTGCCGCCCGATCACCCGGGCACTGACAACCGCGCGCCCGCGCCGTACCGGCGGCGCCGCCGCATCGCGCTCATCGTCGTGCTGCTGCTCGCCCTGCTCGGCGCAGGCGTCGGGTACGGCGCGTGGTACTTCGCCGCCGGCCGCTTCTCGCAGGTGCCCGCCGTACGTGGGGCCACCGAGCAGTCGGCGTTGCAGCGACTCAAAGCGGCCGGGTACCGCGTGTCGGTGCAGCCCGGTCCGCGCTTCGACGACACGGTGCCCCGAGGCCGGGTGCTGCGCACGACCCCGGCCGGTGATGCACGGGTGGTACGTGGCGCACGCGTCGTCGTGCTGCTGTCGGCCGGCCCGCAGCACTTCGCCGTCGACGACGTCGCGGGGCAGGATCCCGACCAGGCACGGCAGGCTCTGTTGTCGGTGGGGCCGGTACGCGTCGCGGACCAGGTGCGGCCCGAGGCCAGTGACACCGTCCCCGCCGGCCGGGTCACGCGCACGGATCCCGCAGCGGGCGCCCAAGTGACGTCCCACCAGACCATCACGATCTACGTGTCCACCGGGCCGCCGATGGTCGACGTGCCGGACATCGCCGCCGGCACGCCTGTCGCCGACGCGAAGTCGGCGTTGAAGAAGGCACACTTCAAGGTCAACCTCGTCGGGGCGTACAACGACACCATCGCCGCGAACCAGGTCATCGCGATCGCGCCGACCGGCCAGGCGCGCAAGTTCAGCGCCGTCACGGTGACGTATTCGCGCGGTCCGCAGATGGTGCCGGTGCCGAACATCGCGCCCGGTGACTCGGTGACCGACGCACGCCAGGCGCTCGCCGCGGTGGGTCTGCGCGCCGACGTCCGGCCGTTCCTCGGCGAGCCCGGCACCCCGACCACCGTGCTCGGGGTCAACCCGCGCGCCGGCACGCAGGTACGCGCCGGTTCGGTCGTGATCGTGTACGGCGTCGGCGGCTGAGCGTCCGGCGGTCGATAGGCTGCCGCACATGGTCATCGTGATGGCGCCGGAGGCGAACGACGACGACATCACCGCCGTCATCGGGCAGATCGGGGTGCACGGCGGGCAGGCGTTCGTCAGCCGTGGCGTGATGCGCACGATCATCGGCGTCGTCGGCACCGAGGACGTGCTCGAGACGCTGAGCGCGTCGAACATCGCCGGGCTGACGGGCGTGGCCGAGACGATGCGCATCACCGCGCCGTACAAGCTGGTGTCGGCGCAGAACCACAGCCGGCGCACCACGATCCGCGTCGGCGGCGTGCCGATCGGGCCGGACACCTTCACGCTCATCGCCGGCCCGTGCGCCGTCGAGACGCCGGCGCAGACACTCGAGGCCGCGCAGCTGGCCAAGCGGGCCGGCGCGACCCTGCTGCGTGGGGGTGCCTACAAGCCGCGCACCTCGCCGTACGCGTTCCAGGGACTCGGCGTCGACGGCTTACGCATCCTCGCCGACGTCCGCAACGAGACGGGGTTGCCCGTCGTCACCGAGGTGATGGACGCATCCGACGTCGACACGGTGTGCGAGTACGCGGACATGTTGCAGATCGGCACGCGCAACATGCAGAACTTCGGGTTGTTGCAGGCGGTCGGCGGGGCCGGCAAGCCGGTGATGCTCAAGCGCGGGCTGACCGCCACCTACGAGGAGTGGCTGATGGCCGCGGAGTACATCGCGCAGCGCGGCAACCTCGACATCGTGTTGTGCGAGCGGGGCGTGCGCTCGTTCGAGCCGGCCATCCGCAACATGCTCGACGTGTCGGCGGTGGGCATGGTGCAGGCGCAGTCGCACCTGCCGGTGATCGTCGATCCGTCCCACGCCGCCGGCCGACGCGATCTGGTGGTGCCGCTGGCGCGGGCCGGCATCGCGGCCGGTGCTGACGGCGTGATGGTCGACGTGCACCCGCGCCCGGAGACGGCGCTGGTGGACGGCGCCCAGGCACTGTTCGGTGAGTCGTTGGACGAGCTCGCGCAGGCCGTCGCGACGATCCCGCCGCTGCTCGGCCGGACCAGCGCAGCGCACCTCGCCGGCTGACGCAACCGACGTCAGTCGTCCAGCGCGTGCAAGTAGCGACGCGTGATGCGCTTCTGGATCCAATGGGTCGCTGGTCCGCCGAGCCTCGCCAGCGTGGCGTGCGGGCGCGAGAACGCGTCGATCGCCAGCTCGACCCGATTGTCAGACCGTTGCCGGACGACGAAACGCTCCTCGCCGGATTCAGGATGGCCGGGAAGCGTGCCGTAGGCGAAACCGCGCCGATCGACATCGTCGACGACATAGACCACCCGACAGGGTGCACAGAGCCGCACCCTGGACAGTCCCAAGCCCAGCAGCACAACTGCATCGTCCTCAACAGTCGCACTTGAGGCTGCGACTCGGAGTCCAGCGCCGGAGTGGAGCTGCCAGGTCATCAGTCGTGCAGCGGCCCGTTCGAAGTCGACGTCGTCGGGCAGCACGCGGACACGATGGAACGCCGCGAAGCCCGATGGAAACTGGCCGGCTGTCTGGCCGACCTCGTCGTAAGTGAAATGCATGCGCCGCAACTCGGCGACTCGAGCATCCGGAAGCTGCGCCACCGCCATCCGCTGATCATTGCAGCGCTTCTACGACGACGAGGCACTTGATACCGGCCCGTCGCGGTGTCGAAGATCGAGTAACCGCTGCCGCGCGGTGCCAAGTGGCCCGCCGTGGGGGGGCGCGGGGGGGGGGCCCGCGGGCGGTTGCCCCCCCGCCGCGGCCCCCCCGGGCGGGGAGCCGCGAACCGGCCGG
>NZ_CAXTQF010000101.1:0-4009 GCF_964246335.1 uncultured Jatrophihabitans sp. | reverse complement strand
CCCGCGCGGGGCCACGGGCCCCGCGGGGGGCCGCCGGGGCGGGGGCCCCGGGGGCGGGCCCCCCCGCCGCGCCGCCACACGCTGCCGGCTACCGGCTACCGGCCCGGGTGGTTCTGGCCGGGCGGCGGGTAACCGGGGTAACCTTGGTAACCGCCGCTGCCGGGCGCGCCCTGCGGCGGGTACCCCTGGCCCGGGCCCGGTTGGTTCTGCTTGGTGAAGCTGGGCCCCGGCGGCGCGGGCGGTCCTGCGCCGCCCGGCGGGTAACCGTAGCCGTCCCGCAACTCGCGCTTGTGCCGGCCGCGCCGCACGAGGCCGACGATCAGCAGCACGATGGCCGCGACGATGAGCAGGACCCCCGGCACGATGGTCGACACGCCGGCCACGAGGCCGTGCGCAACGGACTCGCCGAACGCCAGGTGCGTGCCGTCGGACGGAACGTCCGAACGCAGTAGCACCCGGTAGTCACCTGCCTTCGTGATCTTGAAGGTGTAGACCGCCCGGCCGCGCCGGTTGTCGACGTCGTAGGTCAGGGCGGTGTGCGGGCTGTAGAGGTGCAGCGGTACGCGTTGCCCGGACGGATCGCCGAGCGCGAGGTCAAGTTCGTACCTGGTCGGGCCGCCCGTCGGCGTCTCGAAGTATGCGACGTAGGAACCGGTTCGGGTCAGGTGCACCGTCGAGTTGGTGACGCCTTCGCGGATCGGCACCCGCGCAAACGCGTCGACCTTGCTGAGCGGGCTGTTTGCGATCAGCACCGCGCCGACGACCACCAACGCGACGCCGAGCACGCCGAAGATCAGCGCGAGACGAAGCGGCGTACGGCCACGCAGTCGCTGCTTACCTCCGGGCGGGTCCGACTGCGGGGCCGTTGGCGGCGGGGGGCCCCACTGTTGCGGCGATCCCGGTGGTGGCGCGGACCCGGGCGGCGGCTGGTTCGTCATGCGGGCAGTGTGCCGTCTGCGCGTGATCGGCGCGAGGATGCCGCGCCGCTCAGGCGCGGGCGACGGCGCCGCGCAGGACGTCGATCGCTCGGTCGACGCCGTTGTCGTCGATGTCGAGATGTGTCACCAGGCGCAGGAATCGCGGGCCGAGCGCCGAGACGAGCACGCCCGCCTGCGCCGCTTCGCGCGCGACGGCGGCGGCATCCGGTACGTCGACGACGACGATATTCGTGTCGACGCGCTCGGCATCGATGCCGAGCGCTTCGCCGAGCAGCCGGGCACGGGCGTGGTCGTCGGCCAATCGCGCAACGTGATGCTCCAACGCGTGCAGCCCGGCCGCGGCGAGGATGCCGACCTGCCGCATGCCGGCGCCGTAACGCTTGCGCCACACCCGTGCCTCGGCGATGCGCTCGCGGGTCGATGCGAGCACCGAACCGACCGGCGCGCCGAGCCCCTTGGACAGGCACACCGACACGGTGTCGAAGCCGGCCGCCAGCTCGGTCAACGGTGTGCCGGTGGCGACGTGCGCGTTCCACAACCGTGCGCCGTCGAGGTGCACGCCGAGCCCGTGATCGCGTGCGAGCTGCTGCACCGCCGCGACCTGCCCGGCCGGTTGCACCGTGCCGCCGCCGAAGTTGTGCGTGTTCTCGACCGCGATCGCCGCGGTCGACACCAGATAGGGCCCCGCGTCCGGGCTGATCAGCGCACGCACCGCGTCGACGTCGAGCAGGCCGTGCTCGGCCGCCCAGGTGCGGAACGTGATGCCGGAGAACACGGCCGCCGCGCCCAGCTCGGCGCGCGCGACGTGGGCCAGCGAGTCGCACACGAGCTCCTGCCCCGGCCGCACCAGCAGCCGCAGCCCGAGCTGGTTGCCGAGCGAGCCGGACGGCACGTAGAGCGCGGCCTCGTGGCCGAGCAGCTGCGCGACGCGTTCCTCGAGCGCGGTGACCGTCGGGTCCTCGCCGTAGACATCGTCGCCGACCGGCGCATCGGCCATCGCCGCGCGCATAGCCGGGGTGGGCCGGGTGACGGTGTCCGAGCGCAGGTCGACGACCGGTGCTGCAGAAGGCGTCGTCACGTCAGCGCTGCTCGCGGCGGCGCCGTTCGGCGACCAGCCGTTCGGCGACACGGAACGCGAGCTCGAGTGACTGCTCGATGTTCAGCCGCGGGTCGCAGGCCGTCTCGTAGCGCCGGCCGAGGTCGGCAGCCGTCAGGTCGGCTGTGCCGCCGATGCACTCGGTGACGTCGTCGCCGGTCAGCTCGATGTGCAGGCCGCCCGGGTGGGTGCCGAGTTCGGCGTGCACGTCAAAGAAGCCGTCGACCTCGTCGATGATCCGGTCCAGGTGCCGGGTCTTGACGCCGTCGACGGTCTCCTCGGTGTTGCCGTGCATCGGGTCGCAGTGCCAGACGACGAGGTGCCCTGTCGAGCCGACCTTCTCGACGATGGCGGGAAGCACGTCGCGCACCCGTGAGTTCGACATCCGGCTGATGAGCGTGAGCCTGCCGGGTTCGTTGTGCGGATCGAGCCGCTCGACCAACTCGGCAGCGAATTCCGGCGTGGTCGTCGGGCCGAGCTTGACGCCGATCGGGTTGGCGATGCGTGACACGAAGTCCAGGTGTGCGCCGTCCAGCTGCCGGGTGCGCTCGCCCACCCAGACGAAGTGGCCGGACAGGTCGTAGGCGCACGACCCGGCGGCGGTGTCGGTCTCGACACGGGTCAGCGCGCGCTCGTACTCGAGGATCAACGCCTCGTGCGAGGCGTACAGCTCGACGCCCTCGAGGGCCGCGTCGTCGACGCCGCAGGCGCGCATGAAACGCACCGCGCGGTCGATCTCGGCGGCCAGCTTCTCGTACCGCGCACCGGTGTGCGTGCTGCGCGCGAACGCGGCGTTCCACGCGTGCACGCGGTCCAGCGAGGCCAGCCCCCCGCCTGCGTACGCCCGGAGCAGGTTCAGCGTTGATGCCGCGGTGGCGTAGGCGCGCAGGATCCGTTGCGGGTCCGGCGTGCGGTCACCGACGAGGTCGTTGACCATGTCGCCGCGATAGACGAGCCGGCCGGTGGCGTCGGTGGCGGCCGAGCGTGGCTTGGCGTACTGGCCGGCGATCCGGCCCAGCTTGACCACCGGCATCGACGCGCCGTAGGTCAGCACCACCGCCATCTGCAGCAGCACGCGCACCTTCGCGGCGATGTCGGCCTGCGAGCTCGTCGCGAACGTCTCGGCGCAGTCGCCACCCTGCAGCAGGAACGCCTCGCCGCGGGCGACCGCGGCCAGCCGCTCACGCAGCTGGTCGACCTCGGACGCGACGACGAGCGGCGGCAGGCCTGAAAGCGTCAACGCGGCCTGGCGCAGTGCGACGTCGTCGGGCCAGTCGGGCTGCTGCGCAGCGGGCAGCGCGCGCCATGCGTCGAGCCCGAGCTCGTCGGGATCGGCACTGCGGACGCTGGTCGAGGTCACCGACACAGCGTATGCGCCGGCCGAGCAGGCATTCGCGGCTGCTGGCTCAGCCGAAGAAGACCTCGGCCTCGGCGTAACGCGACCGGTCGACGGTCTTGAGCTCGGTGGTGGCCTCGGCCAGCGGGACGCGCACGATGTCGGTGCCGCGCAGCGCGACCATCTTGCCCCAGTCGTGATCGCTCACCGCGTCGATGGCGTGCAACCCAAACCGGGTGGCCAGCATCCGGTCGAACGCCGTCGGCGTGCCGCCGCGCTGGATGTGGCCGAGCACGGTGGTGCGCGCCTCCTTGCCGGTGCGCTTCTCGATCTCGCCCGCCAACCACTCCCCGACGCCGCCGAGACGGGCGTGCCCGAACGCGTCGACACCCTTGTCCAACGTCGCGTTCTCGCCGTCGTCGGGCATCGCGCCCTCGGCGACAACCACGATCGGCGCGTACGCGGCCTGGAAACGCGTCTCGACGTAGGCGCACACGCGCTCGAGCGAGAACGGGAACTCGGGCAGCAGGATGACGTTGGCGCCGCCGGCCATCCCGGCGTGCAAGGCAATCCAACCGGCGTGCCGCCCCATGACCTCGACGATCAGCGCACGGTGGTGCGACTCGGCGGTGGTGTGCA
>NZ_CAXTQF010000100.1:0-7570 GCF_964246335.1 uncultured Jatrophihabitans sp. | reverse complement strand
GGCGGGGCAGTGCCGCCCCAGGCGGGGCAGTACGCCTTGAAATCGCACCAATCGCACAGCCGGCTGGGGCTCGGCCGGAAGTCGCCGGTCTGCAGCGCGCGCTCGATGGCTGACCAGATGGCCAGCAACGTGCGTTCGAAGCGGGTGAGCTCCTCGGCGTCCGGCGTGTAGCTGAGCGTGTCGGTGTCGGCGAGGTAGATCAACCGCAACTGCCGCGGCACGACCCCACGGGTGCGCCAGAGCACGAGCGCGTAGAACTTCATCTGGAACAGCGCCTTGCCCTCGAACGCCTCGCGCGGGGTGGCGCCGGTCTTGTAGTCGACGACGCGTAGGTCACCCGCCGGCGACACGTCGATGCGGTCCACGTAGCCGCGCAGACGCACGCCGTCGACCACCACCTCGACCAGCTGCTCGCGTTCGGCCGGCTGCAGGCGGGTGGGGTCCTCGAGCCGGAAGTAGTTGCCCAGCAGCTGGGCCGCGGAGTCCAGCCAGTCGGCGAGAGCAGCCGTGTCCAATGCGCCGTCGCCGTCGCCGTCGCTCCCGTCGCGGAACAGCTCCTGCACGTCCGGGTTGTCGGTGTGCAGCTGCTGCCACGCCTCGGGGACCATCGCGCGGGCGGCGTCGAGCGTGCGCTGTGCCGCCGGAAGGTCGTAGAGCCCCTCCAGGACCGAGTGCACCAGCGTGCCGCGGGCGGCGGCGCGCGACGGAGCCTGGGGCAGGCGGTCGACGCACCGGTACCGGTAGAGCAGCGGGCAGGCCTTGAAGTCGGCCGCCCGCGACGGTGACAACGAGCCGAGCACGGGCTCCGGCAGCGGTGCGTTGACGTCGGGATTCAGGTCGGAACCGGCCGTGTCGGGGAGGGCAACGCTCATGTCGCCGACCCTAGGCGCGGGGGGCGACAATTCCGGTCGATGCGGTTCCGGCGCGTCGGTCAGCTGACGCCGCCGATCCGCCCGATGGGCCAGGTGATGGCGACGACCTCGCCGACGATGGACGACGTCGGGATCGGCCCGAAGGCCCGGCTGTCCTCGGAATTGCAGCGGTTGTCGCCCATCACGAACACGTCGTTCGCCGGGATGTGCCACGACGTCGTCTTGGTCAGCGGTTTGGTCGGCGCCCGGCCGCACGCCTTGTTGAGGTACGGCTCGGTGATGGCCAGCCCGTTGATGTAGACCAGGCCCTTCTTCAGCTGCACGGTGTCACCGGGCAGACCAATGACGCGTTTGACGAGCACGCTGTCCGTGCTGGCGACGCTCGGCGGTCGCTTGAACACGATGATGTCCTGCTCGGCCGGCGGACTGGAGGTGTCGGCGAGCTTGTTGATCAGGATGTGGTCGTCGTTGCAGTTCGGGCACCCGTGCAGGGTCGGCTCCATGGACTGCGACGGGATGTAGTACGGCTGCACGACGTACACGCGCAGGGTGATCGCGCCGCCGGCGATGACGGCAAGGACGATCGCCAGCCGGACCAACCGGCGGACCACGTCCCGACGTTCTGGGCGGCCCTCACCCGCGTCGTCCTTCGACGCGTCCTTGTCCTTCTTTTTCTTTTTCTTCTCGGCCTTCTGTTCGGGCTCGGCCTTCTGCTCGGTGCGGGTGTCGACGTCCGTGACCTCTGCGGCCGCCGCTGCCGCACCGGCACCCGCCGCGCCCGCGCCGTGCGGACGCGGACGGGGGCGCGGACGCGCGCGCTCGGGCTGGAGCTCGGCTGTCTGGTCCGGTGTCGCTGTCTGGTCCGGTGTCGCTGTCTGGTCCGGTGTCGCTGTCTGGTCCGGTGTCGCTGTCTGGTCGGCTGTCGACGCGGCGGTGGCGTCGTCGGTGCGGCCGTTGCGCCCCAGCGGCGCAGCGTGCCGTGGCGGCGGCACGGCGCTGACCGGCGTCGCCGGCTTCCGGTCGCGCAGCCACTTGCCGATGCGCGACGACCCCGCGCCGTTCGAAGCTGCCGCTGGTGCCTGCAAGGTGGTGACGACAGGGGCATCCGGGCTCTCCGCGCTCGGCGCGGCGCCGTTGCGGGGCTGAACGGAAGTGGTGTTCGGGCGAGGCGACGGGGACGGCCTGCTGCGGCGCGCGGGGACGTCTACGTCGTCGCTCACGTCGGTACGGTAGCCAATTCCTCGGGTGTGCGCCCCGTAAGGTCGCAACTGTGATCGAACAGCCGCGTAACCGCGCTGAGCGACAGCCCGGCGCGGTGCCGTTGGGGCGCGTGCGCGGGGTGCCGATCCTGATCGCACCGTCGTGGTTCATCACGGCGGTCCTGGTGGCGGTGCTGTACGGATCGGCGCTGCGCGACGCACTGCCCCGCCTGCACGCCACCGGCGCGTACGCGGCTGGTGCCGCCTTCGCCGTCCTGTTCGGCGCCTGCGTGCTGGCCCACGAGATCGGGCACACGCTGGTCGCCCGGATCCTCCAGCACGAGGTGCGCCGCATCGTGCTGTTCGTCATGGGCGGGGTGTCGGAGATGGACCGCGACCCGGACCGGCCGCGCGACGCGTTGCTCACCGCGGCTGCCGGTCCGCTGGTTTCGCTCGTCATCGCCGGCGTCGCGTATCTCGCGGAGGATGCCGCGCCGCGCGACGGCGTTGCCTGGGCGATGCTCGCGCTGCTGTGCTGGAGCAACCTCGTGCTCGCCGCGTTCAACCTGCTGCCCGGCCTGCCGCTCGACGGCGGCCATCTGCTGCGCGCCGCGCTCGCGGGCTGCGGGTGCGCGCCCCTCACCGCGACCCGCATTGCCGTGTGGGCGGGCCGGCTGCTCGCGATCGGCATCGCGGTCGCGGAGTTGGCAGTCGACCGCAGCTCGCTGGGCCTGGCGTCCGGATTGCTGTGCCTAGGTCTCGCGGCCTACCTGTGGGCCGGCGCCACGCAGGCGTGGAAGATCGCGCTGCTCACCAGCCGGCTGCCCGCCGTCACTGTCACCGACCTGCTGCGGCCAGGCATGTTCGTCCCTGCCGACCTGTCCGTCGCCGAGGCGCTGCGCCGTGCCGCCGAGCGAGGCGCGCGCGGCCTGGTCGTCGTCGACGCCGCGGACCGCCCGGACGCGATCGTCGACGAGGCGCTGATCGGTGCGGCCCCACCCGAGCGTCGACCGTGGACGACCGTCACCCAGGTCGCGCGGCGACTCGAGCCGGGATTGACGCTGCCGACGCAACAATACGAGAACAACAAGCTCGAACCCATAAAATAAAAGACAACCCACGAATACCTGGCGCTGGACGCCGCGGGCCGGCCGGCGGGCATCATCAGCACCCGCGACTTCGCCGAGCGGCTCAGCCAGGTCAGCGCGTGAGCCACGCACCCGGCTCCGGACCGTTCACCGAGGGCGAGCGCGTCCAGCTGACCGATCCGAAGGGCCGATTGCACACGGTCACCCTGGCGGCGGGCAAACAGTTTCACACGCACCGCGGCGCCATCGAGCACGATGCCCTTATCGGCCAGCCCGAAGGCAGTGTCGTGCCCTCGACCAGCGGCACCCTGTACCTCGCGCTGCGCCCGCTGCTCGCCGACTTCGTGCTGTCGATGCCGCGCGGTGCGGCCGTCATCTACCCGAAGGATGCCGCCCAGATCCTCTCGATGGGCGACATCTGCCCGGGCGCCACGGTGCTCGAAGCCGGCGCCGGCTCGGGCTCGCTCACCTGCGCGCTGTTGCGGGCCGTCGGCCCCCAGGGGCACGTCGTGTCCTACGAGGTGCGCGACGACCACGCGGACGTCGCAGTGCGCAACGTCGAGACGTTCTTCGGCGAATCGCCGGCCAACTGGTCGCTGCGCCGGGCGGACATGAATACGCATACCGCCGACGAGCCCGTCGACCGGATCGTCCTCGACATGCTCAGCCCGTGGGACGTGCTGCCACAGGCGGCCGCAGCGCTGCGGCCGGGCGGCGTCCTGATCGGCTACGTCGCCACCACCACGCAGCTGTCCAGACTCGTCGAGGCGCTGCGCGAGATCGGCGGGTTCACCGAACCGTCGTCCTGGGAGACCTTCGTGCGCGGCTGGCACGTCGTGGGCCTCGCGGTCCGCCCGGAACACCGGATGATCGGGCACACCGCGTTCCTCGTGTCGGCACGCCGGCTGGCTCCGGGCGTGGCCGCGCCGCCGCGCCAGCGGCGCCCGACGGCCACCTGAGCGTCAGGCGTCCGGGCCGGCCACCTCGGCGCCGTCGCTCTCCCGGACGACGTGGATGCAGTCGCCGGGGCATTCCTTGGCGGAGGAGATGACGTCCAGGCGCAGCGACGCCGGGACGTCGGCGCGCGCACCGGGGGCGGCCAGCAGCTCGCCGTCGCCCTCCTTGACGTAGGCCAGACCGTCGACGTCGAACTCGAAGACCTCCGGGGCGTACTGCACGCACAATCCGTCACCCGTGCACAGGTCCTGGTCGATCCAGACGCGTAACGGCTCGCTCACGATCGCGGAACTCCTCGAAAATCATTCAGGTTTCGGTGCGCTTACCGAAGAGGGTAGTTACGCAGTGGAACGGGTTCGCGTGTGTAGGGTGGGATTTCGCGAACACTCCGCGATGACGGGAGGTGCCGCAATGGCGCAGGAACCGCGCGGTGGACACGAAGAGCCGCGGATTCACGGAGACGCGGACACGCGCCGACGCACCGCGTTCCTCGAGCAAGAGCTGGAACTGTTGCGCGCAAAGGTCGCCGAATCACCGCGACACATGCGCCTGCTGGAGGAGCGGCTCACCGAGTCGCAGGCCCGGCTGGCCGCCCTGGGCGAGCGCAACGAGCGCCTCGCCGACACGCTGCGCGAGGCGCGCGAGCAGATGGTGCAGCTGAAGGAAGAGGTCGACCGCCTCGCCCAGCCGCCGAGTGGCTACGGCGTGTTCCTCGAGGCGTTCGAGGACAACACCGTCGACATCTTCACCGCCGGGCGCAAGCTGCGCGTCGCCGTCTCCCCGGAAGTCGAGGTCGGCGAGCTCAAGCACGGCCAGGAGGTCATGCTCAACGAGGCGATGAACGTCGTCGCAGCACGCGGCTTCGAGCGCGCAGGCGAGATCGTCATGCTCAAGGAGACGTTGGAGGGTGGCGACCGCGCACTGGTCGTCGGGCACACCGACGAGGAGCGCGTCGTCTACCTCGCCGACATCCTGCGCGAGAAGCCGCTGCGTGCCGGCGACTCGTTGCTGCTCGAGCCGCGCTCGGGGTACGCCTACGAGCGAGTCCCGAAGAGTGAGGTCGAGGAGCTCATCCTCGAAGAGGTGCCGGACATCGACTACCTCGACATCGGCGGCCTCGCGCCGCAGATCGAGGCGATCCGCGACGCCGTGGAGCTGCCGTTCCTGCACGCGGACCTCTTCCGCGAGCACCAGCTCCGCCCGCCGAAGGGCATCCTGCTGTACGGCCCGCCCGGGTGCGGCAAGACGCTGATCGCCAAGGCGGTGGCGAACTCCCTGGCCAAGCAGGTGCAGAAGGTGCACGGCGGCGACGAGAAGGTCACCGCGTTCTTCCTGAACATCAAGGGCCCGGAGCTGCTGAACAAGTACGTCGGTGAGACGGAGCGGCACATCCGCCTGGTGTTCCAACGCGCCCGCGAGAAGGCGTCGGACGGCACGCCGGTCATTGTCTTCTTCGACGAGATGGACTCGATCTTCCGCACCCGCGGCTCGGGCGTCAGCTCCGACGTCGAGAACACGATCGTGCCGCAGGTGCTCAGCGAGATCGACGGCGTCGAGGGACTCAAGAACGTCATCGTGATCGGTGCGTCGAACCGCGAGGACATGATCGATCCGGCGCTGCTACGGCCCGGCCGACTCGACGTGAAGATCAAGATCGAGCGCCCGGACGCGGAGGCTGCCGGCGACATCTTCAGCAAATACATCCTGCCGTCGCTGCCGATCAACGACGACGACCTGAAGGAGCATGGCGGCGACCCCGAGGCGGCGGTGGCCAGCATGATCCGACACACCGTCGAGCGGATGTACACCGAGTCCGAGGAGAACCGGTTCCTCGAGGTCACCTATGCCAACGGTGACAAGGAGACGCTGTACTTCAAGGACTTCAACTCGGGCGCGATGATCCAGAGCATCGTCGACCGCGCGAAGAAGATGGCGATCAAGGACCTGCTCACCCAGGGCCAACGCGGGATCCGGGTGTCGCACCTGCTCGCCGCCTGCGTCGACGAGTTCCGCGAGAACGAGGATCTGCCGAACACCACGAACCCTGACGACTGGGCGCGCATCTCCGGCAAGAAGGGCGAGCGGATCGTCTACATCCGCACGCTGGTGTCCGGGGGCAAGGGCGCCGAGGCCGGTCGCTCCATCGACACCGTCGGCAACACCGGCCAATACCTGTAGACCATGCCGGACGAACGCGTTACGCGGATCGTGCCCAACCTGCAGGTCGCGGACGTCGAGGAAGCAACGCGGTTCTACGCCGACACGCTCGGCCTGGACATCGCTCAGCGGATGGTCTGGATCGGCACCCTCGTCGCGCCGGACTCCGAGCACGTCCAGTTGTCGACGATTACGGCCGATGCCACGGCCGACGTGACGCCGCTCGTCAGCGTCGGCGTCGCGGACGTCGACGCCGCCTACGAGCGGGTGGTCCGCGCCGGCGCGCCGATCGTCTACGACCTCACCGACGAGGAGTGGGGCGTCCGGCGCTTCTTCTTCCGCGACCCGGACGGCAATGTGATCAATGTCGTAGCGCACCGCGACTGACGCCCGCGTGCAGGCCGGGGTTGGAACACTGACCCGGTGAGCTTCTGGCAGGGCGTGCTGGTGCTGTTCGCCGGCGTCTGGGCCGGGGCGATCAACACCGTCGTCGGCTCCGGCACGCTGGTGACGTTCCCGGCCCTGCTCGCCGTGGGCCTGCCGCCGGTCACCGCCAACATCAGCAATTCGATCGGGCTGTTCCCCGGGTCGTTCGTCGGCGCCTACGGCTACCGACGCGAGCTGCGCGGCCAGCGCAACCGGGTGCTGGCGCTCGGCCCGGCCACCGTGCTCGGCGCCGCCGGCGGAGCGCTGCTGCTGCTCGTCCTGCCGTCGGCGGCATTCGACGCGATCGTGCCCGTCCTCATCGTGCTCTCGCTGGTGCTGGTGATCTTCGGCCGGCGCATCACGGGCTGGCTCACCCGACGCGGCCACGAGGTGTCCCCGCGAGTCCGCGCGCCGCTGTGGTTCTCGACCGGCTTCGTCGGGCTGTACGGCGGCTACTTCGGCGCCGCGCAGGGCGTGCTGCAGATGGGCTTTCTCGGCGTGTTCCTGGACGACTCGATCCAACGGCACAATGCGCTGAAGAACGTGCTTGCCGGGTTGGTGAACCTCGTCGCGGCGGTCGTGTTCGTCATCATCGGGCGGCACATCGACTGGGCCGTCGCCGGGCTAGTCGCGTTGGGGTCGATCCTCGGGGGCGTGCTCGGCGCGCGCATCGGCCGGCGGTTGTCGCCGAACGTGCTGCGCGCGGTGATCGTCGTTGTCGGCGTCGCGGCGATCGTGAAGCTGCTGGTCTGAGCTTCGTCATGCGTACAGAACAACCGGCCGCATCAACCCCGCCCACCCACGCCCCGCGCCGGCGCGCGACGATCGAGCGGTGAACGCCGACGAACGGGTCAGCCGCGGCGTCGTGCGG
>NZ_CAXTQF010000099.1:0-7614 GCF_964246335.1 uncultured Jatrophihabitans sp. | reverse complement strand
GGGACGCACGGGGGGACGCACGGGGACCGGGAGTCGGAACGAAGGGGCGCTGACGGGTCGGGCGCTACAGCGTCAGACGGCGCCGACGACCGCGGCGAGGCGGTTGGCGACGTCGTCGGCGTGCTCCTGCGACGCCGCCTCGACCATCACCCGCACCAGCTGTTCGGTGCCCGACGGGCGCAGCAGCACTCGACCGTCGTCACCGAGCTCGGTCTGCGCGGCGACGACGGCCTGTTGGACGCTCGGCGCCCCGGCCACGGTGTCGCGGTCACTGACCTTCACGTTGATCATCGTCTGCGGCAGCCGCTGGACAACGGCGGCGAGGTCGGCGAGCGGGGCGCCCGTCGACACGACCCGCGCCATGACGTGCAGCGCCGTCAGCAGGCCGTCGCCGGTGGTGGCGGCATCGGTGAAGACGATGTGCCCGCTCTGCTCGCCGCCGAGGCTGAGGTCCTTGGCACGCAGCGCTTCCAGCACGTAGCGGTCGCCGACGGCCGTGGTCAGCACCTCGATGCCGGCGTCGCGCATCGCGTGATGGAAGCCGAGGTTGCTCATCACCGTGGCAACGACGGTGTCGTCGCGCAGCGCACTGACGTCGCGCAGCGCCAACGCGCACAACGCGAGCAGCTGATCGCCGTCGACGACGTTGCCCGCCGCATCGACGGCCAGGCAGCGATCGGCGTCCCCGTCGTGTGCGATGCCGAGGTGTGCGCCGGTGCGCCGAACCGCGTCGGCGATGTTGCCGAGGTGGGTCGACCCGACGCCGTCGTTGATGTTCAACCCGTCCGGCTCGGCCGCGATGCAGGTCACCTGCGCGCCGGCGCCGCGGTAGACCTCCGGCGCCACCTGCGAGGCGGCACCGTTCGCGCAGTCGACCACGACGTGCAGGCCGTCGAGGCGGGTGGGCTGCGCACCGAGCAGGTGCGCGCCGTACCGCTCGAGCACGTCGTCGGCCACGTGCACCCGGCCGATCGCCGCGCCGGTGACCCGTTCCGCGCCGCGGCCGGCGTCGACGAGCGCCTCGATCTCGGCCTCGATCGCGTCCGGCAGCTTCAACCCGCCCGCCGCGAACAGCTTGACGCCGTTGTCCGGCATGGGGTTGTGCGACGCCGAGAGCACCACGCCGAGATCGGCGCCGTAGGACGCGGTGAGGAACGCGACGGCCGGCGTCGGCACGACGCCCGCGAGCAGCACATCGGCACCGGCGGAGGTCAGCCCGGCGACCACCGCCGCCTCGAGCATCTCGCCGCTCGCACGCGGGTCCCGGCCGACGACGGCGACCGGGCGGTGCGAGGCGTCGTGCGCGACCAGCACCCGGGCGGCCGCGGCCGCGAGCGCCAGGGCCAGCTCCGGTGTCAGATCACCGTTCGCCAGACCCCGGACGCCGTCGGTGCCGAACAGCCGTGCCACTCAGCTTCCGCTCTTCGCGCAAGCGCTCATCCTTAGCGCTTGCTGTACTGCGGAGCCTTCCGAGCCTTCTTCAGGCCGTACTTCTTGCGCTCCTTGGCCCGCGGGTCGCGGGTCAGGAACCCGGCCTTCTTCAGCGCCGGCCGGTCGTCGGGCTCGATGCCGATCAGCGCGCGGGAGATGGCCAGGCGCAGCGCGCCGGCCTGGCCGGTGACACCGCCGCCGGACAGCGTGGCGATGACGTCGTACTGGTCGTCCTTCTCCAGCGTCACGAACGGTTCCTTGATCAGCTGCTGGTGCAACTTGTTCGGGAAGTAGGTGTCCAGGGTGCGGCCGTTGAGCGTGAACTGGCCCGTGCCGGGCACCAGTCGCACGCGCACGATGGCTTCCTTGCGACGGCCGACAACGGGGGCTTGGGTAGGACTGGTCACTGGGCAACCTGCTTGATCTCGAACGGCTGGGGTTTCTGGGCGGCGTGCGGGTGCTCGGGTCCGGCGTAGACCTTGAGCTTCTTCAGCTGGGCGCGGCCCAGGGTGTTCTTCGGCAGCATCCCGCGCACGGCGAGCTCGACGAGGCGCTCCGGGCGCCGCTCGAGCAGGTCGCCGACGGTCACCTGCGACAGGCCGCCCGGGTAGCCGGAGTGCCGGTACCGCAGCTCCCCGCGCTTGCTGAGCGCGACCGCGACCTTCGCCGCGTTGACGACGACGACGAAATCGCCGGTGTCGACGTGCTTGGCGAACTGCGGCTTGTGCTTGCCACGCAGCAACTGCGCGGCCTGGCTGGCGAGGCGGCCGAGGACGACGTCATCGGCGTCGATCACGTGCCAGCGGCGATCGATGTCGCCGGGCCGTGGCGTGTACGTAGGCATGCGATTGTCTCTCGTTTCGGTCTTCACGCGGCATCGCACACCGGTCGGTGAACGATTCGGCGCCCCCACAGTCCGCACTGTGCGCAAACTCCGGGGCATGGCCGGCGGACCCGGGCACGGTGCGTCAACACCCCTGCCGAACTCCGACGCTCGAGTTTACGGGGCGGGGGACGACCGGCCAAATCGCGGTGCGCGGCCGTGGGCTCTAGTCTCGACCTGGTGCGGGCGACGCTGCCCGTCGGCTGGACAGGGATGGGGCCATGGCGGATCGCAGGACGCGCGAGCTCGCGGCGCTGCGCTATGTCGGCTGGCCGCCCATCGCCTGCCTGCTCCTCGCCACCTTGGTCATCGGGATCGCCGGGATCACCTGGATCAATTCGCCGCACTGGCAGCACAACCCGCCCGCGCAGGCGCGCGACGTCGGCACGGTGCCGGCGACACCGTCCGTCCGCCCGGTGCTGCTCGCCGTGCCCCTCATCGACCCGAACCGCATCGAGATCCCGAAGCTCAAGGCCGAGGCGCCCATCGTGCCGGTGGCGACGACCAAGGACGGCGAGCTCGACGTTCCGCTGAACCCGAAAAAGGTTGGGTGGTGGCGCTACGGCGCCAAGCCGGGCGCCAAGCGCGGGACGGCCATCCTCGCCGGGCACATCAACTTCTCCGGCGTCACCGGATCCATGGCGCACATCGGCAAGCTCAACCCCGGCGACCAGGTGAACGTGTTCGGCAAGCACAACGCCGACAACCGGACCGAGGTCAGGTTCCGGGTCACCGGGGTGCGCACCTATCACAAGACGGCGTTGCCCTATAAGCAGATCTTCGACCAGCAGAGCGTCGGGCGGATCGTCATCGTCACCTGCGGCGGCCCGTTCAACGCGTCGACGGGCAACTACCGCGACAACATCGTCGTCTTCGCGGTGCCCGCCACCACCTGACTCGCCGCGCCACCCGGTAGAGCGCGCCTCAGCGGGCGCGGGCGACCCGGGTCTCGTCAAAGACCGGCTCTGCCGAATCGCGCACCGCGCCGTCCGCGCCGAACACCAGGAAGCGGTCGAACGAGCGGGCGAACCATCGGTCGTGCGTCACGGCCAGCACCGTGCCGTCGAAGCCGGCCAGCGCCTCCTCGAGCGCCTCCGCGCTGAGCACGTCGAGGTTGTCGGTGGGCTCGTCGAGCAGCAGCAGGGTGGCACCGGACAGCTCGAGCAGCAGGATCTGGAAGCGCGCCTGCTGACCGCCGGACAGCGTCTCCCAGCGCTGCTCGGCCTGTCCGCCGAGCCCGAACCGGCGCAGCGCGCCCATCGCTGCGCCGCGGTCGACGCTGGGCCGGTCCGCGGCGCCCTCCCACAGCAGGTCGACGGGCGTGCGCATCGCCCACTCCGGATGGGCGTGCGTCTGGGCGAACAACCCGGGCACGACGCGCGCCCCGAGCTTCCAGGTGCCTGTGTGGGCGATGTCCGCACCGCCGAGCAGCCGCAGGAAGTGCGACTTACCCGCACCGTTCGCGCCGAGCACGCCGATCCGCTCGCCGTAGAAGATCTCCGTGTCGAACGGACGCATCAATCCGGTGAGTTCGAGCTGCGCGCAGGTGACCGCGCGCACGCCGGTACGCCCGCCCGCCAGCCGCATCGCGACCTTCTCCTCCGTCGGCTTGTCCGGCGGCGGACCCTCGGCCTCGAAGCGCTCCAGCCGGCGTGCCTGCACGCGGTACTTCTGCGCCATCACCTCGCTGCGTTGTGCCTGCACCTGCAGTGTGCGGACGAGTTCCCTGAGCCGCGCGTGCTCCTCGTCCCACCGGCGGCGCTGCTCGGCCATCCGGTCATGCCGATGCGCGCGCGCCTCGTGGTAGGACGCGAAACCGCCGCCGTGCACCCACGTCGTGCCGCCCTCGACGGTGATCACCCGGTCGGCGACCTGGGCGAGCAGCTCGCGGTCGTGGCTGACGAACAGGACGGTCTTCGAAGTCTCGCGCAGCCGCTGTTCGAGCCAGCGCTTGCCCGGCACGTCCAGGTAGTTGTCCGGCTCGTCGAGCAGCAGCACCTCGGCACGCCCGCGCAGCAAGAGCTCGAGCGCCAGCCGCTTCTGCTCGCCGCCGGACAGCGTGCTCAGCTCGCGGTACTTGCACCGTTCGTACGGCAGCCCCAACGCCGCGACGGTGACAGTGTCCCAGAGCACCTGGGCGTCGTAGCCGCCGTGATCACCGAACGCAGCGAGCGCGTGCGCGTAGTCGAGCTGGGTGCGTTCGTCGTCGCGGTCCATCAGCGCGAGCTCGCCGGCTGCGAGGTCATGCCACGCCTGCTGGACCGCCGGCTCGGACAACGACACCAGGAATTCCTCGACAGTGGTGCGGTCACGCACCGAGCCGATGAACTGGCGCATCACGGCCAGCCCGCCGCTGCAGGCGATGTTGCCGGACTGCGGCACGACATCGCCCGCGACCATGCGCAGCAACGTCGTCTTGCCCGCGCCGTTCGCGCCGACCAACGCAGCCTTCGCGCCGTCACCGACCCGGAACGAGGCGTCGGTCAGCAGCTTGCGGCCGTCGGGCAGCGTGTGGCCGATCGCGACGACGTCGACGTAACCCACGCAGGCAGCCTCTCAGAGCAGTCCAGGCGGTAATCGGCCAGCGTCCACCGTGCCGGCGTACCGCTCGCCGGCGTCCGCGCGCAGTGCGGCGTCGAGCGGCGCCACGAGCTCGCGGGCGGAGCCGAACGGAAAGCTCCAGCTGTCCGGCGCTGCACCCCACTTGCCGCGGAAGCGCCGGTTCAGCATCGCGTCCGCCTCGTGCTTGCCCGGGGTGGGCGTCATGATCAGCCGGACGACGTACGTGCGGCGCCACCGCTGCGGCACCAGCAGCACGCCCCGGGCGAGCAGCTGGTAACCGGTCTCGATGCGTAACGACACGAGCTCGTCCCAACGCAGCTGCCACGGCCGGCGCGCGGACTCGAAGCGCAGACCGGCCGGGCCCGCGACCAGGGCTCGTGGCTGGGTCGCCGCCCAGGTGCCCGAGATCAGGGCGGCGGTCAGCAGCCCGAACAGCACGGCCATGACGATCGCCAGCGCCCGTTTGCCCGCGGCCGGCGTCGTCACAGCGGCGAAGGCGAAGAAGCCGGCGAACGCGCCGGTCAGAGCGTCGCCCACGATGAGGACGACCACCTGGCGCCAGGTGTTCAGCTGCACCGAGCTCTCGTCCACGCGCACATCATCGCGACCGAGCGCTGAGACGCTGGCCCACCGCGCGGAGCGCGCGCAAGATGAACGCATGTCGTTGGACGAGCTGGTGGCGGCGCTGCCGCCGGACACCGTGCTGACCGATCCGGACCTGCGCGCCGCGTACCGCTTCGACTGGGCGCGCGACCCGGACGCCGGGCTGCCGCAGGCCGTGGTGCGCGCGAACACGACCGCGGACGTGCAGACGGTGCTGCGCTGGGCGAGCCGGTACGGCGTGCCGGTAGTACCCCGCGGCGCCGGGTCGAGCCTGTCCGGCGGGTCGAGCGGTGTCGCGGACGGCATCACGCTGTCCACCGAGCGGATGCGTGGCATCGACATCGACACCGCGACCCGCGTCGCCGTCGTGCAACCGGGCGCGCTGAACGCCGAGGTCAAGAAGGCGGCTACGGCCGAGGGGTTGTGGTACCCGCCCGACCCGTCGTCGTTCGAGATCTGCTCCATCGGCGGCAACGCGGCCACCAACGCCGGCGGCCTGTGCTGCGTCAAGTACGGCGTCACCACCGATTACGTGCTGGGCATGCAGGTCGTGCTCGCCGACGGCACCGCGGTGCGCCTCGGCGGCCCGCGGCTCAAGGACGTCGCCGGGTTGTCGCTGACCAAGCTGTTCGTCGGCTCCGAGGGCACGCTCGGCGTGATCACCGAGCTGATCCTGCGGTTGCTGCCCGCGCCGCCACCGGCGGCGACGCTCGTCGCGAATCTGCCGTCGATGCAGGCCGCCGCCGACGCCGTCGTGGCGATCACCGCGCAGCTGCGCCCGGCGATGCTCGAGCTGATGGACAACGGCAGCATCAACGCCGTCGAGGACATGGTGTCGATGGGCCTGGACCGCGACGCCGGCGCGTTGCTGCTCGCGCGCTCCGACGCGCCGGCCGCGGCAGCGCAGGCCGAGATCGCGCAGATCCGCGCGGCCTGCGAGGCCGCCGGTGCCACCGACGTCTTCGCCACCGACGACCCGGACGAGGGCGAGGCGTTCGCCGCGGCCCGCCGCGCCGCCTTCCCGGCGATGGAGCAGTTCGGCACCCTGCTGCTCGAGGACGTCGGCGTGCCCGTCCCCGCGCTGCCTGCGTTGGTGGCGGGGATCGAGCGGATCGGCGCCGCGCACGACACCCGCGTCGTGCTCGTCGCGCACGCCGGTGACGGCAACACCCACCCGATCATCGCCTACGACCCGCGCGACGCCGCCGCCGAGCAGCGGGCCCGGTCGGCGTTCGGCGAGGTCATGGATCTCGCGCTGTCGCTCGGCGGCACGATCACCGGCGAGCACGGTGTGGGCCGGCTCAAGGCGCCGTGGCTGGGCGCACAGCTCGGCGACGACGTGATGGCGCTGACCCGCCGCATCAAGGACGCGCTGGACCCGCAGGGCATCCTCAACCCCGGCGTGGTGCTGCCGATCGCCGGCGAGACACCGGTCGCCCCCGTCCCCTAGTGGACTCCTAGGCTCGCGCGTATGCCGCCGCGCCGCCCGTCCCGCTCCGTCCCGACTGTGGTGATCCCGGGTTGGCAGGGGTCCGGCCAGGGGCACTGGCAGACGTGGCTCGAGGGCGAGCTGCGCGCGCAGGAGCGGCAGACGCTGCGCCCGGCGTTCGCCGATCTCGACAACCCCGACCTCGACGACTGGCTGACGGCGCTGCGTGCCTCGTTGGCCGACCTGCCGGCCGACGGCTACGACGTCGTCGCGCACTCGCTCGGCAGCGTGCTGTGGCTGCACCACGTCGCCGGCCCGGGGACATCGCCGCGGGCCGCGCGCGTGCTGCTGGTGGCGCCGCCGTCGCCGCACACGACGATCCCCGAGGTAGCGGAGTTTTTCCCGCCGCCGCTGGACATCGACACGGTGCGCCGCGGCGCGGACGGCACGGTGCTCGTGGCCGGCGACGACGACGAGTACCTGCCCGAGGGCATTGCCGCGGCGTACGGCCTGCCGTTGAAGATGGCGACGACGGTCGTTCCCGGCGGCGGCCACCTCAACCCGGACGCCGGCTACGGCGAGTGGCCGGCCGTCCTCGATTGGTGCCGCCGCGACAACCTCGCCTTCTACTGACCCCCACCTCGGTGATCAACAGTAGGAAATGTTCCCCAGGGCGACCAATTTCTACTGTTGATCACCGGAAGAA
>NZ_CAXTQF010000098.1:0-7707 GCF_964246335.1 uncultured Jatrophihabitans sp. | reverse complement strand
GCCGGTTCAGCAGGCGGGTCTGGCGGCCGGCGGACTGGACGTCGGTGACCTTCACGTGCGCGGCCCGCAGGCCGGCCGCGACCGAGTGCTCGGCGCCGGCCGCCACCCACACCTGCTGAGCGACCGTCGCAGCCAGTGCGGAGTTGGCGGCACGTTCGGCGTACGTCCGGTCGACGAGCACACCGCCGGCCGCCGCACCGGGCACTGCGGCGGCACGTGCGATGGATCTGATCGGCACCTCGTTGCTGTCCAGCCCGAGCACCTGCACGACGCTGCCGACAGGTCCGGTGGGTATGTGCGGGGACACCACCGCGGGCAGCGCCGCCGGCGCGTCGGCGACGACCAGTGAGGCGGCGGTGTCGCCGAAGAAGTCGAGCGGCCACACCAGCCGGCCGTTCTGCAAGGAGAGCGTGGACGTCGGCGGGACGCTGCTGCCGCTCTGCTGCCGCCACTGCGTCGTGCGCTGCAGATTCGGCAGCGGCGTCCACCCGTGTGCGCCCTGGATGTCGATGCCGTCGAGGATCACCTGACCGGTGACGTGCACGGTGCTGTCGGCCGACCCCGTCGACACGTCGAGGCTGCGCAGCGTGCACGGGCAACCGCCGACGTCGGCGGTCAGGGTGACGGCGCCGTTGGTGCGCGGAACGGTGCCGAGCTCGGCGTCGACCGCGCCGCTCTCGCCGGGCGCGCCCAGCGTCGCGCCGAGCACCAGCCCGGCCGGCTTGAGATTGCGCACCGTCATCCGCACCCGCAGCGTGGTGTCCTCGGGGATCCGCACCGGCTGGGCCGCGGGCGGCGCGAGCTCGTGCAGCAGCGTGGCCAGCGAGCGCGGCGCGAAGTCGCTGCGCCACGCGGCGACGTGCGCGAACCGCTGCGGGTCGACTGCGAGAAACGACCCGACGGTGCTGGTGCCGGGGTAGTAGTTGTCCACGACGGTCGCCCGGGTGCCGCCCGGGTCGATGCGGTCGACCACGGCGCCGAGGTCGGTGCGCGGACTCGGTGGCGTCACGGTCAGGACGCTCGGCGCACCGACCTGCACGTCCGCCGCCAACCTGCGGTTGCTCTGCCCGGCGCTCCACGCGGCGACGGCGAAGGTCGCGAGCGCGAACGCCGCGGCCAGCACGATCGTCGTCCGCGCGCCGGCGGTGCGCCGCGCCACCTGACGCACCGCGAGGAACGCGCCGAGGCCGCCGCGGCGACGCGTCCGGGCGAAGGACCGCCGGGCGAGCCATGGCAGCAGCCGGGACGCCACCACCGCGACGGCGAGACCGAGCAGACCGGGTACGAGCAGGCCGAGCGTGCCGGCGTGCGTGGACGTGACCTGGCCGCCGACGACCAGTTCGACGACGGCTGCGACCGCCGCGGTCAGCACGATGCCGTCGATCAGCCAGCCGCGCCGGGTCGCCTCGCGCGCGGCGTGCTGCCACTGGTCGAGTACCCCGCGACGCAGGGTGCGCCGGCCGGCGACCACGGTCGCCACCAGTCCGCCCAGTGTCGCGACGAGCGCCGCGAGCCATGCCGTCCCCGGCACCGTGGCCGACGTCCCCGGCCGCAGCAGCACCGAGTCCAGGCCGAGGCAGGCCAGCGCCGCGACGCCGACGCCGAGTGGCAGCGCGAGCGCCAGCAGCGCGACCGGCTCGCCCAGTGCGAAGCCGAGCAACCCGAGGCCGCGACGGCCGCGCAGCTTCGCCAGCGCGATCTCCGCCCCGCGCGCCGCGATCGCGTCGCCGACGACGGTGAACATGACCAGCCAGACCAGCACCAGCAGTTGCACGGTGACGAGCAGGATCGAGATCTCCAGCGCCCGCCAACTGGCGTGCACGTCGTCGCGCACGTGCGGCAACCCGGTCTGCACGACGATGCTCTGGTTGGCGTCGGTCAGCTCACGCTGCACATGGGCGATGGCGCTGTCGAGCGTGTCGAGATCCGTCGCCTGCACCGTGTCGGCGCGTAGCGGCTGGTCGATCAACGCGCTGCCCTGCGGCTGGCCGCGCCCGGTGAGCATCGTCGGCTCCGGCGTGAAGGCCGCGTCGGCCATCGGGGCGTTGGCCCCGCCGCCGCCGTTCTCGGTCTGGAAGTAGTCGCCGCCGTGGTCGAACCAGTAGGGCTTGGTGAAATCCGGGACGCGGTAGATGCCGACGACGCTCAACGCCCCCCACACGCCGCTGGCGAACCGCTTGCCGACCGTGAGGCCGGTCATCGACGCCAGCGAGGTGCTGATCACGAGCTGGCCGGGTGCGGTAGAGCAGTGCCCGCTGCGAAAACGCAGGTTGGCGCAGACGTCTGTGCGCCAGACGAGGGGTGCCGCGGTGTGTGACCCGTCCGGCAGGATCACCGTGCCCTCGATCGCCTCGATCGGCGTGCCCAGCGCCCGGGCGCGCACGTCCGCCGGGACGCCGGCGCGGAAGACGGGCTGCGTCAGGCCGCTCAACTGCGGCAGCGCCGGCAGCTCGCTCTGTGTGCTGAACTCGATGCCGCGCAAGGAGGCGGGCGCGGCCGTGACGGTGTCGCGCAGGATCGACGTCTGTGCCGCGGCGTAGTACGCCGGGCCCACCGCTGCTGCTGCGGCGGCGACGAGTGCCACCACGAGAACGGCGAGCGTGCTGCCGCCGCGGTGCGCGAGTCCCCGGGCCAGCACGCGCACCGTGGTGGTCGCCGGCATTGCCCTGGAACTCCGATCCGTCGCTGACGAGGTCCGGGCGCCGCCGGCCTGATTCGCAGCGTCTCACATGCGGCTTTCGCCCGGGGCTGTGCGGATGTTGCGATCGCGTCACGTCCCGCACTTCCGATTTGCCGAGAGTTCACCCGATGCTCGCTGCAAACCCCCGTCGTGCGATCGGCGCACTTGCTTGCATGAGGGCATGGACTTTCCTACCGGTGACCTGACCACCGTCGACGAATACGCCGACTGGAACACGAAGGAGCTGGCGCGGCACTCGGTGTCGCGGCGCAGCATGCTCAAGGCTGCGACGGCAGCGGCCGGCGGGATCGCCGTCGCGCAGTTCGCGCTGGCCGAGCGGGCGTTCTCCGCCGCCGGCGGCAAGCAGGGCAATGACGGCGTCGTCGTGTCCGGCCGGCATCTGTCCTTCATCCAGGACCGCAGCGGCCGCCCCGAGTCGGCGATGGCGGTGACCGCGCAGCTCGTCAGCAACACCGGCTCGCTGCCCAAGCGGCTGCGCGCCTACGTCGAGGTCGGCCACCGCCCGGGCGACTACGGCGACCGTTTCGAGGCCGAGATCGTCCACCTGGTCGGGCAGTACGCCATCCCCGGCGGACCGGTGGCGTCGCAGTACTACGCGAAGGCGAAGATCTTCGGCCTGCGCGCGAACACGATCTACCACTACCGGTTCCGACTCTCCGACGGCACCACGACCGGTGACGCGTACTTCGCCACGGCTCCCGAGCACGGCATCGGGCGCCACCACAAGACGCCGCCGCCGTTCACCTTCACCGCGTTCGCCGACGTCGGCACCAACAACGCGCCGGCCGACCCGAAGTACGCCTGGGGCAACGACCCGGCCGTCGTGACGGCCGCGGGCGGCACCTGGCCGCGCGGCGTCTTCGACAACAACTACTACACCGCGACGGACCCGGTGGCCGGCACGACCGGCACGGACCCGCGCCCTGCCGTCTCGCAGACGGACAACATGGCGTCCCAGCGTCCCGCGTTCACGCTGCTGGCGGGCGACATCTGCTACGCCGACCCGGACGGCAGCGGACTGCCTGCCGACGACAGCGGCATCCAGACCGCACCCACCGGCACCAACCGCTACAACCCTTACGTCTGGGACGTCTTCCTCAACCAGATCGAGGGTCAGGCCGCGTTCTCGCCGTGGATGTTCGCCACCGGCAACCACGACATGGAGGCGCTCTACGGCAAGACGAAGGAACTCGGCGACAGCCCGAACCACGGTTACGCCGGGCACGAGGCGCGGCTGGACCTGCCGGACAACGGCCCGCGGACCTGCCCGTCCGTGTACCGCTTCGTCTACGGCAACGTCGGGGTGATCTCCGTCGACGCCAACGACCTGTCGTACGAGATCCAGACGAACACCGGTTACTCGAACGGTGCGCAGCTCAAGTGGCTGGAGGAGACGCTGCGTGAGTGGCGCACCAACGACAACGTGGCGCCGACGATCGACTTCGTCGTGGCGTTCTTCCACCACTGCGCGTACTCGACCACGAGCAACCACTCGTCCGACGGCGGTGTGCGTAACGCCCTGGACCCGCTGTTCTCGAAGTACCAGGTCGACCTCGTGGTGCAGGGGCACAACCACATCCTCGAGCGCACGGACCCGATCAAGCACGGCAAGCGCACCCGCTCGGCGCCCGACGGCTCGACCATCCATCCGCAGACCGACGGCGTGACCTACATCTGCGCGGGTTCCGGTGGCCGGCCGCGGTACTCGTTCCAGCCCGCGCCCAGCGCGACGGCGCCGCCGGCCACCGGCGTCACACCGACGGGCCCGGAGACCCTGCCCGAGGGTCAGCGCTATCGCGGCTACACCCCGCCCGGCGGCAAGAACACGACGGAGAACAACACGGAGAACGTGGTCAACAGCTACGTGTGGTCCGACGCCGGCACGGCGGTCAACTCCTCGGGTTACCTGCAGGGCACGAAGGTCCGCGAGGACATCGAATGGTCGCAGGTGCGCTACGACGACTACGCGTTCCTCGCCGTGGACGTCGAACCGGCGCCGAAGGGCCGCGCGACGACGTTCACGATCCGCACGCTGGCCGACGCGTTGCCCGGCTCGAACGCGCCGTACACCGAGATCGACCGCATCACGCTGCGCCGGACGGCGGGGGAGGGCAAGCTCCGCCGCTGACCTCGGGTGCACCACGGTCGGCCGCGGCACGCCGCGCCCGACCGTGGTGAACGTGCGTGCACTGGGTTAGGCTGCGCCGACTTCATCCCCAGCCCACAGAGCGGACCGCCCGTGCGCGCCCTGCAGATTCGTCTCGCGATCGCCGCAACAGCAGCGCTCGCAGTGCTCGTGCCGTTCGCCGCGCGGGCCGACTCCGCCCCCGCGCCGACCTCAACCAGCGCGGCCAGCACGCCGATCCCCGCGGCGGCCAGTTCGTCGTCGTCCGCCGTCCTGCACGCACCCGGCCCGCGGTGCAGCACGAACGCCGACGCGCTGTACCCGGTGATCTGCCTACCGGCCGGGTTCGGCGAGGACCACGCGGCGCCGCTTTCGGCCGGGGACGACACGGACTTCGTCGTGCAGCTGGTCGACAACGGGCCGGGCGTCCCGAACGCGACGTTTGCGATCTCCTTCGATCAGCCGCTCTTCGGGGACCCGGACGACATCGTGCGCCTGAACGGTTTCTTCGCCGGCGGCAAGCCGAGCGTGCAGACCCTGAAATGCACCGCGTCCGCGGACCGTCGCACGATCACCTGCCGGACCGGACCGATCGCGCACGACACGAACGCCTTCATCGACTTCGACGTCAACGTCGCAGCGTCGGCGAAGCCGGGCACCACCGCCGGCTTCGCCGCCACGCTCGAGCCGCTCGCCCCGACGACGTTCGCCGCCACCACCGTGCACGGGACGGTGCGCGTCGTCGCAACGGCAGATCTGCATGTGTCGCTGAACCACAAGCAGCTGACGGTGCCGGTCGGACACCGCGCGCGCATCACCGCGACGATTCACAACGCAGGGCAGGGACCGGCGCCGGAGACGGTCGCGTTCGCGATCTCCACGCGTAAGCACGAGAAGCTGGCGTCGCACTTCGTCATCACCAACGGCACAAAATTGAGCGACGCCGGCGGCGGTGAGATCGGGGGTGGCACGGTCAGCGACTCCGCGGCGCCTTCGTCGTCGGTGGTCATCGCCGGGGTGCGGCCGCTGAACCGGACCTACCTCGTCGCCGACGGCAGCGACAACCGCAGCCGGCGGATGGTGGCCCAGCAGCTGGCGACCCGGCGCGGGCCGAGCATCCGTCTCTGGCCGCTGCACACGATCGCACCTGGGCAGACCAAGACGTTGACCATCGAGCTGCGCGCGAAGACGGTCGGCACCGACCGCCTCGGCGTATTCGCGTTCTCGGACAACGACAGCGAATCCACCGACCCCGACAACGCCTTCGCCGAGGCCAAGCTGGTCGCCGTCGCGGCCCGGCACCCGGCCGGAACGGGCGCGCGGCTGGCCGCCAGCGGGCCGTTGTGGCTCGGGCCGTTGCTGGCCGGCGGCCTGCTCGCGGTGCTGGTCGGCACCCTGCTGCTCGTCGGCGCGCGTCAACCGCGGTTCGTGGCGCGCCACCGCCACTGACGGGCCGTCGGCGTCACATGCCGAGGGAGGCGAGGGCCTGCTGCACGAGGACGCCCTGACCGCCCTGCATCTCGGCGAGCAGTCGAGGGTCGCGCGCTTCGTTCGGCGTGACCCAGGTCAGCTCGAGCGCGTCCTGCTGCGGCTCGCACTCGCCCTCCACGGGCACCACGAAGGCGAGCGACACCGCGTGCTGGCGCGGGTCGTGGAACGGCGTGATGCCGGGGATGGGGAAGTACTCGGCCACCGTGAACGGCTGCGGCGAAGGCGGGATGCGCGGCAGCGCCAGCGGACCAAGGTCCTTCTCCAGGTGGCGGACCAGCGCCTGACGCACTCGCTCGTGGTACAGCACCCGGCCGGAGACGAGGGCGCGGATCAGCTCGCCGTCACCCGTCGCGCGCAGCAGCAGACCGACGGCCTGCACCTCGCCGACGTCGTCGACGCGCACCGGAACCGCGTCGACGTAGAGGATCGGCAATCGCTCCCGGGCGTCGCGCAACTCCTCTCGCGACAGCCAACCGGCCGAGGACTCCGTGCCGTAGTCGATGCTCACGGCGACGATCCTGCCAGGGCAGGAACGTCGCCGTGAGCAGGCCGACGCTGATCAGCTGGGTGAGCTCGACGGCGTCGCCGGCGCACCGGCGGGCTTCTTCTGCTGCGGCACCCGGATACGCGTAGCGGTGATGCCTGTGCCGCTCTGCTGACCGATGACCGCGATCTGCTTGCCGACCGGGAACTGCGAGCGCGACGCCGGCGCCTTCTTGGTGCCGAACTGCGTCTGCGGCGTGATGGTGATCGTCACCGTCTTGCCCTGCATGGTGCGCACCGTCCAGCTCGTGGACGCCTCGCTGACGATCGTGGCGCGGGTGGGACGTTGCCCGGCCTGCCCCTTCTGCCCCTTCTTCTTGTTGGCCTTCCTGCCCTGCTTGCCGTTGTCGGCTGATGCGGCGGAGCCGCTCACCTGCTGGCCCTCGCCGGGAACGCTGCTCGTCGAGCCGTTCGGGCTCGCCGTGCTGCTCGAGTCGCTCGTTGTGGCGGCTACGGCGATGCCTGCACCGGCGCCGCCGAGCACCACCACAGCAGCGGCGACGATGAGCGGCGTGCGGTGCCGGCGCAGGAACGAGCGCTGTCCGGGTGGCGGCCCGCTCGGCGCTGCGGGTCCCGAACCGAAGGGCGGCGGTCCCGCGGGCGGGGGCGGCGGGCGAGATCGCCACCCTGCTGGACCAGTTTGGGGCCGTCGACGGCCAGCTGCGCCTGGTGGTCACCCGCGGGGGCCGGCGCCTGGCCTTCACCGAGAACTTCCCGCCCCACGGCGAGTCCGTGACGCTGGCGAGGGTCGACTACTCCCCCACGGTCATCCTCACGGGCGTCAAGTCCCTCTCATACGGCGCGAACATGCAGGCGACGCGCCTCGCAAAGGGCAGGGGCGCCGACG
>NZ_CAXTQF010000097.1:0-7715 GCF_964246335.1 uncultured Jatrophihabitans sp. | reverse complement strand
GCGACCTCGCCGCGGTGCGCGAGCGTTTCGCGACGGCCGCGGACTGCCCCGCCCGACTGCCCGGCGCGGCGCCGCGGCAGGGCCTCGACCACGTGCGCGCGCAGCAGATCCCGGGCGACACGTTCCGCGGCACGCGGGTCGAGACCGACGCCGTCTCAATCCTGACCGCGCATGCGAGCAAGGGCCTGGAGTGGGATCTGGTGTGCGTCGCCGGCGTGCAGGAGGGCACCTGGCCGGACCTGCGCCGGCGTGGGTCGCTGCTCGGCGGCGAGGAGCTCGTCGACGCCGTACGCGGCATCGACGTGCCCGGTGGACCGTCGGTCGACGCGCAGCTGGCCGAGGAACGCCGGCTGTTCTACGTCGCGGCCACCCGGGCGCGTTTGCAGCTCGTGGCCACCGCCGTCGCGGGCGACGAGGAGCAGCCGTCGCGGCTGCTCGACGAGCTGGACCCGGTCGAGTCGCCGCGCGCGCCGGCTCAACCGATCCGCGGCGTGCACCTGCCCGGCCTCGTCGCCGAGCTGCGCGCCGTCGTCTGTGCCGATCCGGACACCGTGCGCTCGAGCGCGCGCACCGCGGCCGCCGCGCAGCTGGCGCGGCTCGCCGCGGCGGGCGTGCGCGGCGCCGACCCCGACCAGTGGTGGGGGCTCTCGCCGATCTCCACCGAGGACGCCGTGGCCGATCCGGACCGCCCGGTACGCATCAGCCCGTCGCGGGTCGAGTCGTTCCTGACCTGCGAGCTGCGCACGCTCATGGCCGATCTCGGCGTCCGCGACGACGAAGCCGTCGCCGCGTCGCTCGGCAACCTCGTGCACGATCTCGCGTCGCAGGCGCCGGACGACCAACCGCTGGCCGAGTTCGAGCGGCAGCTGCACGCCGTCTGGGATTCCATCGACTTCGGCGCGTCCTGGTTCGCCGACAACGAGAAGGCCCGCGCGACGATCATGCTCGAGCGCCTCACCGGCTGGCTGCGCGACAGCCGCACGCGGTTGCAGCGGCTCGCCGTCGAGGAGGAGTTCACCGTCACGGTCGGCGACGCGCAGCTCAGCGGCCGGGTCGACCGTCTCGAACGCGACGAGCAGGGCCGGCTCGTCGTCGTCGACCTCAAGACCGGCAAAAGCAAGCCCGGCGCGGCCGAGCTGCCGGAACATCCGCAGCTCGGCGTGTACCAGCTCGCGATCGAGCACGGCGCGTTCCCCGACGACGGCGCGGTCGCCGGCGGAGCACTGCTCGTGCAGCTCGGTGCCGGCGGTCCGGTCGAGCAGTGGCAACCGCCGCTGGCGCAGGCTGACGACCCGCAGTGGGCGCGCGCCGCTGTCGATCACGTCGCGCAGCGCATGCGCGGTGCCGAGTTCACCGCGCAGCTGAACTCGCGCTGCCAGACCTGCGACGTGCGGACGTGCTGCCCGCTGCAGGTGCAGGGCCAGCAGGTTGTTTCATGACAGCTCTGACCACCGCCCAGGTGTCGCCGACCGAACTGGCCGCCCTGCTCGGCCTGCCCACGCCGACCGACGAGCAGGCAGCGGTGATCGAGTCCGGGCTGGAGCCGGCCGCGGTGATCGCCGGCGCGGGCTCCGGTAAGACCGAGACGATGGCCGCCCGCGTCGTGTGGCTGGTCGCCAACCGGCGCGTGGCACCCGGCGAGGTGCTCGGCCTGACGTTCACCCGCAAGGCCGCGGCCGAGCTCGGCGCCCGCATCCGTCGCCGGCTCGCGCAGTGGCGGCGCGTCGTCGAGCAGAACGCGCCGGACGACGTCGAGCACCTGGCGCAGCTCTACGCGAGTGAGCCGACGGTCTCCACCTACGCCGCCTACGCCGGCCGGCTGGTCGGCGAACAGGCGCTGCGCGTCGGCGCGGAACCGGATGCGCGGTTGCTGTCCCCGGCGTTGCTGTGGCAGATCGCCGACACCGTGGTGCGGCGCTGGGACGGTGAGCTGCCGGACTTCCGGGCCATCGGGTCACTGGTGCACTGGATGATCGCGATGTCCGGCCAGTTCGCAGATCATCTCGCCGACCCGGATGCCGTCGAGCAGTTCTGCACGCATGCGCTCGAGCACTTCTTCGCGCTGCCGAAGGGCCCCCGCGCGCGCAGTGAGATCCCGACCGGCACCGCCGACTACGTCATGGCGCTGCGGCAGCGGCACGCCCTCGTGCCGCTCGTGCGCGAGTACCAGTTCGCGAAGGAGCGGCTCGGCGCCGTCGACTTCGGCGACCAGATGCGCCTCGCCGCGCAGCTCGCCTGCCTCGACGAGGTCGCCGCGCTGGAGCGCGGACGCTTCCGCGCCGTCCTGCTCGACGAGTACCAGGACACCGGGCACGCGCAGATCGTCATGCTGCGCGGGCTGTTCGGTGACGGTCATCCGGTCACCGCCGTCGGCGACCCGTTCCAGTCGATCTACGGCTGGCGCGGTGCGAGCTCGGGCAATATGGCGGCGTTCGACATCACGTTCCCGCGCGCCGATCACACGCCGGCGACGCTCTTCCCGCTGGCCACCAGCTTCCGCAACGACCGCGCGATCCTCGATGCCGCGAACGCGGTGGCCGTCCCGCTGCGCGCCACCACCCGCACCGAGCCGCTGCGCCCGCACGCCGGCAGCGGTCCGGGCCACGTCGCGGCGGCATTCGTCGAGACCGTCGACGACGAGGCGGCCTGGGTCGCGCAGCGCATGCGCGAGGCGTGGGACGCGCTGCCCGACGACGGCGAGCGCACTGCCGCGGTGTTGGTGCGGCGGCGCACGCAGCTGCCGGCGCTGGCCGAGGCGTTGCACGATGCACAGCTACCGGTCGAGATCGTCGGGCTGGGCGGGCTGCTGACCACGCCCGAGGTCGTCGACGTCGTCGCCACCCTGCGCGTGTTGGGTGACCACAAACCGGGCGGCGCCCTGATGCGGCTGCTTACCGGCGCGCGGTGGCGCATCGGCGCGCGTGACCTCGCGGTGCTCAACCGGCGGGCTCGTCACCTAGTGCGCGGCGGCCCCGGTGCCGGCGACGCAGCCGGCGACACACTCACCGAGGACGAGCAGCGCGAGCCGATCAGCCTCGTCGAGGCCATCGACGACCCGGGGCCGCTCGGGCACTATTCATCCGCCGGTGGCCCGCGCATCGCGCGACTGTCCGAGGAGCTGCGCCGGTTGCGTCGGCGGCTCACCGCGCCGCTGGCCGAGCTGGTGGCCGACGTCGAGCACGTCACCGGAGTCGACATCGAGGTCGCCGCCCGGGCCGACCGCGCCCACGTCGGCCGCGTGCATCTGGACCGCTTCCTCGACGTCGCCGCGCAGTTCGCGGCGGAGGCCGGCGACAACAGCCTGCGCGCGTTCCTCGCCTACCTCGAGGCCGCCGAGGACGAGGAGAACGGCCTGGAGGCGGGCGAGGTCATCGTCGCTACCGAGCGGGTTCAGCTGCTGACCGTGCACGGGGCCAAGGGCCTGGAGTGGGACGTCGTCGCGGTGCCCGGCCTCGCCACCAAGCTCTTCCCCGCCGAGCCCAGGAGCCGCAACTGGACCAGGACGCGCCAGGAGCTGCCGGGCCCGCTGCGCGGTGATCGCGACGGCCTGCCGGAGCTCGATGTCCGCGCCGCGCAGTCGCGGGTCGAGATCGGCCAGCTGCTCAAGGCGCACGACGACGAGGTCAAAGAACGGCACGAACACGAGGAGCGCCGGCTCGCCTACGTCGCGCTCACCCGCGCCCGCTCGACGCTGCTCGTCAGCGGCTATGCATGGGACACCACGACCAAAGCGCGCGAGCCCTCGCCCTACCTGCGTGACGTTTGCCAGTCCGTCGAGCCGGACGAGTGGTTCGAGCCGGTGCCGGACGCCACCAATCCGCGCACCGTCGAGCCGATCACCGCCAGCTGGCCGGTTGATCCGCTCGGCGTCGCGCCGGGCACCGCGTCCGGGCGGCGGGCTGCCGTCGAGGCGGGGGCGGCGCTGGTGCGCGACGCGGGCCGCGGTCAGCCCGCGCATGCCGGCGCCGCGCTGCCGCTGCCCGGCATGGAGCTGTTGGCCGGCGGCGCCGATGGCGACGGGCTGACTGCACGTTGGACGCACGACGTCGACGTCCTGCTCGCCGAGCGGGAGCGGCTCGCGCTCGGCCCCACCGTCGACGTGCCGTTGCCGGCGCAGCTGTCGGTGTCGCAGTTGGTGCGGCTGCATGCTGATCCCGACAAGCTCGCGCAGTCGTTGCGTCGCCCCCTGCCGCAGAGGCCGGAGCCGACGGCTCGCCGCGGTACCGCCTTCCACGCGTGGCTGGAGCAGCGCTGGCAGACGCAGGCGCTGCTCGACGTCGACGAGCTGCCCGGCGCGGCAGACGAGACCGTCGAGTCCGGTGATCTTGCCGAGCTCGCCGAGCTGCGCGACGCGTTCGAGCGCAGCGTGTGGGCGCAACGCACGCCGGCCGAGGTCGAGGTGCCGTTCGAGATGACCGTCGCCGGGCGGGTGGTGCGCGGCCGGATGGACGCCGTGTTCATCGAACCCGACGGCAGCTGGTTGGTGGTCGACTGGAAGACCGGGAAGCCGCCCACCGGCGCGAAGGCCGCGGCCGACGCGGTGCAGCTGGCCGCATACCGGCTCGCCTGGGCGCGGCTGGCGCAGGTGCCGGAGGACGACCTGCACCGGGTGCGCGCCGCGTTCCACTACGTACGCGAGAACGCGACTGTCGAGCCGGCTGCCCTGCTCGACGCCGATGCCCTGCGCGATCTCGTCACCGGCCAGGTCGGGACCTGACCGAGCGGTCACCGGGAACGGCCGGTCTGCGCGCGGCTCCCGGCCCCGCGTCGGGCGGATGCATAGGTGTGGTCGCGCAATCGCCAACTATCCGTCGCTGCGGTGAAGAAAAGTTGGCGGTTGCGCGAGGAGCTCATTGCCCCCGCTCGTGCCGGGCGGGGTTCGGGGCGCCGACGCGGCGTCGACTTCTGCCGCCTGGTGTCCTACCGCGGCACCGGCACCGGGCTGCTCACCACGTTCGTCCCGTTCTAAGCGACGGCCTCGGTCAGAGCGAGACGGCGCCGGGGCGCGCCGTGTGGTGCGTCGCGAGCCTGAACCGCGACGGCACGGACGACCCGTCGCCGAGGACGAGTTCGGCGACGTATTCGCCGACCAGCGGCGCGAACTTCGCGCCGTGCCCGGAGCACGGCGAGCAGACGACGACGTCGCCGACGCGGTCGAGCAGGAAGTCCTCGGTCGGCGTCGCCGCGTACAGGCAGGTCGTCTCGCCGCGCGGTTCGGGCGTGAGACCGGGCAACCACGTCCACACGTAGTCGACGATCTCGGCACGTACGTCGGCATCGACCGGGCCAACATCACCGGCGGCGACGACCGGTCCCGGGTCGTGCTTACCGATCTTGCGGTCGTCGGTGCTGCCGCCGTCGCGGCCACCGGCCAGGTGGTAGACGGCTCCGCCACCCAGCTCGTGGATCGTGCTCGGCCACGGCGCATCGGCGGCTGCGCGCCGCGGGAAGTGGAACACCGACTGCCGCGTCACCGTGATCGGCGGCAACGTCACGACATCACGCAGCAACGGCGACACCCACCCGCCGGCGGCCACCACGACGCAACGCGCCGGCAGCAACGTGCCGTCGGCCAGCAGCACCGAATCGTCGTGCACGGCGCGCACCGCGGCGCCGGTCCGCACGTCCGCGCCCGCGAGAGCCGCGAGCCGCAGCATCGACGTCACGGCAAGGTCTGCGTCGAGCGTGCCGCCCTGCCCGTGGAACAGGACGTCGCCCGTGAAGCGCATGCCGGGGAACCGGTCGGTGGCGGCCGCGGCGGAGAGCACCTCGTGCGGCACGCCGGCGTCCGACAGCAGCGTCGCGACGAGCGGCACGTCGCGGCCCGGGCCGAAGTCGAGCGCCCCGTGCAGCCGCAGCAGCTGCGCATCCGCAGTTGCGGACACCTCGTTCCACAGCGCGAACGCGGTGGCGGTCAACCCGACGTAGAGCGGATCGCCGTACGCGCGGCGCACGATGCGCGCGCTGCCGTGCGAACCGCCATGCGGATGACCGGGCAGGTACTGCTCCAGCACGGTGACCGGCACGCCGCGGCGCGCGAGCGAGTACGCCGACGCCGCGCCCATCAGGCCGGCGCCGACCACCACCACGGGCGCGGAGCCGACCATGCGCGGGAGGCTATCGTCGCCAACCGTGAGCGCCGAACGTGACTTCATCGCCGAGCACCGCGACGACCTGCTCGCCGACCTCGACCAGTGGCTGCGCATCCCGGGGATCAGCGCGCAGCCCGAACACCACGACGACGTGCGCGCCAGCGCCGAATGGTTCGCCGACGCCGCGCGCCGCACCGGCTTCCCGACGGTCGCGGTGTGGGACGACGGCCCGTGGCTGCCGGCCGTCTACGCGCACTGGCGCAGCGATGACGCCGACGCGCCAACCGTGCTCGTCTACGCCCACCACGACGTGCAGCCGGTCGACCCGCTCGAGCTGTGGCACACCGACCCGTTCGACCCGACCGTCGACGGCGATGTGCTGCGCGCCCGCGGCGCGTCGGACGACAAGGGTCAGCTGCTGTTCCACCTGCTCGCGGTGCGTGCGCACCTGGCCGCAACGGGGCGCACGAGTCCCGCGGTCAACCTGACGTTCATCGTCGAGGGCGAGGAGGAGTCCGGCTCGCCGCACTTCGAGGAGCTGCTCGCGACGCATCGCGACGAGCTCGCCTGCGACGTCGTGGTGGTCACCGACACCGGGATGATCGCGCCGGACGTGCCGAGCACGGTCACCGGCATGCGCGGCATGGTGTCCGCGACGGTGAACTTCCACGGCCCGGACCTCGACCTGCACTCCGGCGTGTTCGGCGGTGCGGTGCCCAACCCGGCCACCGCGATCGCCCGCCTGGTCGGTGCGTTGCACGACGGCCATGGCCGGGTGCAGGTGCCCGGCTTCTACGACGACGTCCTCGAACTGACCGACGACGAGCGCGACCTGTTCGCCAAGGTGCCCGACGACGCGGCCGACTTCCTCGGTGTGGCGCAGTCGCGCGCGCTGTCCGGCGAGCAGGGCTTCAGCACGCTGGAGCGGATCGGCGCGCGGCCGACGGCGGAGGTCAACGGCATCGCCGGCGGCTACCAGGGCGCCGGGCACAAGACGATCATCCCGAGCGACGCGTTCGTCAAGCTGTCGTTCCGGCTGGTCGCCGACCAGGATCCGGCGAAGATCACCCGCGGCGTGCAGGAGTTCGTGCGTGCGAACACACCCGATGGCATCACCGCGGACGTCGAGTTCGAGGGTGACGGCGTGCGGCCGTGCCTGGTGCCGCTCGGCACGCCCGCGTACGAGGCGTTGAGCGGCGCGATCAGCGAGGCGTTCGACGGCGCGCAGGTATTGCCGACGCGCGAGGGCGGCAGCGGACCCGAGGCGGGGCTGCAGGCCGCGGTGCAGGCACCGCTCGTCTTCCTCGGCGTCGGGCTGCCCGACGACCAGATCCACGCGCCGAACGAGAAGGTCACCGTGCCGATGCTGTTCAAGGGCGCCGAGGCCGCGGCACTGCTGTGGTCGCGGTTCGCCGCCGTCGGCCGGTCCGCGCTCACCGGCGGCTGACCGCGCGCTGATCGCGCGTGGTTAGGGTGGGTTGCGTGCCTCGTCTGCCCGCGCCGTCGTTCGATCTCACGCATCACACGCTGGACAACGGCCTGCGGGTGGTGCTCGCGCCGGACCGCTCGGCGCCCGTCGTCGGCGTCGCTGTGCTCTACGACGTCGGCATCCGCTCCGAGCCC
>NZ_CAXTQF010000096.1:6332-7973 GCF_964246335.1 uncultured Jatrophihabitans sp. | reverse complement strand
GTGCCCATCATCAGGCCCGTCCGGGTGGCGGAGGCGTCGCTTTCCACCGCGCGGGCAAGGCCGAAGTCGGCGACCTTCACCACGCCCTCGTCGGAGAGCAGGATGTTCTCCGGCTTGACGTCGCGGTGTACCAGTCCCGCGCGGTGCGCCGCGGACAACGCGCTCAGCACCGGCTCCATGATCGATACCGCTTCGGCGGTGCTGAGCCGGCCGCGCTCGCGCAGCAGCTCACGCAGGGTGCGGCCCTCGACGAGTTCCATGACGAGGAAGACGTGGTGCCCGTCGGGGCCGGCCTCGTGTCCCTGGTCATAGACAGACACCGCGTTCAGGTGTGTCAGCCGCGCGGCGGCGCGCGCCTCGCGGGAGAAGCGGTCGGTGAACGCGGGATCCGAGGACAGCGCCGCGGACATCACCTTGACGGCGACGAGCCGATCGAGCCGCTCGTCGACGGCGGCGTACACCGTCGACATCCCACCGCGCGCGATGCGCTCGAGAATGCGGTAACGCCCCTCCAACGAGCGGCCGACCAGTGGATCGGCGGCCGTCGTCTGCACCGGGCGATTCTACGGGCGGACCACCCGGCAAAGCGCTTAGCGCGGCGGTGCGGCGGGCCGCGAGGGCGCCGCGGAGCCGTCCGGTGGCGTCTCGAAGGCGCGTCGACGCCTCCGTACTGTGGCAATCGTGACCGAATTCGCGGCGGCACCCGGCGCGTCCGCGCAGAGCGCGGGTGAGGTCGAGATCCTCGCCGACGCGGATCGGCCCGGCGGCTGGTTGCTGCTGATCGACCGGATCCGGCAGTCCTACGTGGATCTCGACGACCCGACGTATCTCGACTTCGAGTACGTGCAGGTGCTCGCGCAGCTGCTGGACGCGTTGCCGGCGGGCCGGCTGCGGGTCACCCACATCGGTGGTGGGGCCGGGACGGTCGCCCGCTACGTCGCCGTCACCCGGCCGGGCTCACCGCAGATCGTGCTCGAGCCGGACGCCGCGTTGACGGCGCTCGTGCGGGCGCGGCTGCCGTTCCCGCGCTCGGCACGCATCCGCGTACGCGCTACGGACGGGCGCAGCGGTGTGGCCGCCTTGGCCGACGCCAGTGCCGACGTCGTGGTCCTGGACGCGTTCGCCGGCGGTCGGGTGCCCGCCGAGCTGACCACCCAGGAGTTCCTGGCCGATGTCGCGAGGGTGCTGGGCGCGGGCGGCGTGTTCCTCGCCAACGTCGCCGACGGCCACCCGCTGACCTACACCCGCCGCGTGCTCGCCACGCTGCGCACGCAGTTCGGCGCGACGCTGCTCGTCACCGACCCGGCGCTGCTCAAGGGTCGTCGCTACGCCAACGTAGTGTTCGCCGCCGGGGCCGTGCTGCCGGTCGGCGATGTCCGACGCGCGGCGGCCGGCGCCGCCTTCCCGCGGGCGGTCCGCACCTCGCTGCCGGGCGATGCCAAGCCGCTCACCGACGACGACCCGATGCGCTCGCCGCCGCCGCCCGAGGAGTCGTGGCGCATCCCCAGAGAGGACGAGTACTGACGTGCCGCTCGACGAACACGTGCACCTGCGCCGCCACCGCGCCCAATCCGTCGGGGCGGGGGCGGCCCCCTACCACCGATACCCGCCGAGCTATCCCATGCCGCTGATCGACGATCT
>NZ_CAXTQF010000096.1:0-6322 GCF_964246335.1 uncultured Jatrophihabitans sp. | reverse complement strand
CTGCTCACGGGCCCCGCGCCGCCGTCATCTTTGGGGGGGGCGGTCGCGGCCGACTACGACCGATACCGGCCGAGCTATCCGATGCCGCTGATCGACGATCTTGTCGACCTGCACCCGGCCACCGTGCTCGACGTCGGCTGCGGCACCGGCAAGGCAGCGACGCTGCTCGCGGCCCGTGGGCTGGACGTGCTGGGTGTCGAGCCGGACCCGGCCATGGCCGCAGTGGCGCGCGATCACGGCGTGCCGGTCGAGGTCGGGCACTTCGAGAGCTGGCCGGACGGTGGTCGGCAGTTCGACCTGATCACCTGCGCCCAGGCGTGGCACTGGGTGGATCCGGGTGTCGGCATCCCGAAGGCCGCGCGGCTGCTGCGCCCCGGTGGGACGGTGGCCCTGTTCTGGAATTTCGACGAGGTCGACAACGCGACCCGCGCCGTGCTCGACGACGTGTACGACCAGCAGGCGCCTGAGCTCGCGTACCGGCACGCGCCGGGCACCAAGCGGCCGCATCACCGGTCCTACGTCGCCGACCTGCAGTCGTCGGGCTTGTTCGCCGAGGTCACCGACCGCACGTACCCGTGGCAACGCGCGGTGCCGATCGACGAGTGGATCAACACGATCAGCACACACAGCGATCATCTGCTGCTCGGCGCCGCGCGGCTCGAGGCACTGCGCACCGCGCTGCATGACGCGCTGTCCGCGCGCAGCGACCGCATGCTGCTCGACGGCGGCACGTACCTCACCTCGGCGCTGGCAGTTTGACGGATGGCAGGCTCTGACGCCATGGACACGTTGTCGGTGGATCAACTCGCCGAGGCGCTCGGCGTCGGCGTTCCCCAGGCACGTCAGCACGTGCGCGAGGGGCGCCTCGTCGCCGTACGCGACGCCGGGGGCTGGGCGGTACCGGCCGACCAGGTGCAGGACGGCACCGTGGTGAAAGGTCTGCCGGCGGTGATCACGCTGCTGCGCGACGCACGATTCACCGACGACGAGATCGTCGACTGGCTGCATCGCGCGGACGACTCACTGCCGGGCACACCGATCGAGGCACTGCGTGCGAACCGCGGCACGGAGGTGAAGCGTCGGGCGCAGGCCGCCGGCTACTGATGACCCACCTGCGGTACGTACTGCTGCTCGCCGCCTGCCTCGTTGGGACGTTGCCGCTCGAGTTCGTCCTCGGCACCCACGTCTACCGCCGCTGGCGTCGACTGTGCACGGCCGTGCTGCCGGTGGCTGTCGTGTTCGTCGTATGGGACCTGCTGGCGATCCGCGCCGGCTGGTGGCACTACGACCCGAACCAGCTGATCGACATCACCCTGCCGGGCAGGTTGCCGATCGAGGAAGTGCTGTTCTTCCTGGTGATCCCGGCGTGCGCGGTGCTCACCCTGGAGGCGGTGCGCGTTCGTCGACCGGACTGGCTGATCGGTGACGAGCCGGAACCCGCAGACCCGTGAACTACACCGAGGCAGCCGCGCTTGGCGTGGCGGTGGCCGTGCTCTTCGACCTGTTCGTCGCGCGCACCAAGTTGGTTCAGCGGCGGGCGTTCTGGACGGCGTACGGCATCGTCGTGTTCTTCCAGCTGATCGTGAACGGCGTGCTGACCGGGCTGCGGATCGTGCGCTACGACCCGCAGCGCATCCTCGGTGTGCACCTCGCGTTCGCGCCGGTGGAGGACCTGCTGTTCGGCTTCACGATGGTGCTGCTGACGCTCAGCCTGTGGGTGTGGTCCGGCCGGCGCGGGCCGCGAGAGCGTGCCGTGCGCCGTTGATGCCGACCATCGCGCGGCGCACGTTGCCGACCCGTACCCGGCGGCCCAGCACGTCGTAGTCGGCACGTTCGATCTCGGCCAGGATGCCGGAGTACAGCGTGGACGCGGTGTACAGGCAGTCGCGCGACGTCGGATGGACCAGTTCGATGCCCGGCGCCGACGCGGCGTACAGCGAGCGCGCCCGCTCGATCTCCCAGGCGAACAGGTTGCGGATCGACTCGTCGACGCGCCCGCGGGCGAGACGGTCACGGTCCACGCCGAACCGGTTGAGCGACTCCTGCGGCAGGTAGACCCGGCCGCGGCGCAGGTCCTCGCCGACGTCGCGCAGGAAGTTCGTGAGCTGGAAGGCGATGCCCAGCTGCACGGCGTGCATCTCCAGTACGTCCCAGCGCACGCCGTCGTCGGCTCGGCCGAGGATCGGCAGCATCTGCAGTCCGATGACGGCCGCCGAGCCCCACATGTAGCGCTCGAGATCGGCGTACGTCGCGTACGACGTCACCGTCAGGTCGCTGCGCATCGCGTCCACGAAATCGCTGAAGTAGCCGGTGGGGATGGACCAACGGTCGATGGTGTCGATCACCGCGCGGGAGATCGGGTCACTCGTCGTGCCCCAGTCGAGGTCGGCGCGGAACTCCTCGATCCAGTCGTTGAGCCGTTGTGCGCGCTGCTGCGGGGTCAGCGTGGGCGACACGTCGTCGACGAGATCGTCGACGTACCGCGCGAAGCCGTAGAGCGCGTGCACGTACGGGCGCTTCGCGGGCGGCAGCAGCAGGCCGGCGAGGTGGTACGAGCGGCCGTGTTCGGCGCTCAGCGCGCGGCACCGCAGGTATCCCGCGCGCAGGGCCGGGTCGGTGATGCCGGCAGCGTCCAATTCGCGGCCGCCCAGTCCCTGGCCGAGCCGCATGCCGGTCATTCTCGCAGAGCAGGTCGCGTCAGCGGCGCAGCCGGCCGACGACGCGCTCGGCGGCGAGCCGGCCGGACACGAGCACCATCGGCACGCCGACGCCGGGCTGGGTGTTCGAGCCGCAGAACACCAGGTTGCCGATCTGCCGGTCGAGCGTGGGGGAGCGGAACGGCCCGGTCTGGCGGAACAGGTGCGCAGCGGCGAACGGCGCACCGGCAGCGAGGCCCTGCGCTTCCCAGTCGGCCGGTGTGACCACCTGCTCCACCTCGATGCTGCCGCCGAACCCGGTGTAACCGCGCTTCTCGATCGTCTCGATCATGTGGTCGCGGTACGGGCCGCGCTGCGTCGACCAGTCGATCGGCGCGGTCGTGTTCGGCGCCGGGAACAGCGCGTAGTGCACGTCGCGCCCGGGCGGCGCCAGCGACGGGTCGGTGCGGGTCGGCGTCGTCAGCAGGAATGACGGGTCGCGCATCGTGCGGCCCTTGTCGATGATGTCGTCGAATGTCGACTCCCACGCGTCACCGAACTCGATCGTGTGATGGGCGAGGTCGCGCTGGTCGGCCACTGCACCCGCGTGCAGGACGACCGCAGACGGCGAGTACCGAAGCCGCCGCACGCGCCGTGGTGTGCGCACGCCGGGCAGCAGCGAGTCGTAGGCCGTCGGCAGGTCGGCGTTGACGACGACGACGTCGGCCGGCACGCGTTGCCCGTCGGCGGTGAAGACGCCCCGGGCCCGGCCGGCCGCGATGTCGATGCCGGTCACGGTCGTGCCGTAACGGATGTCGACGCCGTGCTTGATCGCCGCCCCGGCGAGCGCGCGCGGCACCGCGTGCATCCCGCCGTCCGGGAAGTACACGCCTTCGACGCAGTCCATGTAGGTGATCACGGCGTAGATGGCCAGCGCCTGCGCGGGCGCCAGGCCCGCGTACATCGCCTGGAAGCTGAACAGTCGGCGCAGCCGCTCATCGCGCACGTAGTGCGCGAGCTTCGGCGCCAGCCGGCGGAAACCGCCCATCGCAGCGAGCAGGGCGAGCGGCGGCCGCAACAGCTGCGTCGGTGAATCCAGATTGCGCTCGATGAAGTGCGGCATCTCGACGTCGTAGAGCGCGCGCAGGAAGTCGACGTAGTGCAGCCAGCCCTCGGCATCGTCCGGCCCGCAGGTGCGTTCGATCTCGTCGGCCATCTCCTGCGGGTCGGCGCGCACCTCGATCGTCGAGCCGTCGGCGAACCGCGCCCGGTAGGCGGGATCGAGGCGGTGCAGCGTCAGCCAGCTCTCCAGGTTCTCGCCGACCGCGGCCAGCGGAGCGGCCACCAGGTCCGGCATGGTGAGCACGCTCGGGCCCGTATCGAAGCGGTAGCCGCGCTCGGTCAGCACGCCGCAGCGGCCGCCCGGCACCAGCTCGCGCTCGAGCAGCGTCACCTGCCGACCCGCGCCGGCCAGGTGCAATGCCGCCGAAAGGCCGCCCAGGCCGGCGCCCACGACGACCACGCGGTCGGTGCGGCCCTCGACAGTGCGCATGGTCACGAAGCTACTTCCCTTACGGTGCACATGACGCAACACGCATTAGGCTCGCAGCGTGGCTCGGACGGTGCGTGACTGCCTGGCAGATGGTCGGCCGACCATCTCGTTCGAGTTCATGCCCCCGAAGACACCCGAGGACGAGCAGCGCATCTGGCGCACCATCCGTGAGCTGGAACCGCTGCAGCCGTCCTTCGTGTCGGTCACCTACGGCGCCGGTGGTTCCACCCGCGACAACACGATCAACGTCACCGAGCAGATCGCGCTCGACACCACGTTGATGCCAGTTGCTCACCTGACCGCGGTCAACCACTCCGTCACGGAGCTGCGTGCGCTCGTCGGGCGCTTCGCGGACGCCGGCATAGTCAATCTGCTCGCCCTGCGCGGTGACCCGCCCGGTGATGTCGACGGCAAGTGGCAGCGACACCCCGACGGGCTCGAGTACGCGTCCGATCTCGTCGCGCTGCTGGCCGAGCATGCGGATTTCAGCGTCGGCGTCGCCGCCTTCCCGTTCAAACATCCGCGCTCGCAGTCGGTGGAGGACGACACCCGCAACTTCGTCGCCAAGTGCAGTGCCGGCGCCGACTACGCCATCACCCAGATGTTCTTCGACGCGGACGACTACCTGCGGCTGCGTGATCGCGTTGCGGCGGCCGGGTGCGACACGCCGATCATCGCCGGGTTGATGCCGGTGACGAACCTGAAGACGATCGCGCGCTCCGAGCAGCTGTCCGGCGCGCCGTTCCCGGCTCACCTGGCCGAACAGTTCGACGACGTGGCCGACGACCCGAAGGCCGTGCGCGCGCTGGGGATCGAGCAGGCGGGCGCGCTGGCGCAGCGGCTGCTCGACGAGGGCGTGCCCGGGTTGCACTTCATCACATTCAATTTCTCGAAAGCCACCCGCGAGGTGATGGCGCAGTTGTCGATCCCGGCCGCTGTCTGACCGCGTTCATTCGTTGAGCGGCAGCCGCGCACCCATGACCGCGAACGGGCGGCTGTCGCCCGGGAACAGATAGTTGCGCGCCAGATCGATGAATCCGGTGTCGTGATAGAGCCGGAACGCGCGGGTGTCGCGGTCCGGGGTGGACAACAACATCGCCGACTCGGTCACGGCGCCGGACAGCTGCAGCAGCAGCGAGCGGCCGATGCCGCGCCCATGCAGGTCGGGCCGCACGTGCAGCTCGCTCAGCTCGAACGCGTCGTCGAGCCAGCCCTGCGCGTCCTCGCGGGTCAGCGCGCGGCGCACGAGATCGTGCCACCACTGGCCGGGTGCGGTCGTGTAGCCGTAGCCGAAGCCGACCAGCTCGCCGTCGTCGGCCAGCGCGGCCCGACACGCGAACCCGGCGTGATCGACGTGCTTGCGGGCGCTGACGCCGCGCTGCGCTCCCGTGTACGCGGGGTAGTCCATCGCCTGGGTGTAGATGCTCATGGCGTCGTCGAGCCGGGCGACGAACTGTGCGCCGTCCCACGACTCGATGCGCACGTCCGTTCCCGACTCGCGTTGCGCAAAGCGGACCACGTCGCGATGGTGCCCAATCACGCGAGGCGCGTCACGCCACCGCCGCTGGGGTGCCCGCCGTGAGGCGCACCAGCTCGTGGAAAGTCGTGGGAAAGACGGCGTGCGGGATGCCGCCGGCGGCCCAGAGCTGCGGATACCGTTCCAGATCCTCGTCGACCAGGGTGCGCAGCGGTGTCGGGTGCGCCACCGGCGCGACGCCGCCGATCGGCTGCCCGGTGGCGGCGTGGACGAACTCCGGGTCGGCGCGGCGCAGTGCTGCGCTGCCGAGCAGCTGCGCGGCTTTCGCGAGATCCACGCGATGCGCACCGCTCGTCATCACGAGCACGGGCTCGTCCTGCGCGGTCGCGAAGACCAGCGAGTTGGCGATCGCGCCGACCTCGACTCCCAGCAGCGCGGCCGCTGCGGCTGCTGTCGGCGCCGCGTCGGTCAGGATCTGTACCCGGCCGGCCGCGCCGGCGCGTTCCAGCACGGCGTCCACGGCCCGGCAGTTCGGGTGATCGGCTGTGGGAGGCACGCCCCGACGTTACGGCCACGCCTCGTCCGCCGCCGGCGGCAGCAGATCGCGGCCTGGCTCGACACCGGCCGATCCCCGCACACACCCGCCCTCCTCGGCAC
>NZ_CAXTQF010000095.1:0-8452 GCF_964246335.1 uncultured Jatrophihabitans sp. | reverse complement strand
GAACAGCCCGACCCCTGAGGGTTCAGGCTGTCCGCGATGTCTTGAGAGATCACATTTGTGCGCCGCGAGGGACTTGAACCCCCAACCCGCTGATTAAGAGTCAGCTGCTCTGCCAGTTGAGCTAGCGGCGCGGGTCAAACGATCGGCCCACCGAGGTGGGCCGGGCACCGACATTAGCACGCTGTCCGGCGTCGGCCCGCGGCCAGCACAGGCGGCTGCGAGGCCCACCTGAGTGCGGTCACGGCGACAGTCGAGCAACTGCACGGCGCCGCCGAGTGGGGCGGCGGTTGGGCTCGACTAGTTACTCGGTGCAGCCCAAGCGAGGTGCCCGTCGACGTCGTGGTGACTGAGCGGCTCGCCGTCCGGCCCGGTGACGACGAGACCGTCTCCTTCGTTCGCGATGCGGTAGAGCGGCGCGTGCTCGCCGACGGCGGCGATCGCCGCGTCGAAGTCCGGTCGCCGAAGCGCGGGCACGTGCATGCGGGTTGCGCAGTGGAACACAACCCGCGGCTGCGGCCCGGGCAGGTCGGCCGCCCACTGCGGGCACAGCTCGACGGCATCGCCGGTGAGGACCGACACCGGTACGTCTCGTGCGATCTGCAGCGCCGCCGTGAGCAGGGCGGCCTTGTCGCGGTCCTCGGGCCAGACCAGCGCTTCGAGCCAACGTCGGTCGGCCGGGTCGTTCGGGTCGAGCGGGTTGAGGTCGATGCCGGTGGTCGAGGCGATGGGCGGGATCGCGTCGAGATCCGGGGTGGGCACTTCGCTGCGCCACTCGCAGCGCAGCCGGACCGTCGACGTGCGGTCGCCGGCGTTCCGGTCCCCGAGCCGATAGGCGTAGCGGTCGTGACGCAGCAGCAAACCGGCGCTGGCGCCGATCTCGAGCAGGTGCACCGCTGCGCCCCCGGTCCGGGCCCGGATGGTTGCCAGGCCCAGCCGCAGCGCCACCGCCCGTTGCACGTGGTTGGTCTGCACCAGACGGGTCTGCAGCGTCGCGACGATCGCGTCGAGGTGCGTACGGGTGAAGTCCGCGAGCGTCGCGGCCAACTGCTCGTCCGGCGGGCGGGCCTGTGCACCGCGCACCGATGGGTAGTACTGCGCAAGCTGGTGCTCGGCACCGGCGAGCAGCGCGGCATGCACGGCTGCGAAGAAGGCGAAGGTCGGTACCTGACCCGGCCGGGCGTGCGCGGCGGTGCGCACCAAGAAGTCGTCGGCCGCGACGTGCTCGCACATCGTGCGGTAGAGCGGTGAGCTCCAGAAGGCGTGCGGATGAATGAAGGCAGCGCGTACCTCATCCAGATCCTGCACGCGGCCATGATCGCACCGCGCCAGAGGCGCATCGGGGTGAGTGACGAGACTTGAACTCGCGACATCCGCGACCACAACGCGGCGCTCTACCAGCTGAGCTACACCCACCGTGCCGGCGGACGAGCCGCCGAGGCGCGATCAGTCTACCTGGCCACCCGCAGGTGCGAGCAACGCATTGGCCGCGGCCTGCGCCTCCTCGGAGGAGGGGCCGGGCTGGGGCACGAACAGCGTGCTGCGGTAGTACTCGAGCTCCTGGATGCTCTCCTTGATGTCGTCCAGGGCGCGGTGCGCGAGACCCTTCGCCGGCTGCGAGTGGTAGACGCGCGGGTACCAGCGCTTGGCCAGCTCCTTGATCGACGACACGTCGACCATGCGGTAGTGCAGGTATTCGTCCAGGGCGGGCATGTCACGCGCAAGGAAGCCGCGGTCGGTGGCGATCGAGTTGCCGCACAGCGGTGCGCTCTTCGCACCCGGCACGTGCGACTTCACGTAGTCGAGCACCTGCGTTTCCGCGTCGCCCAGCGTCACCGTCGAGGCGCGCACGGCGTCGGTCAGCCCGGACGACGCGTGCATGTCGCGCACGAACGGGATCATCGCGTCGAGCACGGTGTCGTCGGCATGGATGATGACGTTGAGCCCGTCGTCGAGCACGGTGAGTTCGGCATCGGTGACGATGACCGCCACCTCGATCAGCGCGTCACGGCGCAGGTCGAGGCCGGTCATTTCGCAGTCGATCCAGACGAGACGATCGGTCATGATGAGGCCAACGCTATACCGAGAGGCCTGCCGATGAATCGCACGTTGCTCGACCAGCAGAGTATCGACCGCAGTCTGGCGCAGCGCCACCACGGCTGGCAGGGCTCGACGGACGAGCTACGCCGGGCGATCGAGTTCGCCGACTTCGGCACCGCGGTCGAGTTCATCAACCGTCTGGCGCCGCGTTGCGAACAGCTCGATCACCATCCCGACCTCGCGTTGCGCTGGCGGTGGGTGGACGTCGTGCTCAGCACGCACAGTGCAGGTGGGGTCACCGACTACGACCTGGCGCTGGCCGAGATCGTCGACGAGGTGGCTGCCGGGTTGCCCCAGGCGAGCGACGAGACGCAGGCATAAGGGCCGACAGCGGCGCGCTCGTCCGCCTGGGCACGCTCACCGGCATCGTCCGCGCCGGCATCGGGAGGCTCAGGGCTTGCTGCGCCAGGCGCCCATGCCGAGCGTGATCAGGCGCAGCTGCCGGCGTGCGCGCTCCAGCACCGCATCGATGTCCTCAGGAAAGCGGCCGTCGCCGTCGAGCAACTCCATCACGGTGCCGAGCATCGCCATGACCATCAGCCCCGCCGCCATCTCGAGGTCCTCGGTGGTCCAGTCCAGCCCGACCGTGAGCCGGGAGAGGTCGACGGTCAGGTCGCTGGTGAACAGCTGCAGCTCGGCGGCGATGCTGCGCCGCACCGCGGGCACGCCGCCGTAACGCTCGTGCATGAGAAAGCGGAACTGGTCCGGGTTGTCGCGCACCTGCTTGCTCAGGATGGCGACGGTGTCGGCGATGATGTCGCCGTTCGCGACGCGGTCCCGGCGCGCCTCGCGGATGCCCTGCCGCAGCGGGCGCATCGACTCGTCGACCAGCTCCATGCCGAGGTCATCCATCGACGCGAAGTGCCGGTAGAACGCGGTGGGCACGATGCCGGCCTCGCGGGCGACCTCGCGCAGGCTGATGCCGGCCAGGCTGCGATCGGCGATGAGTCGCAGCGTGACGTCGAGCAGCCGCCGCCGGGTGTGCTGCTTGCGTTCTGCGCGCGAGCCGCTGTGCGCCGAATCGCTGCCGTGCCGCTCGTGCGACGACGGCCGTCGCGTGCTCCCGCGCGAGCGGCCGCTGTCGCGGGAGCGACCTTTTTCGCTGTGTGACCGGCTGTCACCCATGCGAGCAGACTACGCACGTGCACGGCTGTAAACACGGGTTCGACGTGGGGACGGTCACGACCGGGCCGCGTTGACAGTGCCGCGCGAGCCGAACACACTGTTCAGTGTACGAGCGTTCACTGAACACGGAGGCAGATCGGCATGCCGAGCCGCGCACTACGCGCTCTCGAGGCCCTGGCCACTCCGCACGGCCTCGACCGCTATCTCGAACTCGTCCACCCGATGCTCACCGTCCGCGAGCTGCGCGCCGAGATCACCGACGTCGCGCACCCGACGGCCGACAGCGTGACCCTGACCCTGCGCCCCACCCGCCAGTGGCAGGGCTTCCGGGCCGGCCAGTACGTGCAGCTCACCGTCGACGTCGACGGCGTGCGGCGCACCCGGTGTTTCTCGCCGTCATGCTCCGCGCACCGAGCCGACGGCCGCCTCGAGCTGACCGTCAAGGCACATCCGGACGGCGTCGTCTCGCAGTACCTGAAGGGCCATGCCCGGCGGGGACTCGTCGTCGGCCTGGCGCAGGCGGCCGGCACGTTCGCGCTGCCGCAGCCGCGGCCGGCCCGGGTACTGCTTGTCAGCGGCGGCAGCGGCATCACGCCGGTGCTGTCCATGCTGCGCACGCTGTGCGACGAGGGCCACGAGGGTGACGTCACCTTCCTGCACTACGCGGACACCGAGGCCGACGTCGCGCACCTGACCGCACTACGTGAGATCGCACTGCTGCACCGCAATGTGCGAGTCGTCCTCGCCTACACGCGGCAGCGCTCGGGCGGTGACCTGCACGGCCTGTTCGACGAGACGCACCTGGCCGAGGCCGCCCCGTGGTACGCCGACGCGCAGACCTATCTGTGCGGGCCACCAGCGTTGATGAATGCCGTCCGCGCGCACTACGCCGCGAAGGGCATCGACGACTCCCTGCACAGCGAGGAGTTCGTGCTCGCGTCAACGGTTGCCGGCGCGACCGACGAGGTGTCCGGCGACGTCGCCTTCGCGCGCACCGGGGCGCGCGCCACGAACACCGGCGCCACCCTGCTCGAGCAGGCCGAGGCCGCCGGCCTCGAGCCCGAATACGGCTGCCGGATGGGCATCTGCTTCTCCTGCACGCAGACCAAGCTGTCCGGCTGCACCCGCAACGTCCGCGACGGCGAGCTGAACAGCGACCCGGACACCGAGGTGCAGCTGTGCATCAACGTGCCCGTAGGCACCGTCGAACTCGACATGTGATCCGTACGTCCAGAAAGGCGATCACCGATGACCAGCACCAAGATCCCGCTCACTGACGACCAGATCGATCAGCTCGGCCGCGAACTCGACGAGCTGCGCCAACGCGTCGTCGACGACCTCGGCAAGGCCGACCGCGACTACATCTACAACATCATCAAGGCCCAGCGCGCGCTCGAGGCCACCGGCCGTGCGTCGCTGTTGCTGAGCATCCTGCCGCCGTTCTGGCTGTTCGGCACTGCCGCGCTCTCGCTGTCGAAGATCCTCGACAACATGGAGATCGGGCACAACGTCATGCACGGCCAGTACGACTGGATGCGCGACCCGGCGCTCAACTCCAAGAAGTTCGAGTGGGACACCGCCTGCCCGTCGGACCAGTGGCGGCACTCGCACAACTACATCCACCACACGTTCACCAACATCCTCGACGAGGACCGCGACATCGGCTACGGCATCCTGCGCATGGACGAGGCCCAGCGCTGGAACCCGTATTACCTCGGAAACCCCGTGTGGGCGTTCCTGCTGATGGTGCTGTTCCAGTACGGCGTCGCCGTGCACGACCTCGAGGCCGAGAACCTGGTCAGCGGCAAGCGCAAGATGAGCGACAACAAGGAGTTGCTGGACGCCATCTGGCGCAAGGTCGGCAAGCAGACGCTCAAGGACTACGTCTTGTTCCCGGCGCTCAGCGGGCCACAGTTCGCCGCGACGCTGGCAGCCAACGGCACCGCCAACCTGGTCCGCAACCTCTGGGCGTTCTCCATCATCTTCTGCGGGCACTTCCCGAGCGGCACCGCCACGTTCACCCCGGAGGAGACGGCCGACGAGTCGCGCGGCGCGTGGTACGTGCGGCAGATGATGGGCTCGGCGAACATCACCGGCGGGAAGCTGTTCCACATCCTGTCCGGCAACCTGTCGCACCAGATCGAGCACCACCTGTTCCCGGACATCCCGGCACGTCGCTACCCGCAGATCGCAGCCGAGGTCCGCGAGCTGTGCGAGAAGTACGGGCTGCCGTACAACACCGGCCGGCTCAGCCGGCAGATCGGCTCGACGTGGGGCAAGATCTTCCGCCTTGCGCTGCCGAGGCGCTCCGCGGCCGATCCCGCAGGCGCGCCCGCCTCGGCTACCGTCAGGGCCGAGCGCGAACCCGTCGCGGCCTGACTGCGCGCGACGTCGAACAGGACGAGGAACCATGGTTGACAGGTACGAGATCGGCAAGGACACCGTGCAGATGCTCGCCGAGTCCACGGCCAGCCACGTCGGGCGCATCGCGACGATCGTCAGCGGCGCGGTGCGCGAGGTGACGCGCGAACTCGGCGACTGGGCGACCGACGCGTTCGAGATGCGCGACGCCGCCAGCCGCGCCCGCGCCGACGACGACCGCGGGCGCTGCTAGAAGACCCTCCGCATGATCGCTTCCTTGACGCGGTTGAACGGCGGGTAGTTCAGCGACGGGTCCGGCCACGTCGGCTTGCGCAACACGGCCTTGCGGTGGCTGAACGTCTCGTAACCCCACTTGCCGTGGTACGCGCCGGTGCCGCTGTTGCCGACGCCGCCGAACGGCAGGCCGGGCACCAGCAGGTGGAAGACCAGCTGGTTGATGACGGTGCCGCCGTTGCTGATCTCGTCGAGCACGCGCTGCTCGTTCTCCCGGCTCTCGCTGAACAGGTAGACGGCGAGCGGCTTCGGGCCCTGCTGGACATGCGCGATCGCGTCGTCCATCGAATCGACGCTGACCAATGGCAGCACCGGCCCGAAGATCTCTTCGCGCATCAGGTCGGAATCGGCGTCCGGATCGACGATCACCGTCAGCTCACCGCGCTTGGCGTCGGCCTCGACCTTGCCGCCGCGCACCGTCTCACCGCCGGCGCCGTCGACCAGCGCAGCCACCCGGCCGGCGTGCCTTTCGTTGATGATCGGCAGTGACGGCGACTCGGAGAACGACGAGATCGCACTGTTGAGCTCGTTGACGAACTCATCGCGCACGCGGCGGTCGACGAGCACGTAGTCGGGCGCGACGCAGGTCTGGCCTGAGTTGAGCAGCTTCGCGAACGCGATGCGCTTGGCCGCGACGCTGAGCTTGGCGTCGTCGGCGACGATCACCGGGCTCTTGCCGCCGAGCTCGAGAGTGACGGGTGTCAGGTGCTTCGCCGCACCGGCCATGACCTTCTTGCCGATCTCGGGGCTGCCGGTGAAGAAGCAGTGGTCGAAGCCCTGGTCGATCAGTTCCTGGGTCGTGTCGCCGGCGCCCTCGATCACGGCGACGGCCTGCTGGTCGAGGTACTGCGGCACCAGCTTCGCCATCAACGCCGAGCACTCCGGCGTCTGCTCGGCCGGCTTGACCACCGCGCAGTTGCCGGCGGCCACGGCGCCGACCAGCGGCGCCAGGGCCAGGTGCACCGGGTAGTTCCACGGGCTGACGATCAGCGTGACGCCGAGCGGCTCGTACTGGTACCACGCCTTCGCCGGGGCGATGCTGATCGGCACCTTGACCTTCGTCGGGCGCATCCACGACCGCAGGTGCTTGATCGCGTACTTGGCCTCGGTGACCACCGGTGCGAGGTCGGCGAGCCACGCGTCGACGCGCGGGCGGCCGAGGTCCTTCGCCAGTGCAGCGATGAAGTCCTTCTCGTGCTCGGAGAGCAGCCGGACGATCGCGTCGAGCTGTTCCAGCCGCCACTCGATCGGCCTCGTGCGACCTGACTTGAAGGTTGCGCGCAACTGCGCGACGGTGTCCGGGACGGACTTCGCACCTGCTGTACCGGGGTTGCGCGATGCCGAGACTGTCATGCCTATCCCTCCGTGGGTGATGAGACGAGATTACGGGGCTCGGCGTCCGCTGTCGCGGGCTGCGGACCCGGCGCCGCCGCCGGGCGGCGCAGGCTGAGCACGACGGACGCCGTCAGGACCGTCACGATCACGCCAAGGCTGACCAGCGACGGGATCTCCGGCACGGCCGGGCTGATCACCTTGTGCGCGGCCTGCAGCGTCAGCTTGACGCCGATGAACGCGAGGATGACCGCCAAGCCCTTCGCCAGCAGGTGGAACTTCTCGAGGAGGCCGGCGAGCAGGAAGTACAGCGCCCGCAGGCCGAGGATCGCGAACGCGTTCGAGGAGTAGACGATGAACGCGTCATTGCTGACGGCGAGCACGGCGGGCACGCTGTCGACGGCGAACACGAGGTCGGCGGCCTCGATGGCGACGACCACGGCCAGCAGCGGGGTTGCCACCCGCTTGCCGAGCTCGCGAACGAAGAACTTCGTCTCCGCGTAGTCGTCGCGGACCGGGACGACCTTGCGCATGAGCCGCAGCGCGATGCTGGCGCCCGGGTCGTAGCTGTCGTCCTCGTCCTTTGTCAGCTTGTACGCGCTCCACAGCAGCACCGCGGCGAACACGAACAGGATCGCGGTGAACTTGTCGACGATCGCGACGCCGGCCGCCAGGAAGATCGCACGGAACACCAGGGCGCCGACCACGCCGAAGAAGAGCACGCGATGCTGGTAGGCACGCGGGACCTTGAAGTATCCGAAGATCAGCGCGAAGACGAACAGGTTGTCCACCGACAGGCTCTTCTCCAGCAGCCATGCGGTGGTGAACTCGACCCCGGCGTTACCGCCCAACGTCAGCGCCACGACGACGGCGAAGATCAGTGCCAGGGCCACCCACCCCACGCTCCACCACGCGGCCTCGCGGAAGCCGATGACGTGTGCCTTGCGGTGCGCGACGAGATCGATGGCGAGCATCACGACGACGACGGCGCCGAACGCGATCCAGGCCCAGAACGGTACGTGCATGACGTATCTCCTCGGGTCGGTGTGCCGGGTCCAGCAGTACAGCGCGCCGCGGTGGGCGCAGGCTGGGCAGCGGCCGGGGACCGGCTGTGGCCGGTACTGGGTTCACGGCAGTGCGCGCACGAGAAATCGACGTCGGGGCGGGTGCCCCCGGCAGGGTTCGAACCTGCGACCATCCGCTTAGAAGGCGGGCGCTCTGTCCGCTGAGCTACGAGGGCGAG
>NZ_CAXTQF010000094.1:0-9240 GCF_964246335.1 uncultured Jatrophihabitans sp. | reverse complement strand
AGCGCGTCGAGCGAGATCTCGATGCCCGGGGCGAGCGCGCCGCCGACGAAATCGCCGCGCGCGTTCACGCAGTCGAAGTTCGTGGACGTACCGAAGTCGACGACGATGCACGGCCCGCCCGTCAGGTGATGCGCGGCGGCGGCGTTGCAGATGCGGTCGCTGCCGACCTCCTTCGGGTTGTCCATGATCACGCCGACGCCGGTGCGTACACCCGGTTCGATAAGAATGGTCGGCACGTCGGCGTAGTAACGGATCAGCGTCGAGCGCAGCTCGCGCAGAATCGCCGGCACCGTCGAGCAGGCGGCGATGCCGGTGATCGGCAGGTCACTGAGCAAGCCGCGGAACGTCAACGCGAGCTCGTCGGCGGTCTCGCGGGAATCGGATTTGATCCGCCACGAATTGACCAGCTTCGCGCCGTCGAAGACGCCGAGGACGGTGTTCGTGTTGCCGATGTCGATGGTGAGCAGCATGTGTCCGGGCCTAGATGTCGAGACCGATGTCGAGAACCGGCGCGGAGTGGGTCAGTGCGCCGACTGCAAGGTAGTCGACGCCGGTCGCCGCGACGTCGTGTGCACGGTCGAGAGTGAGGCCGCCGGAGGCCTCGAGTTTTGCCCGGCCCGCGGTGTATTCCACCGCAGCACGCAGGTCATCGAGGCTCATGTTGTCGAGCAGGACGAGATCCGCACCCGCGTCCACGACCTCGCGCGCCTGGGCGACGGTGTCGACCTCGATCTCCAGCTCGAGCCCCGGATACCGCGTGCGGACCAGCTCGAACGCCGCGACGACGCCCCCGGCTGCGATCACGTGGTTGTCCTTGACGAGCGCGGCGTCGGACAGCGACATGCGGTGGTTGACGCCACCGCCACACCGCACCGCGTACTTCTCCAGGACCCGCAGCCCGGGCATCGTCTTGCGGGTGTCGCGGATGCGCGCGCCGGTGCCCGCGACCGCGTCGACCCAGCGCCGGGTCAGCGACGCGACGCCGGACAGGTGGCCGACGAGGTTCAGCGCGGTGCGCTCGGCGGTGAGCAGGTCGCTCATCGGGCCGTCGACGACGGCCAGCACGTCACCCTGCTCGACGACGTCGCCGTCCGCGTGCTCCGCGGTGAAGGTGACGCGGTCGGCGCCGACGGCACGGAACGCGGCTGCCGCCGCCCCTAGACCGGCAAGCACGCCGTGCGCGCGCGAGACGAGCCGCGCCTGTGCGCGCGTCGCGGGATCGACGGTGGCGGCGGTCGTGACGTCCCCGGCGTCACCGAGGTCCTCGCTGAGGGCGAGGCGTACGACGGCCTCGAGCGTCGCGGCGGACGGGTCGGTCATCGGATCTCCACGTAGGTGGTGTTCAGCGCGCCATCGGCGTCGAGTGTCGTGTCCAGATGACCGCGCCAGTGTTCGTCGTCGCCGGCCGGGAAGTCCTCGCGCCAGTGCGCACCGCGGGTCTCCGCGCGCCGCGTCGCGGCCTGCACCAGCGCGGACGACACGATGAGCAGGTTCGTGGTCTCCCACGCCTCGGTGCCCGGCGCACCACCGTCGTGCTCGCCGAGCTCGGCCAGGCCGGCGGCGGCGAGCGTCAGACCCTTCTCGTCGCGCAGCACACCGACGCGCTCGCTCATCAGCTGCTGCAGTCCGGTGCGCGACCCGTCGTCGACCAGGCGGCTCGTCCCCGGCTGCAGGTCGACGACGTCCGGAGCCGGGCCGGGCTCATCCAGCCGGGCGACCACGGTGTCGGCGATGCGGCGGCCGAACACCAGGCCTTCGAGCAGCGAGTTCGAGGCCAGCCGGTTGGCACCGTGCACGCCGGTGCAGGCCGCCTCGCCGCAGGCGAACAGCCCGGGCAGCGACGACTCGCCGACGAGGTCGGTGCGGATGCCGCCGCTGGCGTAGTGGCACGCGGGCACGACCGGGATGAGCGCGTGCACCGGGTCGACGCCGAGCGAGAGCAACGTGGCGTAGATCGTCGGGAACCGCACGCGCCACTTCTCCGCGCCGAAGTGCCGCGCATCCAGCCACACGTGCTCGGCACCGGTCTCGCGCATCCGTCGCAGGATCGCCTTCGCGACGATGTCTCGGGGCGCGAGGTCGGCCAGTTCGTGCGCGCCCTGCATGAACGGCACGCCGTCGTCGTCGACCAGGAACGCGCCTTCGCCGCGCACCGCCTCGCTGACGAGTGGTTGCTGGCCACGCGAGCCGTGGCCGAGCCACGCGACCGTCGGGTGGAACTGCACGAACTCGAGATCGCGCACCACGGCTCCGGCGCGCAACGCGGCGGCGACGCCGTCACCGGTCGACACGCTGGGATTCGTCGTCGAGGCGTACACCTGGCCGATGCCGCCGGTGGCCAACACGACGGCCCGGGCACGCACCGCGCCGACACCGTCCCGCTCGCCCTCGCCCATGACGTGCAGCGTGAGCCCGGCGATCTCACCCGTCGCCGTCGTGAGCAGGTCCAGCAGGAGCGCGTGCTCGATGACGTCGACAGCGGACGCGTCGAGCACGCGGGTCACGAGCGCGCGCTCGATCTCCGCTCCGGTGGCATCGCCGCCGGCGTGCGCGATCCGGTCACGGTGGTGGCCGCCCTCGCGGCCCAGCGACAGCTCGCCGTCGCCGGCCCGGTCGAAGCGCGCGCCGATCTGCGCGAGCTCGCGTACCGCTGCCGCACCCTCGCGCACGAGCACCCGCACGGCGGCGTCGTCGCACACGCCCGCGCCGGCGACGACGGTGTCCGCGAAGTGCTGGTCCGGGCTGTCGCCGATGCCGAGCGCTGCCGCGATGCCGCCCTGTGCCCAGCGCGTCGACCCCGCGGCAAGCACGTCCTTGGTCACCAGCAGCACGCGCAGCGCCGACTGCCGGCTGATGTGCAGCGCCGTCGTCAGGCCGGCGATGCCCGAACCGACCACGACGACGTCGGTCTCGACCTCCCAGCCCGGTTCCGGAGCGAGTAGCCGATTCGTGCTCATAACTGCACCGCCACGTTGTCGATCAACCGTGTCTTGCCCACCCGCGCCGCGACGAGCAGCCGCGCCGGGCCGTACTCGGGGATCTCACCGAGGTCAGGATTGCGCAGCTCCAGGTAGTCGACGGCGATCCCCGGTTCGCGGCCGAGCTCCGCCGTGGCCGCCGCGATGACCGCGAGCGCGCCACCGCTCACCGCCGTGTCGCGGCCGGCGAACAATGCCCGCGACAACGCCAGCGCGTGCTGCCGGTCGTCCGTCGACAGATGGACGTTGCGGCTGGACAGCGCCAGGCCGTCGTCCTCGCGCACCGTCGGCACGCCGTCGATCGTGACGTCGAGATCGAGGTCGGCGCACAGCTGCCGCACGAGCACGAGCTGCTGATAGTCCTTCTCGCCGAAGTACGCATGCTGCGGCCGGACCGTGTTGAGGAATTTCGCGACGACGGTGAGCACCCCGGCGAAGTGACCGGGCCGGACCGCGCCCTCGAGCACGTCCCCGAGCGGTCCCGGGTCGACGGTGATGGTCGAACCGCCGTGCGGGTACACGTCCTCGACCTCGGGCGCCCACACGAGGTCGACTCCGGCGCGCTCGCACTTGTCGAGGTCGGCGTCGAGCGTGCGGGGGTAACGCGCGAGGTCCTCGTTCGGCCCGAACTGCAGCGGATTGACGAAGTTCGTGGTGACGACGCTCGTGCACTGCGCCCGCGCGGTGTCGAGCAGCGCGACGTGCCCTGCGTGCAGCGCGCCCATGGTCGGCACGAGGCCGACGTCGCCGGCCAGCACCCGGCGCGCGGCGAGGAAGTCACCACGGCCGTGCACCACCTTCACAGGACGTCCAGGACGGCGTTCGCGGCCGACTCGGACAGCTGCCCCGCCGCGGTCGCGCGCTCGGCAGTGCGCCGCGCCATCGCGCGGTACGCCGGCAGCACGTCCGGCGCCTCCCGGGCCAGCACCTCGACGTGCGTGTGCACGGTGTCGACGTCACCGCGCACGACCGGCCCGGTGAGCGCCGCATCGCCCAACCGCAGCACGTTGTCGAGCGCCGCACTGAGCAGCGGGGCGAGCAGCCGCGCAGGTTGCGCCACCCCCGCGCCGGAGAGCATCGACAACGAGTCGTTGACGAGCGTGACGAGATGATTGGCCGCAACGGTGAGCGATGCGTGATACAGCGGCCGGGCGCGCTCGGGTATCCACACCGGCTCGCCGCCCATCTCGACGACCAGCGACTCGGCCACCGGGCGCAGCTCGTCCAGCGCCGTGACGCCGAACGTCGCGCCGGACAGGCGATCGACGTCCTCGGACCGGCCCGCGAACGTCATGACCGGATGCAGCGCGAGCGCAAGAGCCCCACGAGCCGCGGCCGGATCGAGCACCCCGATGCCGTGCGCGCCGGACGTGTGCGCGACGAGCTGGCCCGCGCGCCAGCCGTCCGTGTTCGCCAGGCCGGTCACCAACGGGCGCAGGACGTCGTCAGGCACCGTGAGCAGCACGAGTTCGGCGGCGCCGACGGCTTCGTCGACGGGCAGCACCTGCGCGTCCGGCAGCAGGCGTGCCGCGCGCGCCAGCGACTGCGTGGACACGGCGCTGACCGCGACGACGCTGTGGCCCGCGCGGGTGAGCGCGACCCCGAGCGCACTGCCGACCCGTCCCATGCCGATGATCGCGACGCGCAGGCGAGCCGGACGCGCGGCAGCAGCGGTCACGAAGAGATCCTCGGCAGACGTCGGTCGGCAGAACGACGTCCGAGCGTACTTGGGTAGCGTTCCGCGGGTGAGCGAACTGCAGGAGACAGTGGCGCGCAGCGCAGACGCCGCCGAGTTGCATGCAACGGCCCCCACCCTGCTGCTCGAGCTGCAGACCCTGCTCGGGGCGATGGCGGCCACCGCGACCGCCGGGACCGAGCGTGGCCGCCGGCCGTTCCGACCGACGGCCGACTGGTCGCAACAGCTCGGCGAGCTCGCCTACGGCGTGTACCTGCTCGCCGACCAGACGGGCGTCGAGCTCGACGACGTGGTGTCGACGACGGCCCGGCGCACCGCCGAGCGCGGGGCACGCGCGAAGGCCGCCGACGAGCAGGGCTGGCCGTTCGAGACGGCATAACGGCGACGCGGCCCGGCGCCGCGTCGATCGCCTGCTCCGGTGATCGTGAGCACGGTCACCCGAGAGCTCTGGCATGTCGGTGAGTGCACCGTGCATTGAGCGGGAATCCCTTGCTATACAAGGGATGTGGGTCAAATGGAGACGCAACAGCGCGGCACCACGACGTGCCCGCCGCCGACCTCGCCGGCGCACGCCGCGCAGGTCGTCGTCGCAGGTGCGGTCGCCATCACCGCGGGCGCGACGGCGGTCGTCGCCCTCGGCGGCAACGCCGTGCTCGCGACGCTCGTCGCGGTGGTCATCGCGTTGCTCGCCGCAGTCGTCGCCCGCCGCACTCTCGGCAGCCTGTTCGCGGGCCTCACCTTGCAGCTGGCGAGGCCCTACACACCGGGCGAGCAGGTTCGCCTCTTCGTCCCGGCGATCGGCAAGGTGACCGAGGCGGAGGTCATCCGGCTCGGCGTCGTGAGCACCACGCTCGGCACGTCCGACGGCCTGCTCGTAGTGCCCAACGCGCACATGCTGCGCGCCGCGCCGGAGTGCCGCGAAGCCGCCTGACCCGGGACGCGTCGCCGCTCGCTCGTCCTTCGGTTCGCAAAACAAGCAAGCGGGATTGATTCTTCTGGTTGCCCGTGCCAAGGTCGAGCCGTGGCCGACATCCGCGCGATGGTCGACGACCTGCGCGCCGAGAGCGACGATCTCGACGCGCGGGTTGCGCAGCTGACCGACGCGCAATGGCGCACGGAGACGCCCGCGGCCGGGTGGACCGTCGCGGACCAGATCGGGCACCTGGCGTGGACCGACGAGATCGCCTGCCTGGCCGTCACCGACCCCGCCGCGTTCGAGGCGTCGGTGCAGGCGATGGTCGGCGAGCTGGACGGTTACGTCGATCGCGCGGCGGCCCAGCGCGCGGACCAACCGGCCGCCGACCTCCTGCGGTCGTGGCGCGCCGGCCGCGCCGAGTTGAGCGACGCGCTGCTTGCCGTTGCGTCCGACGCCCGGTTGCCGTGGTTCGGACCGCCGATGCGACCGGCGTCGATGGCGACGGCCCGGTTGATGGAGACGTGGGCGCACGGGCAGGACGTCGTCGACGCGCTGGACCAGCTCCGGGTGCCGGGCCCACGGCTGCGCCATGTCGCGCACATCGGCGTGCGCACCCGCGACTTCGCGTACCTGCTGCGCGACCGCACGCCACCTGCAGAGCAGTTCCGCGTCGAGCTGTCCGCACCGTCGGGCGAGCTGTGGGCGTGGGGGCCGGAGGACGCCGCACAACAGGTGGCCGGCCCGGCATTCGACTTCTGCCTGCTCGTGACCCAGCGCCGGCACCGCGACGATCTCGCGGTCGTCGCCGTCGGCCCGGACGCCGACGAATGGCTCGACATCGCGCAAGCGTTCGCCGGCCCGCCCGGCGCGGGGCGCGCCGCCGGTCGACACGGATGAACACCGACGTCCTGCGCATCGCCAACGCGTCCGGGTTCTACGGCGATCGCGCGTCGGCGATGCACGAGATGCTCACCGGCGGCGAGATCGACGTGCTGACCGGTGACTACCTCGCCGAATTGACGATGCTCATCCTCGCCCGTGACCGCGCGAAGGATCCCAAGCTCGGTTACGCCAAGACGTTCCTGCGTCAGCTCGAGACGTCGCTGGGCACCGCGCTCGAACGCGGGGTCAAGATCGTCGTCAACGCCGGCGGGCTGAACCCCGCCGGCCTTGCGGCCGCGGTGCGCGTGCTCGCGGACAGCCTCGGCGTCGATGTCGCGGTGGCGCACGTCGAGGGTGACGACCTCGTCGCCCGGGCGGACGAGCTGGGCCTCGGCGCACCGCTCGCCGCCAACGCCTACCTCGGCGCCTGGGGCATCGCCGACTGCCTGTCCGCGGGCGCGGACATCGTCGTCACCGGCCGGGTCACCGACGCCTCGTTGGTGGTCGGACCGGCGGCCGCGCACTTCGGCTGGCAGCGCGGCGACCACGACGCGATCGCCGGCGCGATGGTCGCCGGGCACGTCATCGAGTGCGGGCCGCAGGCCACCGGCGGCAACTACGCCTTCTTCACCGAGCTCGACCATCTCGACCGACCGCTCGGCTTCCCGCTCGCCGAGATGCACGCCGACGGCTCATCGGTGATCACCAAGCATCCGGGCACCGGCGGCGCGGTCACCGTCGGCACCGTCACCGCGCAACTGCTGTACGAGATCACCGGCGCGCGCTACGCCGGGCCGGATGCGACAGTGCGCTTCGACACGATCGAGCTGGCCGAGGACGGCGCAGACCGCGTGCGCATCACCGGGGTACGAGGCGAGCCGCCGCCGCCGACGTTGAAGGTCGGCCTGAACACCCTCGGCGGCTTCCGCAACGAGGTGACCTTCGTGCTGACCGGCCTGGACATCGACGCCAAGGCCGCGTGGGTGAAGACGCAGCTCGCCGACCTCGACGCGTCGCTGGACCTGACGTGGACGCTCGCACGCACCGACCATCCCGACGCCGATGTGCAGGAGGAGGCCGCGGCGATGCTGCACTGCGTCGCGCGCGGCACCGACCCCAAGACGCTGGGCCGCGCATTCTCCGGCGCGGCCATCGAGCTGGCACTTGCGTCGTATCCCGGCTTCCACGTCACGGCGCCGCCCAGCGACGCTGCGCCGTACGGCGTGTTCACCGCGAGCTACGTCGACGCCGCCGACGTGCCACACGTCGCGGTGCACGCGGACGGCACCCGCGTCGACATCGCGCCGGCGACCGAGACCCAAGCGGCCGACGGCGCGCCCGATCTGCACCTGCCGTCATCTCCGCCGAACGAGCGAACCCGGCCAGCGCCGTTGGGCACGTTCATGGGGGCGCGCAGCGGCGACAAGGGCGACTCGGCCAATGTCGGTGTGTGGGTGCGCACCGACGACCAACTCGCCTGGTTGGTGCACCAACTCAGCACGTCGAGGTTCAAGGAACTGCTGCCCGAGACCGCGCGACTAGGGGTGACGCGGCACGTGCTGCCGAACCTGCGCGCGATCAACTTCGTCGTCAGCGGCATTCTCGGCCAGGGCGTCTCGTCGAACGCGCGGCACGATCCGCAGGCGAAGGCGCTCGGCGAATGGCTGCGCTCTCGGGTGATCAACGTCCCGGAGTCCTTCCTGTGACGGTAGACCCGTTCGACACCGCCGAGCGCCGGTCACTTCGCGAGACCGTGCGCAGGTTCGTGCACAGCGACGTGCTTCCCTACCAGGACGAGTGGGAGGCGGCGGGCGAACTCCCGCGCTCGCTGTCCAAGCGCGCCGGCGCGCTCGGCCTGATCGGGCTCGCCTATCCCGAGTCCGTCGGCGGCGGCGGAGGCGATGCGATCGACGCGCTCGTGCTCGCCGAGGAGCTGCACTATGCGGGCGGTTCGAGCGGGCTGTTCGCGTCGCTGTTCACCTCGGGCATCGCGCTGCCGCACATCGTCGCGTCCGGAGATGCCGCGCTGATCGACAGGTACGTCCGGCCGACCATCGAGGGCGACAAGATCGGCTCGCTGGCGATCACCGAACCGGGCGGCGGGTCGGACGTCGCGAACCTGCGCACCAACGCCCGCCGAGACGGTGACGAGTACGTCATCGACGGCGCCAAGACCTACATCACCTCCGCGGTGCGCGGCGACTTCGTCGTCACCGCCGCGCGCACCGGTGGCCCGGGTGCGCACGGCATCTCGCTGATCGTCGTCGACAAGGGCACGCCGGGCTTCACCGTCACGAACAAGTTGTCGAAGATGGGCTGGCTGTGCTCGGACACCGCCGAGCTCGCGTACGACGGGGTGCGAGTGCCGGCGGTGAACCTCGTCGGCACGCAGAACTCCGGCTTCGTACAGATCGCGCAGAACTTCGTGTCCGAACGCATCGGGCTCGCCGTGCAGGCCTACGCCTGCGCGCAACGCTGCCTCGACCTCACCGTGCAGTGGTGCCGCGACCGCGAGACGTTCGGCCGTCCGCTGATCAGCCGGCAAGCCGTCCAGAACACGCTCGCCGAGATGGCGCGGCGCATCGAGGTCGCCCGCGTCTACACGCGATCGGTGGCGCTGCGTTCCGCCGGCGGCGAAGCGAACCTCATCCGCGAGGCGTGTTTTGCGAAGAACACCGCCGTCGAGGCCGGCTCGTGGGCCGTCGACCAAGCGGTGCAGCTGCACGGCGGCATGGGCTACATGCGCGAGTCCGAGGTCGAGCGGCAGT
>NZ_CAXTQF010000093.1:0-9780 GCF_964246335.1 uncultured Jatrophihabitans sp. | reverse complement strand
CTTGCGCGGCGCGAGCAGGGGCAGGAAGAACGAGTCGCAGAACGACAGGTGGTTGGAGGCGAGGATCGCGGGGCGGTCGTCGGGGATGTTCTCGCGGCCCTCGATCCACGGACGCCACACCAGCCGCAGCAGCGGTCCGAGGAGGACGAACTTGGCGAACCAGAAACCCACAACTTCTCCCGCGCCGCCAACCCACCGACATCTGCCTCGACAAACCCTATGCGCCGCGGGGTCCCGGCACCAGTCGCATTGCCGCGCAGGGTCGCCGCGCGGGCCGGTCGCCCGGCATGATGGGTCGGGTGACCGCCGCCCCGAGCCCGTCCGACGCCACGCCCTTCCATGCTGACGGCGGACCGGTGGGCGTCGTGGTCAGTCACGGTTTCACCGGAACTCCGGCCAGCATGCGGCCGTGGGCACAACACCTGGCCGCCGCCGGTTACACGGTCCGGCTGCCGCTGCTGCCCGGCCACGGCGGCACCTGGCGGGAGACGAACAGGTCGACCTGGCCGCAGTGGTACGCCGCGATCGAGGATGCGTACCGCGAGCTGCGCGAGCGCTGCGACACCGTGTTCGCGGTAGGGCTGTCGATGGGCGGCACCCTCGTGACCCGGCTGGCCGAGCAGCACCCTGACGGGGTGGCCGGTCTCGTGCTCGTCAACCCCGCGTACGGCACCAAGCGGTTCGACGCCAAGCTCGCGCCCTACTTCGCACGGCTGATCCGCTCCCGCCCCGGCATCGGCGGCGACATCAAGAAACCGGGCGTCGACGAGCCGGCCGCCGACCGCACGCCGGTGATCGCGTTCGCGTCGCTGCAGAAACTGTGGAAGGTCACTGCCGGCGACCTCGGCCGGGTCCGCGCGCCGATCCGGCTCTACCGCTCGCGCGAGGACCACGTCGTCGACGACCTGTCCGGGCAGCTGCTCAAGGCGGGCGCGATCAACACCTCCGTCGACGAGATCATGCTGGACAACAGCTATCACGTCGCGACGCTCGACTGGGACGCCCCGACGATCTTCGAGGGCAGCGTGGAGTTCATCTCGTCGGTCATCGGCACGCAGCACCTGGACGACTCCGGGGCGGTGCCGTGAGCGGCCCGGAAGCGCACGAGCCGCAGCGGCTGGACAACGGCCTGCTGGCGGCGCAGTACGTGCCGCTGACCGACGTCGATCCCGATGTCGGTGCGCAACTGCTCACCGCACTCGGTCGCGCTCGCATCGCGGCCTATCTCGCCCAGCGCCCCGACGATCCGGAGGCGTCGGGCCGTACGCGGTTGTTCGTGGCGTCGGACGAACGCGTGGACGCCCGGACGATCGTCGCCGCAGCCGTCCGCGCGCTCGAGCGCGACGCGGAGGCGGCCGACGCGTCGACCGGTGCGGACCTGCTCGATGACCCGGAGCGCACCGACGCGGCGTTCCGCGCCCTGGTGGCCGACTGGCACGTCGACACCGTCGCCGCGGTGCGCGACGCCGAACGCGAGCTCTCCCGCGAGGACGTCGACTGGCGGCTGCGGCTGAACAAGCCCGCAGCCGACGACCCGGTGTGGCTCGACGACGACCACTACGTGCCCCCGCCACCACCGCCGCTGCCCCGGCTGGCCGGCCCTACGATCATCGCGATGGCGGTGCTCACTGTCTCGATCATCGTGCTCGGGCTGGGTGGTCAGATCGGGTTGGCGAACGGGTTGAGCCTGGCGCTCGGCCTGGCCGGGCTGCTGCTCGCCGCATGCTTGCTGTTCAGCCGGGTGCGCGAGTTCCGCCGCGACGACACGGACGACGGCAGCGCGCTGTAGTCCGCTCAGCCGACGCTGAGCTCGACGACCGTCGGCGCCGGCACGCCGGCGGGCAGGCCAGTAGGCACTGCCACCGGCGCCGGCTCCCCTGCCACGACGTTCTCGTCGATGAACAGCCCGGAGCCGAGTTCGCCACGTCCCAGCCGCAGCACGTCCGCGGCGCCGTCCGCACCGGGTTCCTTGGCGACGCTGGCGACGCTTTCGACACCGTCGACGGCGAGCAGGACGGGTGGCCGGTCAGGGACGAATCGCGCCAGGGCCCGCTGTGCCGAGTGCGCCTGTTCGATGCGGTGGGCGGGGTTGCCGGCCAACCTCAGCCCGGCCAGCACGAAGCGCGGACCGCCCGCGCCGCCGGTACGCAGCAGCGCGAGCGCCGCACCGGCCGGTTGCGCCGCGGAGTGACCCAACGGCACGTCGCGGGCGTCGAGGGCGTCCACGCCGAGCGTCGACATCAGCAGGTTCGCCCCGGCCGGGCGGCCACCGCCGACCACGACCAGCCCGCTGCGGCGGCCGAGCGCGGCACTGATCGAGCGCCACCGGAGCAGGTGCGGCGCGCGGTGCACGCACGCGATGTCCGCCTCCGCCGACTCGATCAACCGGGCGAGTGCGGCACGGTCACGGCCGGTGACCCGGGCGTCAATGGTCAGCAGGCGCATGATCGCTCATCCTGCCGTACGGCCGGAGGACGCCGTGACGGGTCACCGGGTGGTGTTGCGCGCCAGATCCGCGGCACCGACGAGGCCGGCGTCGGCACCGAGTGCCGCGCCCACGACCTCGGCCTCCGGCCGGAACCCGCGCCCGGTCAGGCTGTGCGAGAACTCCTCCCGTGCCGGACGCAGCAGCAACTCCCCCGCGCGCGACACCCCGCCGCCGATGACGAAGATCGACGGGTCGAGCACCGCGGCCAGGTTGGCGAGCCCGCGACCGAGCCAGCGGCCCATTGTCGTGCAGATCGTCGCCGCGGCCGCATCGCCGGCCGCGGCCGCCGCCGTGACGACCGGTCCACTCAGTGCCGCGACGGAACCCGCGAGCTCGACCATCCGCGCCGCGGCCACCGGCGACTCCTCCGCGAGCTCGCGAGCGTCGCGGGCCAGCGCCCGGCCGGACGCGTACATCTCCCAGCACCCGCGGTTGCCGCACGCGCACCGCCGGCCGTCCGGCACCAGCGTCATGTGCCCGTATTCGCAGGCGACGCCGAACGCGCCGCGGTAAACCTGCCCGTCAGCGACGAGACCGCCGCCGATGCCGGTGCCGAGCGTGACGCACACGATCACCGCCTGGCCCTGCGCGGCACCGAAGCGGTACTCGGCCCAGGCCGCGGCGTTCGCATCGTTGACGAGCAGCAACGGCGCGTCGAGCTGCTCGGCGAGGCGTTCGCGCACCGGCTCGTTGCGCCACGCGAGGTGCGGCGAGAACAGCACCGTCGCGGCGTCGTTGGCAATCCAGCCCGCTGCGCCGACGCCCACGGCGCACACCTCGTGCCGGGCGCGCAGCGTCTCGACGACCTCGACGATCGCCGCTTCCGTGACGGTCGCGCCCCCGTCGGGGGTGTCGCGCTGCGCGCGGTCGATCACCGCGCCCTGCTCGTCGACGACACCCGCCGCGACCTTCGTGCCGCCGATGTCGACGCCGATCGAGAGGTCGCTCACTGCATGGTCTCGTCCGGCTCGTCGAGCTCGATGCGCTGGACCCGTGGCCGCGGTGCGCGCCGCCCGGGGCCGGGTGCTGCCGGCTGCGCCGACGCGGCGCCACGGGCGCGCTCGGTGGTGGGGTCGGCGAGCACGCGCAACGCGTTGGCCACGGCCGCCGCGGCCTCGCCGATCCGGTCGGTGAGCTCGGGGTGTTCGCCGCGCAGCGCGGACGCGAGCTGGCACAGCGGGCACCATTGGCACTCCGGGCCGCCGTGGCCGCTGGGCGGCGCCGGGAAGTTGCGCTGGGTCCACTCCTGCACCGCAGTCAGCAGCTTGCGCGTCTCGTCGCCGAGCTCGCCGGTGGGGTGCGGCTCGTCCTGGTCAGTCATGACGCGCCTGCTCCGTACGGCCGCCCGGCGTCGGGCGCGGCCGCCCGCGCGCACCGGGCGCCTCCGGTTCCTCCGGCGCAAAACGTACGTGCAGCTGTGCGCCGTCGAACGATCCTCCGGACACGACGCATCGGCGCAACATACTCGGCAGGGTGAGGATGCGCCGGTTCCCGCCGACGCTCACCACGAGGTCATCACCCGCCCGCACCGCGTCGACATCGTGTCGCTGCGCCAGGGGCAACGGAATGCTCAGCACGAAGCCGCCGGCGCCGTCCGGGTCGACGCGCAGCGGGGGTGGCCCGGGCGTCTCGGCCGCCGGGTCGACGCCGGGCAGCGCGCCGTAGAGCTCGGCCGCCACATCGCGCAGAGCGTCCACGCCCACCGGTTCACCAGGCCGGTACGGCAGTTCTTGCACGGGGATAGTGCCGAAGGACTCGCGCACCGCGTCCAGCTGCACGCGCTGGGCCCGTACCCACGCCTGCCGCCACTCGTCGCCACCGTCGGGGAACACCCGGTTGGCGATGACCGAGTCGACGCGGTAGCCGAACAGTGCCAGCGCGGTGAACGTGCGTCGCGCCTCGGCGACGACCACGGCCTCGGGGGTCAGCACGAGGCGCACCGACGTCACCGTCGGGTCGCCGAGCAGCTCGCGCACGGAGGCGAGCTCGTCGTTGAGCCGCAGCAACGTCTCGAACAGCGAGTCCGGCGGGACGGCGTCACCGCGGCCGAGCAGCGTCGCGACCGTGCGCACGCCGCGGGCGATCTTGCGCTGGGCCGGGAACACCCGCTGCAGGTACCACCGCAGCGCCTCGGGCAGCGCAAGGAGCCGCAGCGTCTCTGCGGTCGGCGCGCAGTCGACGACCACCGCGTCCCACGTGCCGCTCACCGCCAGCTCGCGCACGGCGAGCAGCGCGAGCACCTCGTCCACCCCGGGCAGCACGGTGAGCTCGTCGGCGGTGATCGGGTCGACGCCCCCGCGCGTCAACATGTCGGTGAGGTAGGACTGGACGTCGCGCCATGCGGCCTCGAGCCGGCCCTGCGTGTCGATCTGTACCGCCCACAGGTTCGCCGCGACCTCGGTCGGTGCGTCGCCCAGCGAGGTGTCGAGCGCGTCGCCGAGCGAGTGGGCGGTGTCGGTGGAGAGCAGCAGCGTCCGCGCGCCGCGATCGGCCAGCCGCAACGCGGTCGCGGCTGCAGCGGTCGTCTTGCCGACCCCGCCCTTCCCGGTGAACAGCAGGACGCGCATCACGCGCGCAGGCTCTCGACGCGCTTCTTCAGCTCGTTCAGTGCCGTGTCCATGACCACTCGCTCAGCTTTGCGCTTGAGCATGCCGAGCATCGGGATGATGAGGTCGACGGACAGTGTGTAGGTGACATAGGTGCGTGCTGCGCCGGCGGGGTCGCCGCGCAGTTCGTACGACCCGTGCTGGGCGCGCATCATCTGGCCGCTGACGAGATCCCATTCCACCCGCAGCGCGGCACCATCACCGCTCCAGACGTAGCTGAGCTCGTACTGGTCGCGCACGATGCCCGCGTCGAGGGTGAAGGCCACCCGCCGAGCGCGACCGTCCGGGCCCGCCTCCAGCACGTGCGCCTGCTTGACCGACGCCGCCCACGACGGGTAGTTCGCGAAGTCGGCGATGACGGCCATGACGTCGGCCGGAGTGGCGTCGATCGTGATCGACTGCGTCGACTCCTCCGACATGGCACGTCACGCTACCGGGCCGCGCATTGCCGCCGGAGTGAGCGCAGCGCGGCTGTGCCGCTCAGCTGGTGGGCACGTGCGGCACCGACGTCAGCCGGGTCAGCCGGCCCGGGTCGAGCTGATCGCCGAGCCGCCAGAACGCCTGCTTCGTCCGCGATCGGTAGCGCTCGCACACCTGCTCGGCGAGTCGCCGGGTGACCGGCCGCGAGCTCGTCGAGTCCAGGCGCAGGAAGAAGTGCGCCACCGTGCCGGAGCACGTCGACTCGAGCCACACCTCGGCGCTGCCGGCGAGCGCAGGCTCGAACCCGTCCACGGCATCGACGAACCAGCGCACGCCGACCGCGCCGCGCAACTCCTGCACGCGCAGGTGCAGTCCCGGCCACCATTCACGCCAGTTCACGGGCTCGGCGAGCACCTTGCCGACGGCTGCCGGTGCGGCGGCGAGCCACGTCGAGTCGACGACGTCGACGGGCGGTCGCTCGGTTGCGGGCATCGCGCCAGGATCGCACGCGGCCGCCGGGACCGCCTCCGGCCCGACGCCGTCGCCTCGCCCCGGGCCCGTCGAGCGGTTACCGTGACACCCGTTACCGGCAATCGTCGCGTCGCGTTGCCGGATCCGCCCGGACGCGCATGCCCCGAAGGGACGCCGGTAGTGCAGGAACTGCATGTCGCCAGCAAGATCACCACGCTGAGCGAGTCGAACACCGCAGACTTCGTCTTCGACAACGCCGAGAAGGACCCCAAGCACGTCGCGTTGAAGCGCCGCGTCGGCGACATCTGGCGCGAGGTGACCGCCGCGCAGTTCGCCGCCGAGGTCGTGTCCGCCGCCAAGGGGATCATGGCCGCCGGTATCGAGGCCGGCGATCGCGTCGCGGTGATGAGCAAGACCCGCTACGAGTGGACCGTCCTGGACTTCGCCCTGTTCACCGCCGGCGCCGTAGTGGTGCCGATCTACGAGACGTCCAGCGCCGAGCAGGTGCAGTGGATCGTCTCCGACTCCGGCGCCAAGGGCATCTTCGTCGAGACCATCGAGCACGCGGAGACGGTCGAGTCCATCCGCGCCGACGTCCCCGACCTCGCGCACGTCTGGCAGATCGACATCGGCGTCCTGCACAAGCTCGAGGAGACCGGCAAGGACGTCGCCGACGACGACGTCCAGGCCCGGCGGCGCGGCGTCAAGCTCGACGACCTCGCGTCGATCATCTACACCTCAGGCACCACCGGCCGCCCCAAGGGCTGCGAGCTGACGCACCGGTGTTTCGTGGTGCAGACCGTGGAGCTGCAGGGCCTGCTCGAGAACTTCTTCAACGACGAGACCTCCACGCTGCTGTTCCTGCCGATCGCGCACGTGTTCGGCCGGGTCATCGAGATCGGCTCGCTGGCCGCGGGCTGCACGCTCGGGCACACCGCCGACGTCAAGAACCTGCTCGACGACCTCGCCGGCTTCCGGCCGACGTTCGTGCTCGCCGTTCCGCGGGTGTTCGAGAAGGTCTACAACTCGGCCAAGCAGAAGGCGCACTCGGAGAAGAAGGGCGCGATCTTCGACCGCGCCGAGTCGGTGGCGATCGCCTTTTCCGAGGCACGCGAGAAGGGCCACGTACCGGTGCTGCTCAAGGCGCAGCACGCGGTGTTCGACCGGCTCGTCTACAGCAAGCTGCGCGCCGCGCTCGGCGGCAACTGCACCGCGGCCGTCTCCGGCGGCGCGCCGCTCGGTGCCCGCCTCGGGCACTTCTTCGACGGCATCGGCGTCACGATCTACGAGGGTTACGGCCTCACCGAGACGTGCGCGGGCGTCACTGTCAACCGGCCCAACTCCATCAAGATCGGCACCGTCGGCCGGCCGGTCGGCGGCACGACGGTCAAGGTCGCCGACGACGGCGAACTGCTGTTCAAGGCGCCGCACATCTTCACCGGCTACTGGCAGAACCCGGACGCCACGAAGGAGACCCTCGAGGCCGACGGCTGGTTCCACTCCGGGGACATCGGCGAGATCGACGACGACGGGTTCGTGCGCATCACCGGCCGCAAGAAGGAACTGATCGTCACCGCGGGCGGCAAGAACGTGGCGCCGGCCGTGCTCGAGGACCGTGTCCGCGCACACTGGCTGGTCAGCCAGTGCCTGGTGGTCGGCGACCAGAAGCCCTACATCGCGGCGTTGGTGACCATCGACCCCGAGTCGTTCCCGCAGTGGCTGGAGAAGAACGGCAGGTCGGCCGACACCCAGCTCGGCGACGTCGTCGGCGACAGCGAGCTGCGCGCCGAGGTCCAGGCGGCGATCGACGACGCGAACAAGGCGGTCAGCAAGGCCGAGTCGATCCGCAAGTTCCACATCCTCGCCGATGACTGGACCGAGGACGGCGGGCAGTTGACGCCGTCGATGAAGCTCAAGCGCAACGTCGTGGTCAAGGAGAACGAGAGCGACATCGCCGAGCTCTACGACGGCGCCGGCAAGTAACCACGCACTGCTGGGCTGCGAACCGTCAGCCCTGCTCGACGGTGCGCGCCAGGATGCCCAATGTCGCCCGCAGCGCTATCGGCGAGACGACCGGGAAGCTGATCTGCCCGCGGTAACGCTCCTCGATCTGGCTCCAGTCGTAGTACGACGTGACCCGCGTACCTCCGTCGACGGCCGCCAGCCGGTAGCCGTAGAGGTGCTTGATCGGCGGCTGGGTGCGACCGCTGATCGTCCATTCGATGTGCTCGTCCGGCACGAACTGCGTGATGATCACGGTCACGTCGTACTTGCCCATGTCGACGTCGCCCAGCGCCTCGCGGTCCATGTGCACGACGAAGGTGTCACCGACAGCGGTCACTGGTGCGCCGTCGGCCGACTGCAGCATCCCCGAGCTGTCGATGCGCACGTGCCCGTGCGGGTCGGTCAGCTGCGCGAAGATCTCATGCGCCGGCGCGGCGATCGTCCGCGATACTTCCAGACTCTCGGCCGCCGCGCTGTCGGCTTGCGATTCGTCATCGGTCACCGGGCCAGGGTGGCAGACCGCGCGTCGGGCGGCCGCGGCGCCCGCCCGTCAGCGACACTGGGTCGATGACGAGCGCGCCCGACCCGGAGTACCCGCCCATCGATCCGCAGGAGCCGGTCCCCGACGATCCGGGTGAGCTGCTGCCGGATACACCCGACACGCTGCCGCCCGCGCCGGACGAGCCGATGCCCGTGCCGACCGACCCGGAGGATCCCGACGGGCCGGAGGGCGTGCCAGCCGTCCCGTGAGGCAGGCGAGGATCGCCGGATCAGGCCTCGACGTCGACGAGCACGACATGGGTCGACGACCTGAACACGGCGATCTCGATACCCAGCGTCGCTGCGGCTGCCGACACCGCGCGCAGCCACGTCGCCTCATCAGCGGGCAGCGCGTCGTGCGCGATCTCCACTGATCCGCCGCTGGTTCGCAGTCGTCGCACGACCTCGTGCACGCTGACCGCGTCGTTCGGCACCCGTTCATTTTACTACCAAACTCATAGACAATATATGATTTGTGTCCGTTGCCACCACGGGAGGATCTGTACGGTGACCGCTTTCTCGACGTTGAGCCACCTCGAGTGTTCGCGGACGGGTTCGACGCACGACGCCGACGTCGTCCAGGGCCTGTCCCCTGCCGGCGCACCGCTGCTCGCGCGGTACGACCTCGAGCGCGCCGCGGCCGGTGTGACGCCCGCGGACATCGCCGGCCGACCGCCCACCCTGTGGCGCTACCACGAGCTGTTGCCGGTGCGCGCCGAGGCCGACGTCGTCGGCTTCGGCGAGGGCATGACGCCGTTGCTGCCCATGCCACGCCTCGGCGCGCAGCTGGGTGTGACCGCGTTGCTGATGAAGGACGAGAGTGTCCTGCCGACCGCCTCGTTCAAGGCGCGCGGCGCTGCCGTCGGCGTTTCCCGCGCTCGTGAACTCGGCGTGCAGGGTGTCGCGATGCCGACCAACGGCAACGCGGGGGCGGCGTGGGCGGCCTACGCCGCGCGTGCGGGGCTGCCTGCGTTGATCGCCATGCCGGTCGATGCCCCGGTGATCACCCGGCGCGAGTGCGTGGCCGCCGGCGCCGAGCTTTACCTCGTCGACGGGCTCATCGGTGACGCGGGCGCGCTGATCCGCGCGGCCGTCGCCGACCGGCCGGGCTGGCAGGACACCTCGACGCTCAAGGAGCCGTACCGCGTCGAGGGCAAGAAGACGATGGGCCTGGAGATCGCCGAGCAGCTCGGCTGGCGCTGCCCGGACGTGATCGTCTACCCCACCGGCGGCGGGGTCGGCATCATCGCC
>NZ_CAXTQF010000092.1:3461-10076 GCF_964246335.1 uncultured Jatrophihabitans sp. | reverse complement strand
CCACGCGCACCGCCGCGCCGCCCGCGCGGGCGACCACGGTGGTTCGCCGCGGGGGGGGGGGCGCGCGCACGTCCAGCAGCGCCGCCGTCGTGAGGATCTTGGCGACGGACGCCGGCGCCGCGGCGGTGCCGCCGCCGTGGTCGTAGAGCACCGCGCCGCTGGCGAGGTCGACGACACGGGCACGCACATCGGCGCCCAGCGCGGATGCGCGCAGCGACGCCGCGATGGTGCGCGCGACGCCGGCCGCCGTGGGCGGTGTGGTTGCGGTTGCCGGCGGGGACGCCGCCGGCGCGGCGGCCGCCGCGCGTACCGCGGCCGGCGTCGATGCGCTCGAGGTCGCGGCAACGTGCCGATGGATGCGCACCGCGCTGGTGATGTAGGAGCCGGCGACCGCCGCGCCGGCTGCAAGGACGACGATCACGGCGACCAGTCCGGCGACGGCCGCCCGCGAGCGCTTCACGATGCGTCAGACTAAGGGCCGGACGGGGTCACGGACCCGAAGCCGTCGCGCTGCCGGCCGCAGCGCTGTCCTGAGGAGCCGACGTCTCGTGGAGTTCGACGTTCTCATCGAGATCCCGCGCGGGAGCCGCAACAAGTACGAGGTGGACCACGAGTCGGGGCGCATGCGCCTGGACCGCACGCTGTTCACCTCGACGCAGTACCCCGCCGACTACGGCTACATCGAGGACACCCTGGGCGAGGACGGCGATCCGCTGGACGCGCTCGTCGTGCTGCAGGGTGACCCGCTGTTTCCCGGCGTCCTCGTCAAGTGCCGCACGATCGGCATGTTCCGGATGACCGACGAGAAGGGCGGCGACGACAAGGTGATCGCCGTGCCGGCCACCGACCCGCGGCTCGAGCACCTGCGCGACATCCACCACCTGCCCGAGTTCGACCGGCTGGAGATCCAGCATTTCTTCGAGGTCTATAAGGACCTCGAGCCGGGCAAGAGCGTCGAGGGCGCCAGCTGGGCCGGCCGCAAGGACGCCGAAGCCGAGATCAACCGCTCCTACCAGCGCGCGAAGGAAGGCGACGGCTGAGCCGTCCCGTCACGGGCGCGAGCGCCACAGGACGACGAGAGCCGGCGCCGGGCGACGCTGCGCAGGATTCATCAGCGGTAGCGGAACACGTACGTGAGGCCGGCAGCGTTGTCGCCGGGCTGACTGAGCTGGGCGTCGACATCCACCTCGAGTGAGTAGATCGCCGTCCGGGTCGCGACGAAGGTCTTCTGCGACCGGCCGCTGCCCTGGAAGGCCGCCGCCACGTCCGCTTCGCGCAAGCCGAGTGCGGAACTCTGCTCCATGAGCTGGCGCCGCGCCGCGTCGACACTCATGCTGCGGTTGATCGTCGTCTGACTCGGCTCGCCGACCCCGTCGGTGTCCGGCCGGCCGTGCACCGCCGATTCCGACAGGACGGTGTCGGCCTCCGTGGCCAGACGCTGATCGCCACCGAGAAGTACGACGACGCGAAGCCGGGCGAAGTAACTGGGCGCGATCGTGGCCGAACGGTAGTGCGGCAGGAAGGCGAGAGCTTCGCGGGTGGGTTTCTTCGTCAGGTCGAGCGAGAAGACACCGTCGTGTACGACCTTGTCCGTCGCCGGGTTGTTGACGCTGTCGATGTTGAAGTAGTAGATCGCCTGCACCTTGCCGTCGTCGCTGTCGTTCACCTCGACCTCGTTCGACAGCCAGTCGTGCACGAAACCGTGCAAGACGACGTTCTGCGGGATCGCAGCGCGCTCACCCACATGGGCGAAGGCGGTGTCGATCTCGTGCTGCCGAAGCCCCAGGACCTTCGCGTCGCTCTCCATCGCCGCATGCGCATCGGCGCCGTTGGCGAATCTGCGGTTCAGCACGAATTGCTTCGGCGCACGGTCCCTGGCCGGACCGGCCGCGCCGCTCGTGTCGTCGGTGCTGAACGACACGCTGAAACACGGCAATGTCACGTCACCCGCCGGCAACCGAACCTTGACCTGCAGCATCGGTCCCGACCTGTCGTAGGCCTGGTTCGTGTCGTTACCGGTCAGCCCCACCGCAGCCCGCGACGGACGAGTGCGCAGATCCAAGGTCAACTTGTTGTCGTGCACGATCGACCGCGAATGCTGTCCAGCAGCGGAGGTGGTCATCACGCAGCCTCCTAAGGATGTGATGATCAGCAGGCAGAGGGCGGGTATCAACGCCCGGCGGCGCTCGTTCAACGTCCGACGTGCTCGCGGCTGCCGACGGTCACGCCGAAGGCACCCACTTCGTTGTCCACCTCGAGACCCCAGTCCGTCAGGCCGTCGTGCAACAGTTGCGGAATCCGGTTGCCGAGGCGCTGTTGCTGTATCCGGTCGTCTATCGACGAGCCGATCAGCGTGCGGGCGTCCGCGCCGCCGTTCTTGTCCAGCAGGTTGTAGTACGCGGGCAACGTGTCGTGCCTGATGTAGTCCCAGCGGGCGCGCCGATCCGCGATGTTGAACGCCGGCAACGGCGTCGTCACGGTTGCGCTCACTTTCTCATGCCCGATGCCGAGCGGCCCGGACAGGGACTCGCTCGCGCCGAGCGTGAGGGGCTTGTACTGGCCGGGCGTCTTGGTGCCGGGTAACGAGGCCGACCCGACGCTTGTCATCAGGTAGGTCATCACCGGGCCGATCGGCTTGTCGTGGTTGGCCATCTGGTCGTACTGGTCGGCGATGACCGTGTTCTGCTCGCGATTGGCGAACTGCGTGGTTGCTGCTCGCAGATGCGCTGCGTCGCCGTGCGGAATCTGCTGCCAGGCGAGGCTGGTCGCGCGATCGATCAGACCTGCGCGTGCCAGTTCGTTGGTGGCGGTCGTCCCGCCGTCGATGTAGGCCTCGTGTTGCGCGCCGATGTCGAAGAAGATGTGCTTCTGCATGGCCATGAACTTGTGCTCGTACCAGCCGAGTTCGGACGCGCTGAGATGGCTGACCATGTCGAGGGCCTGCAGCTCGGGCGGCAGGGCGGCGCGCACGAAGCCGGGCAGCTTGTCGATGGGCTTGCCGAGCTCGGTGGCCAGGTGCTTGAACTCGTCGAGGTCCATGAACCCGCCCGCAAAGGTGGGACCGACGAGGTTCGCCAACCCGGCCCATTGCAGCCGCGGGTTTTTCAGGTACAGGCTGCCGTAGAAGTTGTAGACCGCTGAGATCGTGGACCGGTTGCCGTCGACGCCTTTCCGCGGATCCCAGCCGTCCAGGTCGATGCCGGCGCGCTGAGCGGCCTTCGCGACCCAGTACTGGTGCAGCAGCGCCCCGTAGTGCATCGGCGCGACACCGTCCGCGCGCGCCGCGTCGAGCAACTGCTGCAACTCCGCGACGTTGGTCGGCAGCCGGGTGGTCGGGCCGCCCGCCTGCTCGCCGTCCTTGTTGTCCTCGACGAGATCGAGCACCTGCTGGCCCTGCACCTTCGCGGTGCCCATGATCGACCACGCGGTCTTCAGGTTCAGCCCGGAACCGTTCGGTCCGAGCTTGTCGACGTCGAGGGTGTGCAGCACCTGCCGTCTGATCGCTGCCGGGTCGAGTGAGGCACCTCGTGGTGCGAGCTTGTTGGTCTGTTCGTCGATCGCGGCCGCCAACTGCCCGGCCAGCTTGCTCAGAGCGGTCTTGACGCCGGTCGCCCTGGTCTGCAGCGCCTGCAACTGCACGGCAAGTACGACCGGGTCGTCACCACCTGGCAGCAGCGGGCCGTGCTGGGCGCCTTTGGGCACCTTGTCGATGCGTGCCTGCAGCGCGTCGGCTTGCGACTTGAGGTGCGCGACTTCGGACGTGGCCGCAGCCAGCGCCTTGGCGTACTGGCCCATGACGGTCGCAACCCTGCCGACGGCGTCCTCGGTCAGCACGAGCTGCGCGGAGATGCCGAACATGCCGCTCGAGAAGTCGCCCTCCCGCTTGGCGCGCCAGTCGGACTGGGCGGTCGCGACGGCGCCCTTGACCTTGTTCGTATCGTGGGAAACGTCGGTGCCGACGTTGTTCATGGTGCGCGCAGCTGACGTGAGGCTGCCGCCGTCGCCCTCGGGCGGTGCGAACGGGCCACTCACCGGTGGCCGCCAGTGGCGGTGGACAGATCCTTCGATGCGTTGGTGGCGAGAAGCGCTGCGGCGTCGAGCTGCTTGCCCAGGCCGTCGGTCATCGCGCCGGCCGCCGCAGCGAAGCGGCTGATCGCCGCAGCCATCCTGGCGTCGCCGGCCGCGGAGCTGCCCTGTGACCCGGCGTGGCTCGCGCCGGTGGATCGGCTGCTCACTCCGGACGCCGCAGTGCGCAACTTGGCCCCGCCGTCGGCGATCGTGGCCGGATTACCGCCGACCGATCCGCCGCCGCCCATTGCCCACCTCCGCGGCGCTCGGGAGGAGCGTCGAAGATATGGATCTTAGCCAATCGACGGCGTGTGCACGACCTGGATGTCGATCGGGCGGTACTGGACGAACTGCGCCCGGCCGGGGTTGCGACAGGTCAGCCCGTCCCCGACGACCGGCTCGGCCGCGACCGTGACGTCGATCAGCCCGTGCGGACTGCGCAGGCGCACGACGCTCACGCCGACCGACGAGGGCCCGCTCGACTCGACCACGAGATCGCGCCGGCGGCGCAGCGCGAGGTGTTCGTGCGCGAACGCGAGCGCGGCCTGCGCGGGTGCGGGCAAGCCGATGCGTCCGCGCAGCAGAGCGCCGATCACCTCGCCGTCCTCCGCTGCCGCAACGAACTCCGGCGCCGCGAAGGGCAGCACCCGGCCGTAGGACAGGCCGGTGGGCAGGACCAGCACGTTGGCCGCGAAGCGGTCGCCGCCGAGGTGGCTGCACTCCCACACCCGGCCGGGTCGCAGCGCCTCGATGGCTGCGGCGACCGGTCGCCCGCGCAGCGCGCAGCACGTGTCGTGCTTGCTGTGCGCGCACACGAGGTAGAGCGGTTCGGTGTCCGGCGTGGCGTGCGGTGCCGTGCTCGAGGGGTCGGCGACGAAGTCGGCGATCGGCAGCTCGAGCAGTTGGGCGGGGTCGTCGTAGCTGCCCCAGGCGAGCGACTCGACGCCGTCGCGGGTGTCGACGAAGGCCCAGCTGCGCGCGCGCGACGGCCGGGTGCGGCCCGGACGCCGGATGGCCTGCACCCGTACGCCGGCCGCAGCGGCGCGGCGCTCGAGCTGTGCGGCGAGCGGGCCGAAACGCGAGTCGCGCAGGCCGTTGCGTCCCCACGGTCCGGGTTGCTCGACCAGCAGCAGCACCGCGGCCGGGAACGCCGTGCCGAGCATCGGGTCGCCGCGCAGTTGTGCGCGCAGGGCGCACCGGTCGAGGGTCTCGCGCGGCCGCGGTGTCGAGTGGTGGGCGGGAACTGTCATTTCGCGGTTCCCGCGCGGACGCGGAGTGTTCTGTGCGGAGCGTTCTCGTGGGGTGTCTTCACGCCGGTCGCAGCACGCCTTCGCGCACGAGCCGGCGGCAGACCGTGAGCTGCTCGTCGGCGTCCAGGCCCGGCAGCTCCGCGGGCGTGCAGCCGGCTACGGAGGTGAGGGTCTTGACCGCGTCCGCCGCGACGGCCGGCAGTTCGACGGTGCGGTCGAGCAGCACGAGACGCACCGCGTCCGCGGTGGTCTCGACCCGCAGCCGGAGCCCGGCGCGGAGGACGAGCGGGGTGTCGCCGGTGAGCGCGTCGGCGGCGACCAGTTGCGCCAGCGGGCCGATCGGCTCGGGCCGGGTGCGCCGCATGAGGTCGGTGCCGACGCGCCGGGCGATCTCGGCGGCGTCGGCCTGCGCGGCGTCCGCGCTGAGTGCATCGGCCGTGGCGCGCAGGTGCTCGGCGAGTAGGGCGGGGTCGGCGAGGTCGACACCCATCGGCAGCGACGTGCGCAGTGCCGCGTTGTCCTGCGCGAGGTCGAGCAGATGCCGCGCGAGCTGGTAGCGGGTGACGGGGTGGATGCCGACGGTCAGGTGGATCGATGTCTCGCCGAGGGCCTGCGCGGCATGGATGGTGCCGCGCGGGAGATAGAGCGCGTCACCCGGTTCGAGAACGGTGTCGATGAGCGGCCGCTCCGCAGCGCGCGCCGCAACGGCGTCCTTGCGCTGGTCCCACGGCTGGTTGTCCAGCGGGGCCGTGACGACCGGCTCGTGGATCGTCCACTTCTTGCGGCCGGCGACCTGCAGGACGAGCACGTCGTGCACGTCGTAGTGCGGTGCGAAGCCCTGGTTCTGCGGTGGGGTGATGTAGGCGTTGATCTGCACCGGGTGCCCGAGTTCGGCGGCCAATTCGCTGCCGAACCGCACGAGCGGCGGCCAGGTGCGGTGCAGTGCCTGCAGCACGAGCGTGGCGCCGTCGCCGATGGCGGCAAGCACCTTGTCGTCGGCCACCTGGTCGGCGATGGTGGCACCGGCGCCGCCGCCGCGGGTGAACCGCGCGCCGGGCAGCACGTCGCCGTCCTTGGCCATGCGCAGGAACGGGGTGCGTAGGCCGCGTTCGGAGACGAGTTCGTCGACGGCGTTCGCGTCGAGCAGGTCGAAGAAGCCGCCCGGCGGCAGCTCGGCCGCGCGGCTCAGGAGCGGCGCCTGGGCCCAGTACCTGTCGGCGAACTCGTCGACGCCGCAGGTGATGCACCGCGCAAGAGCGCCGGACGCGATCGCTCGCGTCCGGCGCGGCTCTGGTTG
>NZ_CAXTQF010000092.1:0-3451 GCF_964246335.1 uncultured Jatrophihabitans sp. | reverse complement strand
CGGCCGCCCCCGCCGGCGATCCCCGCCCCACCCCCGCCGGCCGCCAGCGCGCCCGCCGGGCGCTGCTCTGGTTCAGTCGTACGGGTCACGCGCCGCTGTCGGCCGGGCCTTCCGGACCTGGCTCCGCGCCGCCGTCCGCGCCGCCGTCGCCCGTGCCGCTGTCGGCTCCGCCGTCCGCGCCGCCGTCACCGGCACCGCCGTCGGCCGGGCCCTCGGGGCCGGGTGCCGCCGCGCCGTCCGCGCCGCCGTCGCCGGTACCGTCGGCACCGCCGTCCGCGGGGCCTTCCGGGCCGGGTCCTGCTGCGCCGTCGGCTCCGCCGTCACCGCTGGTGATGTCGCTGTCGTCCACTGCGTCCTCCGATCTTCGCGCCCGGCGGCGCGGTCATCTGCGAAGTACCCGACAAAATGGGCCCCTAACCGCCGCGCTGGGCGAGATGCAGGGCGACGATGCCACCGGTCAGGTTGCGGTGCCGGACCGCACGCCACCCCGAGTCGGCGATCACCGCGGCCAGTTCGTGCTGTGCGGGCCACGCCCGGATCGACTCGGCGAGATAGACGTAGGCCTCCGGGTTGGACGAGACCCGCCGGGCGAGCGCCGGCAACGCCCGCATGAGGTAGTTCAGGTAGATCACCCGGAACGGGCGCCACGTCGGCCGGCTGAACTCGCACACGACGAGCCGGCCACCGGGCCGCACGACGCGGGCCATCTCGCGCAGGCCCGCGCCGACGTCGTTGACGTTGCGCAGGCCGAAGCTGATCACGACGGCGTCGAACGTCGCATCGCGGAACGGCAGATGCATCGCGTCGCCGGCGACGAACGGCACGGCACGGCGCCGTCGCGCACGTGCCCGGCCGGCCTGCAGCATGCCGAGCGAGAAGTCGCAGGCCACCGCACGCAGACCGCCGCGCGCGAGCTCCACCGTCGACACCCCGGTGCCGGCGGCGAGGTCGAGCACCCGCTGGCCGGGCCGCAGTTCGAGGCACTGGCGGGTGCGGCGCCGCCAGCGACGGTCCTGGGCGAAGGAGAGCACGGTGTTCGTCGCGTCGTAGCGACGCGCGACGCCGTCGAACATCCGTGCCACGTCGCGCGGCTGCTTGTCCAGGGCCGCGCGATTCACCGGGTCAGTCTTGCACCGAGGCCGGTCGGCGCTGCGCCTACCGCGCGTCGCGGTACGGGTTGGCCAGCCGGATCGTGCCGGCAAGCACGGCAGCGAGGCACAGCACGTAGACGGCGATGTGCCACGGCGAGGTCGGCAGGTGTTCACGTAGCAGCGCCGCGCCGAGCACGACGCCGGTGAGCGGGTCGGTGGCCAGGTTCGCGGGCAGGGTCGCGCCGAGCGCGCCGATCTGGAACGACAGCTGGGTCAGCACGATGCCGCCCACCCCGACCACCACGATGCCGACGAGGGGGACGAGGCCGCGGGGCGTGGTGAACAGCACCCCGAGACCGTCGGTGCGCGACACCCGCTCGGACGCTGCGTCGACGAGGACGGCGAGCGTGCCGAAGTACACCCCCGCGACCGCGCCGAACGTCACCGCGCGCACGATCCGGTTGCGGCCGGTCACGGCGAGGCACAAGAGGATTCCGGCGACGAACACGATCGCGACGGTCAACGCGAAGTAGCGCGCCTTGGGCACGTGCGTCATGCCGCCGTGCCCGACCAGGCCCATGAACACGCCCAGGCCGGCGAGCACGCCGGTGACGCCGAGCAGCTCGCCGAGGCCCGGCCGCGGGCCGCCGAGCAGGTAGCTGACGAGCAGAGCGACGGGGAGCATCAGCACGACCAAGGGCTGGACGATCACCACCGAACCTGCCGAGAGTGCGGCGATCTGCAGCAGGAACCCGACGAAGTCACCGCCGATGGCGAGCAGCCAGGCAGGGCTGCGCATCTGCCGCAGCAGGCCCGCGGCGCTCGGCTCGTCGTCGGCGTGCTCCTGCGCGGTGCGGTGCTGCACGACGATCGACATGCCGTACACGACCGCCGAGCCGACCCCGAGGGGGACGGCGGCGGCCAGCGACATTGGGGCAGGTTAGCGGTCGCTCTCGCGGCACCGGCCGCCGTTAGGCTGGTGCCCGGTCAACCCGCACCGACATTTCACCCCTTGCCGGAAGAAGCAGTCATCGCGTCGCTGAGCCGGTCGCTGACCGTTCCCGCGCCGCTCGATCGTGTCGCGGGATACCTCAGTGACCTGACGACGGCGCCGGAGTGGGATCCGCACACTGCGGCCTGCCGCCGCCTCGACACCGGGCCGATTCGCGTCGGCGCGCAGTACGAGCTCACCCGGACGTTCGGCGCCTACCGGGTGGCGATGACCGTCGAGGTGCGCGAAGTGACGGACTCGCTGATCACCTGGGAGGGCGGGAACGAGTTCGCGACCGGTCGCGAGACCTTCGCCTTCGCGGCCGCCGATGCGGGCACGACGGTGCTGCACACGGTGGACGTCCACCTGCGCGGCGTGGCCCGGTTCGGCACCCGGCTGGTGCCCGGCGTGATGCGCCGCATCGCCGACGACGGCACCCCGGTGCTGCGCGCGCGACTCCAGCGCCTGGCCGTGCCGTGACGCCGCCGTCGTCGTCGCCCTCGTCGCCGTCGCCCTCGCAGCTACGCGGTCGCTGGTCGGCGTTGCACCACGACATCGATCCGACGCGGGTGCCGCTGATGTCCGGCTGGCTGTCGCTGATGTGGTCCGGCGGCCGGGTGCTGGCCCGGCACGGCGTCGCGCCGACCGCGGTGACGGCGGCCGGTGTCACATCGGCGACGCTCGCGGTCGGCGTCGCCCGCTCCTCACCTGTGGCAGCGGGCGCGGCCGTGCTGCTCGCCGCGGTGTGCGACGGGCTGGACGGCGCGACCGCCGTCGTTGCCGACCGCGCCACCCGGAGCGGCGCGCTCGCGGACGCGGTGGCCGACCGGTACTGCGATGCCACGTTCGCCGCGGTCATGTGGCGGTGCGGCGTGCCGCCCCGGCTGGCGGCCGGCTGCGGCGCACTCGCCTGGGCGGTCGACGGGGTGCGCCGCGTACGCAGGATCCCGTGGCGCATCACGGTGGCCGAGCGGCCGACGTTCACGATCTGCGCGCTGCTCGCGTGCGCCGCCGATGCTGCGGCGCCGCTGCCCGTGCTGCCGTGCGCGCTCGTCTGGGCCGGCCTGTGCGGCATCGGCCTCGGCCAGCTCAGCCGCACCCCCACCCACTAACCGGTGATCAACAGAAATTGGTCGCCATAGGGCACATTTGCTCCTGTTGATCACCGAGGGTTTGGTGAGCGGCGGGTCCTCGTGCTGATCCCCCGTGATCAGTGATCAACAGCAGGAATTGGTCGCCCTGGGGCACATTTCCTCCTGTTGATCACCGAGGGTTTGGTGAGCGGCGGGTCGTCCTGCTGATCCCCCCGTGATCAGTGATCAACAGCAGGAATTGGTCGCCCTGGGGCACATTTTCTCCTGTTGATCAC
>NZ_CAXTQF010000091.1:0-10469 GCF_964246335.1 uncultured Jatrophihabitans sp. | reverse complement strand
CGAGATGACGTCGTCCGAGCCGTGTCGCCGATACGGCAAGGCGCTGCGCCGCCTGGGCGCCGACGACGCCACCTGCCGGTTCTTCGACGAGCACGTCACGGCCGACGCGTTGCACGAGCAACTGGCCGCGCATGATCTGTGCGGTGGCCTCGCCGAGGCAGAACCGGAGCTGGCGGACCAGATCGCGTTCGGCGCGGCGGCATGCCTGTACGTCGACGGCCGGTTTGCCGAGCACGTATTCGACAGCTGGGACGCCGGCCGCTCGTCGCTGCGGACGCCGTCGACGCAGCTGCAGCCGCCCGTCGCGGTCTGACGCGCTCAGTCGTCGACAGCCGCATCGATCCTGCGGCGCGACTTCTTATGGCTGCCGTCGCACAGCGGCTTGAGCGCGGAGCGACCGCAGCGGCACAACGCCACGACGCGGCCGGTGTCGATCGGCTCGCCGTCGACGCCGCGGACGGCGAAGTCGCCACGCAGCACCAGCGGGCCGTCCGGATAAACGGTCACGGTGGCGGCCACATCAGTCATAACCCAGGACTTCCCCGCCGCTGCGTCGAGCAAACGCCGCTCGAGCCCGAACGAGCACCGCCACGTGCTGTGGAACGACTCGGGGTGGCTAGGACGAGTTCGCGCGCGGTGATTGCCCGGGTGCACCTGGGTGGTAGTGGGCGAAGAACCGCTCGGCGGCCTGGTGGATGCGTCTGGGGTCGGCGCCGGTGACGAGCTCCCACAACAGCCCTCGGCAAGTCGCGACCCACAGTATGGCTTCGGCGCGGGCGCGGGCTGGGGTGAGGCCGAAGCTCGACATCAGCGGCTGCAGGGTGGTGATCCAGGCGTCGCGTTCGCCGTCCTGGTCGGTGACCGGGACGTCGGCGCGCAGACGCAGGGTGAACCCAAGCCGATAGACCGGCCACATGCGTGGCTGCGCCAGGTGCTTCCACATGGCCCGCATCACCGCGACCGGTTCGGCGCCGCCGATCTGCAGCGCGGACAAGTGCTCGCGTTCACGCTGTTCGCAGGCGAGGTGGACCGCGGCCAGCAACCCCGAGGTGGACCCGAAGTGATAGAGCACCAGCGAGTGGCTGACACCGGCCGCGGCGGCGAAGGACCGCAAGCTGCCCTGCGCGGACCCGCCGTCGAGCAGATGGGCCAGCACCGCAGCGGTGAGCTTCTCCCGCGCCGAGCTGGCGGCCCCATTCGCGGCCGGTTGGGGCACAAGCCGCTGCGAAGTGCCGGTTGTCGCTGCCATGTTCCTAACCATATGGTCTACTCATCAGCATAGGTAGACCAGATGGTCAAGGAGGCCTGTGATGCAATACCGCGTCGACGTTCGACTCGCTGTTCCCGCTGAACGGGCCTGGGCGCAGCTGGCCGACCTGTCCGCATGGCCGGCCTGGACCCCGACAGTCGAGTCGCTGGACAGCGCGACCCCTCGCCCGCAGGTCGGAACCGCGGTGACGATCAAACAACCTGGCCGAAAACCTGCCCACTACGTGATTGACGTCGTCGAGGACGGGCGCCGGTTCCGATGGGGCAGTGACCGGGGCGGGGTGCGCCAAGCCGCTGACCACGTCGTCGAACCCGACAGCGCCGTGGCCTGCACCGTCACGCTCACCTTCACCATGACCGGCCCGCTCGGCCGCATTCTGGGCCTCCTCGGCGCCGCCAAGATCCGCGGCATGGTCGACACCGAAGCACGCGCGCTGACCGCCGTTGTTCAGCCGCAGTCGACCGATACCTGAAAGGCAGGCACCGCACCGGCGGGAGTCCCAACCCGCGGCTTGCCAGCCGACCACGGCCGCGAGCGCGCGTGTTACGGCCGGCGCAGATCTAGCTACAGGGTTGTCCGCACGCCGTCCTCGTGCCAGACCGACCGATTCGAGCCGTGACGACGGACGTTCAGCTGGCGCGACGGCGTGACGATGCGGTCCAATGCCGTGTCGGCACGAGGCGCAGACGTTGGAAGGGACGAGATGAGCAATTCTCGCATCAAAACCTGTCTGACGTTCCTGGGCATGTCCTTCGTGATGCTGCTGTTCGCGGGCTGTTCGAGCGGCAGCCGTTCCGGCGACTACGGAGCCGGCGGCCCGCCGTCCGCCTTGACGACGCAACCGGACGCTGGTCAACAAGTCAGTTCGAGCTCGGCGTCTGCGCGCGCAGCAAACACTCCGCATCCGGCGTCAGGTGCTGGGCGATTGGACGCGCGGCAAATCGCGACCCACCTGGGTTGCACCGTTGTTTCAACCCGAGGACCTGACATCAATCTGGGCCCGAAGCCCCTGTCTACCGCGCAGTGCGACGGCGGTGGTTACGGTCGGCTCGAGATCGACGTGTATGCCGCAGCCGACGGAGTCGCGTCCACGGTCGCCATCGTCAAAAGTTTTGTTCGCGCAGGCGACGAGATTGGACTAGTCCAAGGCCCCACGTGGACCGTTGCAACGAGCCTGAACGTCGACTCGCACGGCATGGTTAGTAAAGCTCAACAGAAGCAGTCGGTACGCGCCGCGCGGCTCGTGCACGCCAAGGTCGGCGGCAAGCTCACGATCCTGCACGGATAGGCCCTCAACAAGTACCGCACCCACCTGCCGAGAGTCGATGCGTCTTCTCGACCAAGACGACGTTTCGGTGCGGTCATGGTCGTTCGACCTTCGAGCACGGCGACGGATCTGCTGCCACGCTCCACACCTACCCGTCGCATTGACCACGGGTGGGAGTCGTCACGGGACCCGGGCGGTACAACATGGCCCGGCGGCGCGTCGAGTTCGGCCGCGGCGGGCCTGGGCATGAGATAGGTGCAGTTGGAAGGCGGCGTCTACGGGTCCAGACCGGGCTGGACACGTCAGCTCGGTGAGGGCTTTGCCGCGCTTTGCGCGTTAGTCGTTCTCCACGATGAAGTCCCAGCTGACGAGCGGTTCGCCAGAGATCGGCGCCCAGTGCAGTCGACCTTCACCGGTCGGCATCACTGCGGTGACCCGAAACGTGGCTGCACGTCCGGCAGTGAGGTCGGCCGGTGGCGTCTTCTCCCGGCTGACGTAGGTCGGGTGGAAGGTACGGCCCAGTTGGTCGGTAAGGGTGAAGTCGCGCAACCGGATGGGCACCGTCCCGCCGACGTGGTCAAGCGAGACGGTAAAGGTCGCCGTCACCGCCGGCGGCGGGGGTGAGACGAACGGCGGGACGGTCGGGCCGGTGACCGTAGCGAGCGCCTGACCCGTGGGCAGCTTCACCTGCACCCCGATACCTTGCACTGCCAGCTGCGGCGAGGCGGCCGTCGCCGTGACTATGCGGTCGACCGGCGTAGACGCGCTTGGTAAGAAGGTCGGCAAGCTGCGGTACCCCAGCGGCGCCTCGGACGTCGCACGGTGCGCGGGTTTCGCCGAGGTGCATCCGGCAAGAGCGAACAGTGCAAGCGCGAGAACAGCGGCGGCACAGCGACTTCTCGTTGCCGTCCGGCTGCCGACGTGGATTGTGTCGTCACGTCCTGCCGGGACGACAACCGACGGGTGGTACGGATCCGAAGATCCGCACCACCCGTGCCAGCTTCGGTGCCGCGTCGTCATTGACCTCGACGTCGCACGGTCGCGCCGCTGGCGTCGTGCGGGTGTTGGCGGCCGTGGTGCTTGCGCTTCGGCAACCGGGTGAAGACGTCCTTGCCGAACGTGCGCAGGTCCGGCTGGGCCGCGAAGCCGATGTGCCCCTGGCCGTCCAGGCCCTTGGACACCGACCCGGCGCCGCCGGCGATCGTGCCGCGCTCATCACCCTTGCTGACCTTGAACAGGTCCTCCATGGTGCGCAGCCAGCTGTAGTGGTTGTACTTCACTGTCGACACCGTGCCGGGCTTGATCAGTGGGCTGATGAGCACGCTGCCCGTGTCGCCGCCACCGGGGGTCTCGATAGTCTGCGAGTACAGCGGGTCGCTCGCCGCGGACTCGGCCGTGAACTGGATGCTCGTCACGGCACCGGACAACGTCTCGGGGTTGCCGGTGGTGCAGTCGACCAGCTTGAACGAGCCGTAGTAGGCCTTGTTGGCCGGGTTGCTGGCCGGTTTCGTGGTCGCGGCGCTGCTGGCGGTGTCGAAGCGCGGACCAGAATCGGTCACCGGGCCGACGCACGCGTTGGCCGGGATCCCGGCGCCGGAGATCTGCCGCCCGGCATCGGGCGCCGTGATGTTCGGGTCGATCACCGAAGCACCGCCGGACGAACCGCTGACGCCCGTGCTGTCGGTGCGTGCGCCGGGCGTCGAGTTGCCCCCGCCGAGCACGTACTTCGAGTCCACTCCTGGATCACCGCTCAAGCTCGCCGGGCGGTCAATGAACGCGCTGTCGCCCGGTCCGGGATAGACCTGGTTGCCGTGCGAATCCTGCAGCAGCGGGGTGTTCGGACCCGTCGGCTCGGTGGCGGTGTTGACCACGCGACCGCGCCGGTCGAAGCTCTGCCCCGCTGTGTCGGACTGGGCGTAGCCGGACGCGTTGGCCGGCGTCGAGACGTGCGCGGTGCTGCCCGGGTTGTTGGCGTTGTTGAAGCTCGAGTTCGCGAACGGCGGGTTGGCCTCGTCGAACGTGACGTCGATCAGGCCACCGTCGCGGAACGCCGCCGACTGCTCGATCAGCGGGATGTAGTACTTCAGGAAAAGATCCGACGCGTAGAGGCCGCCGGTGTAGTTCGTCGGCGCGGTCGCCTCCGGCTGGTAGGCCGCCTTGCCGGCGGGCCGGTAGTCCGGGCGGCCCTGCGCGTCGAACGCGCCGGACAGATTGTTCCCGGCACAGATCGCGTCGTGGGCGTCCGAGCAGTTGTCCGGCGTGATCCAACTGAACGCCGGGGTGTCCTTCTCTTTCTGCAGGTCGTGCACCAAACCCGTCTTCGTGTTGTCCAGGTTGGCGATCTGTTTGGCGGTGCAGTCGCGGTTACTGCTCAGCAGAGACTCGAACCACGGGAAGGGGAAGTGCTTGGGCACGTACTGGTCGGTGGCGTTGGCCGAACCGGGGTTTGCAATACCCGTGCCGGACGGGTCGCCCGGGCCGCCGCACTTGTTCACGGCGTGCGGTGCGCCGGTGGCGTCCGGGTTGCCGAGGTCCTGCGCGTAGCCCTTCCACTTCACGCCTGCGGCGTCGAACTGGTTGAACAGGGTGGGCACGCTTGCGGGATAGACGCAACCGGTGCCGCCGTGCGCGCCCTCTGCTGCGCCGCCCGGAACCGGGTTGGCGTAGGGCGAACCGGTCTCGGCGAACTGGCCGCGGTCGGTCGTCGAGGCGTCCTTGGTCCGCGAGCTGGTGACCACCGAGCCGTGTTCGTCGGAGTACACCGGGCAGTCGTTCTGGTCGGCCGGCGCCGGGCCTTGGCCGCTGACCAATGATGTGTAGTTGTCCAGGCTGAAGTGGCCGGTGCCATAGTAGTTCTTGAGCAGGGCGCCCTGCGAAGGCAGCGTCTTCCAGAGATAGCTGTTCTTGTTCAGGCTGCTGAACGACGCGTCATAGGACTTGTTCTCGAGGATGATCAGCCAGACATGTTTGACGCCGCCCACTGGCGTGCCGCTCGACGTGAGGACGACGCTGCTGGGCTTGGCCGCGCGCGGTGTCGAGCCGGCGGCCGGAATGGCCTGAATCGATACGGCCGCGGCGGCCAGCGCGACCGCGCCCGCCAGCACCTTGACACTTCGGGGGCGCACACCAAGTCGTTTCACACCTCGACACGCTAAAGCGTCACATGCCCCACGAAGCGAACGGAAGGTGTCGAAAGGGACAACAGTGACAACCGGACGTGATCGGGCGGCTACTGATTTCCGTGACGTGCGGGTGACGGCGGCGCCAGGGGCGATGTCCCGCTCCCCCGACGGGGTGCGGATTCTGCGGTGTGACTGAGCGACGCGTGCCAGCGAGCGACCTCGACAGGCATTTGCATACGCCAAATGTCAGCTGTCACGATCTTGGGGTGCGTCGCGGCCCCGTGTCGAGCATCATCGCGCTGACCGTTGTCCTTGCTGGATGCGCCAGCGGCCAGGCGGGCAACTCAGGTGAGGGCAGGACCGCGGCGATAGGTACGGTCCGGCCATCGTCTGCGTCGGCTGCACGGGCTACGTCAGCCGACTATGCGGCGCACGTTTTGACGCAAGCCAAGTTCTGCGGCTCGCGTCTCGAGTTGCCGGCTCACACCGCCGGCAACGCCTCGGACCGTGCGGTGCAGCAGTGCGTGCGACGGCACGGGACGGCATCCACCCTTATTTCGGTGATGGACTATCGCTCGCAGCAGGAGCTGACACGCGCGACAAGGCCGAGTGAGGGACGCGCGTCATGCCTGGCCGACGCGAGCGATGGCTGGGTGCTGTGCCTACGAGCTCCGCAACAACCCGATCTGGTCCCAGCTGACAGGCAAGCCGTTGCAAAGCTATTCGGGGCGAAGCTCAAGCCAGTCGGCTGAGGATGCTCGCCGAGGTCGCAGCTGTCACGCGCAGACGACATCCTCAGTGAGGGAAATGGAGGGCCGCGTCCACCAAAGCAGGGACGTCCTCGTCATTGAGATCTGACGGCGACAGAGCGTTCAGCGGAAACGCCAAATTGTCCTGATCGCGCGACCCTATGATTCTCACTGGTTGCGGCCGCGAGCCCGGGCACCTAGCCCAGCGGATACCGGCCATCGAGGGAGCGGGCGACGGGAATCGAACCCGCACAATCAGTTTGGAAGACTGAGACTCTGCCATTGAGCTACGCCCGCGCGGGCGGCAAGCAGCCGCACCGCAGCAGAGAATACCGGGTCAGCGCGCGGCGACCTCGACGTCGATCTCCGGCCGGTCGGCATAGAACGCCAGGTGGTCCTTGATCGGCGCAACCGCGTCGTAGGGCGCCTCGTACGTCCACACGACGTTGTCCACGACGCCCGATCCGGCGTCGACGCTGTAGTAGGCACTCTCGCCCTTGAACGGGCAATACGTCTCGTGGTCCGTGCGCTGCAGCACCGACATGTCGACGTCGGCGCGTGGCACGTACTGCACCGGCGGGTAGTCCGCCTCGCGCAACTCCTGCGCGGCCGTCGTGTCGGCCACGATCTTGCCGGCGACCGTCACGACGACGTGCGCCGGATTCGGCGTCACGGTGATGGGGTGATCGGGACCGGGCTGCAACACGGGCTTGTCGGACATGGCGGCCTCCTCGCGCTGGACGTGTCCCGGCACAACGACCCCGACGTGACGAGCATTCCAGGTTCAGGCCGGGGTTTGGCCGCCCTGCGCCAGCATGATCAGCGCGAGCGTCTGCATCGCGTTGGCCAGCGAGCGGGATGCGGCGCGCGGCGCCATGTCGAGTTCGGCCGCTGCCTGCCGTTGCGTGCGTCGCTCGAAGTACACGAGTTGCACCAGCGAGCGCTGCGTCGGCTCGAGCCTGCGCAGCGCTGCACGAACGTCGGCCGACCACGCGACCAAGGCCGCGGCGTGTCCATCGCCCTGATCGACATCGCTGCGCGGCACGTGTGGATCCTCCCCCGCGAAGGTCACGAAAGGGACAAGCGTCGGTGGCACCTCGGCCGGATGTATTGCCCTTGTTAGGTGTGAGTGAGACAGTTCGGTGCCCCCATGCACGAATGCGCAGGAGATCCCCCCGTGTACAGATCCCGGATCACGCGACCGCTCGCCCTGTGCGTCGCATTGCTCACCGTCGGCAGCCTGCTCGCCGCGCCGGACGCCGTAGCGACATCCACGACACGCGCGTCCGCCACGTCGCGCGCCGCCGACGCCGCCGTCCGCTATGCCCGCGCGCACGGCATGAGCTCGGGCATCGCCGTCCTCGACACCCGCACCGGCCGACTGACGACGGCCGGCAACGCGCACCGCGAGTTCGCCAGCGCGTCCGTGGTCAAGACGCTGATCGCGACGCGGCTGCTGCTGACGCACCAGATGCACGGGCACACCGCAACGCTTGCGTCCTCGATGATCCGCCGTTCGGACAACGCAGCCGCATGGAAGCTGTACCCGAAGGTCGGCCGCGACGGGCTGCTGCCATGGATCGCCCGGCACTACCGGATCAACGGCCTGGGTGCGCGCCCGGCGATGCACGGCATCTGGGGCAGCACGCGCATCACCGCAGTCGGCATGGCGCGCTTCTACGCCAGGGTGCGCCGCGACGCCACGGTCTGGCCATGGCTGTCGAAGCAGATGCACGCCTACAGCAAGCGCAGTGCGGCCAATGAGCCCAACGCGTTCGGTCTCGCTGCCGCCCAGCCGTCGGCGGCTGTCAAGAACGGCTGGGACACCAACCGCGACATCGAGCACCCGCGCAACGCGATCATCAACTCCACCGGCTTCGTCGATCACGACCGGTACGCCGTCGCGATCCTCGCTGAGGGGCCGCACCGGCTGTACTACCGCGCGGGCGAGGCGATCGTCACGCACGAGGCGCAGCTGCTGTTCCCGCGCCGTCCCGCGGCCCGCACGACGCACGCGGCCGCGGCATTCGCGAACGCGCAGACGAGCACGGCGTGCCGCTACCGGGCGACGTCGTGTCACACGCCGGTCGTGGTGCTCGACCCGGGCCACAACGGCGGCAACGGCAAGCATCTGCACTACATCAACCACAAGGTGTACGCCGGCTACGGGCGGCACAAGGCCTGCAACACCACGGGCACCGCGACGAACCACGGGTACTCGGAGCACGCGTTCACCTTCGACGTCGCGAAGCGCGTCCGGGCGATCCTGCGCAGCAACGGCGTGCAGGTCGTCATGACGCGCACCAACGATCACGGCGTCGGGCCGTGCGTCAACAAGCGGGCGCAGATCGAGAGCCGCAAGGGCGTGGCCGCGGCCGTGGCGATCCACGCGGACGGCGCGCGGGCGAGCGGGCACGGCTTCCACGTCTGCGAGGACAGCCGCCGCCCGGTCGGCGCGTCGGCGGCCACGGTGTTGAAATCCCGTTCGCTGAGCCGGCTGGTGCACGACTCGCTCGCGGCCCACTCGGGACTCGTCACCTCCACCTACCTCGGCCACCACGGCTACTACTACCGCAGCGACCTCGCCGGGCTGAACCTGTCGACGAAGCCGACGACGTTCCTCGAGATCGGCAACATGCGCAACCGGCACGACGCGCGGCTGCAGTCGAGCGGGGCCGGCCGCGAGCGCATCGCCCGCGCGGTGGCCGCGGGCATCCTGGCCTACCTGGAGCGCTGACCTCGCACGCCGTCTCGACGGCGCTGGCAGGATGCGGGGCGTGAACCCCACCCTGCTGACCGGCCCGCCGATGCGGCTGCGCCTCGGCGCGCACGTGCTGCCGATGGTCGGCCGGGTGCGGATGTACGTCTGCGGCATCACGCCGTACGACGTCACGCACCTCGGCCACGCCGCCACCTACATCTGGGCCGATGCCGCCGAACGGGTCCTGCGCTGGCACGGCCACACGGTGACCGTGGCGCGCAACGTCACTGATGTCGACGACGTGCTGTTCGCCGAGGCCCGCCGGCGCGGCGAGTCACACACCATGCTTGCCACGCTGCAACGTGCCTCTTTCGAGAACACCATGGCCACGCTGCAGGTCCGGCCGCCCGACCTCGCGCCGAGCGCCGCCCAGCACATCGGGCACGTCGTGCAACTCGCGGCGGCGCTGCTGGACCGCGACGCTGCCTACGAACGCAACGGCACCGTGTACGCGCGCACCGCGCACGCCGCGGCGCAGGCCGGCTTCACCCACGACCTCGCACTCGAACGCGCCGCGGAGTTCCACGATTCGCCCGACGACCCGGACAAGGACGATCCACTCGACGTCGTGGTGTGGCGCGCGAGCAAGCCGGACGACGACGTCAGCTGGCCCAGCCCGTGGGGTGACGGCCGCCCGGGCTGGCACGCCGAGTGCACGGCCATGGTGCTCGCGCTGTTCGGGCCGAGCGTCGACATCCACTGCGGCGGCGCGGATCTCGCGTTCCCGCACCACGCCTGCGAGGCGGCGCTGGCCGAGGCGGCCACCGGCGTCACGCCGTTCGCCCGTTCCTGGTTGCGCGCCGGGCTCGTCTCGATCGGCGGCGCGAAGATGGCCAAGTCGTCGGGCAACCTCGTGCTCGTCGAGGACCTGCTGCGCGAGCACTCCCCCGGCGCGGTGCGGCTGCTGTGCCTCAACCGCCCGTGGGCGCAGGGCTGGACCTACGAACCGGCCGCGTTGGACGCCGCCGAGGCGACGCTGCAGGAGCTCTACGCGGCCGCCGCCCGCCCCGGCATGGCGCCCGGCGCCGCGGCCGTGCCGGCGGCATTGCTCGACGACCTCGACGTGGCGCGCGCGGTCGCCGTGGCGCTCGAGGACGGCGGGCAGGCCGCACGCACATTGATCGAACTGCTAGCACTGAGCTGAATCGCGGGTTACCTGAGTCGGCGCGCGATCGCTCGGCGCCGCAAGTACGTCGTCAGTCCCACGGCGCCGACCATGCCGACGAGGAGCCCGATGAGCACGACCCGCGGACCGGCCGCGTCCGCGGTGCTCGCCCGGCCGGCCGGCACGCCCGTCGGC
>NZ_CAXTQF010000090.1:0-10639 GCF_964246335.1 uncultured Jatrophihabitans sp. | reverse complement strand
TGTCGATCTCGTTGTCGAAGTGGCCGATGTTGCCGACGATCGCCTGGTGCTTCATCTTGGCCATGTCGTCGGCCATGATGATGTCCTTGTTGCCGGTTGTGGTGACGAAGATGTCCGCCTTGCCGACGACGTCCTCGAGCGTGACGACCTCGATGCCGTCCATCGCCGCCTGCAACGCGCAGATCGGGTCGACCTCGGTGACGACCACGCGGGCGCCCTGGCCGCGCAGCGACTCGACGCAGCCCTTGCCGACGTCACCGTAGCCGCAGACGACGGCGAGCTTGCCGGCGATCATCACGTCGGTGCCGCGGTTGATGCCGTCGATCAGCGAATGCCGGCAGCCGTACTTGTTGTCGAACTTGCTCTTGGTGACCGAGTCGTTGACGTTGATCGCCGGGAACAGCAGCGTGTTGGCCTGTTCGAACTCGTAGAGGCGGTGCACGCCGGTGGTGGTCTCTTCGGTGACGCCGATGATCGCGGCGCCCATGCGCGTGTAGCGGCCGGGGAATTCCTTGATGGACCGGCGAAGCAGGTTGAGGATGACGCCGTACTCCTCGGAGTCGGTGTCCTCGACCTGCGGCACGGCGCCGCCGGTCTCGTACTCGGTGCCCATGTGGATCAGCATCGTGGCGTCACCGCCGTCGTCGACGATCGAGTCGGGACCGCTGCCGTCGGGCCAGGTGAGCATCTGCTCGGTGCACCACCAGTACTCCTCGAGCGTCTCGCCCTTCCACGCGAACACCGGGATGCCCTGCGGGTTCTCCGGGGTGCCGTTCGGGCCGACGACGGTCGCCGCGGCGGCGTGGTCCTGGGTGGAGAAGATGTTGCAGCTGACCCAGCGCACGTCGGCGCCGAGCGCGACGAGGGTCTCGGCCAGCACGGCCGTTTGCACGGTCATGTGCAGCGAGCCGGCGACCTTCTTGCCCTTGAGCGGCTGCTGCGGGCCGAACTCGCGGCGCAGCGCCATCAGGCCCGGCATCTCGTGCTCGGCGAGGTCGATCTCCTTGCGACCGAACGCGGCGAGCGACAGGTCGGCGACCTTGAAATCGGTGACGCTGCCGGCGCTGTCTGCGCTCAGTTCGGCGGTCGGGGTGCTGGTCACGCTGTCTCCTTTTGATTGACGAGCTTGCGGAATGTCGTGCGGGCGGTGCTCGGGCCGGTCTCGGTTCTCCGGGGTGGCGAGGCGGCGGAAGATGCCGGCTTCCGGTGGCTCGGCTGTGCGGTAGAGCGGGCCGAACCAATCGTCGACCGCCCGGGCGAGTTGCGCGTCGGTGCGCATCCGCAGTTCGAAGGCGATCTCGGTGATGCCGATGCCGTGCTCGTCGATCAGCGTGCGCAGTCTGCGCAGCCGCTCGATCTGCCGCGGCCCGTAGTGCCGGTGACCACCCGGGCTGCGCAGGGCCGCGACCAGCCCCGCCTGCTCGAGGTAGCGCAGCATCCGCTGCGACCATCCGGTCGCCTCGGCTGCCTGCTGCATGGTCACCGACTGCATCGTGGGATAAATCTACCACGATCGTGTCAGCTTTACCGGGTCAGGGTGACGGGGACGGGCCCGCCTGTACTCCGGTGGTAGCGAAGTGCACGGTGCCGGGCTCACTGAACGCGACCGACGTGAAGCGCCGATGACCGCCGAACGCGGCCGGCCAGCCCACCTCGGCGGGCACCTGCACGATCAGCGGACCGGCTGCGAGCGCGCGAGGCAATCGGATCCGGCGTCCGCGGGCGGTCACGATCAACGGCGCGCTCGGCTTGTCCACGAGCCGTCGCAGCCGTTCGCCCAACCCCGGTCCGTCCGGCTGGAACGACATCGTCACCATCTGCCCGGCCGCGACGTGCGGCACGGTCACCGGCCGACCGGCCGCGACGCGGACGGTGCCGGCCGGCTTCGCAGCGGCACAGCGATCAGCGCTCTTGCGCAGCAGCAGCCAGCGCGCATTGCTCGACACCGGAATCGTCGAGCACATCTCGGTACGGACGTAGAGGGGTGGGTCCCAGAGGCTGCTGCGATGGTCGATGCCCGTGACGACCGGCCGGAGGATGTAGGCGTCGGCGGGCAGCGAGCGAAGCCGGTCCGTGGCGATCCGGTCGAGCTCTCCCGAATACGCGTTGTAGGACTGCACCAACGGCTCGGCGACGCTATGCATCCGGTACGCCCAGGGCAGCGCGGAGTCGGAACCGTCGACGGAGACGGGGTGCCTGCCGATTGTTGCGAGCATTCCCGGGGGCACGGCGTAACTGGACCGCTCGGCGCGGCGCGCCAGGTCGAGGATCGCCTGCTGCCGGGCCGGAACCGCGACCGTCCGCACAGCGATCCCCCACCGGTGGGCGACTGTGTGCGGATTCAGGTATATCGCGTTGTTCTGCGCCTCGAGGACGACCAGGACACACAGGGCGCCGCCGGCCACCAGCAGGATCGGGCGCCGGCGGACGTGTCGTCGGGCGGTGCCGCGCTGCGCGACCGATCCGGCCGTGGCCAACCACACGACCACCGGCAAGGAGTACAGGAAGAACGCCACGAGATGCACTGCGTCGAAGCGGCCCGTCCCCTCGCGTAGGGCGAGGTATTCGACGAGCGCGCTGATCAGGATGACGCCGAGACCCCGCCGCAGCCCGGCGACGACCCAGAACCGTACGGCGAGTGCGAGCACTCCCAGCAGCACGATCGCGAGCACGAGGTAGTCGAAGTGCGAGCCGCCGCGATGGCCCATCGCGTCGGTGTAGTACTTCGAGATCTGGTACGAGGCACGCAACCAGCTCCAGAAATTTCCGAGGTGCTGGCCGGCGACGACCCACGCGACGACGGTCGTCACCACGAACGCGACGACCGCCGAGGCGATCATGACAAGACGCCGCGCCGCGGTGAAGAGGCACGCGATCGCCACCATGACGATGAGCAGCACACCCTCGGAGAATTTCACCTGCAGCACGAAAGCTGCGAGCGCGGCGCAGACAGCCGGCGCCCAGCGTCGCGCGCGCCGTGGCCCGGCGGCGCCGGCATGGTCGAGCAGGACGAGCGCGGCGCCGACGACGAGCACCGCGCTCGCAGAACTCGCGCTCTCCCCGGTCTCGGGCGTGCAGAGGACCAGCACGACGGTGCTGATCGCCGCGGCCGCGATGCGTGTCGTCACCCGGCTCACGGTCGCGCGCAGGGCGAGCCAGGTGAAGCCGAGGGTCAACACCCAGAAGACGACGCTCAGGGCGAGCTCGACGCGGCTGAAGGCGAGCGGCCAGTCGACGAACCCCCACGGGCCGTAGGTGAAGTCGAAGTCCTTGCCGAACTGCAGCCCCTGCGGGTGGGCCAGGTTCAGGCTGCTCTTCCAGGACGCGTCGAGGCCGCCGTAGCCGAACCCGGGGTGCGGGACCACATCGAACGGTGCAGCGCACAGCACCAGGGTGAGCGCGAGCAGGGCCCCCTGCGCGGGCCACAGCTCGCGGACCCTCCTGCGGTTGCGCCGACCGAAGCGCCGCGCAACGGATCGCACGTCCTCGCGCGTCCCACCCCGCCGGGTGGCGCTGCCCGTCCGCCGGTGCTGCTCCGCCACTAGATCCGGCCGTCGGCGACCGCCTGCGTGATCCAGGGGATCACCTCGTCGAGCATTTCGTCGAGCGACGTCGTCGCCTCGAAGCCGAGTTTCTCGCGCGCCTTCGCCACGTCCGGCACGCGCTTCTGGACGTCGTACTCGAACGGGTCGTCACTGACGATGCGCAGCGGCTCGTCCGCGCCCTTGATCTTGCGCCAGATGACCTCAGCCAGGTGGCTGACGGTGGTCGACTCGGCGGTCGACAGGTTGAAGTCGTCGTTGGTGGCCGCCGGGTGCTCCATCGCGGTGACGATGCCGCGCGCGAGGTCCGCGCCGTAGGTGTAGTGGCGGACCTGCTCGCCGCTGCCGAGGACGTGCAGCGGGTCCTGACCCTTGAGCACCTTCTGCACGAGGTCGGGGACGACGTGGCTCATCGCCAGCTTGACGTTGCCGGACAGGACGTCCACATCGCCCAGAGCGCGGGATTCACCGACGCCGACGCAGTTGAACGGCCGCAGGATGGTGAACGGCAACTTGTACTGGTCCCACGCTGCCCGCGCGAAATACTCGACCGCGAGCTTCTGAAAGCCGTAGGAGGACAGCGGCGGCGGCACCTTGCGCTCGTCTCCCTCGACGGACGGCCAGGTGGTCGTCGACTCGAAGACCATGGACGAGCTCAGGTAGGTGACCTTCTGCAGGCTGCCGTTGCGGTGGGCCTCGATGGCCGCGTCACAGCTCGACGCGATGATGCGTTCGTTGGTGGCGAGCAGGTCGTACGGATAGGTGTGGAAGTAGGAGATGCCGCCGATGAGCGCCGCGCCTGCGATCAGGTGGTCGGCGCCGTCGAGCAGCTTGACCATCAGGTCGGTGTCGCGTGCGTCGCCCTCGACCAGCAGGTAGTTCGGGTGGTCGTCGTAGGACTTGTGCACCTTGCCGTACTTCGAGAAGTTGTCCAGGCCGACGACGTCGTAGCCGCGGCCCAGCAACTCCTCGACCACGTAGCCGCCGATGAACCCGGCAGATCCTGTGACGAGGACCTTGGGCATGACTTTCTCCTTCACTTTCGTCTATTCGCGCGACAAATCGGCTGATCGGGTCTCCTCGTCGGTCAGCCGCGATCCGAACGCGTAGAAATACCAACGCAGGTAGCGCGGTAACCAGCGGTAGAGCTGGAAGTTCGACGTGCCGAGCTCCCGGTCGAGCCAGATGGTCGGGATCTCGGCGACCGGCAGCCGCAGCCGGCGTGCCTTCGCGGTGAGCTCGAGGCCGAGTTCGAACCCGTGCCTGCTGTCGACCGACACCCGCCGCACGAAGTCGGTCGAGTACGCCTTGAAACTGTTCGTCGCGTCGCGCGTGCCGACCCGCGCGATGAGGTGCAGCGAGCGTCCCGCCAGGCGCGAGAGCAGCCCCTTGAGCAGCGGGCCGCCCACCTGCTGACCGCCGGGCATGTACCGCGACGCCGCGGCAACCACCACCCCACGCTCGACGAGGTCGACCAGCGCGCCGATCTGTGACGGGTCGTCGCTGCCGTCGGCCATCGTCACCACGACGACCGGGGCGGTGGCAGCGTCGAAGCCGAACCGAATCGCGTTCGCCGGCCCCCGGCCGTGTGTGTTGAGGGTCGGCCGCACCCGGGGATCCGCGGCCTGCAGGCGCTGCGCGACGGGTGCCGTCGTGTCGTCCGGGGTGTCGAAGACGATCAGCAGCTCGAAGGGCACGGACACGGCCCGGGCGATGCGCTGCACGACCCGCTCAATGCCCTCACCCTCGTTGTAGGCGGGGACGATGATGCTGACCCGCGGCTCCTCGGCGTCCGCAGGCGTCGATATCGCCGCAGGATCGGAGGTCACACCAGGACCCCGTCACCGCGCAGATTCCACACGTCGACGATCGGCACGGACGCCTGCAGGTCTGCATAGGCCCGGTGCGGTGCGCCGACGATCAACAGGTCCGCACCGGCGATGACCTCGTCATGCGACACGAGACGCGCGTCGTCGACGTAGGGGTCGGTGCACAGGACGCCGCCCGCCTTGACGAGCAGCACACGACGCAGCTTGTAGCTCAGGCTGGAGCGGATGTCGTCGCTCTCGCCCTTGAACGCCATGCCGAGGATGCCGACGGTCATGTTCTCCAGGTCGTACTTCTCCGCGAGCCGGGAGGCGATGTACAGCGGCAGGCCCTCGTTGACCAGCATGGCCGCGTGCCCGAGGGGGAAGTTGTTGTTGCTGAACGCCGCAAGCTGCATCGCGTCCTTGAACAGGCACGGACCGGCGGCGAAACCGGACATCGGCAGGTCGGCCGCGCGCGGGTAGTCGAGCATCAGGGCGTCGCGGATGCGGGTGAAGTCCAGTCCCGCGTCGTTGGCGAGCATGTAGAACTGGTTCGCCGTGGCGAACTTGATGTAGCGCCACGTGTTGGTGAACAGCTTCGCGAGTTCGGCCTCCTCGGGTGCCAGCGGCACGATCGAGTCGGTCAGGGTGCGGAACAGCGTCGCCGCACGTTCCTGAGCACGCGGGGTGCGTGCGGCCACCAGTTGCGGCAGGGACCGGAGTTCGGTCATCGCCTTGCCCTCGGCGATGCGTTCCGGGCAGAACGCGATGTCGATGTCGTGTCCGAGCGCGGCTACCGCGCGTTCGACCAGTGTGGTCACGCCGGGGTAGACGGTGCTGCGTAGTACGAGCAGCTGTCCGTCGCGCAGGTACTCGCCGACCTGGTTGATCGCCCGCGGGATGGCCTGCGGGTTCGGGCTGAGGAACTCGTCGACGGGCGTGCCGACGACCACCACGACGCACTCGGCCTCGCTGATCACCTCGGGCTGGGTGGTCGCCACGAGCGTGTCCGCGGCCCGGGCGGCGCGCAGCGGCGCATCGGCACCGTCCTCGCGGAACGGCAGCTCCCCGTCGTTGACGGTCTTGACCGTGGCTTCGTTGATGTCGTAGAGCGCAACCTTGCGGCCCTGATCGGCCAACGCGATCCCGAGCGGCAGACCGACATGCCCGCAACCGCCGATGATGACGACGTCGAACCGAAAGCTATTCACCATGAACTGACCGCATCCTGTCCCATTTTTCTCGGGCGCACCCGCCTCCGAGCGCCGACGAGACGGTACCAATCCGAGCGGCGGTGCGCCCGGAGCCTCGCGACGGCGCCACAGCGTGTCAGCCGTGCATCCCGCGTCGGAAGGGCTTGACTCGGTATGCCACGAATTTTACAGTCCTTTAACTTGGTCCTGCGACGCGGTGTCGCAGAGAGTCGAGCCCGACGCCCCTACAGGAGCAGGACATATGCGCGTCTTGCGCTGCGCCACGAGATCCACGATCGCGTTGTTCGGCGCGAGTGGGGTCGCCGCTGCCGTCGCCCTCCTGACCGTCCTCGCCTGCGCGGGGCCGGCGTCGGCGACCTCGGGGTCGGCACCCGGCAGCAGCGCCGGGCGGGTGATCGGCCGGCCGGTCGCCGCGCCGATACGCAACTCGGCGACGCTGCGCGCGAGCATCGCCCTCAACGTCACCGTGTCGGGGCACCGGGGCGGCGGCCAGGAGGAACCGCAGAACTCGCTCGAGGCGTTCGGAAACGCGTTGGCCGAGGGCGTCGGCGAGGTGGAAGCGGACACCTGGATCACCGCGGACGGCGTCGGGATCATCGAGCACGACGAACAGTTCACCGCGCCGCGCTGCAGCGGGCCGTACCTGGACCAGAACGTCTACACGCTCACCTACGCCGAGGTGCAGCAGATCCAGTGTGACGGGCAGCCGATCCCCACCGAGGACCAGTTGCTGCAACTACTGCTCGACAGCACGAACACCACCACCAAACTGCGGTTGGAGGCGGCGACCTATTCCGGCGAGAGCCCCGACTTGGTGCGAGCCTGGGCGAAGCAGGTCGGCGACGCCGTGGTCGCGGCGCATCTGATCGGCCGCACGATCATGCAGGACTTCAGGTGGGAGGGCATCGCGGGGTTCCACGACGCGTCCCCGTCGTTACGCGTCTCGGCGCTGATCGTGAGACCGACCACGACGGCGGCGCTGCAGGCCAAGAACTTGGGCGCCTACGACCTGTCCTACAACGCGGACTACGAGACGCCGTACCTCAATGAGTACCTCCGCTCGATCGGCCTCGTGCCGACCGTCTACAACGTCGACCCGTTGCTCGCCGAGCCGGGTGCGCTCACGTCGGCGGAACAGAAAACAGTGATCGACGGTGTCGAACGCGCCGTGTCGGCGGGCGCCAAGGTGATCATCGTCAACAACCCCGCGCTGGTTGTGTCGACCCGCACCGGGTCGAGCCACTGCAGCCTCGGCTGGCAGAACGTGGCCGATCACGCACTCCAGCCGACGATCCGGTCCGCGTCCGCGTACACCTACCGCACGGCCGCCCCGCTGCCGACCTACGAGGTCGCGCGGCTGCAGGTTCGCGAGACGCTGCACGCGAGCGAAGGAATGCAGCTGACGCCGGAAGGTCTTGCCACCCACGCGGTAACCCTGCACCTGCTGAAGAACCGCGATCAGATCGTCCAGGTCGGTATGGCGGAACTCAACGGCGTCCAGATCGCGACGTCCTACCCGTGGGCCGGCATCACCGTCACCATCACCGGGTTCTACGCACGCAGCTGCAGCTGATCAACCGCCGGCGCCGGCGATGTAGACCGTGCCGGCGCCGCTGATCGTCGTCGCCTCGGCGGCCGGGACGAACGCCGCGTGGCCGGCGCCGACCGGCACGTCGCCGACCTGGACGGCGCCGGACGTGCACAGCACGATCGACGGGCCTGCATCGTCCAGACCGACGGCTTCGTCGACCTCGAAGGTGACGAGCCGGAAGTCGGGCACCGGCACCTCGAACACGCCGCGCTGCGCGGGCCAGCGTGGCTGCGCCAGCGGCTCGAAGTCGGTGATCGCGAGCAGCTCGGCGACGTCGACGTGCTTGGCGGTCAACCCGCAGCGCAGCACGTTGTCGCTGTTCGCCATGATCTCGACGCCGGTGCCGCGCAGGTAGGCGTGCACGTTGCCCGCACCGAGGAAGATGGCCTCGCCCGGCTCGAGGCGCACGTAGTTCAGCAGCAGGGCGAGCACTACGCCGGCGTCGCCGGGGAAGTCCTGCGTGGCCAGGGCGACGCCGTGCAGCGTCTCGCCGCGCCCGGATGCGCGTTCGCCCACCGCACGCGACACGGGCGCGATGTCCGGGTGTTCGAGGATCGCGGTGAACGCGGTGCGTAGCGGTTGCGGCGAGTCGAGCGCCGCCGTCACGAAGTCGAGTTCGGGCAGGGCGAGTGCGGCCAGCACATCCCGGACGACCGGCACCGGACGGAAGCCGCACAGTGCGTCGAAGGGTGTCAGCGCGCAGACGAGTTCGGGCTTGTGGTTGGCGTCGCGGTAGTTGCGGGTCGGCGCGTCGCGCGCGATCCCGGCCGCGTCCTCTGCGGCGAATCCCGCGCGGGCCTGGTCGAGTGTCGGATGCACCTGGATGGACAGCGCGGTGCCCGCTGCCAGCACCTTGAGCAGGAACGGCAGGCGGGGTCCGAACCGGTCGAGCGCGCCCGCGCCGAGCGTCGTCAGCGGGTCCTCGTCGATCACCCGGTCGAGGGGCACGCCGGTCTCGACGACGGTCGACGGATCATCGGGGTGCGCGCCGAACCACAGCTCGGCGGCCGGCCGGCCGTCGGGCTCGACCCCGAGCAGCTGCGGGATCGCGGTGGTCGAGCCCCAGTCGTAGCGGCGCAGGACGCCGTCGAGGGCGAGGACGGCCATCAGCGGCTGCGCTCCCGGTCGAGGTCGGGTTCGAGGTAGATCACCCGGGCCGCCGGCACCGCTGCCCGCACCCGCGCCTCGGCGGCGTCGATGGCGCTCGCCACCTGCGCCAACGACGCGCCGGGCGGCATCGCCAGCTTCGCGCCGACGAGCAGCTCGTCCGGGCCGAGATGCATCGTGCGCAGGTGGATGACCCGCTCGACGCCGCTCGTTTCGCCGTCACCCACCAGGCCGGCCTCGATACGGGTGAGATCAGCCGCAGAAGCGGACTCGCCCACCAGCAGGCTCTTCGTCTCGACCACGAGGACGAGCGCCACGGTGATGAGCAGCGCGCCGATGGCGCAGGTGCCGATGCCGTCCCACACCGGCTGGCCGGTCAGCGTCGCGAGCGCCACGCCGATGAGGGCGAACGCGAGGCCGGTGAGCGCGGCGACGTCCTCGAGCAGCACGACCGGCAGCTCGGGGTTCTTCGCGTGCCGCACGAAGCCGAACCACGAATCGTCGCCCTTCAGCTCGCGCGACTCGTGCACCGCCGTGCGCAGCGAGAAAGACTCCAGGCCGATGGCGACGACGAGCACGACGACGGCCACGAGTGCACTGTCGAGGTGGTGCGGGTGCCGGATCTTCTGCACGCCCTCGTACAGCGCGAACAACCCGCCCGCGGAGAACAGCAGCAGCGAGACGAGGAACCCGTAGACGTAACGATCGCGGCCGAAGCCGAACGGATGCTGCGGTGTGGCGCGCCGCCGCGCCGACCGGGCGCCGCGCAGCAACAGCCCCTGGTTGCCCGAGTCGACGACCGAGTGCACGCCCTCGGCGAGCATCGACGACGAGCCGGTGATGCCGAACGCCACGAATTTGATCACTGCGATGCCGAGGTTGGCGCCGAGCGCGGCGAAGATCGCTTTGCTCCCGCCGGACGCGCTCACCGTGCCCCCTCCCCACGCATCACCGCTTGTTGATCAACAGGAGGTTTTGCGCACCCTGATGCGCAAATCCTGCTGTTGATCAGCGGGAGAAATGGGACGGGGCGGTGGGCCGCAGTGGGGGTGCCCATCAGTGATCTCGCTCGGCGGGACCGCGCGACCCGGGGTCGAGGCCGAGCCCGAACGCCAGGTAGGCGGCGGTGAACTCGCCGAACGCCGTAGCGGCGGCGAACCGGGCGAGCGGCTCGCCGGCCGGCACGGCGACGCTCGACGAACGCAGCCCGAACTGGGCGGCCAGCTCGTGCAGCGCCGCGGCCGCGCGCCGCGCGGCGACCTCGTCGAGCTGGATCTGCGCGTCGCTGCGTTCACCCAACAACATGTCGGCCGCGGTCCCGTCGTCACCGACGACGAGCAGCCGCGGGCGCGGGCGGGTGGGCTCGTCGTCCACCCG
>NZ_CAXTQF010000089.1:0-11566 GCF_964246335.1 uncultured Jatrophihabitans sp. | reverse complement strand
GCGCGGGTGCGCCCGCTGCAGGTCGCCGGCGCGTTCCACACCCGCTTCATGGCACCGGCCGAGGCCGCGCTCGCCGACTACGCGCGCGACGTCGCCTTCGCCGACCCGCGGCCCATCCTGCTGTCCAACGCCGACGGCGCCGCCGTGGTCGAGGCCGCGGACCTGCGCGCCCGGCTCGTGCGGCAGGTGACGGTGCCGGTGCGCTGGGACCTGTGCCTGCAGTCGTGCCGGGACCTCGGCGTGACGGCCGTCGTGGAGCTCGCTCCCGGCGGCGTGCTCGCCGGCATCGCCAAGCGGGAACTCCCCGGGGCCGAGATCGTCGCGATCAAGGGCCCGGACGATCTCGACCGCGCCCGTGCGCTCGTCGCCAGCCGCCCGCAGCACGGCCAGGGCGAGCACACCCCGGACTTCCGCATCGTCGTCACCCCGGCCAAGGGGGTGTTCGTCCGCGCCGACACGCTCGACGAGGGCGGCGCGGTCGAACGCGGCGCGCGGATCGGCACCGTGCGCACCAACCGCGACGAGCACGCCATCGTGTCGCCGTTGGCCGGTGTACTCGCCGAGTGGTTGCGCCACGACGGCGACATCGTGGCCGCCGGGCTGCCGGTCGCGCGGCTCGCCGCTGCCGGATCGGAGGCATGACGTGAACGCCCCCCTCACGCTCGCGAGCACCGAGGCGGTGCCGGGCACCCGCATCCTCGGCCTCGGGCACTACCGGCCGTCGAACGTCGTCACCAACCTCGACCTCATCGCCCAGGGTGTCGACACCGACGACGAGTGGATCAAGACCCGGGTCGGCATCGCCGAGCGGCGCTGGGCCGACGCCGACGAGACCGTCGTCGACATGGCCGAACAGGCCGGCAGCAAGGCCCTCGCCGCGGCGGGGGTATCGACCGCCGACGTCGACCTCGTCATCGTCGCCACCTGCACCATGCCGACGCCGGTCCCCGCCGCGGCCCCCCAACTCGCCGCCCGGCTCGGCATCGACGCACCGGGCGCCTACGACGTCAATTCCGGCTGCTCCGGCTTCATGTACGCGCTCAACGCGGCGTCCGCCGCGGTCCGCGTCGGACAGGCCCGCAACGCGCTCGTCGTCGCGGCCGAGCGGTTCTCCGGCTGGCTGGACATGACCGACCGCGGCACCTGCATCATCCTGGGTGACGGCGCCGGCGCGGCGGTGGTCGGCGCGTCGGACACCCCGACCTTCGGCCCGGTCGTCTGGGGCAGCGACGGCGAGCAGTTCGACACGGTCGCCATCGACGAGCGCACGCACACGTTCCGCCAGGAGGGCCAGACGGTCTACCGCTGGGCCACCGGCCAGATGGCGCCGATCGCGCTGGAGGCGTGCGAGCGCGCCGGGGTCGATCCCGCCGACATCGTGGCGTTCGTCCCGCACCAGGCCAACCTGCGGATCATCGACGCGCTCGTCCGGCGCATCGGCCTGCCCAACGCCGTGATCGCCCGCGACATCATCACGTCGGGTAATACGTCAGCAGCGACCATCCCGCTCGCGCTCTCGCGGATGGTCGAGGCGGGCGAGATCCCCTCCGCCGCGCCGGTGCTGCTGCTCGGCTTCGGCTCCGGTCTGGCCTACGCCGGCCAGGTCGTTCTCTCCCCCTGATTCGCACCGCCCGCGGGCCCACCCGGTCCCGCACCACACACCGAAAGGATCACCACACCGTGGCCGACGACACCATCCTGCAAGAGCTCGCGTCGATCTTGAACGAGGTCGCCGACGTGGACCCGAAGGACGTCACGCCGGAGAAGAGCTTCGTCGACGACCTCGATGTCGACTCGCTGTCGATGGTCGAGGTCGCGATGGCCGTCGAGGAGAAGTTCGGCGCGACGATCCCGGACGAGCAGCTGTCCGAGCTGAAGACCGTCGGCGACGCCGTGACCTACATCGAGCAGCACAAGAGCTGACCGGACTTCATGACTACTGCTGCCACGCCTTCCGGGGCGGACGACATCGTCGTCACCGGCCTCGGAGCCACTACTCCGCTGGGCGGTGACGTCGCGAGTTTCTGGTCGGCGCTGCTCGACGGACGCTCCGGCGTCGTCGCGCTGACCGACGACTGGGCCGAGCAGTTGCCGGTGCGCATCGCGGCGCGGATGGTCACCGATCCGGCCGAGGTGTTGCCGCGCAAGCAGGCCCGCCGCCTCGACCGCAGCGAGCAGGCGGCGCTGGTGGCGGCCAACGAGGCGTGGGCCGACGCCGGCTTCGAGGGCACGGCGCGCGACGCCGGCCTGGATCCGACGCGGGTCGCGGTGGTCATCGGCACCGGTATCGGCGGCGTGACGTCGCTGCTCGCGCAGTACGACCTGATGCACGACAAAGGCCCGTCGCGCGTATCGCCGCTGCTCATCCCGATGAACATGCCGAACGGCTCGGCGGCCTACGTCGGTCTGGAGGTCGGCGCGCAGGCCGGGGTGCACACCACGGTCAGCGCGTGCGCGTCCGGGTCCGAGGCGGTCGCCTACGGCCTGGACCTGCTGCAGCTCGATCGCGCCGACGTCGTCGTGGTCGGCGGCACCGAGGCGTGCATCCACCCGCTGAACATCGCGGGCTTCGCGCAGATGCGCGCGATGAGCACCCGCAACGACGAACCCGCGCGGGCGTCCCGGCCGTGGGACAAGGGCCGCGACGGGTTCGTGCTCGGCGAGGGCGCGGGCGTGCTGGTGCTCGAGCGTGCCGCGTCGGCGGCCGCCCGTGGCCGTACCCCCTACGCCGTGCTCGCCGGCGCCGGCATCACCTCGGACGCGTACGACATCGTGCAGCCGGACCGGTCCGGGCAGATCCGCGCGCTCGAGCTCGCCGTCCAGCGGGCCGGCATCACCAAGGACGACGTCGTGCACGTCAATGCGCACGCGACGTCGACGCCGGTCGGCGACATGGGCGAGGCGGGCGCGGTTGCGCAGCTGTTCGGCGAGGACACCGTCGTCACCGCCACGAAGTCCATGACCGGCCACCTGCTAGGCGCCGCAGGCGCGATCGAGTCCGTGGCCACGGTGCTGTCGGTGCACCACGACGTCGTGCCGCCGACGATCAACCTCGACGACCCCGACGACGAGCTGCGCGTCGACGTCCCCCGCGAGAAGCGGGAGATGCCGGTCACCGTCGCGATCAACGACTCGTTCGGCTTCGGCGGTCACAACGCGTCTCTGGTGTTCCGGAAGGCCTGACTGACATGACCGCGCTCGCCCCCACTCCGCAGATACCCCCAGAGATCGATCCGCGCGATCCCGTCCTGCGGCTGGAGAAGCTCTTCGACGCGGGCACTGTGGAGCTGCTGCGCCCGCGCGACACCAGCGGCGTGGTGTACGCACGCGGGCAGGTCAACGGCGCGAGCGCGCTCGCCTACTGCTCCGACGCCACGGTCATGGGTGGCGCGATGGGTGTCGAAGGCTGCCGGCACATCGTCGACGCCATCGACCTCGCAGTGCGCGAGCGCGTGCCGGTGATCGGCCTGTGGCACTCCGGCGGTGCGCGGCTCGCGGAGGGCGTCGTCGCGCTGCACGCCGTCGGCGAGGTCTTCCAGGCGATGATCCGCGCGTCAGGGCGCGTGCCGCAGATCTCGGTGGTGCTCGGCCCCGCCGCCGGCGGCGCGGCATACGGCCCGGCGCTCACCGACGTCGTGATCATGTCGACCGGCGGGCGGGTGTTCGTCACCGGTCCGGACGTCGTGCGCTCGGTCACCGGCGAGAACGTCGACATGGAATCGCTCGGCGGCCCGGACACGCACGGCCGGCGCAGCGGCGTGGTGCATGTCGTCACCGACGACGAAGACGGCGCGCTCGCTGCGGCGCAGTCGGTCACCTCACTGCTCGCCCGGCAGGGCGCGTTCGACCTCTCGCAGCTCGGTCCGGCGTTCGACGTCAGCTCGTTGCTGCCGGACAACCCGAAGCGCGCCTACGACGTGCACCCCGTCATCGCGTCGGTGCTCGACGAGGGCGGCTTCATCGAGCTGCATGCGCGGTGGGCGCCGAACATCGTCACCGGCTTCGGCCGGCTGACCGGGCGCACCGTCGGCGTGATCGCCAACAACCCGCTGCGTCTCGGCGGCTGCCTCGACTCGCCGTCGGCGGAGAAGGCAGCGCGGTTCGTGCGCATGTGCGACGCGTTCGGCGTGCCGCTGGTCGTGCTCGTCGATGTGCCCGGTTACCTGCCCGGCGTCGGCCAGGAGTGGGACGGCATCGTGCGGCGCGGCGCCAAGCTGCTGCACGCGTTCGGCGAGTCCGTCGTGCCGCGGGTGACCCTGGTGACGCGCAAGACGTACGGCGGTGCGTACATCGCCATGAACTCGCGCGCGCTCGGCGCGACGAAGGTCTTTGCGTGGCCCGGTGCCGAAGTGGCGGTGATGGGCGCGTCGGCCGCCGTCGGCATCCTGCATCGCAAGAAGCTCGCCGCTGCGCCGCCCGGCGAGCGCGAGGCATTGCACGCGCAGCTGGCCGAGGAGCACGAGCGGATCGCCGGCGGCGTCGCGCGGGCCATGGAGATCGGTGTGGTCGACGAGCTGCTCGAGCCACCGCAGACCCGGCGTGCGTTGGCCGAGGCGCTGGCCGAGGCACCCCCCGGTCGGGGAGCCCACGGCAACATCCCGCTGTAGCCGCTACACCACCTGGTGCAGCAGCGTCACGGGGGCGCCGTCGCCGCCGACGCGGTAGGGCTCGAGCTCGGCGTCCCACGCCGTGCCGAGGAGTTCGGCAATGCCGTGCTGAAGTTCGTCCGCGGTGCGCGCCCGAGCGGCGAGTCCACGCAGCCGCTCCTCGCCCACGACGACGTCGCCATTGGCGGCGATCATGCTGCGATGAAAACCGCGGCCGGGCACGTACGCGAGCCGCTCGCCGTCACTGGCCCAGGTGCCCTCTTCGGTGATCTCGAAGACCAGCATCGGCCAGGCTCGCAGTGCCGCCGACAAGCGCGCCGCGCTGCCGATCGGTCCCATCCAGGCGGCTTCCGCACGCAGGTGCGACGGTGCGACCGGCTGCGCGGACCACTCCAGCCGCGCGGGCCGGCCGAGCACGCCGGCCAGCGCCCATTCCACGTGCGGAGCGATGGCGGACGGCACGCAGTGCAGGTAGACGACCCCGCGGGTCGCGGGCACAGCGCGACCCGCCCCTGACCCGGCAGAACCGGTGCGGGCATTGGTCATTGCACACCTCCGTGAACTCGACGGCGACGCCTTCCCCAGCGATCCGTCCGTGTCCGTCAGAGACGTGTGAGTTCATTGTGACGCATGGGACCCCTGTTGCGCCAGTGGAGAGTGCGAAACGGCCAGGGACGACAGGAATGCGCCGAGTGGCGCCTCGACCTTCACCGCTGCGAGGTCGTCCGCGCGGGTCGGGCCCTGATTGACGATCGCGACGGGGATGTCGCACGCGGCAGCGCGCCGCACGAAACGCAGCCCGGACATCACCGTCAACGACGACCCGAGCACGAGCAGGCTCGACGCGTCCTCGACCAGCGCGAAGCACGCGTCCACCCGTGGCCGCGGCACGCTCTCGCCGAAGAACACGACATCCGGCTTGATCAGGTCCGAGCCGCAGAACAAACAGCTCACCGGCACGAATTCGTCGAGTCGGTCGTCGGACACCTCGGCGTCGCCGTCCGGGTTGACGACGAGCACAGCCGCGTCGAATCCCGGGTTGGCGGCGCGCAGTCGCGCGTCGACGTCGGAGCGCGTCTCGCGGCGACCGCACTCGAGGCAGACGATGCGATCGAGGCCGCCGTGCAGCTCGATGACGTCCTGCGCGCCCGCCGCCTGGTGCAGCCCGTCCACGTTCTGCGTGATGATCGCGTCGACCGAGCCGTCGCGCTGTAGCGAGGTCACGGCGCGATGCCCGTCGTTCGGCTGCGCATCGGCGATCTGGCGCCAGCCCAGGTAACTGCGCGCCCAGTACCGGCGCCGCGCCTGCGGCGAACCGGTGAACGCCTGGTAGGTCATCGGCGCATGCCGACGTTGCGTACCGGTCGGCCCCCGGTAGTCGGGAATGCCGGATTCGGTGGACAGCCCAGCCCCGCTGAGCACCAGGACACCGCCCGCGCGCAGCAGCTCACGCACTCCCGGGTGCACGCTCATTCGTCGGCGAGCGCCCGGCCATAGCGCTGCTGGACGCGCCGACGCATCGATTCGTCGTCCCGCGACGCCGGCTGGATGAAGATCTCGTCGAGCGACGGCCACTTCTCGCGCATCTGCGCGTCCAGCCGCACGCACGCCTCCTCGACGTCGCCGGCCGAGGTCGAATTCACGAAGTCAGCTCGTGCGCACAGCAAGATGCTGTCCGTGCCGGTGCGCATCGTCAGCAGGTCCACGACGTCGACGATCTCCTTCTGCTCCTCCAGCCACAGTTCGATCTCGCGGATGAGCCGCGGGTCCGCCTGCTTGCCGATCAGCAGGTCCTCATTGGCCCGGGCCAGCACGAAGGCAACTTGCAACAGCAGTACCGCGATGACCAGCGACGCGGCGCCGTCCCATGCCTGGTTCCCCGTGACCTGGTGCAGCGCGACGCCGATCGCGGCCACCGCCAGCCCGATGATCGCGGCACTGTCTTCGAGCAACACGCTGTTGATGGTGGGGTCGCGCGGCGTGCGCAGGTACGAACGCACGGAGCGTTGGAGCTTCTTGGTCTCCCCCTGCATCGCCTTGACGGCCTGGCGCAGCGACGTGCCCTCGAGGATCGCGGAGAAGGCCAGCACCGGGTAGTTGATCCAGAGCAGCTTGTCGGTCTCCTGCGCGCCGAAGATGGCGTGCAGACCCTCGTACAGCGAGAACGCCGCACCGGACACCAGGATCGCGACGGCCGCGGTCAACGACCAGAAGTAGCGCTCCTTGCCGTAGCCGAACGGGTGCGAGCGGTCGGCCGGTCTCATCGACCGGCGCTGAGCGACCAGCAGCAACACCTCGGTGGTGCAGTCACCTGCGGAGTGCGCGGCCTCGGACAGCAGGGCCGCCGATCCGCTGATCAACCCGGCAGCGAGCTTGAGGATGCCGACGCCGACGTTGGCCCCGAGCGCGAGCAGCACGGTGAGGTAGCTCTCACCCTCGGCGTTCGCCGCCGCGACAGGGGTCTCGAGCGCCGGCGGTGTAGCGCGGTCTTTACCTTCGTCGGCGGCCTCGCGCGCGACGTCGACCTCGTCGATGGTGTCCGGAGCGGGGCCCTCCTGCGCGTCGTCCTGGACAACCCGCTCGCTTTCCGTCACGTTCGCCAGCGTATCCGCGGGTCGTGACGGCCTACCGCGACGCGTGTGCCGGCCCACCCGACGTCGGCGGAATTGGCGTGGCGGCGGGCGGTGTTGGTTAGGTTGGCTGCGACAGTCGCAAGGACGGGTCGCACAGGCTACGCAACGCGCGTGCCTGGGACGGCGTGGAAGGGTTTCGTAGATGAGCGTGGCTTACGAGCTGTCACACCTCGACAAGCTCGAGTCCGAAGCCGTCCACATCATTCGTGAGGTCGCCGCGACGAGCGAGAAACCCGCGATGTTGTTCTCCGGCGGCAAGGACTCCGTGGTCATGCTGCACCTGGCCGTCAAGGCGTTCTGGCCCGCACCCGTGCCGTTCCCCGTCATGCACGTCGACACCGGGCAGAACTTCGACGAGGTCCTCGCGTTCCGCGACCGCACCGTCGAGCGCTACGGCCTGCGGCTGATCGTCGCGAGCGTCCAGGACGACATCGATGCGCGCCGGGCACACGAAGACTTCCCCGGCGCGCCACGCAACAAGCTGCAGACGGTGACGTTGCTGCGCGGTATCAGCGAGAACCGTTTCGGCGCCGTGTTCGGCGGCGCACGCCGCGACGAGGAGAAGGCGCGCGCCAAGGAACGGGTCTTTAGCTTCCGCGACGAGTTCGGCCAGTGGGATCCGCGCAACCAGCGTCCGGAGCTGTGGAACCTGTACAACGGGCGGCACCGCAAGGGCGAGAACATCCGCGTCTTCCCGCTGTCCAACTGGACCGAGCTCGACATCTGGTCCTACATCGAGTCCGAACAGATCGAGCTGCCCGAGCTGTACTACGCGCACAAGCGCGAGGTCGTCGAGCGCGACGGCATGCTGCTGGCCGTCAACCGGTTCATCTCGCCCACCGCCGACGAGACGTCGTACAACGCGACGGTGCGCTTCCGCACCATCGGTGACGCCACGTGCACCGGGTGCGTCGAGTCCCCCGCGGCCACCGCCGCCGACGTCGTGGCCGAGGTCGCTGCCGCACGCCTCACCGAGCGCGGCGCCACCCGAGCCGACGACCGCATCTCCGAAGCCGGCATGGAAGACCGCAAGAAGGAGGGTTACTTCTAGTCATGAGTGCCCTGCTTCGCATCGCAACTGCCGGTTCCGTCGACGACGGCAAGTCGACGCTGATCGGTCGCCTGCTCTACGACTCGAAGGCGATCTTCGAGGATCAGCTGTCCTCCGTCGAGGCCACCAGCCGCTCGCGCGGATCCGAGACCCCGGACCTCGCGTTGCTGACCGACGGCCTGCGCGCCGAACGCGAGCAGGGCATCACCATCGATGTCGCCTACCGCTACTTCGCGACGCCGAAGCGCAAGTTCATCATCGCGGACACTCCGGGCCACACGCAGTACACGCGCAACATGGTCACCGGGGCGTCCACCGCCGACGCCGCACTGATCCTCGTCGACGCGCGCAACGGCGTGCTGGAGCAGTCGCGCCGACACGCGTTCCTGGCCAGCCTGCTCGGCATCCCGCACCTGATCGTGTGCATCAACAAGATGGATCTCGTCGAGTACTCGCAGGAGCGTTTCGACGAGATCCGCGAGGACTTCCGCCGGTTCGCCGCGAAGCTCGAGATCGGCGACCTCGCCTTCATCCCGGTGTCGGCACTGACCGGTGACAACGTGGTGCAGCGCAGTCAGGCGATGCCGTGGTACGAGGGCTCGTCGCTGCTGCACTACCTGGAGGACCTGCACATCGAGTCCGACCGCAACCTCATCGACCTGCGGCTGCCGGTGCAGTACGTCATCCGGCCGCACCAGTCGTCGGACGCGTCGCTGCACGACTTCCGCGGCTACGCCGGAACGATGGCCGGCGGCACGATCCGCCCGGGCGACGAGGTCACCGTCCTGCCGTCCGGGTTCTCCACGAAGGTGTCGGCGGTGTGGGCGCCGGGCGGTCGCAAGCTCGACGAGGCGTTCGTGGAGCAGGCGGTGACCGTCGAGCTCGCCGACGACATCGACATCAGCCGCGGCGATCTCATCTGCCGCCCGCTCAACCGGCCGCACATCGGTCAGGACGTCGACGCGATGATCAGTTGGCTGTCCGCGGACGCCGTGCTGAAGCCGGACGCCCGCTACACGATCCAGCACACGACCCGCTCCACCCGAGCCGTGGTGCGCGACCTCGATTACCGCCTCGACATCAACACGCTGCACCGCGACGAGACCGCCGACCACCTTGCGCTGAACGAGATCGGCCGGCTGCAACTACGCACGCAGCAGCCGCTGCTCTTCGACGCGTACCGGCGCAGCCGCGACACGGGCAGCTTCATCCTGATCGACGAGGCCACGAACAACACCGTCGCCGCCGGCATGATCATCGGGCCGACGCAGCACGATTCGCACGTCGTGTGGCACCACGGCTCGGTGCAGCGTTCGGAGCGCGCCACGCAGGGCATGACGGTGTGGCTCACCGGGCTGTCCGGGTCGGGCAAGTCCACCGTCGCGGCCGAACTCGAACGCCGGCTGGTCGCGTCGGGGCGCCCCGCCTACCTGCTCGACGGCGACAACCTGCGCCACGGGCTGAACGCCGATCTCGGCTTCTCCGCCGACGACCGCGCAGAGAACGTGCGTCGTGTCGGCGAGGTCGCCAAGCTGCTCGGTGACGCCGGCGTGGTCGCCATCGTGTCGCTCGTCAGTCCGTACACGGCTGACCGCGATCGGGTGCGGGCGTCGCACGTCGACGCGTCCGTCCCGTTCGTCGAGGTCTTCGTCGACACCCCGCTCGAGGTGTGCGAGGCCCGCGACCCGAAGGGCATGTACGCCAAGGCACGTGCCGGGGAGATCGCCAACTTCACCGGTGTCGATGATCCCTACGAAGCGCCCGAGACACCGGAGCTGCGGTTGCGCCCGGACGACGGCGACGCCAAGGCGCAGGCGACCCGAGTTCTCGACATGATCGAGCGGATGTCGTGACGTCCCTGCTCTCCGACGCGCGACTGGCGGCCGAGGTGGCGTACCTGTCCGGAGAGCTGCTGCTGACCCTGCGCGCCGCGAGCGGGCTGACCGGCAAGGAGCTCGGCAAGCGCGGCGACGCGGATTCCAATGTCCTGCTGCTGCGCGAACTCGCCGACGCGCGGCCCGGCGACGCGGTGCTGTCCGAGGAGTCGGCCGACTCGCCGGAGCGGTTGTCCGCGGATCGCGTCTGGATCATCGACCCGCTCGACGGCACGCGTGAGTACGGCATGCCCGGACGCGACGACTGGGCGGTGCATGTCGCGCTGTGGCAGGCCGGCCGGGGCATCACCGATGCCGCCGTGGCGCAACCCGCGCTGGACGCCGTCTACTCGACCGGACTCGCCGTGCTCGGCGACCGCAAACACTCCCGGCGCCGCTTTCTCGTCAGCGACAGCCGGCCGCCGGAGTTCGCGGCGCCGGTGGCCACCGCGCTCGACGCCGAGCTCGTCACGATGGGCTCGGCCGGGGCAAAGGCGATGGCCGTGTTACGCGGCGACGCGGATGCCTACCTGCACGCCGGCGGGCAATGGGAGTGGGACTCGGCCGCGCCGGTCGGCGTGTGCGCAACCGCCGGCCTGCACACGTCGCGCATCGACGGCTCGCCGCTCGAGTACAACGCGGCGCACCCTTATCTGCCCGACCTGCTCATCTGTCGGCAGGAGCTGGCCGAACCGTTGCTCGAAGCGATCGCCGCCGCCGGCTGAGCACGAGTGCCCGACGCCATGCACTCGACGAACATTGCTCCGGATGGGTCGATCCACTTCGCCGGATTCCGGCTCGAGGCGAGCTGGCCGTCGCTGACCGATCTCGCTGCCGAATTCTGGCGATACACGAGGCTGTCTGATCGCGAGAAGGACCAAGACGATGAGATGCAGGCGTACTGCTGTGTTTCAGATCTGGTTGACGAATTCCCGTGGCCGCGTGCGCTCGAGCTCATTAGCGAGTTGATCAACCTCGCCGAGGACGACGACGAAATCTGCTATATCGCGGCGGGACCGCTTGAAGACTTAGTCCGAGCGAGCCAGGCACTTCAGTTGGTCAGTCAGATCGAGGTGCGAGCCCGTCGTGATCCGAGATTCCGGCGGGCGGTGGCCGGTGTCTGGCTGGACCGGTCGACCCATGAAGAGGTGAACAAGCGGCTCGCATTGTTCGGTGCTCGGTTTCCAGATGGGTCGAAGCCGGGCTGACGGTAGAGCCGGTTTTGTCGGTGGTCGATTCTAGAATCGAACACATGACGCAGGCGGTGTGGGACTTCACTTCGGTGGGTCAGGCGCGCCGGTTGAAAGTGCTGGCGGCGATCCGGCGGCGGCGGTGTGAGTTGGACGCGGTGGAGATCGACGTGCTGGCCGCGATGGCCGCCGACCCGGACCCCTACCGCGA
>NZ_CAXTQF010000088.1:0-11964 GCF_964246335.1 uncultured Jatrophihabitans sp. | reverse complement strand
CCATGCAGAAGGTGCGCAAGGCGCACGGCGACAAGGTCATCCTCGACGACGTCACGCTGGCGTTCCTGCCCGGCGCGAAGATCGGCGTGGTCGGGCCGAACGGCGCCGGCAAGTCGAGCGTGCTCAAGATCATGGCCGGGTTGGACCAGCCGTCGAACGGCGACGCGACCCTGCTCAACGGCGCCACCGTCGGGCTGCTGCAGCAGGAACCTCCGCTGGACGAGACGAAGACGGTGCGCGAGAACGTCGAGGACGCCGTCGCCGACCTGCGTGGGACGCTTGCCCGTTTCGAGGAGGTCTCGGCCGCGATGGGCGAGCCGGACGCCGACTTCGACGCGTTGCTCGGCGAGCAGGGCGAGCTGATGGAAAAGATCGAGCACGCCGACGGCTGGGAACTCGACAGTCGCATCGAGCAGGCCATGGACGCGTTGCGCTGCCCGCCCGGCGACGAGCCGGTCACGCACCTGTCCGGTGGTGAGCGGCGCCGCGTCGCGTTGTGCAAGCTGCTGCTCGAACAACCCGACCTGCTGCTGCTCGACGAGCCGACGAACCACCTCGACGCCGAGAGCGTGCAGTGGCTCGAACAGCACCTCGCCAAGTACCCCGGCACGATCCTGGCCGTCACGCACGACCGGTACTTCCTCGACAACGTGGCGCAGTGGATTCTCGAGCTCGACCGCGGCCGCGCCTACCCGTACGAGGGCAACTACTCGACCTATCTCGAGAAGAAGTCCGAGCGGCTCGCCGTGCAGGGCAAGAAGGACCAGAAGCTGCAGAAGCGGCTGCGCGACGAGTTGGACTGGGTCCGGCAGAACGCCCGCGGCCGGCAGGCCAAGAGCAAGTCGCGGCTGGCTCGCTACGAGGAGATGGCGGCGGAGGCGGAGAAGACCCGCAAGCTGGACTTCGAAGAGATCCAGATCCCGCCGGGCCCGCGGCTGGGCAACCTGGTCGTCGAGGCCGTCGGCCTGACGAAGGGCTTCGACGGCAACCCGCTGATGCGCGACCTGAACTTCTCACTGCCACGCGGCGGCATCGTCGGTGTCATCGGCCCGAACGGCGTCGGCAAGACAACGCTGTTCAAGATGATCGTCGGACAGGAAGAGCCGGACGCCGGCGAGCTGCGCATCGGCGACACCGTCAAGATCAGTTACGTCGACCAGAACCGGATGGGCCTGGACGCGGAGAAGAACGTGTGGCAGATCGTGTCCGACGGACTCGACTACATCAACGTCGGGCACGTGGAGATGCCGTCACGCGCCTACGTCGGCGCGTTCGGGTTCAAGGGCCCGGACCAGCAGAAGCCGGCGCGGGTGCTGTCCGGCGGTGAGCGCAACCGGCTGAATCTCGCGTTGACACTCAAAGAGGGCGGCAACGTGCTGATGCTCGACGAGCCGACGAACGACCTCGACGTCGAGACGCTCGGCTCGCTGGAGAACGCGCTGCTGGAGTTCCCGGGGTGTGCCGTGATCACGTCGCACGACCGGTGGTTCCTCGACCGCATCGCCACGCACATCCTGGCGTGGGAGGGCACCGAGGAAGACCCGGCGCAGTGGTTCTGGTTCGAGGGCAACTTTGAGTCCTACGAGAAGAACAAGATCGAGCGCCTCGGTCCGGACGCCGCGCGGCCGCACGCCGTCACGCATCGCAAGCTCACCCGCGACTAGCGGCTCGGCGGTGGCTCGGTTCACGCACGAGGTGCCGATGCGTTGGTCGGACATGGACGCGTATCGGCACGTCAACAACTCGGCGTACTTCGCGTACCTGGAGCAGGCGCGGGTGGCGATGTTCTTCCACCGGCACGAGAGCTTCTCCGCGGGCACGGTGATCTCCCGGCACGAGATCGACTACCTGCGCCCGATCGTCTACCACCCGCAGCCACTGTCCCTGCAGCTGTGGATCGATCGCGTCGGCGGCGCCCGGTTCACGATCGAGTACGAGATCTGGGACGGCACGGTGCTCGCCGCACGCGCCGCGACCACCTGCGTGACCTTCGACTTCGCCGCCAACCGGCCGCGGCGGCTGACCGACGAGGAGCGCGGCATCCTGGCGACGTACGCCGACGAACCGGCATGACACTGCCGTCGTTCGCCGCGGCGCAGCTCGATGCGCTGCACGAGCTGGCGCCGTTGCTGCGCCGCTGCGTGGAGCTGCAGAGCCGTGCCGTTGCGCGTATCCGGGTGTCCGGTGCGTCAGCCGGCGTGCTGGTCCGGCTGCCCTTCGGAGTGCTCGTCTCGCGCACCGTGCTGGTCACCGGTGATCCGGCGAGCACGGACCCGGCGGTCGGAACCGACCAGACGGTCGACGCCGACACGGTGGTCGAAGCAGCGCAGCTGCTCGCGTGGCTCGACGACCCGTCACTGGAGCCGCCGCAATCGCGGGAGCACGAGTGGCGCACCGGGGTGCCGCCGACCGCAGGCTGGCGCCGGGTCGAGACGGTGCCGGACGACGTCATCCGCCCGCTCGTGCGCAAGGGCGCGCTCGCGCTCAAGGACGCGGCTGCGCGCGAGGGCGTGCCCGGCGCCCAGCCTCGTGCCGAGGTAGCCGACGCGCTGCTGGACTCGGTCGTGCTGACCATCGGCGACACGCAGGCGCCGGCCGGCCCGGACAGCATCGAGATCACGCTGCGCGCGCTGTCCGCACTGACCCGGATGGGGTTCCTGACCCGCGGCGGCCCGGCGCACGTCGATGTCGCCGGCCGCTGGGTCCGGGTGGTCGGCGGGTACGGGACGGTCTACCTGGAACGTCCCGGGTCCGGCCTCGATCTGCGCCCCGCGAGTCGGCCCGGCTGACCGTTCAGCGCAGCCAGACGGCGGTGTCCGGCGGCAGCTGCGGTGTCGGCCCGGCAGGCAGCGGCCCGGAGGCGAGGACGACCTCACCGGCCGGCATCGGCGCCGGCTCGTCGCCGGCGTTGAGCACCACCGTCAGCGCGCCGCGGCGGTAGGCCAGGCAGCCCGGCGGCGCCTCGACGAACGCGACGCCCGGCTGCGCGAGCTCGGGTGTCGAGCGCCGCAGCCGCAGCGTCTCGCGGAACAGGGTGAGCGTCGACGCAGGATCAGCCCGTTGCGCCTCGACGGTGGACGACGCCCAACCCGCGGGCATCGGCAACCACGTGTCGACGCTGGTGGAGAAGCCATAGGGCGGCGCGACGCCCGACCACGGCAGCGGGACGCGTTCGCCGTCACGTCCGCGGACGGTGTGCCCGCTGTTCTCCCAGGTCGGGTCGCGCAGCGCATCGTCGGGCAGGTCGACGTTCGCCAGGCCGAGTTCGTCGCCGTTGTACAGGTAGGCGGCGCCGGGCAGCGACAACTGCATCAGTGCGGCGGCGCGGGCCCGGGCGATGCCCCGCGCGCCGCCTCCGTACCGGGTCGCGGCTCGGTCGACGTCGTGGTTGTCGAGCACCCAGGTGCAGGGCGCGCCGACACCGGCCATGGCCGCCAGCGAGCGCTCGATCGCGGCGCGGAACTCCTCGGCGCCCCACGGCGCCTGCACGAGTTCGAAGTTGAAGGTGAGGTTGAGTTCGTCCGGGCGCACGTAGCGTGCCAATCGCTGCGCGTCGGCCACCCACGCCTCGCCGACCGCCATCCGTTCGCCCGGATAGGAATCGAGGACGCGGCGCATCAACCGGTGATAGGCATGCACGCCCTCGCGGTCCCAGCGGACGTCGGTGACCAGCGGCATCGTGTCGTGGCTCGCCAGCACCGAGTCGAGCACCTCGGGTGGCATGTCCGGCAGCCCCGGCTCCTTGGCCATCGAGTGCGCGACGTCGACGCGGAAACCGTCGACGCCGCGGTCCAGCCAGAAGCGCTCGATGCGCTCGAACTCGGCCGGGACGTCGGGGTTCGTCCAGTCCAGGTCGGGCTGCTCGGGCGCGAAAAGGTGCAGGTACCAGTCGCCGTCGGGCAGCCGCGACCACGCGGGTCCGCCGAATTGCGACGGCCAGTTGTTGGGTGGCTGCGAGCCGTCCGCTCCGCGTCCCGGACGGATCACGAAGCGCGCGCGTTCGGGGGTGTCCCGGTCGCCGGCGAGGACTGCACGGAACCACGGGTGCTCGACGGAGAAGTGGTTCGGGACGATGTCGATCGTCACCTTGATCGACCGTTCGTGTGCCGCCGCGAGCAGGGCGTCGAAGTCGGCGAGCGTGCCGAAGATCGGGTCGACGTCGCAGGGATCGGCGACGTCGTACCCGCCGTCGGCCATGGGGGAGCGGTAGAAGGGCGAGAGCCAGATGGCGTCGACGCCCAGTTCGGCGAGATGGTCGAGACGCGCCAGCACGCCGGGAAGGTCGCCGGTGCCGTCGCCGTTGCCGTCGGCGTAGCTACGCGGATAGATCTGGTAGAAGACCGCGGACGCCCACCACGGGCGGCCGGAAGCGCTTTGTGTCACAGGGGTGAGTCTGCCGCACGGGCGCCGCGCTAACGTCGCCGAAGTGTCCAACCGCTGGCGTGACGTCGCGGCGGGACTGTTCGCGGTCGCGTGGGGCGCCAACCAGTTCGTGTCGATGATCGTCGCGTACCGCATCCACCGTGGCATCTCGACCGCCACCAACGACGGCCTGTTCGGCAGCTACGCCGTCGCGTTGATCATCGCGCTGCTGCTCGGCGGCCCGGCTGCGGATCTGTGGGGCCGTCGGGTCGTGGTGCGGCCGGCGGTCGTGACGTCGTTGCTCGCGACGGTGCTGCTGATGGCCGGGCAGGATTCGGTGCCGCTGCTCTACGCCGGGCGGGTCGCCGCCGGACTGGCCAGCGGCGCGATCTTCGCGGCGGGCACCGCGTGGGTCAAGGAGCTGTCCGCGTCGAGCAGTGCAGCCGGCGCGCGCCGGGCCGCATTGGCCTTGACCCTCGGCTTCGGGCTCGGGCCGCTCGTCACCGGCATCGTCGCGCAGTGGGCGCCCGATCCGCTGGTGCTCGCGTACGTGCCGCACCTGCTGATCGCCGCCGCAGCGCTGCCCCTCGTGTGGCGTGCGCCGGAGACGGTGGTTCCCGAGCCCGGCGGGCCGTCCTTCGCCGCGCGGTTGCGGGTGCCGGCCGCCGGTCAACGCCGGTTCCTGCGTGTCGTCGCCCCCGCAGCGCCGTGGGTGTTCGGCGCGCCGTCCGTGGCGTTCGCGGTGCTCCCGTCGCTGGTCAGTGATCACCTGCACGGCTACGCCGTCGTGTTCAGCGCCGTCATGGCCGCGACGACGCTGGGCACCGGAGTGCTGGTGCAGCCGTTCGCGCGGCGTCTCGACGGCCCGGGCCGGCTGGACGCCATGCTGCTCGGCCTGGCCGCGACGGTCGTCGGGACGCTCGTCGGCGTCCTCGCCGCGGTGCACGGCAACCCGCTGCTCGCGCTCGTCGCCACCGTGCCGCTCGGCGCGGGCTACGGGATGGGCCTGGTCAGCGGGCTGCTCGAGACCCAGCGGCTCGCCGCGGCCGACGAGCTCGCCGGGTTGACGGCCGTCTACTACGCGCTGACCTACGTCGGGTTCGCGCTACCGCTGCTGCTGGCCGAACTGGACGGCCTGGCCGGCTACCCGGTGCTGCTGCTGGGCGTCGCCGGACTGGCGCTGCTGTCGCTGCTCGCAGTGCTGAGCGCGCGTGGTGTTCAGCCCGGGGTGTTACGCAGCGAGTCGGCCGCCGAGCTGAAGTAGTCCCAGAGCACCTGCACGTGGGCCGGCGGCAGGTCCAGCGAATCGAGCGCGGTACGCATCCGCGCCAGCCACGCGTCGCGGGCGCGCGAGTCGACGGGGAACGGTGCGTGCCGCATGCGCAGCCGCGGGTGCCCGCGTTCCTGCGAGTACGTCGTCGGGCCGCCCCAGTACTGCATCAGGAACAGGCGCAGCCGCACCGCAGCGGCGTCGAGGTCGTCCTCGGGGTAGAGCGGCCGCAGCACGGCGTCCTCGGCGACGCCCGCGTAGAACGCCTCGACGAGGCGGACGAAGGTCTGCTCGCCGCCCACCGCGTCGTAGAAGGTCTCGGCGCGTCCGTCACCGTCCGGCGCGGCGGCGGGGTCAGGAGCGGGAGTCACCCCGCCATTGTCGCCGACCGGCCACTACGTTCGAGACATGGACTACGACCTGATCGTGCTCGGCCTCGGCCCGGGCGGGGAAGCACTGGCCGGCTCCGTTGCGCAGGCAGGTAAATCCGTGCTCGGCGTCGATGAGCGGTTGGTCGGCGGTGAGTGCCCGTACTTCGGCTGCATCCCGTCGAAGATGATCCTGCGCGGCGCCGAGGTGCTGGCCGAGTCGCGGCGCGTCCACCTGCTGTCCGGGCACGCGTCCGACGAGCCGGACTTCGGCCAGGTGGCGCAGCGCATCCGGGACGAGGCGACCGACGACTGGGACGACCACGTCGGGGTCGAGCGGCTCGAGGGACAGGGCGCCGCGTTCACCCGGGCCACCGGCCGGCTCGCCGGGCGCGCGCCGTCCGGCCGGCTGATTGTCGAGGCCGGCGGCGACACGCACACGGCCGAGCACGTCGTGATCTCCACCGGCACGCGTCCGTCGATCCCGCAGATCGACGGACTCGCCGACCTGCAGATCGGCGTCGACGACCTCGTGTGGACCAACCGCGAGATCCTGCGCTCGCGGGTCGCGCCGCGCTCGATGGTCGTGCTCGGCGGTGGTGTCATCAGTTGCGAACTCGCCCAGGGCATGGCGCGCTACGGCACCGCGGTCACCGTGGTCGACGGCCACCGTCTGCTCGCCCGCGAGGAGCCCGAGGCCGGTGAACTGCTGCGGCAGGTGTTCGAGCGCGAGGGCCTGACGGTCCGGCTCGGTCACGAGGTCGACAAGGTCGAGCGCGGCGGCGACGGCGTCGTCGTCACGCTCACCGACGGCAGCACGGTCACCGGCGAGAAGCTGCTCGTCGCCGCCGGCCGCACGCCCAACCTGGACAACGTCGGGCTGGAGACCGTCGACCTCGACCCGACTGCCAAGACGCTCGATATCGACGAGCACATGGCGGTGCTGCGCGACGGCACACCAGTGCAGGGGCTGTTCGCGATCGGCGACGTCACCGGGAAGGGGCCGTTCACGCACGTCAGCATGTGGCAGTCGCGGGTCCTCACCGCCCACCTGCTGGTCGAGCCCGAGGCGTTCGGCGGCTACGACGCGATGGCGTGGGCGACGTTCACCGACCCCGAGGTCGGCCGGGTCGGCATGTCCGAGCAGCAGGCGCGCGATGCCGGGCTGGCCGTGCGCACCGGCATCCAGCAGGTGCCGTCCAACACCCGCGGCTGGATCCACGGGCCGGGCAACGACGGGTTCGTGAAGGTCGTCGAGGACGCCGACCGCGGTGTGCTGGTGGGCGGCACCGTCATGGGCCCCAACGGCGGCGAGATCCTCGGCCTGCTGACCCTGGCCGTGCACGCCAAGGTGCCGGTGGCGACGCTGCGCACGATGCACTACGTGTTCCCGACCATTCACCGCGCCGTGCTGGAGGCGCTCGACGACCTCGACGGGTGAGCGGTCAGTGCCCGCCCTCCGGCGGCGGGTAGACCTCGCGCACGTAGTGGTCGACCTTCGCCTCGGGCAGCCGGGTACGCATCGCGAGGTAGTAGATCGCCAGGCTGAAGATCGCGACGACGAGGAAGTCCCACCCGAAGCCAAGGTGGCCCTTGCCGCCGACCAGGACGTCCTTGAAGGGGCCGATCCCGCCTATCGCCGCTCCGTTGTCCGACTGCCCGACGTAGCTGTCCAGGTAGGTGATGAATCCCATGCCGACCAGGTACGGGACGATCCAGATCGCCGCGCCCCAGTCCATCCGTGGCGTGTTCGGGTTGAGCTTGAAGGCGATCGACGAGCCCATCAGCAGCAGGCCGATGATCATGACGACGATCATCGTCGAATAGGTCGGCCAGCCGGCCCACATGATCACGTAGTTGGCGAGGATGAACCCGACCGGCGCGAGGATCGACGCGGCCGGCAGGCGGTAGGCGCGTTCGAGATTGGGTTTCTGCCCGCGTAACGCGCCCAACGCGAGCGGCGCGCCCGCGTACATCAGGATCGACGCCACGGTCACGACGCCGACGAGTTTGTTCCACGCCGGAAACGGCAGCAGGAACAGCAGGCCGATCGCGGCGGTGAACAGGATGCCGAACACCGGCACCTTGCTCCGACCCGACGCCTTCTCGAAGACGACCGGGACCGAGCCGTTCTTGCTGAGCCCGAAGCCGATCCGCGAGCCGGAGGTCAGGTAGATCAGGCCGGTTCCGGCCGGTGAGACGACGGCGTCGAGGCGCAGCAGGAAGGCGAGCCACGCGAGGCCGGCCAGCGATGCCACCTTGTAGAACGGCGCGGCGTTCAGCGCCTTCACCGTCGCGCTGTGCTTCGGGTTCGCGAGATCTGCCCAGGTGGTGCCGTGCGCGAACAGGTGCGGGTCGAGGGCGGCGATGAACGCGATCTGCGCCAGGATGTAGATGGCCGAGCCGAGCAGGATCGACATGATGATCGCGCGCGGGAGGTCCTTCTTCGGGTCCTTCGCCTCGCCGGCGAGCTGCGCGGCCTGCTCGAAGCCGAGCAGGGAGAACACGATGCCACCGGCCGGGATTGCCACGAAGATGGACTTGAGTTCGGCGCCCTTCACGTAGAAGCCGCCGCCGGCGGAGAAGTTGCCGGAATGGAAGCTGGTGATCATCAGCACGATGACGGCGAGGATCGGCAACCCGACCTTCCAGATCGTGAGCGCGTTGTTCACCCGCGCCAGCCACGAGACGCCGATGACGTTCACCGCGACGAAGAACACCATCAGGATGACCGCGACCACGATTCCGGACGCGGTCAGCGAGCCGGACGAGCTGTAGAAGCCCTTCGCCCAGGACGCCGTCGACATGTACTGGATCGCGGCGAGCACCTCGATCGGCGCGACCGTCGCCGCCTGGATGTAGGCGAACCAGCCGAACACCGCCCCGGCCAGACTGCCGAACGCGTAGTGCGGGAACCGGCTCGAGCCGCCACTGACCGGGAACAGGCCGCCGAGCTCGGCGTGGATCAGCGCCAGCACGATGATGATCACCGACATGATCACCCAGGAGAAGATCGCGGACGGCCCGGCGATCGTGGCCGCCGTCAGCGCGCCGAACAGCCAGCCCGAGCCGATGATCGATCCCTCGGACGACCACAACAATCCGAAGAAGCCGACATGGCGTTCCAGCCCGTCGGAATTCAGGTCGGCTTTGGCCGCGGGCCTCGGTTCATCTGTGGTGACCATTTGCCGGATCCTTGACCTGTCGGCCCGGCACCGTCAACAAGGCCACGCGTCCGCGCCTGTTAATTCTGGGTTGCGAGACGGGTCAGTGGGCTTCGGCAGGCGGGTGCGCGTCGATGTCCAGCGCGTCCAGCCGATCACGGATGCGCCGGCGCAGCTCACGCGCGGTGCGCCACTGCTCGAGCGGGCGCACCTTCGCCACGAGCCGGATGGTCGTCTCCTCGCGGGTCAGTGCCTCCACGCCCTGCACCTCGGGCGCGCTGAGGAACACCGTGCGCCACGTGTCCTCCTCGGCCATCGCGCGGGCCGTCTCGGTCATCGCCGTGGACGCCTCGTTGACGTCGGCCCACGCGTCGATCGGCACGTCGAGCACCACCTGCGCGAAACCCTGGCTCTTGTTCCCGACGCGCACGACCTCGCCATTGCGCACGTACCAGACGGTGCCGTTGTTGTCGCGCAGTCGTGTCGAGCGCAGTCCTACTGCTTCGACGGTGCCGCTCGCCTTCTCGAAGTCGATGACGTCGCCGACGCCGTACTGGTCCTCGAGCAGCATGAACATGCCGGCCAGGAAGTCCTTGACGATGTTCTGGGCGCCGAAACCGAGCGCGACACCGACGATGGACGTGCCGGCGATGAACGGCGCAAGGTCGATCTGCAACTCGCTGAGGACGAGCAGGAAGGCGATCACGAAGATCGTCGCGGACGTGGCGGACTTCAGCACCGAGCCCAGGGTGGCGGCGCGCTGCTTGCGCCGCTCGGACAGCAGCCCGGCCGACTCGAGGAACGAGCCGGGCATGCGCTCCTTGAACGGGCGCAGGAGCCGGGGGACCTCGGTGCCTCCGGCCGTGGGGCGCACCGCGCGGTCGATCATGCGACGCAGGATCGCGCGCACGATGATCGCGACGGCGATGATCACCGCGATGCGGATCGGCGTCTCGATGAGCACCTTGCTGTGCTCGTGCAGGAACTTCGGCATGGCGACGGGATGCGCGGCCTGAGGCGCGGACTGGCTTTGAAGCATTCGGCTCACGATGCCACGGACGGACGGGGGCCGGCCCTGGCCGACACAGAACGCTCAGGTGTGCCGCCGATCACGAATAAGCGTGCACGAGCGGCGTGCGTCAGGTTCACTGTCCACAGGAGGAGGACGCGATGGGCGCGGCGCTGGTGCTCAACGCGACGTACGAGCCGTTGTGCGTCGTGCCGCTGCGCCGTGCCGTGGTGCTCGTGCTCGCCGAGAAGGCGGTCGTCGTCGAGGCCGGCGCGGGCCTGATGCACTCCGAGCGGCTGGCGGTGCCGGTGCCCTCGGTGGTCCGGCTCTCCCGCTTCGTGCGGGTGCCGTACCGGCGGGAGGTGCCGCTCACCCGGCGCGCCGTGCTGGAGCGCGACGCGCACGCGTGCGTCTACTGCGCGAAGCGCGCCGACACCATCGACCACGTCCGGCCCCGGTCGCGCGGCGGCACGCACGTGTGGACGAACGTCGTGGCGGCCTGTGCGAACTGCAACCACCGCAAGGGCGACCGCCTGCTGTCCGAGCTCGGCTGGCACATGCCGAGCCCGCCGACGCAGCCGCCGGCCACCGTCGCTGTCGTGATGGGCTGGGCGACCCGGGACCCTGCCTGGCAGCCCTACCTGTCGCCGGGCACCGGCGGTGCGGCCATCGCGCCCGCCGTCTGAGCGTCGGCCCCGGGCCCTGCGAATCGGCCCACCTGCGCGGCGCGCACCGCCGCGCATTCGATACCGTACGAGCGTGCCCGTGTACGAGACCCTGCTTGTCTTCGTCGGCATTCCGGCGGGGATCATCGCGCTGATCGCGATCGCCGTGTTCGGCCGGTCCGCGGTGCGTCAACCCAACCGGTACCGCCCCGGCCGGCCGTGGACGTACGAGCCGACCTGGTACGTCCCGCACCCGGATGCCGTGGTGCACGCCCGCGGGGCAGCTACCCGCGCGATCGAAGGTGCGTCGAGCACCACGGCGGTCGGAGGTGCCAGCGGTGAGTGGTGAGGTCGACGCACGCCAGCACAACGAGCGCGAGCTGCAGTACGGCCCGAGCGGCGAGAACCCCGTCGACAGTCCGTTCAACCCGCGGCAACTGGCGCGTCTCGACGAAGCGCTGACGCTGTCCAGCCGGGAGACCGGCCTGATCTTCTCGCTCTACGTGGGCGAGTTCCACAAGCCGACCCGCGCGCACGCCGAAGCCTTGTTCGAGCAGCTCAGCGACTCGGCTGTGCTGATCGCGGTCTCCCCGGGCCAGCGCGCGCTGCACATCGTCACCGGCACGGAGTCGGCCAAGCGGCTGCCGAACCGCACGTGCGCGCTGGCAGCACTTGCCATGCGCGCCTCCTTCGCCAACGGCGACCTGGTCGGCGGAATCGTGACCGGGCTGCGGATGCTGGCCGACTCCGCCGGCAACAGCTGAGCGACAACGCCGCTACGGGCGGCTGCTCGAGGCGCAGCAGGCGTTCTTCGTGCACGACGGCGACGAGCTCGCCGAACTGGACGGGCTCGGCGGCGGCGTGCTCGTCGACGCGCTGCTGCTCGGCGAGGTCGAGGTGCTCGACGGGCTGCACGACGGTGCCGGGCTGGTGGGATGCCCCGGCGACGTGCTGTGCGACGTCGACGGTCGCGTCGTCGACGGTCGTGTCGTCGGCGCGCCCGAGTGCGAGCCGCCGGAGGTCGGCCGGCTCGGCGTCGGCACGCCGCCCGCAGCCGCGTGCGGGGGAGCCGGGCGCCGCGGCGCGGTGGCCGTCCGCGCTCCCGCCGTGGCGGGCGGCAACGCCC
>NZ_CAXTQF010000087.1:8345-12018 GCF_964246335.1 uncultured Jatrophihabitans sp. | reverse complement strand
GGTCAGTTCGAGGCCGGGGTAGAGCGGGTTGGCGGCAAGCAGTTCCGTTGCGGCGTCGTGCGTCTTCGCGGCCTGCCCGTCCGCGATCGTGTACTTGGCCTTCGACGTACCGCCGGACGCGGCCGCCGTCGGGCTGGTGGCGGTGAGCACGTCGACCATGAGCTCGGCGACGCGATCGAACTCGGCCGGTCCGAAGCCACGCGACGTCAGTGCGGGCGTGCCGATGCGCACGCCGGACGTGTACCAGGCGCCGTTCGGGTCGCGTGGGATCGCGTTGCGGTTGGTGACGATGCCCGAGTCGAGCAGCGCGGACTCCGCCTGCCGGCCGGTCAGCCCGAACGACGAGACGTCCACCAGTACGAGGTGGTTCTCGGTGCCGCCCGTGACAAGGCGCGCGCCGCGCTTGTCGAGTCCCTCGGCGAGCGTCACCGCGTTGTCGGCGACGGCCTGCGCGTAGGTGGCGAACGTCGGTTGGCGCGCCTCGGCCAGTGCGACGGCCTTGGCAGCCATGACGTGCCCGAGCGGGCCGCCGAGCACCATCGGGCAGCCGCGGTCGACGGAGTCGGCGAACTCGGGCTGGCATAGCACCATGCCGCCGCGCGGTCCGCGCAGCGACTTGTGCGTGGTGGTCGTGACGACGTGCGCGTGCGGCACCGGGTCGTAGTCGCCGGTGAACACCTTGCCCGCGACGAGTCCGGCGAAGTGCGCCATATCGACCATCAGCACCGCGCCGACCTCGTCGGCGATCTCGCGCATGGTCGCAAAGTTGATCTTCCGTGGATAAGCGGAGTAACCGGCGATGAGCACCAGCGGCCGGAACTCGCGCGCCTTCGCACGCACCGCGTCGTAGTCCAGCAACCCGGTCTCGGGGTCCGTGCCGTAGGACGACTGCTCGAACATCTTGCCGCTGATGTTCGGCCGGAACCCGTGCGTCAGGTGGCCACCGGCGTCCAGCGACATCCCGAGCGCGCGCTGGTTGCCCAACTCTTGGCGCAACGACTCCCAGTCGGCGTCGGTGAGATCGTTGACGTGCTTGGCGTCGTGGTGCGCCAGCGCCGGCGCCTCGATGCGTTGGGCCAGGATCGACCAGAACGCGACGAGGTTGGCGTCGATGCCCGAGTGCGGCTGCACGTAGGCGTGCGGAGCGCCGAACAGCGCCTTCGCGTGCTCAGCCGCCGCCTGCTCGACGGTGTCGATGTTCTGGCAACCGGCGTAGAAGCGGTGCCCGATGGTGCCCTCGGCGTACTTGTCGGACAGCCAGGTGCCCATGGTGAGCAGCACCGCGGGCGACGCGTAGTTCTCGCTGGCGATCAACTTCAGCGAGTCACGCTGGTCGGCGAGCTCGCTACGGATCGCGCCCGCGACGGTCGGCTCGACGGCCTCGATGACCTGCAGGGCGCTGCGGTAGGCGCTGGACACGGTGGTTGCGTCGAACGGTGCGGACATGAGCCGCACATTAGTCGTTGGCCGGTCGGCGCGGACTAACCGACCGAGCGCAGTCCCCGGCCCGGGGCGCCCGGATCGATCACGCCACCGGTGAGCGAAATGAGCTCGCGGGCGTCGTCGGCGGACACCGCTTGCGACCAGAGGAAGCCCTGTGCGTGCGAGACGTCGGTGTCGGCCAGCCACCGTGCCTGGTCGGTGTTCTCGACGCCTTCGGCGACGGTCACGAGGTCGACCGAGCTGCTCATGGCGATGATCGCCTGCGTCAGCGCCGCGTCGTGCCGGTTGTGTGTGACGCCGTCGATGAAGGACTTGTCCACCTTCAGCGCGTCGACCGGCAGATTGCGCAGATAGCTCAGGGAGCTGAACCCGGTGCCGAAGTCGTCGATGGCGATGCGGATCGAGCGCGCTCGCAGCGCGTTGAGCCGTTCCTCGACGACGGGCAGATCCTGCACGAGCTCGCTCTCGGTGATCTCGAGGGTGAGCAGTTCGGGCGCGATGCCGGTGCGCTCGACGATGCCGAGCACCTCGGCGACGAAGTCCGTGCGCGCGATCTGCTGTGCAGTGACGTTCACCGACATCGTGACCGGTGCCGGCGACAGTTCGTTCAACGCCACCGCGGCGCGACACGCCTGGTCGAGGATGTGCCGGCCGAGGGCGTGGATGAGATCGCTCTGCTCGGCCAGCGGCACGAAATCCGTCGGCGCGACGCTGCTGCCGTCGGGGCGGAACCAACGAGCGAGCGCTTCGAAGCCGACGATGCGTCCGGTCCGCACGTCGACCGCCGGCTGGAAGTAGGCCTGTACCTCGCCGCGGTCGATCGCGACAGCCAGCTCGCCACGCATCGCCAACCTGCGCAGCGCCGCCGAGTGCAGCTCGCTGTCGTACACGGCGATCTTGCCCTTGCCGCGGCTCTTGGCCAGATACATCGCGACGTCGGCGTTGCGCAGCACCTCGTCGCTCGTGACGGTGCCGGCGATGGCCGAGGCGAGGCCGATGCTCGCCCCGAGGGGGATCGTGCGGCCGTCCACGACGATCGGTCGCGCGAACGCCCTGAGCAGGGTGCTGGCGATCGGCAGGGCGTCGTCGACGTCGAGGTCCTCGAACAGGATCGTGAACTCGTCACCGCCGAAGCGGGCCACGGTGTCACCGACACGCACCGAGCGGCGGATCCGCTCGCCGATCTCGACCAGTACGTGGTCACCGACGCCGTGGCCGAGGCTGTCGTTGACGTTCTTGAAGTCGTCGAGGTCGCAGAACAGCACGACGACCGAGCGTTCCTCGTCGTCGCGGCGCGCGTGCAGTGCGTGCTGCAGCCGGTCGGAGAACAGTTGGCGGTTGGCGAGACCGGTGAGCGAGTCACGGAAGGCCTGGCGGGTGAGTGCGGCCTCGAGGCGCACCCGGTCGGTGACGTCGCGGACGGTGACCACGTAGCCCTCGACGGCGGGGTCGGCCGTCAGGTTGGTGGTCGTGCCCTCGACGTCGATGACGCGGTCGTCGGCGTGCCGCATGCGCAGGCGCAACGAACCCTCGGCGCCGGGCTCGAGCCGGTCGAGACCCATCCGGAAGGTGTCGCGATCGTCACCGACGACGAAGTCGGTGTAGCTGCGGCCCGGCAGGCTCTGCGGATCGGCGCCGAGCACGGCCGCGACCGACGGGCTGGCGTAGCGGATCTGCCCGTCGACCGAGCAGACCATGATCGCGTCGGCGGAGGTGCGCACCAGCGCGGCGAGGCGTTGGTCCCCGACCGCACGCGAGCGGGTCTCGGTGACCGCCCGTTCCAGGCTGCGGTGCCGGGACACGAGGCGCCGGAACCAGGCCATCCAGCCGACCGAGGCAAGGAGCAGCAGCGCGACGTAGATCCAGTCGGCCTCGTGGTCCAGACTCGCCCGCCGGGCCGCCACCGCGTGCTCGACCGAGCGTGCGGCCACGAGCGTCCGGACGAGCCCCGCGGCGTCCGGACGAGCGCGATAGGCAGCCCCGGCGGCACGTAGCTCCTCGGTCGTGACCTGTCCGGCGGCGGCGTGCGCGAGCGCGGCGACCGACGCATTCACGGCTGTGGCGTCAGCAGCCCGCACCGACTCCAACCGGGCGATCGACGCGGCTGCGACGACCTGGGCGTGCTGCGCCGGGTGCGCCCGCGAGTACACGAACTGCAGGAGCACGAACTCGACAGCGACGACGAGGAACGTGCCGAACACGGTGGCTGCCCCGCGCAGCACGCCCAGGT
>NZ_CAXTQF010000087.1:0-8335 GCF_964246335.1 uncultured Jatrophihabitans sp. | reverse complement strand
GCCGTGCCGATCCGCTGCTGCGGGCACTGCGACGGCGGTCCCGGAGCGGATCGGCACGGCCCCGCCTGCCGGCGCGGGGCGTCGCGTCGACCGCGCCCGGGCCGCTCAGACCTGCGACGGGTGGTGCCGCTGCCGTCATGCCGCTTCTCCCGATCCGCTGTGGGATCAGAAGCTAACACGGACTTTACTTGGACGGAAGAGGCTTCGCGGCGAACGACGTGCTAGGCAGCGCTGAGCAGCCCGGAGCTGACGAGCGCAGACCGTGCTGCGTCGACCTGCCCGTTCCGCGCGACCACGGCATAGTGTGTGGCCACCAGCATCCGGGCCGAGGCGAAGTCCCGGCGTCCGCGGGCGGCACGGTGGCCGAAGAAGCCGAACGCCGCGCCCCACGCGGCACCGATCACGACAGCGACGGCGATCAGGCCGAACCAGCCGTCGGCGGTGAAGATGCCGAGCAGCAGCCCGATGAGCAGGCCGAACCACGCCCCGCTGGCCGCGCCGGCAGCCGCAGCGCGGCCGTTGGTCAGCCGGCCGGTGACCCGTTCGACCAGGCGCAGGTCCGAGCCGACGATGTCGAGGTTCTGCACCGGAAAGCCGTCGTCGGACAACCGGTCAACGGCACGCTGGGCGTCGGTGTAGTCGTCGTAGGTGGCCACCGTGTTCCACGCCTCGTAGGCCGCGTCGAAGCGCGGTGCCTGCTGGGGGGTGGGGTTGAACGGAGCGGCGAACGCGGTCATGAGGTGCCTCCAGGGCTTGATTCCGACACCCTCGAGACTGCCCGGCGACGCTGTACGCAACCCGTGTCGATGCTGTGCGCCGACTGGGTCGATCAGTTCCGGGCCGTCGCGCGCTCCTGCGCAAAACGGCGCTCGAGGACCGCGTCGTCGGTGCAGTTGTGCACGATGACCAGCGAGCCGCCGACGTCGAGCGCCGCGAAGAAGGTGTCCAGCCAGTCGTCGGGCGAGGACCAGTCGCGCGTGGTCAGCAGGCGCCCGCCGGTGTCCAGGCCGGCGTCGCGCGCAGCATTGCGGGCACGCTCGAGCACCTGCCCGCGGTTGAGGTGCGGCAGGCACGGGTCGGCGGCGCCGCCCAGCAGCTGCACGCCGGCCCACGCGTCGCCCTGGGGGCGCACCGCGGCGACGTAGTCGCGCACGCCGTCCGCGCCGTCGTCGCGCAATCCCAGCGCGGCGGCCGCCGGCGCGATCGCGAACGCGTCGAGCGGCAGGTCCGGCGGCAAGTCACCGGCGTCGACGAACGCGACGTCGGCGCTCGCCGTGTCGGTGGTCAGCTGCAGCCCTGCGGTCAGGCAGCCGAGCAGGACGCACACCGAGATCCAATGTGCAGGCAGGGTGACACCGGCGGTGTCGCCCACGCCCAGACCGAGCTCGTCACCGAGCAGGTGGTGGGTCTTGGCGACCCAGTTCCCGAGCGAGCGCACCGACAGTTCGGTGCGCTCGCCGCTCGCCTCGTCGTAGTAGGTGACGAACGGCCGCGCGGGCTCGGTGACGACCAGCTCGGCGAATCGATGCTCAGGCGTGTCCGCGGGCACGGGTCAGTTGACGCACTTCGCGTCGATGGCCGCGCTCGTGCTGGCGCTGGGTTTCGGCGACGCGCTCGAACCCGCCGAGGTCGAGCGCGAGGTGGACGGCGACGGCGACGGCGACGCGAGCGGCGGATTCAACACCTTCTGCACGTACGCCTGCACCTTCGTCGGATTGACCTCGAGGACGTCGGAGCCGTCGATCGTCGCTTCCGTCGTCGGGATGGTCTTGCCACTGATGTTGTTCGCGCTCAACGCCTCCATCTGCCGGGCGAGGTCGAGCAGGTTGAGTGAGCCGTCGAGGTAGATGTTGCGTTTGACGGCGTCGCCGAGGCTGTTCAGCTTGCTGAAGATGCCCACCGACGCCACCTGACGGAAGGCCGAGGTGAGGAAGTACTGCTGACGCCGTACCCGGTCGAGGTCGCCACGGGGGAGGAAGTGCCGCTGGCGCACGAACTCCAGCGCCGTCACGCCTTTGATGATGTGCTTGCCCTTCGACATCTTGAAGCCGGAGCCGCCGGGCTGGCCGTTGGCCACGTTGTACGCGTGGGTGTCGTTGACGCTGTGGCACAGATCGATGGGAACGCCGCCGATGGCGTTGCTGATCTCGTAGAAGCCGAGCAGGCTGATCTGCACGTAGTGATTGATGGTCAGTCCGGTGAGCTGCTGCACCGTCTTCACCAGCAGCTTGGCTCCGGCCTGCCGACGATCGTCGACCGAGGCATTGCTCGGCGCGTTGTTCGCGTAGCCGTATGGATACGCCGAGTTGAGCCGGTTCATGCCTTCGCCGTCAATATGCACGTACGAGTCACGAGGCAGCGAGATGATCGTCGCCTGCTTGCCGTTCGCCGGCAGATGCAAGATCATCATAGTGTCGGTGTTGCGACTGCCGCCATCCGCGCTGGTGTGCAGCTGGTGGCGCTCGGCCGCGGTCATGTTTGTGCGGTCGTCGTTGCCGACGAGCAGGATGTTCTGGTCCTTGCCGTTGAACGGCGTCGCCTTCTGCCCGGCGGCGTTGGTCGGATCGGCCGGGCTCAGCGGATCGAGGCGGTGGATGCCGTTGTTGATGTTGCGGAACGTGTAGAACGAATAGCCGGCCAGGACGAGAAGCGCGACCGAGATAAGCGCACCGACCGACAGCGCGACGCGTGCGGCGCTGCCCTTCCCGTGCCCACCGCTCGTCCGCCTGCCGCGATGGCGGCCGCGGGGGTCGAGGTACGCCGGCAGCGGTTCGTTCGGGTCCGCTGCGCGGGGGTTGGTCGGCACGCTGGAGAGGTTACAAGTTCATCTCGTATTAACCGGCTGAGGTTCAAAGCGTTCTCACCTGCGCCGTGCGCGGGCCGGGTCAGTCGATGCAGCCGAGCCCGTGCGTGGGGTCCGCCGCCTTGGTCCGGTGCGCAGGCGCAGCGGTCGTGCCGGCGGCAGCCGTCTTGCCGAGGGTGGGCACTCCGGCGACGACGCCGCCGTCGGTGCCGAGCACGAGCGTCACCCGGCTGACGTCGGGGGTGTCGAGCACCGCGGTGTGCGGCACGCGTGCTGCCACCGCCTTGGCCTGTGCCTCGCTGCCCGGCGGGTACTCGACGGTGGTGTGCGGCGTGCTGGCGGTGGAATCCACGACGTCCACCTTGAAGCCGTACGTCTTGAGTTGGTCGGCGTTCCGGCCTGCCAGTCGCGGCACGTTCGCACCGTTGAGTACGTCCACCGTGACGGCCGACGCGGCTGCCGGCGTGGCCTTCGCGTAGGCGTCCGCACTCTTGCCCTCGAGGTGCGTGATGAACGCCGGTATCGCCTTGGTGTCGACGCCGACGATCGACGTCGCCACACCGTCCGGGTAGATCATCTGCGGGCCGTTGTTCGGGATGGTCTCGAAGGCGATCTTGCCCGAACTCAAGGACTCGAACTGCTGGGCGAGCGAGAGCAGGTCGAGGTTCGGGTCGGTGAGCAGCGACGAGCCGACGGCCTTGAGCAGGTCGCGCATCTTGAACGGGTTCAGCAGCGTGCCGGCGGACTCGATCTTCTGGAACGCCGCCTTGAGGAAGTACTGCTGACGCTTGATGCGGTCGAGGTCGCCGTGCGGCAGACCGTGTCGCTGGCGCACGAAGGCCAGTGCCTGGGTGCCTTCGATGACCGAAACGCCTTTGGGCAGATTGATGCCGGAGTTGCCGTGTGCGCCGTCGCCCACCTCGGTGGTCTTGTTCTGGGCGGCGTTGAGGCACACGGTGACGCCGCCGATGGCTTCGCTGATGCGGTAGAAGCCGAGCAGGCTCACCTGCATGTAGTGGTCGATGTGCAGGCCGGTCAGGGCGTGGATCGTGCGGATGACCGAGATGAGCCCGGCGCTCTGGGCCTGCTGCTCGGAGCGGTGCGCCTGCTTGGCGGCGTCGTAGCCGTCCGGGTACGCGGCGTTGATCTTGGCCTTGCCGTGGCCGGGGATCGTGACCCACGAGTCGCGGGGAAAGGACACCAGCGTCGGGCGGCTGCCGTTGTGCGGGATGTGCAGCACCATCATGGTGTCCGCGTTGTCGGTCGTGAGGTCGTGGCCTGCGTGCAGTGCCTTGAGCTCCGCCGGCGTCGCGCCGGAGCGCGTGTCGTTGCCGACCAGCAGGATGTTCTGGTCCGCGCCGTCCGGGTCGATCAGGTCGCTCGGCACCGCGTCGCCGTGCGGCACGCTGGCCTTGAAGTTCTGGAACGTCGCCCAGCTGATGCCGCCGACCAGCAGGATCAGCAGGGAGAAGGACGCAATCAGCGCCCGCCCGCCGACGACCAGTGAGCGTGGGCGCGCGGGTCGGTTCGGCCGCCGGGCGCGTTGACCGCGGACGGCGCGGCGTGCCGCGCCGTCCGCGGACAGGTCGAGGTCCTCGGGCCTCGCGGCGCGGCTAACCGCCCGGGCGCTCGGCGCGCGGCCGGCGCGAGCGGGGGTGGCCGTACTGATCCGACCCGGACAATTTCCGCTCGAGCCTGTTCACACAAACCAAACTTGGGTACTGTCCCTGACGGCGGGGCGCCAGCACTAGACGAGGAATTCGTGTTATGCGCATCAGCCCCCGCCTCTCCGCAGCCTCCTCCGCCCGCCGGGTCGTTCCGGCGGTGCTCGCCGGTGCCCTGGTGACGAGCGCAGCACTGACGGTTACGGCGCCGGCTGCCGGTGCCGACACGCTCGTCGTGCACAAGACCAAGATGGTCGTCACCCTGCACGGTGAGGGTCATGGCCACGGCATGAGCCAGTACGGCGCCAAAGGCGCTGCGCTCGCCGGTCGCTCCTACCGGCAGATCGTCGCGTTCTACTACCCGCACACGACGTTGAGCTACGTCCGAGGGACCGCGATCCGCGTGCGGCTGAGCGGTGCCGGATCGACGACGACGGTCGGTACGGCGTCCGCGCTCTCGGTGAGCGGCGTTGCCGGCACGCTGCCGATCGCCGGCATCGCCCGCTACCGCCTGCTTGCCGGCGGCGGGCACTCCGAGACCCTGCAACGGCTCGCCGCCCGATCCGGCGCGCGCTGGACGACCGTGCGCTCGGGGCTGCCCAACGGCACGACGTTCTGGCGACGCAACGGCGGCGCAGTACGCCTGATGCGCACCGACGGTCGGAGCACCACCTACTACGGCACCCTGCGCGCGATCCGTAAGTCCGGCTCCGGCTCGGCGTCCGGGGTCTACACGGTGAACCGCGTCTCGCTCGAGTCCTACACAGCCGGTGTCGCGCCCCGCGAGATGCCGGCGTCCTGGCCGCGGCAGGCGGTCGCGGCCCAGGCGGTCGCGGCCCGGACGTACGGCCTGTACGGCGTGCGCCACCCCCGGTCGGCGAACTACGACATCTGCGACACCACGAGCTGCCAGGTCTACGGCGGTCACGTGCACTTCGGGCCGAAGGGCAAACTGCTGTGGGGCGACGACTCGCAGGCTGCCAGGGACTCCGCCGGGCGGGTGCTGACGTACAAGGGCAGCGTCGCGTTCGCGCAATTCAGCGCGTCCAACGGCGGGTGGACGGTGTCCGGCGGCAAGCCCTACCTGGTGACCGAGCGAGACCCCTACGACTCGAAGCGTTCGGGTGACCCGTTCCTGAGCTACAACCGCACCGTCGGGGTGTCGTCGGTGGCGCGTTACTACGGCTTGTCCACGGTGACGAAGATCGTCGTGACCAAGCGCGACGGGCACGGTGTGGGCGGCGGCCGGATCCTGTCGGCCTACGTCTACGGCCTGCACGGCAAGACGGCCAAGCGGGTGAGCACCACCGGTGACAACCTCAACTGGGCGCTGGGTGCCGGCACGACGTGGTTCACCCTGCGCAACGCCTGACGGACGGTCGTCTGCAAAGCTCTGGAACGTGCGTGACGACGTCGATGCCGTAATCCTCGTCGGTGGGCTGGGCACGCGGTTGCGGCCGCTGACGTTGTCCGCGCCCAAGCCGATGCTGCCGACCGCCGGTGTGCCGTTCCTGACGCACCTGATCAGCCGCATCCGCTCGGCCGGCATCCGGCACGTCGTGCTCGGCACGTCGTTTCGCGCCGAGGTGTTCGAGGACCACTTCGGCGACGGCGCCGCCCTGGACGTCGATCTCGAGTACGTCGTCGAGACCGAGCCGCTCGGCACCGGAGGCGGCATCCGCAACGTCGCGGACCGGCTGCGCGGTGACACGCAGCTCGTGTTCAACGGCGACAACCTGATCGGCGTCGACTACGCCCAGTTGCTCGAGACGCACCGCAGCGCCGACGCCGACGTGACGCTGTGCCTGCACCGGGTCGCCGACGCGCGCGCGTACGGCTGTGTGCCGACCGACGCCGACGGCCGGGTGCTCGCCTTCCTCGAGAAGCAGCCGGAGCCGGTCACCGACCAGATCAACGCCGGGCTCTACGTGTTCCGCCGGTCGGTGATCGACTCGATCCCGACGGGCCGGCCGGTGTCCGTCGAACGCGAGACGTTCCCGGACCTCCTGGCGGCCGGCAGCTGCGTGATGGGCCATCTCACCGCCGGGTACTGGCGCGACTTCGGCACGCCGGCAGATTTCGTGGCCGGCTCCGCGGACCTCGTCCGGGGCATCGCGCCCTCACCCGCGGTGGCCGAGCCGGGCGAGCGGCTGCTGCTGCCCGGCGCCGACGTCGCGTCCGACGCCGTCGTCGACGAGGGCACGACGATCGGCCACGACGCGTCGGTCGGGCCACGCACGCTCGTTCGCGGCAGCGTGGTGTTCGACGGCGCGCGGCTCGGCGCTGACGTCGTCGTCCGCAACTCGGTGATCGGCGCCGGTGCCGTGATCGGTGACGGCACGGTGCTCGACGACGTCGTCATCGGCGACCGCGCCCGGATCGGCGCCGGCATCGAGCTGCGCGGCGGTGCGCGCGTCTGGCCGGACGCCACGCTCGCCGATGGTTCCGTGCGCTTCTCCGCCGATCTGTGATGATGCGTCGGTGAGTGCTGGCACAACCGCGGAGCGTGTGTGGTCACCGGGCCGGCCGGTCGACCTGCGCGCGACGCTCGGCCCGCTCACCCGCGGTACCGGCGATCCGGCGCACCGCTTCGACACCGCCGGCCGGTTCTGGTGGTCCTGCGCCACACCCGACGGCGCCGGCACGCTCGCGCTCGCCGCGGTCCGCGACCCGACGTCCGCGGCCGCGCAGGTGCGCGCCCAGGCGTGGGGGCCCGGCGCGGCGTGGTTGCTCGAGCGGGTGCCGACGCTGCTCGGTGCGCACGACGACTGGTCCGCGCTCGACCTCGCCGACGTACCGGTGTTGTACGGCACGCGCCGGCGCCGGCCGGGCATGCGGCTGCCGTGCACGGGCCTCGTCATGGACGCGCTCGTGCCGGCCGTGCTGGAGCAGAAGGTCACCGGCCAAGAGGCGCGGCGCTCGTGGCGGCTGTTGCTGAACCGCTTCGGTACGCCTGCGCCCGGCCCCGTCGGGACCGACGCCCGCGCGGCCATGCGGGTGCCGCCGTCCGCGCAGGCCCTGCTGGCGTTGCCTACCTGGGAGTGGCACCGGCTGGGCGTCGACCTCAAGCGCCAGCGCGCCATCCGCGCCGCCGCGTCCGTGGCGAACCGGCTGGAGGAGGCCGCTGCCATGGCGCCGGACGCCGCGCTGGCCCGGCTGCGGCTGATCCCCGGGATCGGTGAGTGGACGGCCGCGGAGACGGCGCAGCGCTCGAACGGGCACGCGGACGCGGTCAGTGTCGGCGACTACCACCTCAAGAACATGGTCGTGCACCTGCTGACCGGCCGGGCCCGCGGCACGGACGAGCAGATGCTCGCGTTGCTCGCGCCGTGGGCGGGCCAGCGGCAACGGGTCATGCGGCTGGTCGAGCTGACCGGCATCGGCGCGCCACGCTTCGGCCCCAAGTTCAACTACACCGACATCCGCGCGATCTGAGCGCGCACGCGCACGTGCGGCCGACGCATGCCCTTCGCGGGCTGTTCGCTGTGTTCCTGGCCGCTGCCTGCCTGCGTTCGTCGATCACGTCGGTGGGCCCGCTGCTCGGCCGGATCGCAGACGACACCGGCCTGTCGGACACGTTGCTGGGGCTGCTGGGCGCGCTGCCGCTGCTGGCCTTCGGTGTCGTCTCGCCGCTCGTCCAGCCCGTCGCGCGCCGGGTGGGCGCCGAGCGGCTGGTCGGCGCGGCGCTGCTCGGGGTGGCGCTCGGCGTCGCCGTGCGCTCGGCGCCCGGCGGCGGGTGGCTGTGGCTCGGCACCGCGGTGCTCGGCGCGGGCATCGCCGTCGGCAACGTGCTGCTGCCCGCCATCGTGCGCCGCGACCACGCGGCCCGTGCGGCGCTGGTCGTCGGCGGCTACCCAGCGGTGATGGG
>NZ_CAXTQF010000086.1:0-12020 GCF_964246335.1 uncultured Jatrophihabitans sp. | reverse complement strand
GACCGGGTTCATCGAGCCGGCCTCGGTGATGGCTCGGACGATGCGGCCGGGCAGCCGGCCGACCTGCTCGATGGACGCCACGACGCCGAAGGACGGGTAGCGATCGGCAAGGCGGGGGGCCAGCAGCAGCTGGCTGTCGGAGCTGGCGCGCGCGGCGTCGATGACGGCGCGGGCGTCGCTGTCGAGCTCGACCGGCACGACCATGCCGGGCAGCACCACGAGGTCGGGAACGGAAAGGATGGGCAGGGTCACCACATCGGACATGAATTGCCTCTTGTCTTCAGATGTCGCCATTCTTGAGCGTCATCGACTCAAGGCCGCGGGCCGTCTAAATGTTCCAGAGGGTCCGTCCGCTCACGGCGAACGCCCCACCGCCCCCTTCTTGCATGCTCACATGACCACTTTCCGGCCCGGAAACTGGTCAGCTCGGCATGCAAGAACGGACAGTGACCGGGGTGCTCAGAGGGCGACGGTGCCGGAGACGCCGAGGACCGTGTCGCCGCCGACCCAGACCTGACCGCCGGCGCCCCCCGCGCCGCCGGCGCCGTCAGCGCCACCGATGCGCTCGACGTGCACCCGCCCGCGCCGGCCCAGCCGGGTCCCCTGACTCGCGACGTAGCGCTCGGGCAGCACACCGGCCCCGATCAGCCACTGGCCGATCGAGGCGTTGAGGCTGCCGGTGACCGGGTCCTCCAGGCCGAAGTCGGCGAACGCGCGCACCTCGACGTCGGCCGGGCCGCTGCCGGCGTAGCGGCCGACGATCCCGACGTCGGGCGTCCCCAGCCGGCCGAAGTCCGGCTCGACGGCGAGGACGGCCTCGGCGTCGCGGAGCAGGACCGCCAGCCAGCCGGGGCCGTTGTCGGCCCACGCCGCGTCGAGCACCGCGCGGCGGTCGAGCCGCAACCCACGCAGCACGGGTTCGAGGTCGGCGTCGTCGACCGGACCGCTGCGTCGCAACGGTGGCGCGGCGAAGGCCAGCCGCTCACCGTCACGGCGCACGTGCACCAACCCGGCGCCGCACTCCTGCACGATCAGGTCCGCATGCGGCACGCCGCCCGCGGCCAGCCAGGCCCGCGCGGAGCCGAGCGTCGGGTGCCCGGCGAACGGCAGCTCGCGCCCGGTAGTGAAGATGCGCAGGCGGTAATCGGCGACGGGATCGGTCGGCGGCAGCAGGAACGTCGTCTCGGACAGATTCGTCCAGCGCGCGAACGCAGCGAGCTGCGCGTCGTCGAGACCGTCGGCGTCGTGCACGACCGCGACCGGATTGCCGAGGGTGAGCTCGTCGGTGAACACGTCGACCTGGCTGAAGCGGCGCACATGGTCACCGTCTCACGCACGATTGGCCGGTGCCGCCCGCGGGCAGGCCCTGCTCATGCCCGCACCACGCCTCATTCCCGTCGGCCGGACCGATAACCCGCGCGCCGCGGTGCTCGTCATGCACGGCGGCGCGAGCCGGCGCGGGGAGCCGATGGTGAGCCCGACCCAGCTGTCGGTCCTGCGCATGGTGCCGATCGCCGGGCGGGTCAACCGGCTGGGACGCGGCGAGCTCGCCGTGTTCCGGCTGCTCAACTCGGTCCGGGGCTGGGACACCCGGCACACACCCGTGCAGGACGCGCGCTGGGCGCTCGAGCAGATCCACGACCGCTACGGCGATCTGCCGGTGGGGCTGATCGGCCACTCGCTGGGCGGCCGCGCCGCGCTGCTCGTGACACCGCACCCCCAGGTTTCCTGCACCGTCGCGCTGGCCCCGTGGGTGTACGCCCAGGACGACGTCGACCTCGGCGGCCGGCGCGCGCTGTTCGTGCACGGCACGCAGGACCGCATCGCGAGCCCGCAGAACTCGGCTGCCGTCGCCCGCCGGGCCGCGCGCACCGGCGAGGTCGGTTACATCCGCATCGACGGCGGCAAGCACGCGATGCTCAGTCACCACCGCGAGTACGACGGCTACGCCGCCGCGTTCACCCTCGCCTGCCTGCTGGACGAGCGACCACGGCACCTGCCGGCGCCGGTGGCGCAGGTGCTCGACGGCGCGCAGTGGGTCGACGCCTGACCGGACGGTTGCGACACGCCACACTCGCGGGAAGGCTGCACGCATGATTTTCATCGTGGTCAAGTGGAGTGTCCTGCCCGAGCACGTCGACACCTGGCTGGACACCGTCGACGAGTTCACCCAGGCGACGCGCGCCGAGGCCGGCAATCTGTTCTTCGAGTGGTCGCGCAGCGCGGACGACCCGAACGTCTTCGTGTTGGTCGAGGCGTTCCGCGATTCCGACGCCGGCGGTGAGCACGTGCAGTCCGCTCACTTCAAGAAGGCGACCGGCGAGCTCGGCGACTACCTGCAGTCCACGCCGTCCATCGTCAGCACCGAGATCGCCGGGATGGACGGCTGGGGCGAGATGGGCGAGATCACGGTCGAGCGCTGAGCGAGGAACGCACCGCGCTCGACGCGGTGCTGGCGGATCTGCGCTGCCCGGTCTGCGCCGATCCGTTCACCCGCTCAGCGGGCACGGTGTCCTGCCCGCAGGGGCACGCTTTCGACGTCGCACGGCAGGGTTACCTGAACCTGACCGCCGGGGCCCGCGGGCCGGGTACGGCGGACACCGCAGCCATGGTGGCGGCACGCGCGGCCTTCCTCGCCGCCGGTCATTTCGCGCTGATCGCGGACGCGGTGGCGGACGCGACGGCGCATGCAGCCGGGCTGGTGGTCGACGTCGCGGGCGGCACCGGCTACTACCTCGCCGCCGCGCTCGGGAAGAACGAGCGGGCCACCGGCCTGTGCCTCGACCTGTCGGTGCCGGCGTTGCGCCGGGCGGCGAGCGCCCATGCCCGCGCCGCAGCGGTGGGCGCCGACGCGTGGCAGCGGTTGCCACTGGTTACCGGCCGCGCTGCCGCGGTGTTGAGCATCTTCGGCCCACGCAACGCGGACGAGGTCGAACGCATCCTCGCGCTGGACGGTGTGTTCATCGTGGTCTCGCCACGTGACGGGCATCTGCGCGAGCTCGTCGACCGGCTCGGCTTGATCGGCGTCGACCCGGACAAGGCGCGGCGGCAAGCGGCCACCTTCGCCCGGTTCGATCAGCTGGCGGAGCAACGGGTCACCTATCCGCTGGCCCTCGACCACGCCGCGGCGCTCGCTGCTGCCGAGATGGGCCCGAGCGCAGCGCACCACGACGCCGCCGAGCTCGCGCGCCGCGCGGCGCACCTACCCGACGTGCTCGAGGTGCGCGTCGACGTGAGTGTCGCGGCCTACGGCCGGTCGGTCGGCTCGCGGTCGCCGCTGTAGACGTGCGGCATGATCGCGTCCGGCGGGATGACCCCGAGCCGACCGCGCTGATAGTCCTCGAGTGCCTGCTGCAGCTCCGCCCGGGTGTTCATCACGAACGGGCCGTACTGCTGCATCGCCTCGCCGATCGGCCGACCGCCGAGCAGGATGACCTCGAGCGACGACGTGCGGCTGTCCTGGCGTGCGTCGGCGGCGAGCGTGATGCGGTCGCCCGCGCCGAACACCGCGAGCTGTCCGGCGTGGATCGGCTCGCCCTGCGTCCCGACGCTTCCCGAACCCGCATACACGTAGGCCAGCGCGTTGTAGTCGGCCTGCCACGGCAGCGACAGCCGCGCACCGGCCGCGACCGACGCGTGCAGCAGGGTGATCGGCGTGTGCGTCGAACCCGGACCCTTGTGCACCACACCGTCGGCGCCGGTGATCTCGCCGGCGATCACCCGCAACAACGCGCCACCATCGGCGCTCGCGAGCAGCAGCAGATCCGACGCCTCGACCGGCTGGTACGCGGGCGTACTGAACTTGTCCGCCGCAGGCAGGTTCACCCACAGCTGGAAACCGTTGAACAGGCCGCCGTCCTCGACGAGCTTCTCCGGCGGCGTTTCGATGTGCAGCAGGCCGGCGCCGGCCGTCATCCACTGCGTCGAGCCCTCGCGGATGACGCCGCCCCCGCCGTGCGTGTCCTGGTGGATGAACTGCCCGTCGATCAAGTAAGTGACGGTCTCGAAGCCGCGGTGCGGGTGCCAGTTCGTGCCACGGGGTTCGCCGGCGGCATAGTCCACCTCGCCCATGTGATCCATCATGATGAACGGGTCGAGGTGCTGGTAGGCGATGCCGGCCATCGTGCGGCGCACCGGGAAGCCCTCACCCTCGAAGCCGGTCGGCCCGGTCGAGACGGCCAGCACGGGACGCTCGGTGTCGCCCAGCCCGGCGTCCTTGACGCGCGGCAGTACCAGGGTGTCGGCGGTAACGGCGACCATGACGATCACACTCCTCGCAGTTCGTTGCAGATGCAACTGCTTGGCCAACGAGCTGCGCGGGCACCCTATTCCGGACACCAGCGAAGGGATGCGAATGCTGTACGGCAAGGAACACGTCGAGCGTTACGAGGAGACCGACGGCCGCGAGGGTTACGAGTGGGAGAACGGGACCACGATCCTGTTGCTGCACACGACCGGTCGCAAGTCCGGCAAGGACGTCGTCAGCCCGTTGATCTTCCGGGAGTGGGACAACGACTACCTGATCGTGGCGTCCAAGGGCGGCGACGACGCCGCTCCGGACTGGTTCAAGAACATCGAGAACGACGCCGACGTCGAGGTGCAGATCAAGGGTGACAAGTTCGCGGCGCACGCCCGTGCCGCGGAGCCGGGCGAGAAGCCCGCCATGTGGCAGCACATGGTCGAGGTCTGGCCGGACTACGCGGAATACCAGAAGAAGACCAGCCGCAACATCCCGGTGGTCGTGCTCGAGCGCAGCTGAGCGCGAACTCGCGCCCGGCGTCCGTACCCCCGGTCGGGGTCGAACCGACACTGGAACCCTTTTAAGGGGTCTGCCTCTGCCATTGGGCTACGGGGGCGCACGGTCATTGTGCCGCCCGGCAGGATGAACGCATGCCCGTCCGTCCAGCACAGCGCCTGCACGAACTGCGAACACTCGCCCACCGGTCGGGTGCTACGGACGCCGAAGTCGCCGCCGTACTGCCCGGCGACGACCTCGTGCCGGACGCGACGGACGTCGTCGATCGCGCCGTCACGCTGCCGGCCCCGCCGCAGCAGGTGTGGCCGTGGCTCGCGCAACTCGGCAAGGGCCGCGCCGGGTGGTACTTCCCCGCGCAGGTCGAACGGTTCGTTCCGGCAGGCAGGCGCGGGTTGCGACACATCGACGCCGCGCTGACCGACGTGCGTGTCGGCCAGGACCACGCCGACTGGGGACCGGGCACACCGGTGCTGCGGATCGTCGCGCTGGAGCCGGAGCGGCTGTTGCTCTTCCACTCCCTGCGCGACACCCGCAACGACCATCGCTGGCCCGCCGACGGACGCGATGGAGACGGCGTCTTCGCGATGAGCTGGGGGCAACTGCTGACGCTGGACGGCCCCGACCGCACCCGGCTGCACCTGCGGCTGCGCATGCGGACGAAGTCGAAGCTGCTCGCTGCGGCCGGCGGCGCGTTCGACTGGGCCACCGTCGAGTTGATGTTCACCGGCCTGCGCGAGCGCGTCGCCACCGCGCGATGAGTACGTGGTCCGCGCCGGTGCGCTACGGCGAGTGCGACCAACAGGGCGTCGTCTTCAACGCGCATTACCTGCTCTACTGCGACGAAGCGCTCGCTGCGTACTGCGCGCACCGCGGCCTGCCGGACCTGGCCGAGGCGGTGCACCTGGTGACGTCGACGTTGACGTGGCGCTCGCCCGCGCGGTGGGGCGAGACCGTCGACGTCGACGTGCGATGCACAAAGGTCGGCCGTACCAGCTTCGACCTCACCTTCGAGATCAGCGTCGGCCAACGGCGCAGCTGCACGGTGACCACCGTCTACGTGAATACCGACGGCAGCGGTCATCCGGAGCCGCTGCCGCAGGCCGCCCGTGACCGGCTCAGCTGAGCCGAGCCAGCTCGACTGCCCGCGCGAACACCGCGTCCAGCATCGGTTCGGTCAGCCGTCCGGTGAACGTGTTCTGCTGGCTGACGTGGTAGCAACCGAGGATCGTGCGGCCGTCGACGTGCGCCTCGACGCCATGCCCGAAGCGCGGCGCGGCCGCAGGCACCGCGATGCCGGCCGCGCGCAGGGTCGGCCACAACGTCGCCCAGCCGAAGCCGCCCAGCACCACCACGACCCGAACCCGCGGCCACCGCAGCTGCAGTTCGCGCACCAGCCACGGGCGGCACGCGTCGCGCTCCTGCGGCGTCGGCTTGTTCGCCGGCGGCGCACAGTGCACCGGCGCGGTGATGTAGACGTCGTCCAGGCGCAGCCCGTCCGTCGCCGAGACCGCGTGCGGCTGGCTGGCGAGGCCGGTGCGGTACAACGCCGCGTAGAGCCAGTCGCCGCTGCGGTCGCCGGTGAACATCCGCCCGGTGCGGTTCGCGCCGTGGGCGGCCGGCGCGAGGCCGACCACCAGGATGCGCGCGGTCGGGTCACCGAACCCGGGCACCGGACGGCCCCAGTACTCCTCGTCGGCGAACGACCGCCGCCGTACCTGCGCGACCTCCTCGCGCCACGCCACCAGGCGCGGGCAGGCGCGGCAGACGCTGAGGCGCTGAGCGACCTGGGCCGCGTTCGCTGTACGGGCGAGGCGCACCACGTCCGACGGGCCGCGTGCGACGGGAGTGCGCGGGCCGGCCGGGTCACCCGGCCAACCCGATCCGGGCGGCACCGACATCGCTCCAGCTTCGCAGGATCCCGCCGGCCACGACGTGGGTAGGGTCGGTTCGATCGCTGTTCGTGACAGGAGAGGTAGATGGCCGACGCAGGCGCGAAGATCACCGTCAAGGTCCTGAGCATCGCCATCGGCATTCCGGTGGGGATCGCGACCCGCAAGCTCATCGAGCGGACGTGGCAGGCGACCGGCGCCACCGGCCGGCCGCGCAGGCCGACCGATGACAACGTCGCCTTCGCCGACGCGGTTGCCTGGGGTGCGCTGTCGGCCGTCGGCGTGGTGATCGCCGACCTGGTGACGCGGCGCAGCGCCGAAGCCGTCTACTCGGCGATCACCGGCAACCAGGCGCCGCCCGGCAAGGCGTCCAAGGCCGACAAGAAGCTGGACAAGGCCGCGGAGAAGGCGAAGCTCGTCGAGAAGGACTGAGCTGCAGGCTCAGGTGAGGCCGAGTGCGATCCCGTCCAGGATGTCGTGTTCGCTGGCGGTCACCGCGGTGACGCCGGTCCGCTCCACGACGGTGCGAAGCACCAGCGCGCCCCCGCCGATGACATCCGCGCGCCCTGGATGCATCACCGGCAGTGCTGCGCGCTGATCCCTGGTCATCGCGAGCAGGCTTTGCGTGACGTCGGAGACCTGCTCGGCCGAAATGCGTGCGCCGTGGATGCGCGCAGAGTCGTAGCGCGGCAGGCCCAACACCAGCGCCGCGATCGTCGTCACGGTCCCGGCCACCCCGACCAACGGCACGTCCGGCTCCAACGCCACATCGACTGCGGCGGCGTCCAGTGCGGACTGCACATCGGCAACGACCGCGGCCGCCTGCGCGGGTGTCGGCGGGTCGTCGTGCAGGTAGCGCTCGGTCATGCGTACGCAGCCGACATCCATGCTGTGCGACTGCAGCGTGCGGTCGGCCGCCGCGGCGTCGGCGAGGTCTCCGCGCACCAGCTCGGTCGAGCCGCCGCCGATGTCCGCGACGAGCAATGGCCCGCGCGACTGTGGCAGCACGCTCGCAGCGCCGGTGAACGACAACGCAGCCTCCTCGAGACCGGTGATCACTTCCGGCTCGACGCCGAGCTCGGCGTGCACCATGGCGACGAAGTCGGCGCGGTTCGCGGCGTCGCGGGTCGCGCTCGTGGCAACCATCCGGACGCGGCGTGCGCCGCTGCGCTCGATCGTCGCCGCGTACTCACGCACTGCGGCACGAGTGCGTTCGAGTGCCGCCGGGGCGAAGCGGCCGGTGCGGTCGACGCCCTCGCCGAGCCGCACGATGCGCATCTCGCGGGTCACGTCGCGCAGACCGCCGCCCTCGGGTTCGGCGATCAGCAGTCGGATGGAGTTGGTGCCGCAGTCGATGGCAGCCACCGGCGTCATGACTGCTCCGGCCGCTCGACGCACGGCCCCGTCGACCACCACGGGGGCAGCTGCGCGAGGGCCTCGTCGCCGAGCGGGTTGACGCCCGGCCCCGCGGCGAGTGCGTGGGCAACCAACACGTGCAGGCACTTCACCCGCGTGGGCATGCCGCCGGCGCTGATCCCGGCGATCTGCTCGACGTGGCCGAGCTGCTCACGCCGGGCGAGGTAAACCTCGTGTGCGTTGCGGTAGGCAGCGGCGAGGTCCGCGTCCGCGCCGAGGCGCTCGGTCATTCTCGTCATCGTGCCGTCGGCCTCGAGCCGGCCGATCGCCGACGCGGCGCGTGGGCAGGTGAGGTAGTACAGCGTCGGGAACGGTGTCCCGTCGGCGAGCCGCGGCGAGGTCTCGACGACGTCGGGGTTCCCGCAGGGGCAGTGATGTGCCACGGCGCGGATGGCGCGCGGTGCGCGGCCCAGTTGTTCGGCGACGACGTCGCGGTCTGCCTGGGTGAGGTCGGCCGCGGTCACTTGTCGGCTGCGCGCACGCTGTTCCACAGGCGGGTGTTCCACCCGGTGCCGCGCGCCTGCGCCGCCCGCACGCCGGAGGACTTCGCGATCGTCGTGCGCTGGCCCTTGTCGACCACGACGTAGACGGTGTCGCCGGGCATGGCGAACTGCAGCTTGATCCGCGCCTCGCGCTGCACATACCCCGGGTCGGCCCAGCGTTGGTGCTGCTTCGTCAGCCGGGCGAGCTGCGCGCGATCGTCGTGCAGCTTGCTCGCCGCAGCGCCGACCTCGCCGCGGCTGGCCAGGTACCGATGCACCGGCGAGGCCAGCAGCACGACGAGCAGCAAGGAGACCGCACCCAGCACGATCGCGCGGCCGGTGAGGATGGGCCGCGCGGACCGCCGGCGCTGACGTTGGCGCAGCACCATGTGCTCAGCTGCCCTCCGACGCACCGCGGAACGGCGTCGGCAGGTACCGGGGGAATGCGCCTGCGCCGGCATACCGGGCCGCGTCGTCGAGCTCGTCCTCGATACGCAGCAGCTGGTTGTACTTCGCGGTGCGGTCGGTGCGGGCCGGCGCGCCCGACTTGAGTTGACCGCAGTTGGTCGCCACGGCGAGGTCGGCGATCGTGGTGTCCTCGGTCTCCCCGGACCGGTGGCTCATCATGCAGCGGTAGCCGTGGCGGTGCGCGAGGTCGACGGCGTCGAACGTCTCGGTCAGCGTGCCGATCTGGTTGACCTTGACCAGCAGCGCGTTGGCCGCACCCGACTCGATACCCCGGCCGAGCCGGTCGGGGTTGGTGACGAACAGGTCGTCGCCGACCAGTTGCACGCGCTCGTCGAGTTCGCCGGTGAGCGCCTCCCAGGCGGGCCAGTCGTCCTCGGCGAGCGGGTCTTCGAGGGACACGATCGGGTAGCTCTCGAGCAGCGACGTGTAGTAGGCGACCATCTCGTCCGACGTCTGCTGCTTGCCCTCGAAGGTGTAGGCGTCGTCGGCGTAGCACTCGGTGGCGGCGACGTCCAGGGCCAACGCGACGTCGGTGCCGGGCTGCAGGCCGGCCGGCTCGAGCGCTGCGACGCTCAGGGCGCGCGCAGCGCGGTTGGACTCGAGGTCCGGCGCGAAGCCGCCTTCGTCGCCGAGCCCGGTGCTCAGGCCCTTGCCCTTCAACACGGACTTCAGGGCGTGGTACACCTCGGCGCCGTACCGCAGGGCGTCGGCAAACGTGGGCGCGCCGATCGGCGCGATCATGAATTCCTGCACGTCGACGTTGGAGTCCGCGTGCGCCCCGCCGTTGACGATGTTCATCATCGGGACGGGCAGCAGGTAGGCGTTCGGGCCGCCCAGGTAGCGGAACAACGGCAGGTTCGCCGAGCTCGCCGCCGCCTTCGCCACGGCCAGGGAGACGCCCAGGATGGCGTTCGCGCCGAATCTGCTCTTGTCGGGGGTGCCGTCGAGATCACGCAGCGCCTGGTCGAGCAGCCGCTGCTCGCTGGCCTCCAGGCCCATCACTTCTGGAGCGATGTCGTCCATCACCGCGGTGACGGCCTTCTCGACACCCTTGCCGCCGTACCGCTCGCCCCCGTCGCGCAGCTCCACCGCCTCGAACGCGCCGGTCGACGCGCCGCTGGGCACGGCGGCGCGGGCGAGCGTGCCGTCGTCGAGGGCGACTTCGACCTCGACCGTCGGGTTGCCGCGTGAGTCGAGAATCTCCCGGGCGCCGACCGCCTCGATGCTCGCCACTGAATCCGTCCTTCCGCAGAGGTCGGTACGACCCTAGCTGCGGCCCAGCGGTGCCCGCGGGTGCCCCGCCGAGGCCCGGCGGACGACTGTGCGGCGCTCAGCGCGCGGAGATGCGATCCCGGCCGCCACCGGCGCCGCGATCGGCCAGCATCACGCGGTTGCGTCCGAGGGCCTTGGCACGGTAGAGCGCGGCGTCGGCCGAGTGCAGCAGATCGGTGAGCTCGCTGCCGTCGGTCGGTGAACAGGCCACGCCGATCGAGACGGACAGCCGTCCGTCGTTCTCCGGGGCGACACCATCGACCAGGTCCGAGATGCGCAGGTCGTGGATGCGCGAGCGCAGCCGTTCCGCGACGACGAGCGCGTCCCCATCGGAGGCGGTCGGCAGCACGGCGACGAATTCCTCGCCGCCGAACCGGCCGACCGTGTCGTACTCGCGGACCTCCGTGCGCAGCCGCTGCCCGATGCCGCGTAGCACTTGGTCGCCGGCGAGGTGTCCGAACCGGTCGTTGACGAGCTTGAAGCGGTCGAGGTCGATGATGATCACGCCGGTACTGCCTTGGGTCCGCTCCGCACGCGTGAGTTCGCGCTGTGCGATGCGCTCCCAGGTGATGGCGTTGTACAGCCCGGTCTTGGCGTCGGTCGACGCCGCGGTCTCGAGTTCGCGAACGAGCGCGCCCCGCTGCAACGTGATCATCGGCGCGATCGCGAGGATGGCCAGCCACGGCTGTTCCAGCAGTGCGGCGGCGACCAGCCCGCCCAGGCAGAGTGTTGCGAACTCGGTCAGGTTGTCGTGGAGCGTGCCGTACAGATCCTTGCCCCGGGCGCCGAGGGCCAGCAGCGCCGGCGTCACCAGCGCGCGGTTGACCAGCGCGTAGGCGACTATGACGACGAGATACGGCACCGCCCGCGACAGGGTCCACGGCAGACCGGCCGTGGCGTCGCGGAGAAGGCCGAGTGCCCACGCGGTGATGAGCGTGGTCAGCATGGCGTTGGCGACGTTGAAACAGGACCGGTGCAGGGGGCGCCCGGCAGGCCGGTCCCGCCGCAGCCAGCCGTACACGCCCAGCGAGGCAAGCAGGACCGGCGCCATGCCCAGGGGGAGGACAAGCGCAGCGGCGACGCCCCATACGGACGTCATGTCGTGGGTCAGGTCAGCGCCCAGCCGAATCTGCACCCGGGCGAGGCGTTTTCCTACCTCCTCGTAGCCGAGTGCGAGCACGGCGAGCAGGGCCAGCCTCGCCCAGTCCCCGCCGGTCGAATGCAGATCAATCAGGGCGAAGGTGCCCCAGACCAACAGGGCCGCTTCGACCAACCAGGCGTAACGGATGAACAGCGGCGGCGACGAGATGGCCGAAGTACGGCGCGACACGAGAGCACGCGTGCTGCGCGCACCGGTCGTCATCGCATGTACCTACCTCTGGCCTGGCCCCCACAAGCTGGCTAAATGATAGCCGGAGTAAGGCCCGGTGAAACAGAGCCGACCGACAACTCCGGCAAACTTCCTGTCACCCGCAGTGATGGTCGTCCGACGCGCCTCAAACGCGGCATCTTATACATTCCGGACCGGGTGGGTGTCCCGTCATGCTGTGGAGAGGCCGCCCATGACCCTTTCGCCCCCCTATAGCCCGATCTGTGCACGGTCGCGTCGCGCGCGCGTCCAGACCGTAATTTCACAATTGCCGGGTATACCGCGGTTTCACTTGCGCAGGAGGTCCATTTGAACTGCCCGCCAGCGTCGCCCCCCGTCTGGAAGGAGCCCCCCGTGTCGCACTGGAC
>NZ_CAXTQF010000085.1:0-12941 GCF_964246335.1 uncultured Jatrophihabitans sp. | reverse complement strand
ACGTTGTGCCGCAACCGTCACCCCCCGCCAGGCCTGCAGGGTCGGTTGCGGCACAACGTCGTCGCACGGGTAGCGGTGTGCGACGTCGGCCGCCGTGACGCCCCACCGATCGCCGATCACGCGTCTCATGGTGCCCGGCAACGAAGTAGCGGTACTCATGCGCGTCGCCACGAGTGCGGCCACGGTGGAACCATGACCACCTCGATGAACGACCGTCCTGCGCGTTCACAATCTTCGGCATCGACCATCGCTCTACGCGCCGCGGGGTGCGTACAGATCCTGCTCAGTTCGCTGGCCGGTCTCGGCTTGCTCGCCAGCTACCCCCTACTCGCGATGTGCACCGACGCGGGCTCGTCGTCCGACTGCGACAGCGTGGCCGGCACATGGTTGGCCAGCGGGGTCCTTGTCCTGGCCAACCTCGTCGCCGGCATCGCGCTGATGTGTGTCGACGGCTCCTCGCGGCGGGCCCGTCACCTCGTCGTCGCCGTCGCCTCGTGCCTGGCCGTCACGGCCGTCAGCACCTGCGCGTCGCTGCTCGGCTAGCCGATCTCCTGACGCCGCTCACGCGCATCGTCCAGGGCCTGATCGATCGCGTCGGCGAACAGGTCGCGCACGCCGATGCCGGCAGCTGCCGCCATCACGGCGATGACGCTGCTCGGCGCGAACGAGTTGTACAGGCCCGCCTCGAGGAAGTACGGCGTGCCGGCCGGGTCGATGCGGAAGTCGAACAGCCCGTAGTGCCGACAGCCCAACGCGATATGGCACCGGCGCGCAGCGTCGTGGACGCGCTCGGTGAGCGGATCGGCGACATCGACGATCCATGCGTGCGCCGAATCCTTCGCGACGAGTTCCAGCTCGCCGTCCGAGGTGCGGCGCAGCTTGTCCGCCGCGTCGCGCACCGGCTTGTGCACCGGGTCGACGCGGTACTCCTCCAGTGGCAGGCACTGCAGCTCGCCGTGCCGCACGATCGTCGCGCAGCGCACTTCGCGCCCGAGCGGCACGAAGCGCTCGACCAGCGCGGCCGTGCTGTGCTCGAAGGCCTCGGCCATGGCCGCCGGGTACTCGTCGAACGTGTTGACGAGCGTGACGCCGGCGGAGTTGTCCGCGTCGACCGGCTTGACGACGGCCGGGGGCGCGAGGTGCACCTGCCCGCCGGGGCGCACGACCTCACCCACCGCCACGTCGACGCCGGCGGCGGCGACGACCGCCTTGGCCTTCGCCTTGTCCGCGCCCAGCGCCATCACCTCGGCGCGGTTGCCGACGTAGGGGATGCCCAGCACGTCGAACAGCGCGCGGTAGGCCGTCATGCCCGGTCGGCAGAACATCTGCGGCACGACGACGTCCGGCTGTAGCTCACTGATGTGCTCGATCGCCTGCGCGGTCGTGAGCGGCGACGCGCCGGTGAGGGACTCGGCCCGCAGGTCGGCGGGGAACTGCCAGCAGCCGTCCGGGCGCACGTGCGCGACGTGGAACTCGTAGCGGTGTGGGTCGGCGTTGGCGTCGAGGCAGCCCCGAGCGTAGAGCCGGGAGAGATCGGCATAGTGCTCGTCGACCGCCGAACCGACGAGGTGCAGCACTCGCAGCACTCAGTCCCCCGCCGGTTCGACGAGCTTGCCGATGTTGAAGTCGATGCGGATCCAGTCCTTGCCGCGCACCAGGTTGCGCAGCAGCAGCGCGGGGATCTGCACGTGGTGCACGACGAAGAACGGCAGCGGGTCGTGCAGGTCGAAGATCGCGTCCTTGCCGCGGGCGAGCACCGCTGCCCGCTGCCGCGCCGTGCTCGGTCGCGAGATCATCCGCCACAGCTCGTGGTAGAGCCAGTACGTGGGTCGACTGCGCTGCGTCGGCGTGAGCGTGTCGACGCCGTCGTCGAGGTAGGCGCGGGCGAGCGCGTCGGTCTGGTCGTAGAACATCGTGATGGCCGAGTGCGTGCGCGGGTTGCACTCGATGGGCAGTGCCGTGCCGTCGGCGGTCTCGATGAAGTCGAAGCTGAACTGGCCGCTGACGCCCAGCCGCTCGATGAAGGTGCGCACCCAGGACTCGATGCCGGGGTGCTCGACCATCTCGTAGTTGACCTGGAACGCCGATGACGGGCAGCACGCGTAGACCTGCAGCCGGCCGTCGCGGGCCGTGCCGTGCGTGCAGTACTCCTGGCCGCGCACCAGCGACTGCATGATCCACGGGGTGTCACGCGAGATCGTCTTGCTGCGCGCGAACGCCGTCGTCTGCTGCGGGGTGGGCCGGGGCAGCGGAGTCAGGTCGAGCCGGTTGACCGGGTCGTACGGGATGCTCTTGAGCACGTACGGCGGCTGCGCGGCGGCGAAGTCGAAGCGCTCGAGCTGGGTCGGCGACTCGATGCGATGCGCGTCCGGCGTCGGCAGCCCGAACGATCTCGCCAGCTCGGTGAACCGGTATTTGTCGTCGAGTGCCGCGATCACGTCCGCGTCGGCGTGCAGCACCTCGCAGTGCGGTTCGAGCAACGGCTTGGCCAGCGCGTCGTAGTAGCTCGCAGCCGGGCTGCACACCGGCACGTACACGTCCACGTTCTCGCGGCGTACGACGTCGAGCAGCGCCTGCGCGTACGCCGGGTCCTGCGGCTTGGGCACCACGTGGAAGGCGTCGACGCACCGGGAGAAGCGGTGCCCGGTCAGCCGGTACGCGGCCGACTCGACGAGCACGACCCGGTGCCCGGCGCGATGGAACGCGCGGGCCAGCTGCAGCGACTTGGTCATCTTGCCGCCGCTCAGCAGCACCGTCCTGCGCCTGGCCGGCTCCCGGGGTGGGGGATCGCGGGTGAGCCGGCCGGCAAGCAGGACGGTGCCGGTCAGGGCGGCGTTCGCGGGCGCTGCCAGCTGCAGCAGCGCGAGCGCGCCGAGTGTTCTCGCCGTGCGGTGCAGGCGGGGGCGCGCGGTCACGGCGCGAGCACCATGCCGCGGTGCATGACGCGGTCGCCGACCACGCCGTCATGGTCGGCGCGATGCAACACGCAGCCGTTGTCCCACATGACGACGTCGCCCGCGCGCCACGTGTGGCGCAGCGTGTTCGCCGGCCGGGTCGAGTGCGTGTACAGCAACTGGATCAGCTCGCGCGACTCGGCCGCGCTCAGGCCGCTGACCTCGACGCATCGTTGCGGCGTCGACAGGTACAGCGACTCGCGGCCGGTGATCGAGTGCGGGCGCAGCGCCGGGTGCCACGCCTCGTGCTCCTGGGCGTCGCCCGGTTCGACGCCGGTGACGACGTGCCGGATGCTGCGCCCCTGCAACCGGGCGCGCACGTCATCGGGCAACGTCTGGGCGGCGCGGTACTGGTTGGTGAACAGGGTCTGGCCGCCGTGGGCGGGGATGCGCACCGCTCGCAGCGCGGTGTACGCCGGGGGGTGGCTGACGTAGCTGGTGTCCACGTGGAAAACGCTGCGCGGCGGCGTCGTCCGGCCGACGTTGGTGATCACGTTCAGATCGGGGTGGCCGGGTACCGGTGTCTCACCGGCGGTGAACACCGGCTTGCCGAAGGCACGCAGCAGCGCAAGGAACTCGTCGTCGTCGATGTGCTGATCACGCATGATCAGCACGCCGTGCTCGGCAAGCAGCCGGCGCAGCGTGTCGGTCGAGCGCGGGCTGACATCCGTCAGCGCGATGCCGTCGATGGCGACGCCCACGGGTTCGAGGGTGACGTGTCGCAGGCCGGTGCTCATCGCTGCGCGAACCGGATGAGCGTCACGCCGTCGCGGACCGACAGCAGCACCTGCTCGACCCGCGGATCATCGGCGATCTCCCGGTTGAACGCCGCGATCGCCGCGGCGTTCGGCGTGGACGTGGCGTCGGTCCACGGCAGGCCCTGCATCAGCGTGTTGTCGACACACAGCAGACCGTGCCGGGCGAGCAGCCCGTAGCGCAGCACGGCGTCGACGTAGGCGAGGTAACCGCCCTTGTCGGCGTCGAGGAAGACGAGGTCGAACACGTCACCAGTGCGCGCGAGGTCGTGCAGGGTGTCGTCGGCCGGGCCGACGCGCACGTCGATCTTGCGGCCTGCCTCGGAGCGGTACAGGTGGTGCCGGGCGAACTGCGCGACCTCGACGTCCACCTCGCAGCTCACGACCCGCCCGCCCGGCGGCAGCGCCTCGGCCACCGCGAGCGCCGAATACCCGGTGAACATCCCGATGTCGAGCACCCGCCGGCTGCGCGTCGCGTGCACCAGCGTCTTGAGCAATTGTCCTTCGACGTGGCCGGAGAGCATCTCCTGTTCGAGCGGCGCCCGGCCGGCGTGCGGATCGTGCCCGGCCCAGTCGTGCGTTGCGGTGGCCTCGGCGAGTTCGCGCAGCGCGGCGGACTCGGGCGTCGTGCACTGCGCCGCATACGGCTCGACGCCGACCGCCAACTCGTACGTCGCCCGCAGGTCGTCGGCGAACTCGGCGTCCGCCGCGGCAGGGCAGCGGGCCACGAGATCCGCGAGCCGCGCGGCGAGGACCCCGACCGGTGTCACCGCCCGTGCCGCCCCGGGGGGCGTCACGCTCGGGGCGTCGGTCGTTGCGCTCACGCGGCGGCGCCCTCCGCGCCGTCCGAGTCGACGAAGACCTGCATGCCCGCACCCGCGCCGGGATACCGCGCACACAGCTCGCGGTGGGTGGCCAGCGCTGCCGCGAGCTCCGCCGTGCTCAGATCGTTGACGAAGTGGCAGGTCCCGATCGGGCGGGGAACCGCCGCGCGCAATAACCCGTCGCGGGTCTGCACGATCGACTCGGTGCCTTTGCGCAAGACCTCCGGCGTCAGGTGCGGGCTGTCCAGGGACAGCCCGAGCTTGCTGAACATCCAGAAGATGCGGTCGCGCTCGCTCTCCGGGATGTAACCGCGCAACGCGGCGACCGTCGTCGACAACGCCATGTCGATGGCGATCGCATGCCCGTGGAAGAACGGCACGTCCGGCGTGAGTTCGAGCGTCGGGCTCCAGGTGTGCCCGAAGGCGATCACCCGGTCGAGCTCGAGCTCGTGCAGGTTCGGCGTCTCGAGTTCGAGCATCGTGCGCACCGCGGCATAGCTGACGCGAGCGCCGATCTCGCGGAGCTCCGGCGTGCCGTCCAAGTACCCGAACCGGGTGTGCAGCAGGTCCTCGCCGTACTTCTCCAGCAGCTCGAAGATCTCCCGGTTGCCGACCGTCGAGATCTTGACGAGCTCGGCCATGCCGTTACGCACCTGTGCCTCGGGCAGCGTGCGCAGGAAGGAGAAGTCGAGCAGTACCTGCTGCGAGGCGTGGAACGCCCCGAGCCGGTTCTTCGCCTTGCCGTGGTTGACCGCGACCTTGATCGCGACGCTCGCGTCGATCAGGCCGATCAACGTGGTCGGGACCCGGATGTAGTTCGTCGCGCGGCGGAACATCGAGCACGCAAAGCCGGTGACGTCGGTGATCAACCCACCGCCGACGACCAGCACCGGCTCCTTGCGCACGAGCCCGAACTCGCCGAAGGCGTCGACGAGCCGCTCTGCCGTGCGCAGCGACTTGTCCTGCTCGCGGATAGTCACGCCGACGACCGTGAGCGCGATGTCGTGGTGTGCGAAGTACGCCCGCATCGCGTCGCCGTATTCGCGCAACACAGTGTCGTCGACGACGGCGAGGCAACGTCCCCACGGCCGGTAGCTGTCGGCGAGCTGCGTGTTACGCGCGGCGAACACGCCGTCGACGATCTGCAACGAGTAGTCGATGCGCTCGTACGCCGCGACGTGGAATGCGGCGTCGTCGATGGTCAACGTCGCCTGCAGGTCTGTGGTCGGCATCATCTCGGGGTGGCTAACCACGCTCAGTGGCCCGCCGCCATCGACGCGAGCTCGTCGAAGTCGACGTGATGCGTCACCGGCGTCGAGCCGAAGTCGTGTCCGGCCGTGTTCTCGTTCGGGAAGGCGACGACCGGGATGCCCGCAGCGGTGGCGGCCCGGACGCCGCCCACGTTGTCCTCGATGGCGACGCACTCACCGGCTTGCTCGCCGAGCTGTTCCACCGCGTACTCGTAGACCGCGCCGGCCGGCTTGGACTCCTGCACGCTCGTCACGTCGGTGACCACGTCGAAGTCGTCGCGCGAGAGCTCGTCGAGACCGTCGAGCAGGGCCGTGATGTTGTCGTCGGCCGTGGTGGTGACGAGGCCGACCTCCCAGCCGCGACCCTTCGCCGCGCGGATCGCGTCGATGATCCCCGGGCGCGTCTTGATCCCGGCGTTGGCCAAATGCTTCTGGAAGATCGAGGACTTCGTGGCGTGCACGGCGTCGGCGTCGACGTCCTCGTTCTGCTCCTTCGCGAAGTCGGCGATGCGCTGCTTGCCGCCGTTGCTGGTCAGCAGGTTGCGGTAGTCGTCGCGCTCCCAGTTCCAGTCGAGGCCGTGCTGCGCGAAGGCCTCGTTGAACGAGCCGCGCTGGATCTCCGAGGTGTCGACGAGGGCGCTGATGGAACCGATCAGTAGAGCTGGCATCGGACGGGTCCTTTCCGTGCTGCGTGCTGCCTGTCCGCCCGTCCTTTCGAGCTGTCCCAATTCGAGCACATGCGAGCACAGATGTGCAATATCGAGCGAAAATGAGCACACGGGCTACCCTTGTCGGAACCGGACGCATCGGAGTGGTGTCATGACCAGCAGTGGCCGCACGGCCGACGACTGCTGACATGCTCGTTCCCGACCGGCAGCGCGGCGTGCTCGACCACGTCCGACGACGCGGCAGCGCGCGCATCGAGGAGCTGGCTGCGCAGTTCGGCGTCAGCCCGTGGACCGTGCGCCGCGACCTCGAGCACCTCGAGCGGGCCGGCCTGCTGACCCGCACCCGGGGCGGTGCACTAGTGGGTGCCGGTATCGGCGCGGACGTCTTCGCGGGCGTTGCGGTGGCCGGCGACGAATCCGCCGACCCGGCCCGCGGCGACGCCAAGCGCCGCATCGGGTGGCGCGCCGCGCAGTTCGTCGAGGACGACGCCACGATCATGGTGCTGGCCGGGAGCACCACTGCGGCGATGGTGTCGCACCTGACCACCCGCCGGCTGACCGTCGTCACCAACGGCCTGGAGATCGCCAACGAGCTCAAGCACGCAGCCGACGTGTCGGTGGTCGTGCTCGGCGGCATGTTGCACCGCACGCAGATGGCACTGGTCGGCGCGCTCGCCGAGGCGGCGATGGCCGGTCTGCACGTCGACGCGGTCGTCGGCGGCGCCTACGGCATCGACGTCGAGGTGGGCATCACGGGCGCGAAGATCGCGACCGTCGGACACCATCGCGGCATCCTGAGCCACGCCGACACGCTGATCGTGCTCGCGGACTCAAGCAAGCTGGGCCGCCGCGGGCCGACGGTGTTCGCCGGTCTCGATCAGGTGGACAGGGTGATCACCGACACCGAGGCCGACGCCGATCTCGTGGCGCAGATCCGCGCGCGCGGGCCCGTCGTCGACCTCGTCTGACGCCTGGATCAGTCGCGCAGCGGACGGCCGTCCCGGGGTTCCGCGGCCGGCCCGCCCGGAGCGTCGGCGGCCGCCGGCGCAGCGCTCACGGTCTGCTCGGCGCGCCCGTGCTGCCGTTGCTGCGCCACGCCGTCCGGCGGGCCCGTGTGCATCCGGTCGGTCTCGGGCCGGCCGCGCATTCCGGGCGTCAGCCAGCGACACAGGTGGTAACCGATCAGGACGATCAAGGTGCCGGCGGCGATGCCGGTGATCGAGAAGTCGCTCGTGAACTTGATCGCCAGGTTCCCGATGCCCGCGATGATGCCGGCGGCGACCGGCACGAGGTTGGCGGGATCGGCGAAGTCGACCCGGTTCTCGATCCAGATCTTCGCGCCCAGCATCCCGACCATGCCGTAAAGGACCAGCGTGATGCCGCCGAGCACGCCGCCCGGCGTGGCGGCGACCAACGCGCCGAATTTCGGGCAGAAGCCGAACAGGATCGCCACCGCGGCGGCTATGTAGTACGCCAACGTGGAGTAGATGCGGGTGGCCGCCATGACGCCGATGTTCTCCGCGTACGTCGTGGTGGGCGACCCGCCGACGAAGCTCGCCACGGCGGTGCCGACACCGTCACCGATGAACGCGCGGCCCAGGTAGGGGTCCAGGTTCTGTCCGGTCATCTCGGACACCGCCTTGACGTGCCCGGAGTTCTCCGCGAGCAACGCGATCACCGAGGGGATCACGAGCAGGATGAACGTGGCGTTGAACGTCGGCAGGTGCGGCCCGGCAAGATGGCCGAACGTCGGGCTGGACATCGACTTCGGCACGCCGATCCAGTGCGCGGAGCGCACGCCGGACCAGTCGATGCGGTTGACGGCGTGGCAGTTCTTCCCGGCCGTGTCGCACTGCGGCACCTTGTTGACGAAGTCCGCGATCCAGCACAACACGTAGCCGAACACCAGCGCCAGGAAGATCGCGATGCGCGACACGAAGCCGCGCAGCACCACCGAGACGAGGATGACGAACAACGCCGTCAGCAACCCGATCCACTGCTCGCTCGGGAAGTAGGTCGTGGTCGCCACCGTCGCGAGGTTGAAGCCGATGAGCATCACGACCGCGCCAGTCACGACGGGCGGCAGCACCGCACGCACCAGGTGCGCGCCGGCGAAATGAACGATGACGCCGACCGCGGCCAGGATGAGCCCGGCGATGAGGATCGCGCCGGTGACGTCCGCGGAATCGCCGCCCTGCGCGCGGATCGCGGCCACCGCTGCGACGAACGACGCAGACGTGCCGACATAGCTGGGCACCCGGTTCTTGACGATCAACAGGAACAGGATCGTCGCGATGCCGGACATCAGCACCGCGAGGTTCGGCGAGAGCCCCATGATCGCCGGGAAGACGAACGTCGCGCCGAACATCGCCACGACATGCTGCGCGCCCAGGCCGACCATGCGCGGCGCGGACAACCGCTCGTCCGGACGCACGACCTCGCCGGGCGGCGGGGTGCGCCCGCCGTGCACCAGGGTCCAGGTGAACATCGACACGGTGCCTCCTGCGGCTCGTCGGCGAACGGACGTGGGGGATCGTGGCACTGCAGGTGTGTCGTCGGCGTTACCTGCGCATCAACGGCGCGATCCACGGATGTGCGGGCGGCCAGAGCCGGCGGGCCAGGGGTTACCGATCGTTGCGTCCGCGGATAGCGTGGGTTGATGGTCACCCGCATCACCCACTGGATCGACGGCGCACCGGTCGAGGGCACCTCGGGCCGCACCAGCCCCGTCTACAACCCCGCCACCGGACTCGTTTCCGCGGAGTGCTACCTCGCGACGACGGCCGAGGTCGCGACTGCTGTCGCCGCCGCGAAGGAGGCCGCGCGTGAGTGGCGGTCGGCTTCGCTGTCGCGCAGGTCGGCGGTCGTCTTCGCCTTCCGCGAGCTGCTGCATGCGAACGCCGACGAGCTCGCCAAGATCATCACATCTGAGCACGGCAAGGTGCTCTCCGACGCCCACGGCGAGATCGCTCGCGGTCTCGAGAACGTCGAGTTCGCGGCCGGCGTGCCGCAGCTGCTCAAGGGCGGTTTCAGCGAGCAGGCCGGCACCGGCGTGGACGTCTACTCGATCCGGCAGCCGCTGGGCGTCGTCGCCGGCATCACGCCATTCAATTTCCCGGCGATGGTGCCGTTGTGGATGGCCGCGAACGCCATCGCCTGCGGCAACGCGTTCGTCCTGAAGCCGAGCGAGAAGGACCCGTCGGCGTCGCTGTGGCTGGCGCGCAAGTGGCAGGAAGCGGGGTTACCCGACGGCGTGTTCAACGTCGTGCAGGGCGACAAGGACGCGGTCGATGCGCTGCTCACCCATCCGGATGTCGAGGCCGTCAGCTTCGTCGGCTCGACACCGATCGCGCGCTACATCTACGAGACCGGCACGGCGAACGGCAAGCGGGTGCAAGCGCTGGGCGGCGCGAAGAACCACATGATGGTGCTGCCCGACGCCGACATCGACCTCGCCGCCGATGCCGCGGTCTCCGCGGCGTACGGCGCGGCCGGTGAGCGGTGCATGTCGATCTCGGTCGCAGTGGCCGTGGGCGACGCCGGCGACCGGCTCGTCGACGCGATCGCCGCACGGTTGCCCAAGCTGCGCATCGGCGACGGTGCGGATCCCGATTCCGAGATGGGTCCGCTCATCACGGAAGAGCACCGCGACAAGGTGGCGGGTTACATAGCGGCCGGGGCCGAGTCGGGCGCGACCGTGGTCGTCGACGGCCGCGCCGGCGACGTGCCGAGCGACGGCTTCTTCCTCGGCACCACGCTGCTGGACAACGTCACCCGTGACATGAGTGTGTACACCGACGAGATCTTCGGACCGGTGCTGTCGGTGGTACGCGCGCAGACGTACGACGACGCGCTCGAGCTGATCAACTCGAACCAGTTCGCGAACGGCACCGCCATTTTCACGCGCGACGGCGGCGTCGCGCGGCAGTTCCAGTTCGACGTCCAGGTCGGCATGGTCGGCATCAACGTGCCGATCCCCGTGCCGGTGGCGTACTACTCGTTCGGCGGATGGAAGGACTCGTTGTTCGGCGACACGCACATGTACGGACCGGAAGGCATCAACTTCTACACGCGCGGCAAGGTCGTGACCTCGCGCTGGCCCGATCCCGCGACGTCCGCTGTCGACCTCGGCTTCCCGAGGACCCGATGACCGATCCGCTGGCCGGCATCCCGGCCGATAAGGACACCGTCGCCGCGCTGGACAAGGCGCACGTCTTTCACTCGTGGTCGGCGCAGGGGCAGATCTCTGCGCTGCCCATCGCGTCGGCGGAGGGCTCGTACTTCACCGACTACGACGGGAAGCGCTACCTCGACTTCTCCAGCCAGCTCGTCAACGTCAACATCGGCTATCAGCACCCGAGGCTCGTCGCGGCGATCCAGGAGTACGCGGCGCGGATGACGACCATCCAGCCGGCGTTCGCCAACGACGCGCGCAGCGAGGCGGCGCGGTTGATCAGCGAGGTCGCGGGCGGCGGTGCCGGCGGCAACGGGTTGAACAAGGTGTTCTTCACCAACGCCGGCGCGGAAGCCAACGAGAACGCGATCCGCATGGCGCGGTTGCACACCGGCCGGCCGAAGGTCCTGGCCACCTACCGCAGCTATCACGGCGGCACGCACGGTGCCATCGGTCTCACCGGCGATCCGCGCCGCTGGGGGACGGAGCCGTACATCACCCCGGGCGTCGTGCATTTCTGGGGGCCGTATCCGTACCGGTCGGCGTTCCACTCGTCGTCGCCGGAGCAGGAGTGTGAGCGTGCGCTGGCGCACCTGCGCGATGTGCTGATGGTCGAGGGCGCGCAGACCGTGGCGGCGATCATCCTGGAGCCGGTGGTCGGCACGAACGGCATCCTGGTGCCGCCGGACGGTTACCTCGCCGGTGTGCGAGAGCTCTGCGACACCTACGGCATCGTCCTGATCAGCGACGAGGTCATGGCCGGCTTCGGGCGCTGCGGGGAGTGGTTCGCCGTCCAGCACTGGGACGTCGTGCCCGACCTCATCACCTTCGCGAAGGGTGTCAACTCCGGGTACCTCCCGCTCGGCGGCGTGATCATCAACGACGCCATCGCCGAGACGTTCGACCAGCGCGTCTACCCCGGCGGTCTGACCTACTCGGGACACCCGCTCGCCTGCGCGAGCGCCGTAGCGTCGATCAACATCTTCAAGGACGAGGGCATCGTCGAGAACGCGCGGCGTCTCGGCACCGACGTCATCGGTCCGGAGCTCGCCAAGATCGCCGAGCGGCATCCGTCGGTCGGCGAGGTGCGCGGGCTCGGCGTCTTCTGGGCCGTCGAACTCGTGAAGGACCGCAACACCCGCGAGCAACTGGTGCCGTACAACGCATCCGGCGCGGACGCCAAGCCAGTGGTCGAGCTCGCGACGGCGTGCAAGCAGCGTGGGATGTGGCCCATGACGCATTTCAACCGGCTGCACGTCGTGCCGCCGTGCACCACCACCGAGCACGAGGCCCGCGAGGGACTCGCGATCCTCGACGAGGCGCTCGACGTGGCCGACACCTACACGGGCGGAGCCTGAGAGATGACGACGATAAAGGCCGCGATCTCGCAGACCACCTGGACCGGCGACAAGGAGTCGATGCTCGACCGTCACGAACAGTTCGCTCGCGACGCCGCCGAGCTGGGCGCGCAGGTCATGTGCTTCCAGGAGCTGTTCTATGGTCCGTACTTCGGCATCACCCAGGACCAGAAGTACTACCGGTTCGCCGAGCCCGCGGACGGCCCGATCGTGACGCGCTTCGCCGCCCTCGCGAAAGAACTCGGCCAGGTGATGGTGCTGCCGATCTACGAGGAGGACCAGACCGGCGTCTACTACAACACCGCGGTCGTCGTCGACGCCGACGGCACGGTCCTCGGCAAGTACCGCAAGCACCATCTGCCGCATCTGGACAAGTTCTGGGAGAAGTTCTACTTCCGGCCCGGCAATCTGGGCTACCCGGTGTTCGACACCGCCGTCGGCAAGGTCGGCACGTACATCTGTTACGACCGGCACTTCCCGGAGGGCTGGCGCGAGCTCGGGCTCGCCGGCGCGCACATCGTCTTCAACCCCAACGCCACCAAGCCGGGTCTGTCGAATCGGCTGTGGGAGGTCGAGGGTCCGTGCGCCGCGGTGGCCAACGGATATTTCGTGCTGCAGCCCAACCGGGTCGGCCGGGAGGACAACGAATACGGCGACGACGCCGTCGACTTCTACGGCACCAGCCAGGTGATCGACCCACGCGGCAACTTCGTCGGCGAGCGGGCCTCGGCGGAGAAGGAGGAGCTGCTCGTGCGCGACCTCGATCTCGACATGGTGCAGCAGATGCGCGACGACTGGCAGTTCTACCGGGATCGCCGCCCGGACTCCTACACCCGGATCGCCCAGCCGTGAACGCACCGCAACCCCCCGTGATCAACAGCAGGTATCGGTCGCTCTGGCGACCAAATACTGCTGTTGATCACCGGGGTGTGGGGGACCGGGGTGACCGGGACCGGGG
>NZ_CAXTQF010000084.1:0-13076 GCF_964246335.1 uncultured Jatrophihabitans sp. | reverse complement strand
CCCGGCGACCACCACGGTGACGCTGCCCGACAGTCATATAGCCTCCGGCCCGCACCGCGAACAAGTACGTCACACGCGCGAGGTGCGCCATGCCGTGCCCATGCGCACCGTCCTCGCCCGCGTGGTCGGCGCCAAGACCGACCACCGTGCGCGTCGGGTCGGCGCGGGCGGCGAGGCGGATGTGGCTCGCGCGCTGGCGCGGCTCGGCGACCACTGGAAGGTGCTGCACGCGGTGCCGGTCGGCGAGCAGGACAGCGACATCGACCATGTGGTCATCGGCCCGGTCGGGGTATTGACCATCACCACCGAGAACCACCCGGACGCAGATGTCGTGGTGCGCGGCGACACGGTGACGGTCAACGGGTCCGACGAGCCCTACGTGCGCGACAGCCGGCACGAGGCCGAGTACGCCTCGCGGCTGCTCAGCGCAGCGGCCGGGATCGCGGTGCAGGCGCGCGGCGTGCTCGCGTTCGCCGGGGCGCAGCGCGGATTCACCGTCGAGGAACAGCCGTCCGACGTGTCGGTCGTGACGCTGCGCGGGTTGCCCAAGTACCTGTGCGATCTACCGACCCTGTTCGACGACGACACGATCGAGCATCTGTACGCCGTCGCGCGACACCTCGCCACCTGGCGGCCGGACAAGGTGGCCCGGCAGGATTTCGCCAGCGCGGATCACCCGTCGATTGCGAGGCGGTAGCCGCGCTCGTTGACCGTCTGCACGATCGCCGGGTCGCCCAGCGAGGTGCGCAGCTGCGCCACCGCCGCCTCGGTCACCGCCTGGTCCGGCGGGACGAGCTGGCCAGGTCGCGCGGCGAGCGCCGCGAGCAGGGCCATGGACGGCGCCGAAAGGGCGACGAGCTCGTCGTCGACCACGGCCGCATGGCCGCGGATCTCGACGCGGCGCCCACCGGCGTGCACGACGACGGCGCGCGGTGGCAGTTTCGACACCACCTCGCGCACGAGCGCGCCGAGGCGGAAACGGGTGGGCGCGACGACAGGTAAGTCGGCGGCGACGAGCGGCCCACTGGTCACCGGCCCCACCGCCGCACACAGGACGGGCCCGCGCAACGCCGCACGCACCGCGTCGCCGAGGTCGAGATCGTCGGCGGTGCGCAGGAAGTTCACGGCGGCCGGCGCGCTGGTGAAGGTCAGCGCGTCGACCGCGGCCGAAGCGACGAGTTCGGTCAGCCGGTGCAGCGGCGCCTGGTCGGCCGGCGGCTCCCAGCGGTAGACGGGAACTTCGATCACGTCGGCACCGGCGCCGCGCAATCCGTCGACGAGGTCGCGCAGCGGGTCGCCGTGCAGCTGTACCGCGACCCGCGTGCCGGCGAGCTCGTAGTTGGCGGTCATGTGCGCCAGCACCTCGGCCGTCGACTCCGACTCCGGCGACCAGGACTCGCGCAGGTCCGCGGCCCGCACCGCCCCACGCACCTTCGGCCCGCGGGTCAGGATCGTCGCGTCGTCCAGGCTCGCGACGAGCGACTCCTGCAGACCCCAGCCGTCGGCGACATCCAGCCAGCCGCGAAAGCCGACGCCGGTGGTGGCGACCGCGAAGTCGAGCGGTGCGGTCAGGCAGCGTTTGGTGGCCTCGAGCAGCTGGGTGTCGTCGGACAGCGGCACGATGCGGATCGCCGGCCCGTAGACGACACTCGCTCCGTGGCGTTGCAGCGCGTTGCCCAGCTCCTCGCGACGACGCGCGGCGGTGACACCGACGCTCCAGCCGGCCAGAGGCAGCACGCCGTCAACGGTACGGAGGTCGTGGCCGGCGGCTGCGGGTAGGTGACTCGCCGTTGGTGCGTACCTGGGCGAGGCGGGTACGGCTTGGAGGACCGGCGGTGGGGGAATACGCCGCGAACACCGAACATCGGAGGGGTCGATGAAGGCCGTTACCTGGCAGGGCAAGCGCGACGTGCGTGTTGAGGACGTCGCAGATCCGAAGATCGAGGAACCGACCGACGCGATCGTCAAGATCACCAGCACGAACATCTGCGGGTCGGACCTGCATCTCTACGAGACGCTCGGGCCGTTCATGGCGGCCGGTGACGTCATGGGCCACGAGCCGATGGGGATCGTCGAGGAGGTCGGCTCGGAGACCGGCGACCTCACGGTCGGCGATCGCGTGGTGCTGCCGTTCCAGATCTCCTGTGGCCACTGCTACATGTGCAACCAGGAGCTCTACACGCAGTGCGAGACGACGCAGGTGCGCGACCAGGGCATGGGCGCGGCACTGTTCGGCTTCTCCAAGCTCTACGGCGAAGTAGCGGGTGGGCAGGCAGAGTACCTGCGCGTGCCGCAGGCGCAGTTCACCCACATCAAGGTGCCGGAGGGGCCGCCGGACGAGCGGTTCGTCTACCTGTCCGACGTGCTGCCCACCGCGTGGCAGTCGGTGCGCTACGCCGACGTGCCGGACGGCGGGTCGGTGACCGTGCTCGGTCTCGGCCCGATCGGTGACATGGCCGCGCGCATCGCGCACCACGAGGGCAAGCGGGTCATCGCCGTCGACCTGGTGCCCGAACGGCTGGCGCGTGCCGCAGCCCTCGGCGTCGAGACCGTGGACCTGCGCGAGCACCAGGACGATCTGGGTGACGTCATCCGCGACATGACCGACGGTCGCGGTACCGACGCGGTGATCGACGCGGTCGGCATGGAGGCGCACGGTTCACCGATGGCGAAGGCCATGCTGAAGGTCACCGGGGCACTGCCGGACGCCATCGCGGCGCCCGCGGCGAAGGCTGCAGGCGTCGACCAGCTCGCCGCGGTCAACTCCGCCATCGACATCGTGCGCCGCGGCGGCACGGTCTCGCTGATCGGCGTCTACGCCGGTGCCGCGGATCCGCTGCCACTCAGCATCATGTTCGACAAGCAGATCCAATTCCGGATGGGCCAGGCCAACGTCAAGAAGTGGGTGCCGGACATCATGCCGCTGCTCACCGACGACGACCCGCTCGGCGTCGAGCAGTTTGCCACCCACCGGCTGCCGCTGAGCGAGGCGGCACACGGTTACGAGATCTTCCAGAAGAAGGAAGACGGCTGCATCAAGGTCGTCCTCACGCCGTAGGGGACGTCAGACGGGCACGCCGAGCAGCTGCAACCGCTCGGCGTGCCGGTGCAACAGGTCGGCAACGACGTCCGGGCGTTTCGCATACAGCTCGAGGTGGGCTTCGAGCAGTTCGACGAGCGGCAGGGCACGGCCGTCGACCGTCCAGGTCTCGCGGGTGGCCGACGACGGCCAGCCGAGCGCCTGCGCGACGGCGGCCTCGACGGGTGCGCGCCGTTCGCCGAGGTATTCGCGTTCGCCGGGCTCGACGGGCGACGCGGCAGGGAGCACCCCGCGCTCGTGCAGCACCTCGAGCACCCGCTGTGCCTTGCGCGCCAGCAGCCCATTGGTCGGGTGGGTCATCGTCCACAGCGCGGCCGGGTCGTCGAGCAGATCGGATGTGTGCACGTCGAGAGACAATTCGCGGTGGCGCAACTCCGCCCGCGACGCCGCCGCATGGTGTTGCGTGCCGTCCGTCGACGGCGCAGGCCACCACGCGGCCGCCTGGGTCGACGTCATGCCGTGCGCGGCCGCGACTGCGGTGCGCAGGTCGTGATAGTCGGTGATCGGCGCGTTGACCCGCGCACCGTCCGCGCCGTGCCCGTAGACCTGGAACGGGAACGCGCTGGTGTCGTAGGTGACCGGGATGTGCACCACGGCGCAATCGTCGGGCAGCTGCTCGATCACCGTGTCGCTGCCGCGACCGCCGCCGTAGGCCGCCTCGCGCACCGGCTGGGTCACGAAGATCGCGCACCGCTGCAGCAGCGGACGGATCGCGGCCATGGCATCTGCGGTCAGCAGGTAGACGGGCTCGACGTCGAGCACCTGCAGTCCGGCCGTGGCCAGCGCGGGGCGCATCAGGTCGGCGATCGGTGCGGCTTGGCAGTTGCCCCACACGATGACGGGCTGCTGCTCCCGCTCGGGACGGTGACCGGTCACGTTAGCGCGATGCCCCGGCACGGCAAGCTGAACACGTGCCCGCTACGTCATCGACCGCGCCCGCGGCGCAGTCCGTCAGGTTCGGCATCGCCAACGCCGCCGTCGGCGCGGTGACCGTCATCGGCGCGCGCCGCCTCGCCGCAGCGCTTGCGCCCGCAGACAGGCGTCCGGCGAGTGCCGCCGTCGTGCGGGTGCTCGGTGCACGCCAGCTGGTGCAGGGCGTAATCACCGTGGCAGCACCGGAGGAGTCGACACTGGTACTGGGCGCGATCGTCGACACCCTGCACGCCTTGAGCATGGTGCCGTTCGTCGCGATCAGCCCGCGCTTTCGTCGACCGGCCGCAATCAGCGCGTCGCTGGCGGCCGCGTCGGCCACTGCCGGTTTCGTGCTCGCCAAGTAGAACGCCTCAGCTGCGGTCCGGCCAATGGCCGAAGACCCGTTCCTCGCCGGCGTGCGGGGCCAGCACGGTGCCGTCGGTCGGGCCCTGTTGCTTGCGGGTCAACGCTGCGACCTTGAACAGCGGGCCGACGATGCGGTCGAACACGAACGGCAGTAGTCGGTAACCGGTGATGACGACCGGGTTCGTCGGGCCCACCGGTACCGACACGTGCTGGCGCGGATTGTCGGCGAGCCCGGCGATGGCCGCCGCGATGCGTTCGGGCTGGAGGACCGGGATCGGGGGTCGCGCCTCGTAGGGCAGGAAGTTCGCAGCCTGGTAGTAGATCGGCGTGTTCGTACTGCCGGGGCTGACGATGCACACGTGCACGTCAGGCTCGGTGCGGATCTCCTGCTGCAGGGTGCGAGCGATTGCACGCTGGCCCCACTTGGCGGTCGCATAAGCACCCATGTTGGGTACGGTCACCGAGCCCAGCAGCGAGTTGACGATCACCAGCGTGCCGCGCTTCTGTCGCCGGAAGTGCGGCAGCACCGCCTGTGCCACATGGAACGTCCCGTGGATCGCGGTGTCGACGACGGTCAGGAAGATCTCGGCGGGCGTCTGTTCGACAGTGCCGTATCCCATCACCGTGGCGGTATGCACGACAACGTCGAGGCCGCGCTCGTCGACCACCTGGGCGATCACGCGATCGACGTTCTCGCGCTTGCTCATATCGGCGGCGATGGTCGAGACGTCCCGGACGCCGTGCTCCCGGCACGACTTCTCCGCAGCGGCGAGGCCGACCTCGTCGCGCGCGACCAGCGTCAGCCGGTCGCCTGCAGCGCCCATGTGCAACGCCGTCGCCAGACCGATGCCGCTGGAGCCACCGATGACGAGCACGCTGCGGCCGGTCATGCTGCACCACCCGAGGGGTGCTCGAAGCCGGTCACGGCGCAAGCACGACCTTGATGCAGCCGTCGGTCTTGTCGCGGAACATCTCGTAGGCACCGGGCGCCTCGGCGAGCGGCAGCCGATGCGTGGCCAGGTCGAGCGCGCCGAGCGGGTCAGCAGGATCCTGCACGAGCGGCAGGACGTCGTCGATCCAGCGCCTGACGTGCGCCTGGCCCATCCGCAGCTGGATGCCGCGGTCGAACATCTCCATCATCGGCATCGGATCGACCTCGCCGCCGTACACACCGCTGAGCGAGACGGTGCCGCCGCGTCGTACACCCTTCAGGGCGCCGTACATCGCGTCGAGCCGGTCGATCGCCACCTTGTCGGTGATCTTCTGAGCGATGGAGTCCGGCAGCAGGCCGGTGGCCTTCTGGCCGATCTCGGCGATCTTGCTGCCCGGGGCGCCGCCGTGCGCTTCCATACCGACGGCATCGATCGTGGAGTCCGGCCCACGGCCGTCGACGAGGTCGAGCAGCGTCGCGGACACGTCCTCGACGGTGGACAGGTCTAGCGTCTCGGCGCCGTAGCGTGCCGCCAAGGCGAGCCGTTCGGGTACCGAGTCGATGCCGATGACCCGCTCGGCGCCGAGGTGCTTGGCGATGCGCACGCACATCTGCCCGATCGGGCCGAGACCGAACACCGCGACGGAGCCGCCTTGGGGCACGTCCGCGTACGCCACGGCCTGCCATGCGGTGGGCAGCACGTCCGAGAGGTAGAGGAACTGCTCGTCCGGGGTGCCGTCGGGGATCTTGATCGGGCCGAACTGGGCTTGCGGCACACGCAGGAATTCGGCCTGCCCGCCCGGCACCGAGCCGTACAGCGAGGTGTAGCCGAACAGCGACGCGCCCTTGCCCTCGCTGCGGACCTGGGTGGTCTCGCACTGCGCGAACAGCTTGCGCTCGCACATCCAGCAGTGTCCGCAGGAGATGTTGAACGGCACGACGACGCGGTCGCCGACGCTCAGGTTCGACACCTCGCTGCCGACCTCCTGCACAATGCCCATCGGCTCGTGACCCAGCACGTCACCCGGCTTGAGGTAGGGGCCGAGCACGCCGTACAGGTGCAGATCGCTGCCGCAGATGGCGGTCGAGGTGACCTGGATGATCGCGTCGGTAGGTTCCTGGATCTGCGGATCGGGTACGTCCGTGACGGCGACGTTTTCATTGCCTTGCCAAGTCAGAGCTTTGATGACCGGCTCCAAAACACAGCGACGCTGCTTCTTAGTCGTCGTTGGCTAGGTGCCCGGAAGCGCCGCGGAGCAATCACCGCCGAACGGATGGGGATCCGATGGCGACCAACGAACGATTCATTGCCGCCTCCCGGCAGCGCGTGTTCGCCGTGCTGGCCGACGGGTGGGCGTACAGCAACTGGGTGGTCGCGACGTCGCACATGCGTGCCGTCGAGCAAGGCTGGCCGGCCGTCGGCAGCAGGCTGTTCCACGCCGCCGGTTCGTGGCCGATCACGACCCGGGACGAGACCGTCGTCGAGGAGATGGTGCCCGACGAGCGGCTCGCGCTGCTTGCCAAGGGGCGCCCGATCGGCGAGGCGCGCGTGGTGTTGGAGCTGGCCGACGCGAACGGCGGCTGCCACGTGACGATGCACGAGACGCCGGTGGCCGGCCCGGGCAAGTGGCTGCACAACCCGCTCGCCGAGAAGTTGCTCGTCCGGCGCAACACCGAGTCGCTCGACCGGCTGGCCGCGATCGCCGAACAGCGCGCCGTGCCGTCCGAGTAGACCTCGACCTGAGCGGTAGGCGTTCCGGTGCAGGTCGGCCACTGCGCGGTGCGCGGCGGACGACCTACCGACGGCTGTCTCGGCAAACGCCAACTATCCGTCGCTGCACCGACGGATAGTTGGCGTTTGCGCAGACCCCCGTGGGTGTCCGCGGTGTGCGGTCGCCGCGCCTGAGCGCTCAGCGGTAGATGCGGCGGTGCGCGGCGTCGACGACCGCGCGGTGCACCGGGCCGGCGTGCCCGGCGCGGCGCAGGGCCGCGGCGGCCGCGTTGGCGCCCGGCGTGCCGTGCACCCCGCCGCCCGGATGCGCCGATGCGCTGGCCAGGTAGAGGCCGTCGACGACGGTGTCGGCGCGGCCGAGGCCCGGGACGGGGCGGAAGAACAGCTCCTGGTGGATCGCCGCCGTGCCCCCGCCGAGGGCGCCGTGCACCAGGTTGGCGTCCGCCGCGTTCAGGTCGGCCGGCGACTGGACGGCGCGATCCAGGACCAGTGCGCCGAAACCTGGTGCCTGCGCCTCGATCGCGGCCTCGACCCGCTCGACCTGGCGGGCGATCTCGTCGGGGCCGGCCTCGACGCTGCCCGGCAGGTGCGTGTAGGACCACGCGGACTCGGTGCCCTCCGGTGAGCGCGAGGCGTCGGACGTCGTCATCTGGCCGAACAGCGCGAACGGCTGCTCGGGCATCCGGCCGGTGGTGAGGTCCGTGGCGTAGCGGCTCAGGCCGTCGAGGTCGACGCCGAGGTGCACCGTGCCCGCGCGACGTGCTTCCGGGGCGGTCCACGGGACCGGGCCGGACAGTGCCCAGTTCAGCTTGAGCGTCGAATGGTCCCAGTCGAAGGCACGCAGGTCGTCGTTGAGCCGGTCCGGCAGGTGTCGCGCGCCGACGAGGTCGGTGTAGAGGGTCGGGGCCGCGACGTCGGCGAGCACCGCGCCGGCCGTGATGCGCTCGCCGTCGGCCAGCCGGACGCCGCGTGCCTGCCCCTCGGCGACGTCGACGGACGTCACCTGCGCGCCGAACCGCAGCGAGCCGCCGTGTGCGGTGAGCCGGGCGACGAGCGCGTCGATGATCCCGCGCGAGCCGCCGGCGGGCACCGGGAAGCCGACCGTCTGGCCGAGCATGCACAGCAGCCATCCGTAGATCGCGCTGCCCGCGGATTCCGGCGGCAGGTCGGTGTGCAGGGCGTTGCCGGCGAACAGCATCGTCGCGCCCTCGCCGCGGAAGTTCTCCTTGCCGAACCGACGCACCGGCGACATCGCGAACCGCGCGAAGCGCATCGCGTCCGCCGTGCCCATCGTGCGGAACAGCCGGGTGGCTGCGCGCACGGGTGGGAACGGGCTCAACGCAGACTCCAGGAACGGTTCGGCGATGCGCTCGTACGCGGCGACGACGCGCAGCCACGAGTCGCCGTCACCGGCGCCGAAGGTCTCCAGCGACGCGGCCGTCACGTCACGGTCGCGGTCGAGCAGCGCGCACCGGCCGTCCGGGAAGACGTGCGCGAGCACCGCCGGCGCGTGCTTCCAGGTCAACCCCCACTGCTCGAGTTCGAGCTTCTGCAGGGTCGGTGATGCGGCCGCGAGCGGATAGAACGAGCTGTACCAGTCGGTGACGAAGCCCGGCCGCAGCGAGTCGTCGGAGTGCACCGCGCCGCCGGGGTGATCCGCTGCCTCCAGCACGAGCACGGACCAGCCGCGGTCGGCGAGCAGGTTGGCCGCGACCAGCCCGTTGTGCCCCGCGCCGACGACCACCGCGTCGACGTCGGGTGCCGGACCGGATCGACGCCGCGTAGCCATAGGACGAGTCTGCCCAGGGGAGCGCCCGGCGCTCAGGTGAGGGTGCGCTGGGGGTTGCCGTCGTCCCACGCCACGATGTCCTCCACGACCTGCGCGAACCAGTGCCGGTACGTATCGGTGGTGACGTAGCCGATGTGCGGGAGCAGCAGTGTGTTCGGCACCGAGCGCAACGGATGGTCGACGGGCAGCGGCTCGACGTCGTACACGTCGAGGCCGGCTCCGGCGATACGCCGCTCGCGTAGCGCGTCGAGCAGCGCCGACTCCTCGACGATGGGGCCGCGCGAGGTGTTGATCAGGTACGCGGTCGGCTGCATCGCGCCGAGCTCGTCCGCGCCGACGAGCCCGCGGCTGCGCTCGGACAGCGGCATGTGGATCGTCACGACGTCGGCCTGCGCGAACAGCTCCTGCTTGGCGACGGCGCGCGCCCCGTGCTCGGCGGCGCGCTCCGGCGTGAGGTTCGGCGACCACGCGATCACCGACATGTCGAACGCCTGCGCCAGCCGGACGACCGGCGCACCCAGCCGGCCGAGCCCGACCACGCCGAGCGTGCTGCCGGCCAGGCCCGGGCCGATGGTGTGCTGCCACCGGCCGGCCCGGACCGCGGCGTCCTCTGCGGCGAAGTTGCGGGTCAGCGCGATGATCATGCCGATCGTCAGCTCCGGCATGGCGTTGCCGGCCGCGGTCGTGCCGCAGACCGTGACCCCGCGCGCTCGTGCCGCGTCCAGGTCGAGCGCCGCATTCGCCATGCCGGTGGTGATCAGCAATCGCAGATTCGGTAGCGCGTTCAGTACGGAGGCGGGGAAGGGAGTGCGCTCACGCATCACCACGACGACCTCGCTGTCGGCGAGCCGAGCGACCAGTTCGCCCTCGTCATCGATGTGCTCATCGACGACGTCGACGTCGAATCGCTCGCGCACCGGCGACCAGTCCGCGACGGTCAGCGCGACGTTCTGGTAGTCGTCCAGGACGGTGACGGTGGGCACGACCTCAGACCCGTCCGTTGCCCATGTCGAGCAGGCGCTGCAGCACATCGCCGGTGCGCAGCCCGTCGTGTTCGTACTCGTTGGTCACCCACGCACGCGCGTTACCGGTGTGCGCGATCGTGTCGAGCTGCAGGTCGGCGTCGACGTAGAGGTCGTCGTGGTAGACCGCGGCGCACAACGGCACGTCGTTCTTGTTGAGGCGGTCCGCGTCGTAGAGCGCCGGCCAGCCGTCCTTGGCGGCGAGGATGTCGGCCGCCTGCGCGAACGGGCGCAGCGCGCGGATCTCGGCGAACATCCACGGGAACATCGTCTCCGCAGTGAACAGCACCGGCCGCGCGTCCGCCGCGAACTCCGGCCGGCGGTCGAACTCCTGCTGCGCCGCCCACCCCGTCGCCGCGCCGGCGGCGTAGGTGCTCTCCTGCAGCGCGTAGAGGACGTTGTCGACGAACCCGGTGCGCGTCGTCATGTCGTAGAGGAACGACGGATGCAGCTCGTCGCCGGGCCGTCCGTCGTCGGTCCACGCGTCGTCGAGCAGCCAGTGCACCTGCTCGAAGCCGTAACTCATCCCGAACGGGGACCCGATGACGCGCAACCGGTGCGGCGTCAGCACGTCGCCGTCCGGCAGCAGCACCTCGTGCTCGCTGACGTGGTCGATCAGTCGCGCCATCACCGCCTCGTCCTGCGGGTAGCGCGCGTAGTACTCCTGCGAGCGGCGCACGATGCGCGGGAACGTCCGCGCGTACACGTCGGCGGCACTGGCCCGGATACCCGGCACGCCGCCGGTGACGTAGCAGTGCGCGAGACCTTGCGGCGCCTGCGAGAGGTAGGTGAGGGTGACGAACCCGCCGTAGCTCTGCCCCAATGTGTCCCAGCGACGATCACCGATCAGCTGCCGGCGGATGATCTCGGCGTCGGCGACGATCGAGTCGGCGCGGAACAGGCTGAGGTAGTCGGCCACCTGCTGCGGGGTGCGGTCGCGGGTGATCGCCGGCGTGATCGCCGTGCTGCGGCCGACGCCGCGCTGGTCGAGCAGGATCACCCGGTACGTCTGCAACGCGACGCCGAGCCAACTGGACCGGTCGACCGGCCGCGGCGAGCGGCCGCCCGGTCCGCCCTGCAGGAACAGCAGGTAGGGCAGGTCGTCGTGTTGCTTGTCCGGGTCGACGAGCTCGCGGGCGAACACCTCGATCGTTGCGCCGGCGGGATCGCGATGGTCCAGCGGCACGGTGACGACGTGGTCGCGGCTGACGAAACCGGGAAGACGGATCACACCTGCGATCCTGCCCGACGCCGCGCCGTCAGTCGCGTACGTGCACCGAAGCGGTGCAGCGCTCGGCGATCTCGGCGTCGTGCGTGGCGAGCAACAGGATCCCGCCGCGTTGCGGCACCGAGAACAACTCGGCGAGCACGACGGCGCGCGACTCCGGGTCCTGCTCGGCGGTCGGCTCGTCGGCCAGCAGCACGTCCGGCGCCAGGGCCAGCGCGCGCGCCACCGCGACGCGTTGCTGCTGCCCGCCGGACAGCTCCTCGATCAGATGGTCGGCCAGGGACTCGAGCCCGAGCGCGGCCAGCGCGTCGGCGGCCGCCTGCTGGGCGTCCTCGGCCGCCATACCGGACGCGCGCAGCGCCGCCTCGACGTTCTCCGCCGCGCTCAACAGCGCCACCAGCCCGTAGCCCTGCAGCACGACACCGATGCGCCGTCGCGCGCTCGCGTCGATGGGCGCGCCGTCCAGCAGCACCGTGCCGGCGTCCGGCCGGGCGAGCCCGCCGACCAGCGCGAGCAGCGTCGTCTTGCCCGAACCGGACGGCCCGAGCACCGCGAGTGCGGTGCCGGCCCGTGCCTCGAACGACAGGTCCGTGAAGATGTCCTGCCCCGCGCGCCGCGCGGCCAGGCCGGAACCGGTCAGCGTCTGCACCGTCATGTGCCCGGCCGCCGATGCCGGCCGTGATCCGGTGCGTCGTTCGGCGCGGCACCGTCCACCCGGCGCAGGATCACCCCGGCGCTGCCGTCGTCCAGGGGCTCGGCGCGCAGCAGCGAACCGGACGGCAGAAGATCGTTCAGCTCGGCCGGCAACTGCACGCTGCCGTCCCGGCCGACGACGAGGAACTGCTCGCCGCCCATGCCGGCCGCGCCGATGCGCCCGTCGCGGATCGACACGGTGCGGTCCATCGTCTCGCTCACCGCGGTGTCGTGCGTGACGACGACGATCGTGGTGCCGAAGCGGGTGTTGACGTCGCGCAGCAACGCGATGACGTCATGCGAGGACGCGGCGTCGAGCTGGCTGTTCGGCTCGTCGGCCAGCAGCAGCGTCGGCAGGTTCGCCAACGCGATGGCCACCGCGAGCCGCTGCTTCTCGCCGCCGGACAATCGCGCCGCCGCCCGGTGCGCCAGCGAGCCGATACCGACGGCGTCGAGCAGTTCATGCGGCGTCAGGGCCTCTGCGGTCAGCTCGCGGCGCACGGCGCGCACGTTGTCGAGGGCACTGACGTAGGGCAGCAGGTTGCGCCCGGCGTTCTGCAGCACCACGCCGACGTCGCGCTTGCGCAGGTCGGCGAGCTGCCGGTTGTTCAGCGTCGACAGCTGCCTGCCGCACACGTGGACGGTGCCGGCCGTCGGCTGCAACAGGCCGGCGAGGTGCCACAGCAGCGTGGACTTGCCCGACCCCGACGGCCCGAGCAGCGCGACCATCTCGCCCGCACGTACCTGCAGGTCGATGCCGCGCAGCGCCGCGACCTCGGATCCCGGCACGCCGTAGACGTGCACGAGGTTGTCGCAGCGCACCACCGGCTCGGGGGCCGCCTGGGCGCCCGCGTAGTCGAGGTCGATGTCGATCGCGGTCATTCCTCGATCTCCCGCAGCCGCTCGGGCGACGCCCCGGCGAGCAGCCCTGCGCTCGTCGCGGCCGCGAGGGCGAACAGCACGAGTACGGCCACGACGACGAACACGACGAGCGTGCCGGCGGGCAGCCGGTAGGACAGCGTGATGGACGCCGGGACGGTGACGAACTCCGGCAGGCTGCGCAGCGCCAGCGCCGCCGCGACGACGCCGGCGACGACCCCGGCGACGGCACCGAACAGCAGCACGGCGGCCTGCTCGATGACCAGTCCCGCGTACAGGTTGCGCCGCGACGCGCCGGCGACACCGAGCGCCGCGTACTCGAAGCGGCGTCGGCGGGCGGCGCCGGCCAGCGCGGCCAGTGCGCCGCCCGCGGCGAGCACCGCGGCGGCCAGCGCGTCGGTGAGCAGGACGGTGCTCGCCAACC
>NZ_CAXTQF010000083.1:12859-13228 GCF_964246335.1 uncultured Jatrophihabitans sp. | reverse complement strand
TACATCTACCCGGAGGGCTTCGACCCGGAGACCAACGAGTGGCGCGAGGGCTTCGACGAGGCCCGCGAGGAGTGGGAGAAGCGCTACGCCAAGGCGCGCGAGCGTTTCGAGGCGCACCGCAAGCAGCTCGAGGACGCGCAGAAGGCCGACGCGGCCGCTGCCACAGAGGCCGGCGAGGCCACGTCCTACAGCTCGGAGCCCGCGGCCTCGGCTGACGCGGCCGAGGGCGGCAGCGGCGAGAGCGCTCCGGCTGCCAGCGGCGGGTCGCTTGCTTCGGACGAGGCGCTCAACGCGCTGCGCGAGAAGCTCGCCGGACGCTGACCGCGTTCCACCGCACGTCACGAGGGGCCCCGGGCAGCTGCCCGGGGG
>NZ_CAXTQF010000083.1:0-12849 GCF_964246335.1 uncultured Jatrophihabitans sp. | reverse complement strand
AACGGCACCCCGATGCGGGCCGTTAGCGACGGTGCCGGGTGCAAACCGGAGCCGGCTCGATAGCGTTCGGAACGTGCGTGTGGGATTGAGCGGGGGAGTCGGATCCGGCAAATCGACCGTCGCTGCGATGTTCGCCGGGCACGGCGCCGTCGTCATCGACGCCGACAAGATCGCCCGCGAGGTTGTGGAGCCGGGCACGGACGGTTTCGCGCGGGTCGTCGAGCGCTTCGGCGACGACGTCGTCGCCGACGGTCGGCTGGACCGGCCGAAGCTCGCGCAGATCGTGTTCAACGACGACGCGGCGCGCGGCGACCTCAACGCCATCGTGCATCCGCTGGTCGGTGTACGTACCGCCGAGCTCACCGCAGCCGCGGGGGAGGACGCCGTCGTCGTCTACGACGTGCCGCTGCTGGTCGAATCGGACATGGCCGCCGGCTTCGACCGTGTCGTGATCGTGCAGGCGCCGGAGCAGCTACGCGTGCAACGGTTGGCCGGGCGTGGCATGAACGCGGACGACGCCCGCGCGCGGATGGCCAGCCAGGCCAGCGACGAGCAACGCCGCGCCGTCGCGGACGACGTGATCACCAACGATGGTTCGCGCGAGGACCTGCAGCGCCAAGTGGACGCCGTCTGGCGCCGGCTCGTCGACGGCGGCGACGGTGCGGCCCGGTAGCGGTTTGAAGGCGCTCACGAGCATCGGATAGAGTCGTCGATCGGCACTTGGTCCAGACAGATTCGGTCGGTGCACACGCGGACGTAGCGCAGCTGGTAGCGCATCACCTTGCCAAGGTGAGGGTCGCGGGTTCGAATCCCGTCGTCCGCTCGAGGTAGCGCGAGACCCGGCCTCGGAGCCGTTGCGGTGTCCGGTGGCGCGGGGCCGTCTCGACCGGATCGACAACGGCGGCGTGGCCGAGTGGCTTAGGCAAGGGCCTGCAAAGCCCTGTACGCGGGTTCGATTCCCGCCGCCGCCTCGACAACATCACCGCCGGCAACGGCGGTGTGCATAAGGGCGATTAGCTCAGTGGGAGAGCACTACCTTGACACGGTAGGGGTCACTGGTTCAATCCCAGTATCGCCCACCATTACAGGCTCCGTATCTCGGGGACTTGATGGACGGCGAGTGCGTGATCGTGGTTTTTTTGGTGCATGGCTTCTGATGAATCGGTGCCCTTCGATCCCGAGTCCGGTAAAGCGTTGATCGATCTGCAACCGTGACCGAGCGCACGGCAGCAATGCACGTCGGGCCGGTTATCGCCGTCACTGACCTCGACCGGGCCCGCGAGTTCTACGAAGGCAAGCTCGGGCTGGACGGCGCGTCGATACCAGGTGGCTGGACGGTTGCCGCCGATGAGGGCACCGTCGTGTACTTGCTGCCCGACGTGCCCAGCGCCGGTTCGGCCGACTGGCCGGTCGCGAGCTTCCGCGTGGGCGACGTGCGCTCGACAGTCCGTGCATTGCGCGGACGCGATGTGCCCTTCCTGACCCAGGACGACCTGCCGTTTCCGCTCGACGAGGACGGCATCTCAGTGAGCGATGCGACGCAGGTGGCGTGGATGCGCGACCCGGATGGTTCGGTCCTCACCGTCTATTCGCTCAACGACGCGACATAGAGCCAACGCCGCGCGAACGATGACGGGTGCGGGTGTTGCGCGTGCTAACGCGGTTCGTCAGTTCGCGGCGGTGACGGAGTACAGAAAGCACTGCGGTGCCAGGGTGCGGACGTGCACCGTGTGGACGTCGGATTCACCGAGCAGCGTTTCGATGAGTGGCTCGAGGGCGGCTTCGTCGGTCACCACCGTGTTGTGGTCGTAATTCATCGTGTCGTCGGCGCGGTAGGTGCGCAGTACCCGAGGGCCGTTGGCCAGTTCCCGGGGCAGCTGGTCGGCGGAGGTGTAGCCGTCGCAACGTGCTGCGTGGATGTAGATCGGACCGACCTCGGTCCACACCGACGGATGGTCGAAGGGTGCGTAGGAGATCAGGGCGATCTGGTCGCCTGGTTCGGCGTAGCGCAGGCAACAGCGCAGCGGCTCTCCGTCTCCCGATGCGGCGAAAGGCTGCAGTCGGTTGCCGTGTCCGTCGGCGCCGCTTGCCCGGACGTCGTCGAGTCGGCGGGGTTCGATCGCATGCACGAGGAGCGGGTTTGTTGTGCCCATACCTAGATCGTCCTTTCCGGTGTTCGCCCACGCTGGCGGATAACGGACTTCGCATTTGGCAGCCCGCAGAAGACGTGCAGAACGACCAAGCAGTTGAGCACCTGCCCGGCTGCGCTGATCCGGGAGTTCGAGAGCTCCGAGTAGTTACGGACATGCCCTCGTCGTGTCGGCGGCGGCCAGCTCGAGTTCGTAGACCTGGCCCACGAGGTCGACGCCGAAGCTGTGGTGCGGTTCTTCCTCGATGAGTGTGAAACCGGCGGCGAGATACACGTGGCGCGCAGCGGCCAACGGGTCGTTGGTCCACAGGCGCAACTTCGTGTATCCGGCTGCTCGGGCGAAGTCCACGCACCGCGCGGTCAGCTTTGCGCCAAGCCCATGCCCGCGACCGTCCGGGTGCACCAGCAAGATGCGCAGCGTCGCGACCGACTCGCTTTCGGCCACACAGAACACGCAGCCGACCCGCCGCCTGTTCTCCTCCGCGATCCATGCTGCTTCGCGATCGGGATCGTGGTCGCCGGCGTAGTCGGCCACGATCCGCGCAACCAGCGCCTCGAAACTCGTATCCCATCCGAACTCGTGCGCGTAGACCTCACCGTGCGCCCGAACCACCCAGCCCAGGTCACCGGGCTTGCCCAGCCGACGAATCGACACCCTTTCTTGCACGCCCGACCACCTCACGCTCTACTGAAACGTTCGTTTCAGTGAGAAGGTAGGCCCATGACGGGTCGCGGTTCATCATCACCCGCTACGGCCGACACGGCCGCGGCCCCGCTTCGACCCGTGTCATCGCAACGCCGACTGCAGCTCCTCGATGCCGCGTACGACTACGTCCTCGATCACGGCTGGACCGGGCTGTCCCTACGCCCGCTCGCGTCCGCCATCGGCTCGAGCCCGCGGGTTTTGCTTTTCCTGTTCGACAACAAGGAGGGTCTCGTGCGCGAGATACTCGCCCGCGCTCGCGACGACGAACTGCAATTGCTGCAAAGTCTGCGCCTAACCCACGCCGACACATCGACAACCGCCGTCGCGGCAACCGTTTGGGAGTGGCTGGTTTCCGCCGAACATCGACGCGTACTCACGTTGTGGGTCGACACCTACGCCCGCTCCGTGGTCGAGCCCGAAGGGCCCTGCGCTGACTTCGCCGCGGCCACAGTGCGCGACTGGCTCGAGGTCTTCACCGACCTCGGCGCCGGCCAGGATGACACGGACCGCACGCTGCTTCTCGCTGTCCTACGCGGTTGCCTCTTCGACTTGCTGGCCACTTACGACGTCGACCGGACCACAGCAGCGGTGACCCGCTACCTCACGACATGCCAACCGGACTCCTAACCGCAGCCGGATCGTGCGTCTCGACGGGCATCCCGATCAGGTCCGCCTGCGGGCGTTTCCGGCCGGGCCTGGTTGCCCGTAAGCGGATCCGCTTGCGGGGACGAGACACCGAGTAGCACAGGTGCTACGTTTCAGGGTGTGAACGCCGTGGGGCTGCGTGAATTGCGTCAGAACGCATCTGAACTCGTGCGACGCGTCGAGGGCGGCGAGGAAATCGAGATCACCGTGTCCGGCCGGTTGGCCGCCCGGTTGGTCCCGGCATCCCAGAAGCGGTGGCAGAGCTGGGACGACATCGCCAGCGCGTTCACGGGACGTCCGGACCTCACCTGGGACCATGACCGAGACCTGATCGACGGCTCAGTCATCGACCCCTGGGAACCGCAACCGTGAGGGCGATCCTCGACACCAGCGTGCTGATCGCAAACGACATTGCATACCTCGAGGGCGAGCTCGCGATCAGTGCGGCGGCGCTGGCCGAACTGCAGTTCGGCGTTCTCGTGACCACCGACGCAGCCGTGCGCGCCGAGCGCCTCCGGCGACTGTCGGAGTTCCAAAGACGGTTCTCGGCGTTACCGATCGACGAGGCCGTCGCGACCAGCTACGGGCAGCTCGCGGCCGCCATCGTGATGGCTGGTCGCCGTCCGCGTTCGCGTGTCATGGACCTGCTGATTGCGGCAACCGCCCATGCCCACGCCGCGCGCCTCTATACGCGCAATGCCGGCGATCTCGCGGGCATCGAGCATCTCGTCGACATCGTTGCGGTATAGCGCGCAGCAGTCCTGCCCGCGGATCCGGTTGTGCGCTCGCCCATCCTGCTCCAGAGAGGGCCGCGTTGGTCTGGAGTCTGCATGGCCGAATGGATCGTCGACGGCGAGCAGCTTCCCGAACAGCCTGCCGATCCCGCCCGTCGAGCGGCCGATGCGACGAGCAGGCGCCTGCGCGTTGTCGCCGTCGCCCGATTCGATCGGAGCAGGCGAGTGTTATCGAAGGGCCGTGACTCCGGCTGCGGTCGGCACGAGGAGCAGTCCGAGCGCCGTGCTGGGTGATTCGAAGCTGGGGATTGCCGGCCCGACGCGGACGCTGCGGATGCGCCGGGTGGTGTGTGCGTCGAACTCGACAAGGGTGCTGCGCGTGTGGTCGAGCGCCCATACGTGATCGCCGATGATCATCGGCGAGCTGTCCGCGCCGGACAGGCGTGGTCCCACTTTGTGGTCCGCGAGGTCGACGACCTGGATGCCGCCGCCGGAACACGGCACGAACATGCGCTGGTCGGCCGCGTCGTAGGCCGGTCCACCGTCGGGATCGCTGCCACAGACGTGTCGGATGGCGGCCACCTGGGTCAGGTCGGACTGGCGAAGGACGAAGGCGACGTCGGTCTTCCCGACCGCGAACACCTGACCGTTGGGCAGCAAGACCGGGTTGCCCGTGGCGAGATCCTCGTCGCCACCTGCGATCCGATCCTTGAAGGACGCGATCGGTTTGAGGGTGGGCGTGAGCTTGACGACGCTCTCCGTGTACCTCTTCGGGTCCGGTCCGCCGTTCGGCGGATCGGGGTTCGAGTTCCCCGTGGTGACATAGACGTTGCCGGCCGCGTCCAATGCGGGAGCCCCGCCGGACTCCCAGATCGCGCCGCCGTGCCCGTCTGGCGCGACGCGGAAGCTCACCGGGCGGGCCGGGCCGGTCTCGTCGACTCCGACGACCGCTCCGTTGTACGTGCCGCAGTCGCCGTCGTTGCCACCGTAGGCGACGTACACACGTCCGTTGCCCAGGGCGAGGGATGCGCGTTGCAGCAGTTGCGCAGGGTGCTCGCCGGGTGGCAGGGGCGGGTCGACGTCGTCCGTGAGCCGAACGGCGCCGGTGGCCAGGGACAGACCTTCGAGACGGTGCACCACCTCGCCGTGGCCGAGGTCCACCTCGCCGACGACGTAGACGGTCGCGGTGCGTGGGTCGATGACCGGCGTGCTGGTGACGCCCAGCGGGTCGACGTCGCCGCACCCGGCAACCGACTGCACGTCGGTCAACGGCCGACCCAGCGACGTCGACCAGATCACCGCCCCGTCGCGCGGGTCCAGCGCGACGACGCGATTGTTCTCCGTCGCCGCCACGACCCGCTGGGCGTAGACGAGAGCCTGCCCACGCACGGCGCCGCCCAGGTCGTCGGACCAGGCCCGGGCGAGCCGGAACGTCGTCGACGCGCCCACCGCACCGGATCGCGCGTCGTCGGCGTGATACGCCGTCCACGATTCCGGCGCGGGTGGGGTGGCGGCAGACGACGGTGCAGCGGCGCTGGGCGTCGACGTGCGCTGCGCAGGTGGCGTGCTGGCGCTCGGCGCGCTCGATTGCGAGCAGGCGGCCAGTGCCAGCGCGCCGACACACAACGACAGCCGAGCCCACGACCGTCTCGTCATCGCGCGATTCGGCACGCGAGACAGGTACCCCGGGGCCGTACCGAATATCGGCTGGTGAGCGCTCGAGCTACGTCAGGCCGCCGTTGAGAGCAAATGCAGAGGGAGCGATGACAGGTTTGGCGTGTTGATCGCGAGCCCGGATCAGGTGCAAAGGTCTGCCGCGCCGGCGCGATCGGGATCCCCCGAGGAGAACTGACGATGATGGCTGTGAGTTCACGTGTGACCGGCCGGGAGGAGACAGCGCTGGCTGCTTTCGCAGCGCTGACCGGCCTGACGTCGGTGCTGATCATCCTGCAAGGCATCTGGGCCGGCATGTTCATCCGTGAGGGCCAGGACAACAAGGAGTCGTGGGTCGAGGTGCACGACTGGGGCGCGCGAATTACTTTCGTCATCGCCCTGATCGCGGCCGTGGTCGCCGTGGTGTTCCTGCGTCGGCACGTCGCATTGCTGATCGGCTCGATCGTGTTGCTCGTCCTGGTGTTCGTGGAGGCGTACATCGGCGGTCTCGTCGGCGACAACCCCGCTGCCGAAACCGTGCACTTCCCGCTGGCGATGGCGCTGGTCGGACTCAGCGTATGGCTGCCCATCCGCTCCCGCGCGCTGCGCCGCGCGCACGGGTGACGCCGCTTCGCTGACCCGGCATCCTGGGTGTCCATGAACTCCGAGCCGGGCATCCGCGCGCTGGTCGTGGAGGATGAACGCGATTTGGGCGAGGTGCTCACCCGGGTCCTGATGCTGGAGGGCTGGGCGGTGACCTCCGCGCCCGACGGCGCCTCGGCGATACGCGCGGCGCAGGCGCAGCCGCCGGATCTTGCCGTGCTCGACGTGATGCTGCCGGACATGACGGGGCTGCAGGTGTTGCGTCACCTGCGGGCCGCGAATCCGGCCGTGTGCGTGCTGTTCCTGACCGCGCGCGACTCGGTGGAAGACCGCGTCGCGGGCATCACCGCCGGAGGGGACGACTACGTCACCAAGCCCTTCGCGATGGAGGAGCTGCTCGCCCGGCTGCGTGGCCTGCTGCGCCGTGCGGGGATCGCAGGGGACCGCGCGCCCGCGGCCGGGTTGGTCGTCGGCGACCTCGTCATGGACGAGGACGCCAGGGAAGTGACCCGGGCCGGGCAACCGATCGAGCTGACGGTCACCGAGTTCGAGTTGCTGCGGTTCCTGATGCGTAATCCGCGCCGGGCACTGTCCAAGGCGCAGATACTGGACCGTGTGTGGAGTTACGACTACGGCGGGGACGCGCACGTCGTCGAGCTGTACATCTCCTACCTGCGCCGCAAGGTCGACCGCGGCCGCGACCCGATGATCCACACCGTGCGGGGCGTCGGGTACATCCTCAAGCCGGCCGGCTGATGCGCCTGCCTCGTCTGCCGCAAACGGTGCGTGGCCGGCTGACCGCGGCGCTCGCGATCGTGTTCACCCTGGCCCTGGCGGCGGCAGCGCTGATCACCGTCCTGGTCGTCCGGCACGTACTGGTGAATCGGCTCGACGATCAGCTGCGTGCTGCGGGGGACCGGTTCTCCGTCGCCCTCGAGCACGACGATCACGACTCGGACAATCGCTACGGCGACGTCGAAGGTCAGCTCGCCGGGACGCTCGGCGCGCGCGTGCTGCACGGCACGGTGACCAACGCGGCCATCATCGGCGGTCATCACGGTAACGATGACGACGTTCCTGCCGCGGCACGGGCTCAGCTCGCCCGGCTGACCGTCGACAGCACTCCGCATTCGGTCCGCCTGGCCGATGTCGGGCTGTACCGGGTGGTGGTCGCCAAGGGACGCGACGGCGACGTGCAGATCACCGGTCTGCCCGAGCGGCCGATCGAGAACACGATCGACAAGCTTGCGCTCGTGGTCATCGTCGTGTTCGCCATCGCGCTGCTGGCGATCGTGCTGGTCGCCGCCGGCCTGTTACGGGTCATGCTGGCCCCGCTGTCGCGGATCTCGACCACGGCCGCCGAGGTGGCCGACCTGCCGCTCGACACCGGTGGCGTCTCGCTGCCGCACCGCGTCGACGCGGGTGCAGGCGGCAGCGAGGTCGACACACTTGCCCGTGCGTTCAACGCCATGCTCGAGCAGGTCGAGTCCGCGCTGCGGACCCGCGCGGACAGCGAAGACCGCCTGCGCCGGTTCATCGCCGACGCCAGTCATGAGCTGCGCACGCCGATCGCGGTGGTCCGCGGGCACGCCGAGCTCGCGCAACGCGAGGGTGGGCCGGACCTCGTGCCGGACGTGTCCCGCTCGCTGGGGCGCATCGCGGCGCAGTCCGAGCGGATGAGCCACCTCGTCGAGGACCTGCTGCTGCTGGCGCGGCTGGACTCCGGACGCCCGCTCGCGGCCGAGCCGGTGGACCTGGTGCGCACCGTCCTCGACGCGGTAGACGACGCGCGCATCGCTGCGCCCACGCACCGTTGGCGGCTCGCCCTGCCCGACGGCGCGATCGACGTCATCGGCGACGCGCATGCGTTGGCGCAGGTCGTGTCCAACCTGCTGTCCAACGCCGCCGCGCACACCCCGGAGGGCACCACCGTGTCGGTGTCGTTGTCGAGCTAGCGCGGTCGGGCGTGCTTCGCAGTCGCCGACGACGGACCCGGCATGCCGCAAGCCGTCGCGGCGCACGCCTTCGACCGTTTCGTGCGCGGCACCGGCGAACGGTCGACGAGCCGCGGGTCGAGCGGTCTGGGGCTGCCCATCGTCGCCGCGATCGTCCACGCGCATCACGGCGAGGTCGAGATGAGCACGACGCCGGCCGGCACGACGGTCCGGGTCGACCTGCCGCTGCCACCCATCGTTTTCTGAGCGCCGGCAAGTCGAACGCAGAGGGATCGCAGAGCAACCGCGGCGAAGCTGATCCCATCTAGAGGAAGAGCCGCGATGACCACCTTGCTCCGCCCGCGTGACGCCGGCCCGCCGGCAGCGCAGCTGTCCACACCGCGCTCGCGGCTGCGGATCACCGCCGCGCCGGCGCTGGCCGTCGTCGCGCTCGGCGGGTTGCCGGTGCTCGCGTTGTGGGCAGGACACGAACTTCATCGACGGCTTCGGCAGCCTGTTGACCAATGCCGGCCGGCTCACCGGCCTGCTGGCCGGGTACGCGATCCTCGTCGTGCTGGCGCTCATGGCGCGGGTACCCGCGCTCGAGCGCGGGGTCGGCAGCGACCGCCTCGCCCGGTGGCACGCCGCGGGCGGCCGGTACGTCGTGTCGCTCGCGCTCGCACACACCCTGCTGATCATCTGGGGTTACGCGGTCACCGCACACGCCGACGTCGTGTCGCAGACCACGACGCTCGTGCTCACCTACCCGGACGTGCTGATGGCCACTGTGGCGGTAGGGCTGCTCGTGCTTGTCGGCGTGACCTCGGCGCGCGCGGCGCGAAAAAGGCTCCGGTACGAGACGTGGCACCTGCTGCACCTGTACACCTACCTCGCGATCGCGCTCACGTTCGCGCACGAGTTCCGCACCGGCGCGGACTTCACCGACGTGCGGGTCCGGGTGCTGTGGCTGGGCCTCTACGTCATGGTCGGCGCGACGCTGCTGTGGTATCGGGTGCTCACGCCGCTGATCAACTACGCCCGGCACACCCTGCGGGTCGTCGCCGTCGTTGCGCACGGGCCGGCCGCGGTCTCGGTGATCGTCGGCGGACGCAACCTGGCGCGTCTGCGGGCCCGGCCCGGCCAGTTCTTCCGTTGGCGCTTCCTGACCCGTGACCTCGCCGGGGCCGCCAACCCGTACTCGCTGTCCGCGACGCCGTACGGGGACCAGCTGCGCATCACCGTCCGGACGGCCGGCACGCATTCTGCAGCGCTCGCTCGGCTACGCCCCGGCACCCGGGTGCTCGCCGAGGGGCCGTACGGCGCGTTCACCGCCGACGTCGAGCACCGCTCGGCACTTGGCAGGCGCAGCGGCAAGGTGCTGCTCATCGGGGTCGGCATCGGCATCACGCCGGTCCGCGCGCTGCTGGAGAGCGCGCCGGCCGCGCCCGGCGGGATCACTGTGCTGTACCGCGCGCGCAGTGCGGGCGACCTCGTGCTGCGCGACGAGATCGACCACCTCGCCGCCGTTCGCGGCGCCCGCGTGCACTACCTGCTCGGCCGACGCGAGGAAGGGGATCACCTGTCGCCGCAGCAGCTGCGCCGGCTCGTCCCGGACCTTGCCGCGCACGAGGTCTACCTGTGCGGGCCGGACGAGCTCGTCGCGACGCTCGCGCGCGACCTGCGACGCGCAGGCGTGGCCCGCGCCGGCATCCACTTCGAATCCTTCGTCTTCTGACCCGACGTGCACCGGAGAACCCACCCATGAAACGGCTGATCCTCACCGTCAGCGGAACCGTCGCGGGCTTCGCCGCCCTGCTGTCGTTCAAGACGCAGGCACATCCGATAACCGCCGCCGGCCCGCTGCCGTCCGCAGGAGCCCGGACCGACGCGCCCGCATCCTCCGCCGCGCTCAGCAGCACCCGGGGCACACCGACGCCGACCACGAGCAGGTCCGCCACGCCCGCCCGGACCAGAACGGTGTCGCGCAACTATGTCGGCCGGGCGATCACCACCCGGTACGGCGTCGTCCAGGTCAAGGTCACGGTGGCTGCGAGCAAGATCACCGGAGTGTCGTTCGAACAGTTGACCGCGTTCGACCGGCACTCGGAAGAGATCAACTCGATGGCCGGACCGCAGTTGCTGCAGGAAACCTTGACGCAGCAGAGCGCGCAGGTCGACACGATCTCCGGCGCCAGCTACACCAGCGACGGGTACCGGCAATCGCTGCAGTCGGCGCTGGACCAGGCGCACCTCAAATGACCCGGGTCGGCGCGGGTCCGACGGCACTGCCCGTGTCGCATGCCGAACACTGCATGGGCACGGTGTTCTCCTTCCGTGTCGCCGCGCCGGGCGTCGACGCGGCGTCGTTGCGTGCCGTCCTCGACTGGCTGCACGCGATGGATGCGATGTTCTCCACCTACCGCGCAGACAGCGAGATCAGCCGGATCAACGCCGGCACGCTGACCCTCACCGACGCCTCGCCCGAGGTCCACGACGTGCTCGCTGCCTGCGCGTACTTCCGCACCGACACCGACGGGTACTTCGACTGCCGCCCGGACGGCTGGACCCTCGACCCGTCCGGCTACGTCAAGGGCTGGGCGGTTCAACACGCGGCCGACATGCTCACCGCCGCTGGTTCGCTCAATCACTGCGTCAACGGCGGTGGCGACGTCACCTGTGTCGGCCAGCCGAGTCCCGAACGCGGCTGGATCATCGGCATCACCGACCCGCTCGAACGCGGCAGGCTGCTGACCGCGGTCACCGGCGGCGGTCCGCTGGCCGTCGCGACATCGGGCCTCGCAGAACGCGGAGCGCACATCCTCGATCCGCACACCGGAGCCGCCGTCACCCACGTCGCCTCGGCGACCGTCGTGGCGGCCGACCTGATCACGGCTGACGTCTATGCCACGGCAGTCGCAGCCATGGCACCGACGGCTGCCGCGCGATGGCTCGAAGCACGACCCACGGTCCGAGCCCTGCTGGTCGAGCGGTCCGGACGGCGCCGGTCCTTCGGCAACTGGCGCGCCCGTCCATAACAGCGTTGAGAGCAAACGCAGAGTGTGCCCGGCGAAACTTCGCCAGGTGTCTCAAGCCGAGCGACGAGGTCATGCCTCGACTCGCACTGGTGGCCCGACTGGCTCGATAGCCGTTGACGTGAGCATCGAAGAGCTGGTCAGCTTTCTTGACGCCGTCGCGATCGGATTTCTCATTGCTGTCCGCGAATACACCGCGCATGTTCCGCGGATCGTCGGTGCACAGCCTGCTGTTCGGCGCACGCTGGAGGTTGCCGGTGTCGTGAACCTGTTCGACGCCGGGAGCGGGTCGCCGCGCTGCGGACCGGGCATCCTGGACACATGCACCAGTCGACCGGTTCGCGCGATGCCGCCACCGCTTTCCCGCTGCCCGACCTCGCTGACGACGCCGCCGAACGCCGACAGGCGAACCGGGCGATTGCGTGGGGCGCTGCCGGACTGGCCGTCACCGGGCTCGTTGAACTGGTGATCGCCCTGTCGTCCGGGTCGGTGGGCTTGTTGGGCGACGCGCTGCACAACCTGTCCGACGTGTCCACCAGCGCGCTCGTGTTCGTCGGCTTCGCGGTGTCCAAGCGGGTCGCGTCCGAGCGATACCCCTACGGCTACGAACGCGCCGAAGACCTCGCCGGTATCGGTGTTGCACTGGTCATCTGGGCCAGCGCAGCGTTGGCCGCTGTGGAGAGCATCCGCAAACTCATCGACCACGGCACCACCACCCACGCCGTGTGGGGCGTCGTCGGTGCGGCGGTCGGCATCCTCGGCAACCAGGTCGTGGCCCGTTACAAGTTGATCGTCGGCATGCGCATCAACTCCGGGACCTTGGTAGCGGACGCGAAGCACTCGTGGCTGGACGCGCTGTCCTCGGCTGGTGCGCTGCTCGGTTTGGTCGGAGTCCTGCTGGGCGCGTCGTGGGCCGACCCGGTGGCCGGGCTCGCCGTCACGTTGTTCATCTGCCACGTCGGGTGGGAAGTGACCGCGGACGTCCTGCACCGGCTCATGGACGGCGTGGACGCCGACGTCATCACCACCGCCGAAGCCACCGCCAGCGACGTCGACGGGGTGCGGCATGCCCACGCGCGTGCACGTTGGACCGGACGCACGCTCCGGGTCGAGATGGAGGGGTGGGTCGACGCCGACACGACCACCGCGCAGGCCGACGCGATCGGCCGCGCCGTCGCAGCCCGACTGGCCCGCGCGCTGCCGGACATGCGCAGCTTCACGTGGAGTGCGCGCGCCGTCTGACCCAGCGCCGCGACCTGCGCGCCAACCCCTGACTGATGTGTGTCGCGTGCGGAAAGCGTGCGCCGCAGCCCGGGGCATCTCTCAATCCGCGAGCTTCACCAATCTGGGTGGTCTCCACCCGACACCCGGCTGCGGTCACTGCGTCGTGGGC
>NZ_CAXTQF010000082.1:0-14190 GCF_964246335.1 uncultured Jatrophihabitans sp. | reverse complement strand
CCCGTCGGCAGCGCGTTCGGCGCGGCGGCGGCCTTGCTGCCGGACGACACCGTCGCCGCCGCGTCCGTGCCGCGCGGGCGGTGCCGGTAGAACTCGATCACCTGCTGGAACGTGGGCCGGTTCTGCCAGTCGATCGCGGGCTGCGTGACGATGCCGAGCGCGCGGAACTGGATCGCGTCGAACACCGGCATCTTCTGGTTGGCGGCCTTCGAGTCCGTCGACTGCGTCCACGAGCTCACCGTGCTGCTGCCGTTCGCGGTCTGCAGCGCGTCATAGGTCTTGGTCAGCGCAGCCTCGAGCGCCGCGCGGCACGTCGACGGGCCGCCGGTGCACTCCTGGTTGGTGATCGCCGAGCCGAACCCGTCCGCCGGGCGCTGGCCGAGCAGTTGCTGCAGCGTGGCCACCAGGTAGCTCTCGTATCCGCCGTCGTAGGCGCTGCCCAGGTGCGCGCCGCCGGAGTTCGGCGTGTTGACGAACTGCATCGGCAGCGCTGCGTAGGCCACCGAGGTAGCGCCGCCGTTGGAGCCGGCCGAGCCCATGCCGCCGTCCTTGAGGACGCCGTCGTACAGCGCCTCGATGAGGTTGGGCATCAGCTCGTCGGAGATCGCGATCGCTGCGGCATGCTGGTACTCGGCGTCGCCCGGACTCGCCTTGTGCCGGTGCGCGCCGTCGGCTACCCAGCTCTTGAGCTGGTCGAGCATGTCCTTGTCGTTCTGGTCGAGACCGCTGGCGTCCTCGTCGAGGTACTTGAGCAGCAGCGGCATGACGCTGACGCCGTCGAGGTCCTGCGATGCGGCGGTCTCCATCGCCTGCACGACCTGCGCGCGCGTCACCTTGCCGCCGTGCGCGGACAGCTGCGCGTCGAGCTGGCGCGTCAGCATGATCGACCGGTACACCTGCCCGTACCCGTACTGGTCGTCGGCGGCGGCGAACTGCGGCGCGGGCTTGTTGTTCCAGCTCACGAAGTAGCCCGTCGGCGGATTGATCTCGTGCACGTGCTGGCTCGCCGGCAGATAGCCCTGCCACTCCGCGTTGCCGGTGCCCCATGTCGGCAGGTCGGGGTCGACGTCCGACGGGCGGACGGGATCCAGGCCGCTCACGTAGTACCCGGTGTCGCGGTTGTCGACGTAGAACCAGTTGAACGTGAACTCGATCCGCTCGGCGCTCTTCATCCACGACTGCACGTCGTGCGTCTGGCTCGGTTCACCCCAGCCGAGGAAACCGACGACGGAATCGACGTCGTGGTTGTAGGTCGAGCGCTGCAGCACCTCGGCCACCGGTTGCCCACCGGACATCGTCCAGCCGAGCACGATTCCGTGCCGGGTCAGGTGGATCTCGTGGTGGATGACGGCCGGCGCGCCGCCCATGCTGCCCACCGTGGGCACCGTCGCCTCGTCGAAGCTCTCGTTGACCATCGGCACGCACTTGCCCTTGTACTCGTAGGAGGTGCCTTCAGCCGCCGGTGCGCCGCCGTTCGGGTTGCAGATCTTCTCCAGCCGCTGGTCGATCAGGTCGCTGCCGGCCGAGGTCGCCGACCACGCGTAATCGCGCCCGCGGCCCAGCTCCACGATGCCGGTGCCCGGGAACGACGCACCCTCAGCCGCGTAATCGGGCGAGTGCAGGTCCAGCTGGGACAGGATCTGCGGTGCGAAGTACGACACCTGCGGGCCGAACACCGCTACGGGATGCCCGTCCGCGCTGTGCGAGGCGTTGACGACGAGCGCATTGCTCATGTGCTTCGGCAGGTTGGTCAGGGCGTCGATGATGTTCATGGCCGTCGGGTTGGAACTCGAGGTCGCACACCCGGTCGTCGTGTCCGTCGGCCCGCCGGTCACCGCCGCGCCGCTGTCCGGCAGCGCCGTGGTGCTGGCATCGATCTTGCCCGGCGTCTCGTACGGGAACGGCTTGTCGGCGGTGGTCGGTGCGAGCGGGTCGTTCGCGGTGCGGAAGTCGCGGAACGCCGCCGCGGCCTTGGTGTTGTCGTTGAAGTGCGTACGCAGGTACTGCAGCAGCTTCGCGTTGTTGAACTCGCTGCCGCCACCACGGCCGAAGATGCCGCCGATCAGGCCCGCGATGGCCACCACGTCGGCGACCGTCCACTTCTGCGGCACCGGGTTTCCGGGCAGTGCCGCGGCGTAGTCGGCCGGCAGTTGTGCGGCCGGGTGCAGGGTAGCCGAGGCGATGTAGGCGTTGACGCCCTTGACGTAGTTCTCGATCAGCGACTTCGCGAGCGCACCCTGCTGGCCGTACTCGTTGGGCAGGTTGTCGACCTGCGCCGTCGCCTGCGCGGCGGTGTACGGCGAGAGGAGCAGTTGGTCGTGGTCCATCTGCTCGAAGGCGCACGACGCGCCGAGGAACCCGGCGAGCGTCCCCTCGCCGTAGTGGCGCAGCACGTCCATCAGGAACAACCGGTCCTCGGCCTGCGCGTAGCCGGCGCCGAAGGCCATCGTCTGGTCGCTGGTGCCGTAGACGTGCGGGATGTCGTGGGTGTCGCGATAGATGTGCACGCCGGTGCCCGGTGTCTCGGTGCGGGTGATGTCCGAGGGCCGCACGCCGAACGACTCGTCGAGGTAGTACTTGTTCAGCGTCGAGTCGGTGACAGACGGGTAACCGTAGAGCAGGTCGCTGTACTTGCCGAGCTGGTCCTGACTGTTCGCCGGGTGCACACCGCCGAGCGGCGCCGGTGCCTCGAACTTGGCCGCGTCGGTGGCGGTCACCAGACCGTTCTCCCCGGGCGGCAGGATGCTCATCGCGCGGCCGTCGGCGTAGTCGCCGGAGCGGTAGGCGTGCGACGGTTCGACCGGCGCGGCCGCGTGCGCGGATGGCACCGCGCCGGCGACGGCGACCAACAGGCCGGAGATGGACACAGCTGCGGCACGCCGAACGGTCACCGGCACGCTTCCCCCCTCGCGTAGCGGTCCGCGTGTTGCGGAACCTGGCTGTGTATACGCGCACTCGCGCGCGCTGTCGCGCCGAGCGTGCGCGAGGATGCACGGATGGGCGAGTCAGCGCAGCCGAACCGCCGCACGCGGCGCAGGCGCGGCGCGGGCGAGCAGGGCGATGCCGCGCCGACAGCCCCGGGAGTGGCGGCGGGTGACCGCGCTGTGGCGCCGCGACGTGGTGAACGCGCGGCCCGTCGTCGGGCGGGCGGGCGCAGCGCAGGCGGTGAACGTGCGCTGCGCGACCTCGCCGGCGCCGGGTCGAGTCAGCTGGGTGTGCAGGGCGCGCTGCGAGCACGCGACGTCAACCGGCCGAGCACCGACGACCTCGCCGAGGCCGAGCGCGACGTGCAGATCGTGCGGCGCAACTGGCGCCCCGACGACGCCCGCTGACGCCGTCGCAAGCTAGGACGTCTCGTGCCCGGCGATCTGTCCGGTGGCCTCGTATTCGGCGAGCATGGCGATGCGCCGCGCGTGCCGGTCCTCCTTGGAGAACGGCTCGCTCAGGAAGATCTCGACGAAGCGGATCGCGTCGGCCTGCGGGTGGTTACGCGCGCCGATGCTGATGACGTTCGCGTCGTTGTGCCGGCGCGCGAGCGTGGCGGTGTCGTCGCTCCACACCAGCGCCGCGCGTACCCCGCGCACCTTGTTGGCGGCGATCTGCTCTCCGTTGCCCGACCCGCCGATGACCACCCCGAGGCTGCCCGGGTCGGACACCGTGCGGGTGGCGGCCGTGATGCACGGCGGCGGGTAGTCGTCCTGCGGATCGAGCTCGTAGGCACCGCAGTCGACCGGCTCGTGCCCGACGGTGGGCAGATGCTCGATCAGCTGTGCCTTGAGTTCGAAGCCGGCGTGGTCGCTGCCGAGGTAGACGCGCATGCCCAGATCATCGCAGCTGCCCGCAGTGCGTGTGCAGACGTGCTGCCACCATGGAGGTGTGACCACCGCGCTCGACCGCTCCGGCCCCGCCGCCGTGCTCACGTCCTGGACGCCGCAGCCGGTGGCGATCGTGGTCGTCGTGCTGCTCGCCGTCGCCTACCTGCGCGGCGTGCGCCGGGTCGGCAGCTGGCCGGCGGGGCGCACCGCGACGTTCGTGTTCGGCCTGGTCCTGCTCGTCTGGACGACCTGCGGCTACCCCCAGGTGTATGCGAGCTCCCTCTACTGGGTGTGGACGAGCCAGACGCTGCTCATCTGGCTGGGCGTGCCGATCGTGGTGCTGGCCGGGCATCCGGTGCAGCTGGCGCGGGCCGGGACTGCGGCCGGCGGTGTCGTGGACCGCTTCCTCGCCTCACGCTTCGCACGCATCGTCGGCAACCCGCTCGTCGGGCCCGCACTGGTGCCGTTGCTGTCCGGCGTGCTGTTCTTCGGACCGGTCCCCGCGTGGTCCATCACCCATGCCCCGGTGGGGTGGCTGCTGCAGCTGCTGCTGCTCGTCGTCGGGTCGTTGATGGTGCTGCCGCTCGTCGGGCTGGACGAGCGCGCCAGCTCGCTGGCAGTGGGCCTCTCGCTCGCGATCGGGTCGTTCGAGCTCGTGCTGGACGCGCTGCCCGGCGTCATCCTGCGGCTGAACTCCGGGCTGGTGACGTCCTGGTTCACGCACCGCGCGGTGCACGACTGGAGCCCGCGGCCGCTGCACGATCAGCAGGTCGCCGGCGCGATCCTGTGGTGCGTCGCCGAGATCATCGACCTGCCGTTCATGTACCTGGTCTACCGCCGGTGGCTACGCGCCGACGCCCGCGACGCCGCGCAGGTCGACGCCGTGCTGGAGGCCGAGCGGGCGGCGCGGCGGGGCACCCATGGCGTGTCGGACGCCGCAGACGACGCCGGATCCGACGACGGCGAGCCGACTGTCGACCGTGACGTGCCGTGGTGGCTCAGCGACCCGGCCATGCGTCAGCGGCTGCGCCGCGGCGGCTGATCCGCTCCGTCTGTCCACTCACCGTGGGCGTCGCGGGTGAGCGCACGGCGGCCCACCGCCGCCGACGCCGGGATCGGCCCGTACGCGTGCGGGAACGCCGTGCCGCTGCCGAAGCTGTCCTCGACCCGGACGACTGTGTCGAAAGCAGCCGGATCGAGTTCGACGCAGACGAGGTTAGCTGCCTGCGCGAAGTGCCGGTTCGCGCTGCCCAGCACCTGGTCGGCGAAGGACAGGTGGACGAACCCCTCGTCGGCGAGCGACGCCGGCCGGTAGTCGCCCTTCGCGGGCCACGCGCCGGGCGGGCACAGGTGGTACAGCGGCGCCACCGGCCGTAACTGCAGCCGCTTCGCGGTGCGTCCGTCGCCGCTGGATCGACCCCGCAGCCGCCGGCCGATCCAGGGTGCGAGAGTGCCGCCGACCCCCCGCGCCTCGGGGGCCGCGCGGCGGCCGGCGCCCGCTGGGGGGGGCGCCGGCAGCGGGTCGGCCCAGCTGCCGAAGCCGGGCAGGCCGAGGGTGTCGGCGAACGCCGCGGCGATCAGCGCGTGGCCGATCGGATTGGCGTGAATGCGGTCGGCGGTCCAGATGCGCGCGTCCGTGCCCGCGCCGTGCCGCGCGAAGTCGACCACCAGTACGTCGTGCGTGTCGGCCAGCACGCGGATGCCGTCGTTCAGCGCGTAGATACGCGGGCCGAGCCGGGCGAGCAGCGGCGCGATCCGCGCAATGTCCGGGAACGTGTTGGTCAGCACGATGGCGCCGGCCGCGCGCAGACCGGCGTACATCGCGCCGAGATCACCGAGCACCGCGTCGAGGTCGAACGACGGACGCAACACGTCGTTGAGGCCCCCCATCACCGTCGCCAGACCCGGTTCAAGTGCCAGCGCCGGCCGCAGCTGCATCTCGCGGATCTGCCCGACCCGCAGGCCGCGCACCGCGAGGTTCGCGTACTCCAGGTGCGGCTCGCGCGCGGCGACGTGGTCAGCGAACCGGTCGGCCCAGCCGCGCAGGCCGCCCCGGCCGTCCGGATCGAGCATGCCCTCGGTCTGGCTGTCGCCGAGCGCGACGTACCGCACGCTCACAGCGCCTCGTAGACGGCGCGGGCCAGGTGATAGGCACGCCGGTCGGCCGAGGACGGCCGGGCGAGGTTCGGGACGTAGGCGAACGCGACGTCGGTCTGCGGGTCGGCGAACGCCAGCGCGCCGCTCGCGCCGGGATGGCCGAACGCGTTGTCGCGCGCCGCCGGCGGCAGCAACATGCTCGCCGACGCGCGCATGAACCCGAGCGCGAAGGCGCTCTCCAGCACCAGGGTGCGGTCGGCGCCGCGCACCCGCTCGGCGCTCGCCCACCGCACCGTCTGCGACGACACGATTCGGCCGGTCGCAAGCCGGTCGTAGAACTCTGCGAGTGCGCGGGCGGTGCACACCAGCCCGGCGGCCGGCCATCCCGCGGTCAGCAGCAGCGGGTCGTTAAACGACGCCGCGGGATTGCCCGTGCTGCGCCGGTACGTCGAGGTCGGGTCCGCGGTTGCCGCGGCGAGGCGGCCGATGTCCGCCGGCGCTGCGGCGGCCTCGTCCGGCGGCACGCGCATCGGGCGACCTGCCGCGATCCGAGCCGGCGCATCGGCCGACTCCAGCGCGCGGTGCGTGACGCCGACGTGCAGGTCCGCACCGATCTCCCTCTGCACGAACTCCCCCACCAAAACGCCCGCGCTGCGCCGGACGTATTCGCCGGCCAGCCAGCCGAAGGTGACCGCGTGATAGCCGTGCGCGGTGCCCGGTGTCCACTCGGGCGGCTGACCGGCCAGCTGAGCGGCCATCGCCGCAGCGTCGCCGGACTCGGCCACCGTCACCTCACGGTCGAACGCGGGCAGCCCCGCGCGATGCGTCAGGACGTCTTCGGTGGTGACCGCCCCCTTGCCGTGCGCGGCGAACTCCGGCCACCAGTCGCTCATCGGCGCGTCCAGGTCGGCGCCGCCACGCTCGGCCAGCAGCAGCACGGCAGCGGTCGTCACCGCTTTGGTGCACGAGAACGTCACGCACGCGGTATCGCGCTGCCACGCCCGCCCGGACCGGCCGTCCGCGACGCCGCCCCACAGGTCGACGACCGACCGGCCGCCGACGGACACCGCAACTGCCGCGCCGAGATCGGCGCCGGTGTCGAGGCTGTCGGTGAACACCTCCCGGACGGCGGCGAAGCGCGGGTCGCACTTGCCGTCGACGGTCATCGAGACAGTCCCAGGTACTGCGACATGACCTTCAGCTGATGCTCGAACTCGGCTTCCTCGTCGATGCCGGAATTGCGATACCTGCCGAACAGCTCGAAGCTGATCGCGCCATAGAGCTGCGCCCACATCGCCAGCGCGCGGGTCAGCAACGTCGCCGGAACACGCTCGAAGCCCGGGTACGTCCGGACGCTCTCGGCACTGGCGCGCACCGCTTTGGGCAACCGGTCGGCCGGCGCGGTGACGGCCCCGCGTTCGACCCCGTCGCCGAGGATCGCCACCGCGACGACGAGCGGGCGCTGCGCCTCGACGACGGTTTCCCGCGGTGCGGCGTAGCCCGGCACCGGGCTGCCGTAGATCAGTGCGTACTCGTGCGGGTACCTGCGCGCCCAGTCACGGGTCGCCCGGCCCATCGCGATCCAGCGACCGTGCAGGTCGCGCCGCGGCACCCGGGCCTCGGCCTGCTCCACCGCGGACCCCAGCGCGGCGTAGGCGTCCAGGATGAGCGCGGTCAGCAGGTCGTCCCGGCTGGCGAAATACCGGTAGATCGCGGACGACACGACGCCGAGGTCGCGCGCGACGGCGCGCAACGACAGGTTCGGCCCGTCGACGGCTAGGTGGGAACGCGCGATGTCCTTGATCTGCTCGGTGGTCTCGGCCCGGGCGCGCTGCCGCGCAGTTCGTACTTCCGCCATGGACGCAGTCTGCCATGTTCAATCCTCGAAAACGAGAGCAGTGCTCTTGACAGCTGCCAATCCGAGAGCAATGCTCTTTGTTGAGAGCAGTGCTCTCCAAAGATGAGGAGGATGAACATGGCAACACACGTCATCGTCGGAGCGGGGCCGGTCGGCAGCGCCGTCGCGCAGGAACTGCTCGACCGCGGGCAGCACGTGCGCGTCGTGACGCGTAGCGGATCCGGGATCGACGGCGTCGAACCCGTCGCCGCGGACGCCGCGGACGCACAACGACTCACCGAGATCACGGCCGGCGCGCAGGCCGTCTACAACTGCGTCAACCCGCCGTATCACCGTTGGCAGGAGGTGTGGCCGCCCATCTCGGCCGCGCTGCTCGCCGCGGCCGAGCGCAACGACGCGGTGCTCGCCACGACGGCCAACCTCTACGGTTACGGCCCGGTCAGCGCACCGATGACCGAGCAGACGCCGCTGGCTGCCACCGGTACCAAGGGCACGGTGCGCAACGAGATGTGGCGCGAGGCCCTCGCCGCCCACGAGGCCGGCCGGGTGCGCGCGTTCGAGGTGCGGGGCAGCGACTACCTCGGCGGCAACTCATATCTGTCCACGGTCATCACGCCGGCTTGGCGCAAGGGCCGCACTGCCTGGGTGCCGGCCGCGCTCGACGTACCGCATACGTTCACTGACGTGCGCGATGTGGCAACTCTGCTCGTCACCGGCGTCGCGGACGAGCGGGCCTGGGGTCGCGCCTGGCACGTCCCGAGCAACGATCCCGTGACCCTGCGCGAGGTAGGCGCGACCGCCGCCCGACAGCTCGGCGTGGCCAACAAGGTGCGGTCGTTGCCCTACGCCGCAGTGTGGGCGGCGGGCGTCGTCAGCCCGTTCCTCAGAGAACTGCGCGAGACCCAGCACCAGTTCCGCCGGCCGTTCGTGCTCGACAGCACCCTGGCCCAGCAGACTTTCGGCCTGCACCCGCACGAATTCACGGACTCGATCGCCTACGACCTCGAGCACGGCACCCCGGCGCCGGGCAGCAAGAACTAGCTAACCCTGGAACCGCCGAGTGTCGCGCCCGGGCAGTTGCGGGTCGAAGTGCGCCTTCACCTCGGGGCGCAGGACGAAATAGAGCAGACCGGCGAGCACCACGGCCTGCAGCAGCTGCTCGACACGCATCCAGGCGGGGTACGGCGTTGTCTGCAGCAGCAGCAGGCCGATGATGCCGATCGCGCCGAGCAGGATCACCCGTCGGTACGCCCACCGCCGGCCGCGCAGCAGCGCCCGGACGAGGAACACGTACACGACGCTGACGACGATGTTGCCGACGACCCGGCCGACGATGCCGTAGGTGTAGGAGTGCCGCAGCAGCTCGCGCTGCTGCGGGTCCGTGACGTTGCGGTGGTCGAGCTGGTAGTCGACGATCGAGTGCCGAGCAATGATCGTGACGACCGTCAGGATCAGCGACAGCGCCAGGTTGATCAGCAGCAGGGCGACCACCGGCCGCAACTCACGCGGCGCACTGGCCCAGCTCTCGCTCATTCCGGGAGCGGGAGCCTGCGGCTGCGCGGGGGGTACGGGATACGCGGGGTACTGCTGCTGGCCGTACGTCGGGTACGGCGGTGGCGGCCCGTACCCGGGCGGAGGCTGCTGGCCGCCACCCGGCGGCTGGCTGGGCGGCGGTCCGGGATAGTCGGAGCTCACGACACTCGAGTGTGCCCGGCCGGAGCCGTCAGTCGAAGCGCGGGTCCTCGGTCCGGGTGCGCTTGAGCTCGAAGAAGTACGGGTACGAGGCGACCAGTCGCGAACCGTCCCAGAGCTTGACCGCGTCCTCGCCGCGCGGGATGCGGCTGAGCACCGGACCGAAGAACGCGACACCGTCGATGTGCAGCGTCGGCGTGCCGACGTCCATGCCCACCGGGTCCATGCCCGCGTGGTGCGACTTCTTCAGCGCGTCGTCGTACTCCGTGGAGTCGGCCGCGTCGGCGAGATCCTCGGGCAGGCCCGCCTCGCGCAGCGATTCGACGATCACCTCGCGGTCGAACTCGCGCTTGTCGTTGTGCTTGCGGGTACCCAGCGCCGTGTAGAGATCACGCAACACCTCGTTGCCGTGCGCCTGCTCGGCGGCGATGCAGACCCGGACCGGCCCCCAGCCACGCTCGAGGCGCTCGCGGTAATCCGCGGGCAGCTCATCGCGGCCGCTGTTGAGCACCGACAGGGACATGACCCGAAAGTGCAGATCGATCGGCCGCTGCTTCTCGACCTCGAGGATCCACCGCGACGCCACCCACGCGAACGGGCACAGCGGATCGAAGTAGAAGTCGACGACGGGACGCTCGGACGGTGAAGTGGTGGTCACATCAACCACCGTACGCGCGATGGCGTCAGGCGAAAGCGGCGAGCGCCTCGTCGGCGTGCAGCTCCATCTTCGTCTCGCTGTGGATCGCCTTGACGATCTTGCGGTCCTGACCGATGACGAACGTCCACCGCTTGACCGGCGCACCGAGCTTCGCGCCCAGCTTGCCGCGGGCCACGCCGAACGCCTCCGCCACCGAGCCGTCCGCGTCGGACAGCAGCGGGTAGTCGAAGCTGTTGGCGTCGGCGAACTGCTTCTGCTTGGCGACGTCGTCGCGGCTGATGCCCACGCGCTGCACGCCCTTGGCGGCGTACTCGGCCGCGACGTCGCGGAAGTGACAGGCCTCCTTGGTGCAGCCGCCGGTCATCGCGGCCGGGTAGAAGAAGAGCACCACGGGGCCGTCTGCGAGCAACCCGGACAGCGACCGGTTGGCCCCGGTCTGGTCGGGCAGTTGGAAGTCCGGTACCTGATCACCTTCGCGCATGCCCTTGACTGTATAGGGCTGTATCGGCCCGCAGGTGCGATCCGGGGCCGTGGAAGACTGAAGGTCGTGGCTGTTCCCAATCTCACCCGCGTCGACGCCGCCGAGCGGGCCGACCTGCTGCAGACCGAGTCCTACGACATCGTCCTGGACCTGACCGACGGCGCCGGCAAACCGTCCGAGCGGACCTTCCGATCGGTCGCGACCGTCAATTTCGGTGCTCGCGAGGGCGCGCGCACGTTCATCGATGTGATCGCCGACCGCTTCCACTCGGTGACGCTCAACGGCCGCGACGTCGACGTATCCGGCTATCGACCCGAGGACGGCATCGCGCTCGACGGCCTCGCCGAGCACAACACGCTCGTGGTCGACGCCGACCTGCTCTACACCAACACCGGCGAGGGGCTGCATCGCTTCGTCGACCCGCTCGACGGCGAGGTGTACCTCTACTCGCAGTTCGAGACCGCTGACGCCAAGCGGATGTACGCCTGCTTCGACCAGCCGGATCTCAAGGCAACGTTCACCGTGCACGTCACCGCGCCGGCGCACTGGGAGATCTGCACCAACGGTCGGCTGGAGTCGACCGAGGACGCAGCGGGCGGTGCGACGCGTCGACACTTCGCCGCCACGGCACGGATCAGCCCGTACATCACGGCGCTGGTAGCCGGCCCGTACCACGTCGTCACCAGCTCGCACGACGGCATCGATCTCGGCCTCTGGTGCCGCAAGACGCTCGCCGAGCATCTCGACGCCGACGCGCTGTTCGAGGTCACCGGCCAGGGCTTCGACTGGTATCACCGCAACTTCGGCGTGCGCTACGCGTTCGACAAGTACGACCAGCTGTTCGTGCCCGAGTTCAACGCCGGCGCGATGGAGAACGCGGGCTGCGTGACCTTCCGCGAGGACTACGTCTTCCGCAGTCGGGTGACCGACGCGCGCTATGAGCGTCGCGGCGAGACGATCCTGCACGAGATGGCGCACATGTGGTTCGGCGATCTCGTGACCATGCGCTGGTGGGACGACCTGTGGCTCAACGAGTCGTTCGCCACCTACATCTCGACGCTCTGCCAGGCCGAGGCGACCCGGTGGTCCGACGCCTGGACCACGTTCGCCACCGTCGAGAAGGCGTGGGGCTACCGGCAGGATCAACTGCCGTCCACACACCCGATCGCCACCGACGCCCCGGACGTGCAGACCGCCGAGGTCAACTTCGACGGGATCACCTACGCCAAGGGCGCCAGTGTGCTCAAGCAGCTCGGCGCCTACGTAGGTGTCGACGCCTTCCTAGCGGGTTTGCGCGACTACTTCGCCGAGCACGCCTACGGCAACACCACCCTGGCCGACCTGCTGCGTGCGCTCGAGCGCTCGTCCGGACGCGACCTCGGCGAGTGGTCGAAGGCGTGGCTCGAGACCGCCGGCATCAACACCCTTCGCGCCGAGTTCGAGGTCGACGACGACGGCGCCTTCCGGTCCTTCGACATCGTGCAGTCGGCCCCGACGCATGTCGCGACCTCGAACGTCCTGCGCCCGCACCGCGTGGCGGTCGGGCTGTACGAGCGGCGCGACGGCGCGCTGACCCGCGCGCACCGCGTGGAGATCGACGTCGCGGGCGAGCGCACTCCGGTGCCGGACCTCGTCGGGACCGCACAGCCCGCGCTGCTGCTCGTCAACGACGACGACCTGACCTACTGCAAGCTCCGCCTGGACCCCGAAAGCCTGCGCACCCTGCGGACGGGCGGCATCGCCGAGTTGCCGGACTCGCTGCCCCGCGCCCTGTGCTGGTCGGCCGCCTGGGACATGACCCGTGACGGCGAGCTCGCGACCCGCGACTACCTCGACCTGGTGGTCACCGGGGCGGCGCGCGAACCGGAGATCGGCGTCATGCAGTCGCTGACCCGCCAGGCCTTGCGGGCGCTGGAGATCTACGCCGACCCGCAGTGGGCGCCGACCGGTTACGCGCGGCTGGCGGACGCCGCCGCCGATGCGTTGCGGGCAGCGGCGCCCGGGTCGGACCATCAGCTCGCGTGGGCCCACACGCTGATCGCCGCGGCCCGCACTCCCGAACAGGTGGCGCAGGTGCGCGGCCTGTTGGACGGCACCGACGTGCCCGCCGGCCTCACCGTCGACCACGAGCTGCGCTGGGCCGTCGTCCGCGCGCTCGCCGCGCTGGGCGAGCTCGACCCGGAGCAGATCGAGGCCGAGGCACAGCGGGACCGCTCGGCGGCCGGGGCGCGGCACGCCGCGACCGCCCGGGCGCTGCAGCCGAGCGCCGAGGCCAAGGCCGAGGCGTGGCGGCTCGCGGTCGAGGACGACACCCTGCCGAATGCGATGAACGAAGCCGTCATCGCCGGATTTGCGCATCCGTCGCAGGGCGAGCTCGTCGCGCCCTACGTGCCGCGTTACTTCGCCGACATCCGCAACGTATGGGAGCGGCGCACGAGTGAACTCGCACAGAACGTCGTGATCGGGTTGTTCCCGACGTGGACGTCGACGATCGATGAGCAGACCGTGGCCGCGGCCGACGAGTTCCTCGCCCAGGACGGCCTGCCGACCGCGCTGCGCCGGCTGGTCAGCGAGGGCCGGGCCGACGTGCAGCGTGCGCTGGCGGCGCGGGCCGCGGACGGTCGGACGGTGTCGAACGGGTGAACACCGCACCCGCGACGTGACAGGCGCCGGGTGACATGTTCTCCTTGTGGTGATGTACAGCCGATGTGAGTGGAAGTAGTTCCATGCCCCACGACCATTCGAGCCGTGCGGCCCGAGTCCGGCTGGCGCAGTGCGTCGGCGCGGCCACCGCAGTCGCCGTGTGCAGCCTCGTCGCCGCGCTGAGTGCCGGCATGTCCGCGGGCGCGGACACCGAGGCTGTGGCTACCGCGCACGGGTCGGCCCGCCACCACGTGCTCGCTGCCGGCGCCCTCGGTGCGGCGACGAGCGCGCCGGCGCGAACGCCGCGGCCCGCGGCGCCCACCAAGGCCACCACGCCGGTGGACACCACCGCGGTGAGCACGCTCGCCGCCAGCGGTATCCCGCACGCCGCCCTCAACGCATACCGGGTCGCTGCGGCCCGGTTGGGCCACGCCCAGCCCTCCTGCGGCATTCCGTGGTACCTGCTCGCCGGGATCGGCCGGGTGGAATCCGACCACGGCCAGTTCGGCGGCGCCGTCCTGCACCGCGACGGGCTGTCCACGCCGCGCACCGTCGGCCCGTCGCTCAACGGCAAGGGCAACCAGTTCATCCCGGCACCGCCGAACGGCCTTGCGCTCGACGGGGACGCCAAGTACGCGCACGCGCTGGGCCCGATGCAGTTCATCCCGTCGACCTGGGCCGACTGGGGTGCCGACGCCAATGGCGACGGCACCGCCGACATCTTCAACATCAACGACGCCGCGCTCGCCGCCGCGCGCTACCTGTGCGCCGCCGGCGGCGATCTGCGCTCGACCGCAGGCCGGTCGGCGGCTGTGCTGAGCTACAACCACCTGACGTCCTACCGCGACGAAGTGCTGGCACTTGCCGACGCCTACCGCCGTGGCATCACGCCGACCGGTCCGATGATCGGCAACACGACCGGCTCACTGCCCGCAACCGGCCACAC
>NZ_CAXTQF010000081.1:12435-14333 GCF_964246335.1 uncultured Jatrophihabitans sp. | reverse complement strand
ACGGGTGCCGTCGCCGCCCTCGGCGCCGCCTGCGTCGCGGTGGGCGGCGTGCCCGCCGGACTGATCGCCGCGCTCGTCTGCTGCCCGGCGACGGCGCACGCGCTGCGTCGCCTGCGGTCGCGGCCGGTCAAGACGCCCGACGATCCGGCACTGCCCGTGACGCTCGACCTCGCCGCCGCCGCGTTGCGCAGCGGGCAGCCGGTGGCCACCGCGCTGGTCGTCGCCGCGCCGGCAGCCGGCGACGCCACCGGCCAGGAGCTGCTGCGGGTGGCCGGGCTCCTACGACTCGGCGCGGATCCGGCGCAGGCCTGGGGTGCGGTCGACGCGCGCGCCGGGCCGATCGACGATGTCGCCCGGGTCGCGATCCGCAGCTCGAGCAGTGGCGTGAAACTCGCCGGTGCCTTCGTCGAGCTTGCCGACCAGCTGCGCGCGGAACGTTCGGCGCAGCTCGCGGTGCGGGCGAACCGCGCCGGCATCGCGGCCATGGCGCCGCTGGCGGCGTGCTACCTGCCGTCGTTCGTCTGCCTCGGTGTCGTGCCTGCCGTCGTCGGCATCGCGAGGTCGACCGTCGGCGTGCTGCCCTGACGAGCATCGACCATCGCTCGAAACATGCGTGCGCGAGCATATGCAGGTGTCTGAACCGAAGATCGCGATACGTGCCGCCACAGCCGACAACGCCGCTGCGTGCGCGGCGATCTACGCGCCGTACGTCACCGACACGGTGATCACCTTCGAGCTCTCGCCGCCGACGCCGGACGAGATGGCGCGCCGGATCTCCCGTGCGTCGGACGCATACGCGTGGCTCGTGGCTATCGACGCCGATCGGGTGGTCGGCTACGCGTATGCCGGTCCGTACAAGGAGCGCGCGGCCTACCGGTGGTCGTGCGAGGTCAGCGTCTACCTGGAGATCGGCCGGCGCCGGACAGGTGCCGGCCGCGCGTTGTATGCCGCGCTCTTCGCGCGCTTGGCCGAGCGCGGCTACCGGATGGCCGTCGCCGGCATGGCGCTGCCGAACCCCGCCAGCGAAGGTCTGCACACAGCGCTGGGCTTCGAGCCCATCGGCGTGTACCGGCGGATCGGCTGGAAGTTCGACGCCTGGCACGACGTCGCCTGGATGCAGCGCCCACTGACCGACGCGCAGGCCGCGCCGAGCGAGCCGCGGTAGCCCGCGCCGGCGCCAACTGCAGTGGCAGGACGTGCTGCAGACCTGTGGGCTTGGTCTTGATAGCGGCATCCGGCGCCAGGCCGCGCCGCTCACGTGCCGTGCCGGCCGGGTCGGTCTTGATAGCGGCGCAACGCGGGCGGGCGGCGGGGATCGCCGCGTTCAGCCGGTACCAAGTGATGGCCGGCCCCCGTGTTCGTTCGTCCGGACGCGACCACGGGCCGCGCGAGCGGGCCGGCGGTACCACACGTCGCCGACGCGAGCCGGTGGGTCATCCACATCGATGCATCGCGTCCACAGATTCTCATTTGCGCCACCGAACGGCTCGCCGCGGCGATTGGCTCGGTGCATGTCCTTCTTCTCTCGTATCACCCGTCCCTTCCGGCAGCTGCGCGAGCACGCCGACGACGCAGGCATGTCCACCGCGGAGTACGCGGTGGGCACGGTGGCCGCGGTCGCGTTCGCGGTCGTGTTGTACAAGATCGTGCGCAGTCCCGCCGTCTCGTCGGCGTTGAGTTCGATCGTCCGGTCAGCGCTGCATGCGTTGTGACGCGCACAGCGGCATCCGCGATCGCGGCATGGTCACCGCCGAACTCGCGGCCTGCCTGCCGGTGCTGGTGCTGGTGCTGGGCGTCGCGCTCACCGCGGTGGCGGTCGTCTCGGCACGGGTGCGCGCCCAGGATGCCGCGCGTGAGGTCGCGCGGGCGGCCGCGCGCGGCGATCCCGGCGCCGGGCG
>NZ_CAXTQF010000081.1:9789-12425 GCF_964246335.1 uncultured Jatrophihabitans sp. | reverse complement strand
ATGGTCGGCAAGACGATCGCGGTGCCGCCCGTCCGTGTCGCGATCCGGTTGGCGCAGGTGTCGTCGTTGACGCGGGTCGCCGCCTGCGCGCTGTCGCGCAGCACGAATTTCGCCGATGCGTCATTGGCGATGTTGACCCGCGTCGTCTGGTCCGCCAGCGCCGGCAGGTCAGGCTCGATGAGCGGATCCAGTGCCCGGTTCGGATCACGCGTGACGCCGGCGGCGCGGGCCAACGGGCGTCTCGGCACGGGGGCGCGCCCAGGATGCCGCGCGGGAGGGCGCGCGGGCGGCCGCGCGCGGCGATCCCGGCGCCGGGCGTGCGATGGCGTCGGCGCTCGCCCCGGGCGCGGCGGTCAGCGTGACCACCGGCGCGGCCGAGGTCGTTGCGGTGGTCCGGCTGCGTGTGCACCCGTTGGGTAGTTGGCTGCCGGCGCTGACCGCGCAGGAGCGTGCGGTCGCCGCCGTCGAGCCGAAGGGCACGTCGCCGTGAGCAGGCCGCGGCATGACGACCGCGGATCGGCCAGCGTGTGGGTGTTGGCGTGCTGCGTGTTGCTGCTCGTCGTCGCCGGCGTGGTCACCATTCGCATGCTCGCGGTGCTTGCTCGGCATCGCGCGGAATCAGCAGCCGATCTTGCCGCGCTCGCGGCGGCGGGACGCATCGGCGTGGGCGCCGACGAGTGCCTCGCCGCGCGCAAGGTCGCGCTCGCGGACGGCGCGCGGGTGAGCGTCTGCCGGCTCTCGCTCGACGCCGACGGCCGCAGCGGCAGCGTGCAGGTGCGTGTGCAAGCAGACGTGCATCTGCCGGTCGTCGGCACACGAACGATCGATGCCTCGGCCCGGGCGGGCCGGCTTCCCGGCTGACCGCGGCCGCCGCTCCAGTGACCGGTAACCGGTGACCGGTGATCGGTGATCGGTGATCAGTGACCGGTGGCCGGTAACTGGCGACCAAGCTCCGCGCCTGATGCGGGCGTCAGTGGGCGGGTTCGCGCAGAGCAGTCAGGACGAGGTCGAGCACGACCAGCGCGCCGGCCTTATCCAGCGGGTCGTTGCCGTTGCCGCACTTCGGCGACTGCACGCACGACGGGCAGCCCTGCGGGCACTCGCAGGCGTCGATCGCGTCGCGCGTCGCCTGCAACCACGGCGCGAGCGCTCCGAAGCCGCGTTCGGCGAAGCCGGCGCCCCCGGCATGGCCGTCGTAGACGAAGACGGTCGGCCTGCCGGTGTCCGGGTGCAGCGCGGTGGAGACGCCGCCGATGTCCCAGCGGTCGCAGGTGGCGAACAGCGGGAGCAGGCCGATCGCGGCGTGCTCGGCGGCGTGCACCGCACCGGGCACGGCGGCGATGTCCAGGCCGGCGTCGTCGAGCAGCTCCTGCGGCAGCGTGTACCAAACGGCGGCCGTGCGCAGCTCGCGCGGCGGCAGTTCCAGCGGTGTCTCGTCGAGGAACTCGCCGGTGCCCAGCCGGCGCCGCACGTAGGAGACGACCTGATTGCGGACGTCGACGGTGCCGAACGAGACCGTCAGCGCACCGTGCCGGCGCGTCGTGGTCTCGGTGACAACCGCGATGTCCGTGACGTCGCGCGCGGACGTCGACCACGGCGGCGAGTCCGCATGCACGAGGGCAGCGCCGTCCTCGATGTCCAGCGAGTCGACGACGTACGAGCGTCCCTGATGCAGGTACACCGCGCCCGGGTGCACCGTGCCGTGCGCCGCACCCGCGTCGACGGTGCCGACCAGCGAACCGGTCCGCGACTCGACCACCGACACCGGGGCGCCGCCCGCGCCGCGGATGTCGGCGTCCGGGCGCTCGCGCTGCGTCCAGTACCAGCCAGCAGGCCGTCGGCGGAGCACGCCGCGTTCGACGAGCGCCGCCAGCGTGCGCAACACGGGCTCCAGCGCGCCGCCGGCACGGGCAGCAGTGGCGTCGGCACCGATCGCGTCGGCACCGGCCGCGTCGGCAGCGATCGCGTCGGCAGCGGCCGCGTCGGCAGCGGTCGCGTCGGCCGCGAACACGGCGAGCTCGTCGTCGCGCAGCGGCAACTCCGCCGCGGCGCAGGCGAGCTGCGGGGCGAGGACGTACGGATTCTGCGGGTCCACGACGCTGGCTTCCACCGGCCGGCCGAACACCGCCGCCGGATGGTGCACGAGGTAGGTGTCCAGCGGGTCGTCCCGCGCGACGAAGATCACCAGCGCGGCGCTGCCGGACCGCCCCGCCCGGCCGGCCTGCTGCCACATCGACGCGAGGGTGCCCGGGAAACCGGCGAGCAGCACCGCGTCCAACCCGGACACGTCGATGCCGAGCTCGAGCGCGTTGGTGGCGGCCATTCCGAGCAGCTCGCCCGAGGTCAGCCGCCGCTCGAGCGCGCGGCGCTCCTCGGGCAGATAACCCGCGCGGTATGCCGCGACCCGCGGCGCGAGCTCCGCCGCCGATGCCTCGTCGAGGTGTCGCTGCGCACCGAGCGCGGTGAGCTCGGCGCCGCGGCGCGAGCGCACGAACGCCAGCGTGCGCACCCGCTCGACGACGAGGTCGGCCAGCAGCCGCGCCGCCTCCGCGCCGGCCGCCCGGCGCACCGGCGCATCGTGCTCGCCGCGCAGGGCGGTCAGCGGCGGTTCCCACATCGCGAACACGGTGGCGCCG
>NZ_CAXTQF010000081.1:0-9779 GCF_964246335.1 uncultured Jatrophihabitans sp. | reverse complement strand
CGCCGTCGCTGAACGCGCCGATCAACCGGTCCCCGTCGTCGGTCACCGCGGTGACCGGTAGGCCGGTCAGCCGCGTCGCCGACGCGGCGGGGTCGGCAGTGGTCGCGGAGGCGAGCACGAACGTCGGCGCCGCGTGATGCGCAGCGCAGACGCGTCGCAGCCGCCGCAGCACCAGCGCCACGTGCGAGCCGAACAGGCCGCGGTAGGCATGGCACTCGTCGATCACGACATAGCGCAGCCGCCGGAAGAACGACGCCCATCGGCCGTGGTTGGGCAGCAGCGAGCGGTGCAGCATGTCCGGGTTGGACAGCACCCAGTTGGCCTGCGCCCGCACCCAGTTGCGCTCGTCGCGCGGTGTGTCGCCGTCGTAGGTGGCTGCGCGCAGGAAGGGCAGCTGCAGTGCCGCCAGCCCGGCGAGCTGGTCGCCGGCAAGCGCCTTGGTCGGTGCCAGGTAGAGCACCCGCGCGCGCTCGTCGGCGTGCAGGGCAGCGAGCCCGGGCAGTTGGTAGGCGAGCGACTTGCCCGAGGCGGTGCCGGTGGCCACCACGACGTGCCGCCCCTCGTGCGCCAGCGACGCCGCCTGCGCCTGGTGTGCCCAAGGCGCCGACACCGCGAGTCGGGCGAAGCGGTCGCGCACGGCGGCCGGCGTCCACTCGGGCCAGTCGGCCCCGCGGGCAGCGCGCTCGGCCAGGCGCTCGACATGCGTCACCGGCGACTCGCCGGGCGGCACACCGAGCAGCAACCGATCCAGCAAAGCAGCGGGATCACTCATCGCCGAATCACGACTCCTGCTTCGCTGTGGCATGCTGACTGCGCGCCGACGCGGGTACAGCGTTACCTCGCGCGCGGCGTGCGGTTGTAACACGCGGGTTTACCAGTACCTTCGGACAGCTTTCAGGGGTAGCAGTGGACGTCTCGGTATCGCGTTCGTCGAGCGGCGACGTACCCGTCGTCGCGGTGAGCGGCGAGGTTGATGTCTATTCGGCGCCGGCGCTCAAGGACAGCCTTACCGGTCTGTTGCGCGGCGGCGACAGCAGTGTCGTGGTCGATCTCACAGACGTGGCCTTCCTCGACTCCACCGGACTCGGCGCCCTGGTCGAGGCGCGCGCCGCCACCAGCGAGGCCGGCGGCGTACTGCCCCTGGTCTGCAACCAGGAACGCATCCTCAAGCTGTTCACCATCACCGGACTCGACGGCGTGTTCGCCATCCACGCGACGGTCGACCAGGCCGTGCAGTCCGCGGCCGTCTGAGCCGCACGGCCCTCCCCGCCGCACGGCGGCGCCGGCCCCACCTGTGAGCCGGGCTACACTCCGCCAGTCACTGCCGAATGCGCTGCGCACGGCGACACCGGCACACCTGCTCGTCGTAGACAACAACCTCGTAGCTACGGCGCGTTGACGTTCGCGTCCGATGTGGAACCAAGGGGAGTTGCATGGCCTCGCACCTGATCGCTGAGCCGGGCATCAGTACCGGTGAGCACGTCGCAGTGGTGGTGATCGCCATCGTCGCGATCATCGCGCTGGCCTTCGCCGGTCTGCTGGTGAAGGAGGTGCTCAAGGCCGACCAGGGCACCGACCGCATGCGCGAGATCGCGCACGCCGTCCAGGAGGGTGCACGCGCCTACCTCAACCGGCAGTTCCGCACCTTGGCGATCTTCTCCGTCGTCGTGTTCATCCTGCTGCTCGTGCTGCCGGTCAACCACGGCGGTTTCTCGGTGCAGTTCGGCCGCGCGCTGTTCTTCGTCGTCGGTGCCGTCTTCTCGGCCCTGGTGGGCTTCATCGGCATGACGTTGGCGACGCAGGCCAACGTGCGCGTCGCCAGCGCGGCCCGCGGCGGTGGCCGCGAGGCCGGCTTCCACGTCGCGTGGCGCACCGGCGGCATCGTCGGCATGCTCACCGTCGGCCTCGGCCTGCTCGGCGCGAGCGTCGTCCTGTTCTCCTACAACTCCAACGCCCCGACGGTGTTGGAGGGCTTCGGCTTCGGCGGCGCGCTGCTCGCCATGTTCATGCGCGTCGGCGGCGGCATTTTCACCAAGGCCGCCGACGTCGGCGCCGACCTCGTGGGCAAGGTCGAGGCCGGCATTCCCGAGGACGACCCGCGCAACGCCGCCACCATCGCCGACAACGTGGGCGACAACGTCGGTGACTGCGCGGGTATGGCCGCAGACCTGTTCGAGTCCTACGCGGTGACGCTGGTCGCGGCGCTGATCCTCGGCCAGACGGCGTTCGGTTCGAAGGGCCTGCTGCTGCCGCTGATCATCGGCGCCATCGGCATCGTCTGCTCGATCGTCGGCATCCTCGTGACGAACCTGCGCCCGACCGACCGCAACGGGCTGGTGCCGATCAACCGCGGCTTCTTCATCACGGCAATCGTCTCGCTGGTCGGCGTCGCGATCGCGTCCTTCACGTTCTTGCCATCGTCGTTCAGCAAGCTCACCGACCACGTGTCCGGCGCCACCGGCAACCCGGCGGTCATCGCATTCGTCGCGGTCGTCATCGGCATCGTGCTCGCAGTGCTGATCCAGCAGCTGACCGGTTACTTCACCGACACGGTCCGTCGCCCGGTCAAGGACGTCGCCGCCACCTCGCTCACCGGGCCGGCGACGGTGATCCTCTCGGGCATCTCGTTGGGCCTCGAGTCGGGCGTGTACTCCGCCGTGCTGATCGGCGCCGCGGTGTTCGGCGCGTTCATCCTCGGCGGCGGTAGCACGTTCGTCGCGCTCTACGCCGTGGCGCTCGCCGGCTGCGGCCTGCTGACCACTGCCGGCGTCATCGTCTCGATGGACACCTTCGGCCCGGTCAGCGACAACGCGCAGGGCATCGCCGAGATGAGCGGCGACATCGACGAGGGCGGCGCGCGCGTGCTCACCGACCTCGACGCCGTCGGCAACACCACCAAGGCGATCACCAAGGGCATCGCGATCGCCACGGCGGTGCTCGCCGCGACCGCGCTGTTCGGCTCGTTCCAGAAAGCGGTGCAGGACGCACTCAGCGACATCGGCAACCCCGGACACGTCGGCAAGCTGACCCAGCTGTCGTTCAATCTGACGCTGTCCCAGCCGAACAACCTGTTCGGCGTGATCATCGGCGCGTCCGCGGTGTTCCTGTTCAGCGGGCTCGCGATCAGTGCGGTGGGCCGTGCCGCCGGGCGCGTGGTGTTCGAGGTGCGCGACCAGTTCCGCACCCACCCGGGGATCATGGACTTCACCGAGCGGCCCGACTACAGCCGCGTCGTCGACATCTGCACCAAGGACTCGCTGCGTGAACTCGCAACCCCGGGCCTGCTGGCGATCTTCACACCGGTTGCGGTCGGCTTCCTGCTGGGCATCGGCCCGCTGGCCGGTTACCTGGCCGGTGCGATCGGCGCAGGCGTGCTGATGGCGATCTTCCTCGCCAACTCCGGCGGCGCGTGGGACAACGCGAAGAAGATGGTCGAGGACGGCGTCAACGGCGGCAAGGGCACCGAGGCACACGCGGCGACCATCATCGGCGACACCGTCGGCGACCCGTTCAAGGACACCGCCGGTCCGTCGATCAACCCGCTGATCAAGGTCATGAACCTGGTCGCCGTGCTGGTGGCGCCTGCGGTCGTGAAGCTGACCGTGGGGGACGACGCCTCGGTCGGGCTGCGGGTGCTGGCCGGCGTCGTCGCGTTCGCCATCGTGGCCGCGGCGGTGATCGTGTCCAAGCGACGTCGCGTCTCGATGGGTGACGACGCACCCGCGCAGCCGACGCCGGAGCCCGCCGGCGCCGCATGACCTCGGCGGCGCGGTGAGCGCTCCGCCGCCCGGCGACGGCGGCGAGCCGGGTTACGACGGGCCGCCTGCCTGGGGCCCGCCGGACGACGGCGAACCGCTGTACCCGCAGTACCCGCCCGGGCAGTATCCGGCCCAGCCGTACGGCAGTCAGCCGTACCAAAGCCAGCCGCATCAGGGGCAGCCGTACGGCGAGTACCACCAGACGCAGTACGCGGGCGCACCGCCGCAGCACTCGGGTCGCGGCAACCTGATCGCGGTTCTCGTCGCGGCGGCCGTGGTGGCGGTCGCCGTGCTCGTCGCGGTGATCGTCCTGCAGAGCGGCAACGACGACGCCGGCCCGACGGTGGCCGCGCCGAGCGGGCCGACGGCGTTCCCCAGCATCAGCGCGCCGTCGCTGGGCTCGAGCGCGCCGGCCGGCATCGTGCCGACGGGCGTGCCGACGGGCCCGGGTGCCGACGCGGTCTCGGCGACGCTCACCGGCATTAGGTTCTTCACCTTGCTGACGACGCACGACCTCGGCGCCGCGACCGCGCTCGCCTGCCCCGGCGCCCGGCTGGGGCTGACGCAGGCGAAGGTCGACCAGGTGGGGGCAGCCCTGCCGAGCGGCGCGGCCACGACCGGCGGCTCGGCGGCGACCATGAACGGCACGCTCGCGCGCACCGACGGCTCGCGCAGCGATCTGAGCGTGCACATGCGACACAGCGGGGCCGACTGGTGCGTCGACCGCGTGAGCGGCCTGTGACGGCCCCGCCCGCAACGCCATGACCCAGTACTCGCTGTTCGGCGCCGCCGCCGCGCAGCCGTCGGTCGACGATCTTGACGGTCTGCTGCTCGCGGGCGGGCAGTGGGTCCGTTCCGGCGCGGGTGCGCGGCTCTCGGTCGTCGTCGCGGACCGGTGGCGCGCTGACGCGCTGCACGACGCGTTCGCCGAGCGGGGCGTCGCCACGACACCGGACGACGCCGTCGTCGAGGCGAACAGCGGGTTCGGCGTGCGCACCGCGTTCGGGCCGGAGCTGATCGCCCGCGCGGCGCGGTGGACGCGCGGTTCGCGCCAGGGACTGCCGCCGGACTTCCAGCTCGCCGCGGGCAGCCTGCGGCTCTGGGCGCTCGCGGCCGGCCGTCCGGACGACGTCGGCTACCTGCTCACCACCGCGGGCGTGGACGACGCGACGCACCGCACCGCCGGCGCGCAGCTCGCCCGGCTGGGCGTCGCGGCCGTCTCGGTGTCGCGCCGCGGCAGCCGGGACCACCGCGGCTGGCGGGTGACGTCGGGGCGCCGGCTGCGCCGCCTGATCGAGCTGCTCGGGCCGGCGCCGTCCGGTGGTGCGGCGTCCTGGCCGGCGGCACTGCCCGGGCGCCCGCAGTCCGACCCGTCCGGCGGTGGCTCGTTGGCAGACCACTAACGCTCGCACCCAGGGCTTTGCACGTGTCCTGTACCGTCCGCGACGGCTGCGCCTAACGAGTCAGGCAGGGCCGGGATGAACGACGAGACGGAGCGGATGTGGCAGCGAAGGGCACCGGCGCGGGCACCAAATTGGTGATCGTCGAGTCCCCCGCCAAGGCCAAGACGATCGGCGGGTACCTCGGCAAGGGGTATGTCGTCGAGGCGTCGATCGGGCACATCAGGGATCTCCCGCGCAACGCTGCGGACGTGCCGGCGAAGCACAAGGGTGAGGCGTGGGCGCGGCTCGGCGTCGACACCGAACACGACTTCGAACCGCTGTACGTCATCAGCCCGGACCGCAAGCAGCAGGTCAGCAAGCTCAAGTCGTTGATCAAGGACGCCGACGAGCTGTACCTCGCGACGGACGAGGACCGCGAGGGCGAGGCCATCGCGTGGCACCTCGTCGAGACGCTGAGCCCGAAGATCCCGGTGCGCCGGATGGTGTTCCACGAGATCACGCCGTCGGCCATCGCCGCGGCCGTCGAGAACCCGCGCGAGATCGACGACCACCTCGTCGACGCGCAGGAGACGCGGCGCATCCTCGACCGTCTCTACGGCTACGAGGTCAGCCCGGTGCTGTGGAAGAAGGTGCTGCCGGGGCTGTCCGCCGGGCGCGTGCAGTCGGTGGCCACCCGGATGGTCGTCGAGCGCGAACGCGAGCGGCTGGCGTTCCACTCGGCGAGCTACTGGGACGTCGTCGGCACGTTCCGGGCCAGCGAGCCGAAGCCGAACGACCCGGACAGCTTCACCGCGACGCTCGTCAGCGTCGACGACACCCGGCTCGCGGTGAGCCGCGACTTCGACCCGGCCACCGGCCGTGCCCCGGCAAACGTCCTGCACCTCGACGAAGCGGGCGCCCGCGGGCTCGCCGCGCGTCTCGACGGCCGGCCGTTCACCGTGCAGGGCGTCGACGAGAAGCCCTACCGCCGCCGGCCCTACCCGCCGTTCATGACCTCGACGCTGCAGCAGGAGGCCGGGCGCAAGTTCCGCTGGTCGGCCGCGCAGGTCATGCGCACCGCGCAGCGGCTCTACGAGAACGGCTACATCACCTACATGCGCACCGACTCGACGACGCTGTCGTCGACGGCGCTGAGCGCGGCGCGGGCACAGGCACGCGAGCTGTACGGCGACGCGTACGTGCCGGCCGAGGCGCGGACCTATCAGCGCAAGGTGAAGAACGCGCAGGAGGCGCACGAGGCGATCCGCCCGGCGGGGGACTCGTTCCGCACGCCGGGGCAGGTGACGAGTCAGCTCTCCCGCGAGGAGTTCCGCCTCTACGAACTGATCTGGCAGCGCACGCTCGCCTCGCAGATGGCCGACGCCGTCGGCACCACGGTGTCGATCCGGCTCGGCGCGACGTCGGCCGCCGACGAGGCCGTCGTGTTCACCACGAGCGGGCGCACCATCACCTTCCCCGGCTTCCTGCGCGCGTACGTCGAGGACGTCGACGCCTCGGGCGACGAGAAGGACGACAGTGAGAAGCGGTTGCCGCAGCTCACCCGCGGCGACGCGATCGACCCGCGCGAATTCGAGCCGACCGGGCACACGACGTCGCCGCCCGCGCGCTACACCGAGCCGTCGCTGGTCAAGGCGATGGAGGAGCTCGGCGTCGGCCGTCCGTCCACGTACGCCTCGATCATGCAGACGATCCAGGACCGCGGCTACGTCTGGAAGAAGGGCCCGGCGCTCGTGCCGACGTGGACGGCATTCGCCGTCGTCGGGCTGCTGGAGTCCTACTTCGCGCGGCTGATCGACTACGGCTTCACCGCGTCCGTCGAGAACGACCTCGACGAGATCGCGGACGGCGCGCGCTCGCGCGTCGAGTGGCTGCAGCGCTTCTACTTCGGCTCCGGCGAGGCGTCCGTCGAGGCCGAACGCATCTCCGCGCAGGGCGGCCTCAAGCGGCTCATCGCGGCGCGACTCGAGGAGATCGACGCGCGCGGCGTCAACTCCATCCCGCTCGGCAACGTCGCGGACGGCACCGTCGTGCGCGTCGGCCGGTACGGGCCGTACCTGCAGCGCGGTGAGGGTGACGACGCGCAGCGCGCCTCGCTGCCCGAGGACCTCGCACCGGATGAGCTGACGCCGGACAAGATCGAGGAGCTGCTCAACGCGCCGTCCGGCGACCGCGACCTCGGCACCACCGGCGACGGCCGGGAGATCACCGCACGCGCCGGACGGTACGGCCCGTACGTCACCGACGGCGAGAAGACGGCGTCGCTGTTCAAGTCGATGTCGCTGGACACGGTGACCCTCGACGAGGCGGCGCAGCTGTTGACGCTGCCGCGCGTCGTCGGTCAGCTCGACGGCGAGGACGTCACCGCGCAGAACGGGCGGTACGGGCCGTACCTGAAGAAGGGGACGGACTCGCGCTCGATCGACACCGAGGAGCAGCTGTTCACGGTCACGGTCGACGAGGCCGCGGCGATCTTCGCGCAGCCCAAGCAGCGCGGCCGACGCGCCGCAGCGGCGCCGCCGTTGCGCACGCTGGGCAACGACTCCGCGTCCGGTCAGCCGATGGTGATCAAGGACGGCCGGTTCGGCCCGTACGTCACCGACGGCGAGACGAACGCGTCGCTGCGCAAGGGCGACGACATCGAGTCGATCTCCGACGAGCGGGCGTCCGAGCTGCTCGCCGATCGCCGCGCGCGTGGGCCGGCGAAGAAGACAGCGCGTCGCGGCGCGGCCAAGAAGACCGCGAAGAAGACGGTGGCCAAGAAGACGGCAGCGAAGAAGACCGCGGCCAAGAAGACCGCCGCGAAGAAGGCCGCCGCCAAGGCGCCGGCGAAGGCCGCCGCCGACTCCTGATCTCGGCTCAGTAGACGTAGGTGTCGAGGAACGTGTTGCCGAACTTGCGGTGCGGGTCGTGCCGCGCGGCGAGCTCGCGGAAGTCGGCGAGACGCGGGTAGTGCCCGCGCACGGTCGCGGCGTCGAGGGTGAACACCTTGCCCCAGTGCGGCCGCGGGTCGAACCGGGCGAGCACCGCTTCCAGCGTGCGTACCGCTTCGGCCACGCGCGCGTCGTCGTTGACCCAGGTGAAGTGCAGGGCGGTCGTCGCTCGCCCGTGGCACGGTGAGAGCCACAGGTCGTCGGCGGCCACCGTGCGCATCTCGAACACCTGCAGCGCCCGACAGATCGGCCTGCGCGACGGCGCGTAGCGCGTCGGGGCCGTGCTCGCGCGGGATGAGGTACTCCGTCTGCTGCTCGTCCCCGTTGCTGGGCGTGAACTCGAGCCGGAAGTGCGGCAACCGCTCGTGCCACGGCCCCGGCACGCCCAGCTGCTGGGTTGCGGTGGCCGGGTCCTCGCCGGCGATCGGGTGCTGCGCCTCTTCTGCCGGGTGCGCGCCCCACCGGGTGCCGTCGGGCAGCCGCGCGTCGGTGCGCGCCTTGACCCACACGTCGACCGCGTCGCGGCGGCGGAACTCGCTGAACAGGCTGACGCTGTAGCCGGCATTCATGACGTCGTCGAACTGCTCGGCGACGGCGTCGACCGGTGCGTCCAGCCAGAGGTCCTGGCGCATCTCGTAACTGCGCTCGATGTCGAGCGTCAGCCGCGTCGCGATGCCGAGCGCACCCAGCGCGAGCACGGAACCGCCGAAGTGCGGGTGCCCGCGGCGCACGCGCACGAGCTTCCCGTCGGCCTGGACGAACTCGATGGCCACGACCGATGCCGCCAGACAGGCGTTGCTGCTGCCGGCGCCGTGCGTGCCGGTCGCGCACGCACCGCCGATCGAGATGTGCGGCAGCGAGCCGAGATTGTGCAGCGCCCAGCCTCTGCGCTCCAGGGCGACCGCGAGCTCCCCGTAGCGCGTCCCGGCACCGACCGTCACGGTGCGCGCCGCGGCGTCGATCTCGATCGGCACGTCGAGGCGCGCGGCGCTGACGAGCGTGCCCCTCGTGTCGGCGACGCGGCTGAACGAGTGGCCGGTACCGAGCGCGTGGACCCGGTCGGCACCGGCGACGAGCTCCTGCAACTGCTCGACCGAGGTCGGCGTCGCGAGCTGGTCGGTGTCGAACGCCAGGCTGTTGGCCCAGTTACGCAGCGTCACCCCTCGGATGTACCCACGCCGACGCGAACAGGTGCGGGGCGGCTGTGCCGCACCGTGCCCGCGCGCCGCTTGGCACCGGCAACCCGCGGCGTAACGATCTTCGTGGCCGCGACGGCGCGGTACCAGGTCGGCCCGCGCGCGGCGTCGATGCGCGGGTTCAGCGCTGCTGCAATTCGATGCGGTTGCCGAACGGGTCCGCGGTGTGGAAGCGGCGCACGCCGGGGATCTCGCCGTCGGTGCGGACGCACGCGTGGCCGGCACCGGTGAGCACGTCATGCAGTGCATCGAGGTCGTCGACGACGAACGCCGGATGTGCTTTGCGCGCGGGCGCGAACGGTTCCTCGACACCCAGGTGCAGCATCGCGTCGCCGGCCGCGAACCAGCACCCGCCGCGCACGGCCAGTGCGGGCGGCTTCGCGATCTCGCGCATGGCGAGCAGGCCGGCGTAGAACCGCCGCGCCGCGTCCTCCCCGCCGGCCGGGATCGCCACCTGGACGTGGTCATAGCCGGTGATCACGACGCCACCCC
>NZ_CAXTQF010000080.1:0-14512 GCF_964246335.1 uncultured Jatrophihabitans sp. | reverse complement strand
GCTTGCGGGCACCGCGTTGGCGACCGGGTCGCAACGCGCGCAGTACACCGCTCGATCGAATGCTGTTCAGATTGGGCTGGGGATATCCCCACCGAGTTGCCGCCAGTGCTCGACAAGCTCGGCTTTCGGTTCCGACGCCAAGAGGGCGGCCGCCTTTGAATCGCGACGCTGCGCCTCCGCCTCAGAGGAGGCAGCGACCCGAGCGTCGAGGTCCTCGCCGTACGCTTTCCAGCCGGGCATCAAGCGCTCCATCAGATCGTCATTTGACTTCACCGTTTGACGAGAGTCATCTGCTGCGATTGATAGTGCACGCAAGTCGTCGCCCGCGCCGCCTGCCCGCAAAGTAAGACCCTCGACGACGATCCCGGTTGAGCAGGCGACGCCGTGGCGAAGGGCCACTCTCAACGCTTGCGGATTTCGACGGTGTGAAGGTGGGGTGCGGGCGCCGTGAGCGGGCACGCGTCTGCCGATGGTTCAACGTCGATCGAGCCGTCGTGACGTGACGTTTAGGTGCGCGACGGCGTGACGATGCGGTCCCATGCGGTGGTCGGCAGGAGGCGCAGACGCTAGGGAGGGGCGGAATAAGCAGTTTTCGCAGCAAGATGTGTCGACATTGCTGGCTGGCGTGTCGTCGTGATCCTGCTGGCCGCGGGCTGTTCGAGCGGCAGCCGTACCGGCGACTACGGGGCCGGCGGCCCGCGGTCTGCCGCGGCCACGTAACCGGAGGGTCGTCAACATCAGTTCGGGCTCGGCGTTTACGCGAGCAGCAGTTAGTGCGCATCCGCCGTCAGGTGCTCCGCGTTTGAACGCGCTGCAATAGCCACCCGCCTGGGTTGTGCGTCGCTTCAGCCCAAGGACCGGACGTCAATTTCGGCCCGGAGCCGCGCGGTGCGACGGCGGTGGTCGCGGTCGACTGAGATCGACGTGTATGGCGCAGCCAACGGAGTCGCATCCACGGTCGCCATCGTCAAGACCTTCGTTCGCACCGCCGGGCAGCCCCTGGGGCCCTGTCGGTAACTCCGACCGTTGAGACGGCGACTGAAACGTGCTTCGTGCATGGAGAACCGCTCGTCGGACTGACCGGCGTGACGTGAGCTTTGTTCGCCGGTCTTAGCCTGCGCACAGACGGGATGCTTGAGGCTGCCGTGCGTGGTTGGTGACGTGGGACGGCGTTTGGCCGCTTGCGCGACCCGCGGTGCACCGTATCGACAGCTGCGGTTGTGGCGGCGCGGGCGGTACTGGGCGGGTATCGCTATTGCCTTGCTGGTCACCGCGGGGTGCACGTCATCGGCGGTAACGGCGCACACCGGTGTTCCATCGAGGGTGACGACCGGTGCTGCACCGTCAGTCGGTGCGACGTCGGCCAGACGGGCGGTCAGTTCCGTGGCACTCAGGCCCGCGTGTCCAAAACCCGGCGCGCGACGCGACCTGGCGTCGGCGAATCAGGTAAGCGAGATCCTGGACCACGCGCGCTTGCCCGCCTGGAACGCTGCCGACATCGGCGCCAGCGCTCGGCTATCCGATGGTCGGATCGTGTGGCTGTTCGGCGACACCCTGCGTTCTGGACTCACCCCGGGCCTGGTGTCGAACTCGATGCTGGTGTCGGCGGGGGCCTGCGTTTCGCAGGTGATCGAGCCACGAGACGGTCCGGTGATTCCTGACCCGGGCGATCACCTGGCGTACTGGCCGATGTCGGTAGTCGTGTTGAGGGGTTCGACGGACCGCCTCGTCGTGCTCTGTGCGCGCATCCGCCGCGGCACTTCCGGCGGCGGCCTGGACTTCACGTTTCTGGGCACCTCAGCGGCAACGTTCGACGTGGCAAGCGACGGGGTGCCGCAGTTGCGCGGCATCACACCCATAACTCCGGACAACCCCAGCGGCACGCAGATCAACTGGGGTGCCGCCGCGTTCACAACCGGCAAGTGGATCTATGTGTACGGCTCGCGGTCGACCGGTGAGAAGGGGGTCTTCGGCCGTGAGCTGCTTGTCTGTCGCGTCCCGATCGACACACCGCGCGATCCAACCGGGTTCAGGTTCTGGGACGGGTCGACATGGCAGGCGAAGGCATCGCGCGCCCGACCGGTGTTGGCTGCCGATCACGGCGTCAGCCAGACACTGTCGGTCGACCGGCTCGCGTCGTCCGACTACGTCGTCGTGTCCAAACGCGACGGCGACCTCGGCGACTTCGCTTACGTCTGGCGGGGCAGCTCACCGACCGGGCCCTTCACTCCGCACGAGGCATTCTCCGCCCCCAGCGACTACCCCTCGGGCGAGCTGCAATACGCGCCGCTCGCGCATCCTGAGATCACGATGGCCGACGGCGGATTACTCGTGTCGGTATCGCGAAACACGACCGACCTCGCGAGACTGGGCGCGGAACCATCGTTGGGCGTCCCGCGCTTCGTCGAAACCAAGCGACCCTGATTCGTGCACACAGGCGCTTTGGAGGTCGGCGCCGAGGAGATTGGGCCGGCGTGTATCGGCGCGTGCGGCCGCTTTCCGGTTGCCAGGTAAACTGTCAGGGGTGACAGCTTGCGGTATGAGCGGTGACGGTGCTCGTGCCGTCGATGCCCGGCACGATGCGAGGAGGGGTTTTGGCGTCGAACCACCGACCGGGACGTCGGGAGACCATGGCTGCTGTATCCGACGAAGACAGCAGTGCGGCGCCGGCACCTGAGCTCGGCCGCCGGGAAGCCCACAAGCTGGCGACTCGCACGGCGTTGCAGGAGGCGGCTGACCGACTGTTCGCCGAGCGAGGGGTCCCAGCCACCACGGTGCGCGACATCGCCGACGCCGCGGGCGTCACCGAGCGGACCTTCTTCCGCTACTTCCGCAGCAAGGAAGACCTAATGGTCGACGACGCCTTCGCGTGGCTGCCGGCCTTCGCGCAGGTCGTGCTCGCGCGCCCGGCGAAGGAACCGCCGCTCGTCGCGCTGCGCCGCGCGCTGACCACCGTCATGTCTGCACTCACGCGTCTCGACGCTGCGAGCCCGTTCGCGCTTTGGGCGGAGGCTCCGCCGGCGGAGCGGGTCGGGCTGTCCGGCCGCACCGTCATGTTGAAGATGGAGGCCGACCTCGCCGACGTCATCGCCCAGCGGCTGACGGCTGCACCACAGCCAGCCGCGCGTGGCCGGCGCCGCATCGACCCGCGCTTCCGCGCGGAGGTCCTCGCCCGCGAGGCGGTCGCGGCATTTCGCAGCGCCATGCTCTACGACCTGCAGTTGCGCCGCGATGACATCGCCGATCGGCCAAGCCTCGCGCAACTGCTCGACCAGGCCTTCGAATCGCTCGAGACAGCGTCGCCCAACCCACGCTGACACGCTCGGCCGCGAACTTGTCATCACTGACACTTTATGGGATTGTGTCAGCACTGACAGATATCCGGGAGCTCGGCGACGCACGGGCCCGGTCACAGAGAGCAATCCCATGGTCCAATCCACGGCCCCCCGGCCGGTCAGCCACGCATCGAGCGACAACGGCACGCAACGGCACGCCCGGCTCGTCGCCCTGACGTCGTTGATCTTCAGTGTCACCTTCGTGTTGGCGCTGTTGCTCGTCGACTCCTCGCCGCACCTGACCGATTTGGCGGCCGCCTTCACCGCGTTCTATGACCACGGCAGCACGGCGTTGGTGACGACCGGGCTCTACCTGGTGCCGTTCGCCGGCATCGCGTTCTTGTGGAACATGACGGCGCTTCGCCAGCTCATCAGTAACCGGACAGTGACGTCGGGATCGATGCCCTACGCCCTGCAGCTGCTGGGTGGGGTCGTCTTCGTCGTACTGCTGTTCACCGGCACCGCAACCGCCGGCGGCGTCGCGCTGCTCACAGAACTCGGCAGCACCGCACTGCCACCGGTCGACGTCACGCGAGCACTGCTCGCCATCGGTTACGGCATGGTCTTCGTCTACTCGGTGCGCGGCGCCGGCATGTTCGTGATCACTAGCACCACCTTGCTGCTACGCGCCACGCTGATGCCGAGATGGGTTGCGGTGCTCAGCTACCTCGCCGCGACCGTGATGTTGATCAGCACGACGCTGAACCCTGCAGTCGTGCTGCTCCTCCCCTGCTGGGCCGTGCTGATCGGCGTGCTCGTCGTCATCCGAACCCGCACACCCGACGAGCAGCGCGCACACACGCTCGTCGACTGACGGCCCGACTCACTGCCCGAACAGCGGCACGCCACGGGGGGCGTCGCCGGCCTGCAGACGTACACCCCTCATCGACTGGAGAGCTTCATGACTACGCATCACCGCAGCGGTTCGACGTTGAGCGTCGACGACATACCCGGACCACGCGGGCTGCCGCTGCTCGGCAACATGTTCGACGTTCCCGCCGACCGCACGATCGAGACCCTGATGGAGCTGGTCCGTGAACACGGGCCGATCGTGCGGCTACGGACCCCAATCGGAGACCGGTATATCGTCTCGGGCCTGGAGATGATCGACGACCTGTGCGACGACTCCCGCTTCGACAAGCTCGTCGGTGACGCACAGAAGGCGCTGCGCGATTCACGGCCCAGCAACGGGCTGTTCACCGCCGACACCGACGATCCGGACTGGCGCAAGGCGCACAACATCCTGCTGCCCAACTTCAGCACCCAGGCGATGCGCGGCTACCTGCCAATGATGCACGACATCGCCAGCCAACTGGTGCACAAGTGGGCGAGACTGAACCCCGGCGAACCGGTCGACGTCACCGGCGACATGACCCGACTCACCCTGGACACCATCGCCCTGTGCGGGTTCGGCTACCGATTCAACTCCTTCTACCGCGACTCCCAGCACCCCTTCATCGAAGCGATGATGGCCGTGCTCGGCGAGACACAAAAACGCAGCCGCCAGCTGCCGTTCCAGACCCGGCTGCGCCGCCGAGCGCAGCACACACTGGAGGCCAACAACCGCCACATGGAACTTGAGGTCGCGCGCATCATCGCCGAGCGCCGCCGCTCCGGCGACGCAGCCGAACACCAGGACCTGCTCAGCTGCATGCTGCACGGAGTCGACAAGCGCAGCGGCGAACACCTGAGTGACGACAACATCATCGCCCAGTGCATCACCTTCCTCGTCGCCGGCCACGAGACGACCAGCGGCCTGCTGTCGTTCGCCGTCGCATTCCTGATCAAACACCCTGACGTGCTGCTGCGCGCCCAGGACGAAGTCGACCGCGTCCTGGGCACCGACCTGGCCGTCGCGCCCAGCTTCGCGCAGATCCAAGGTCTGACCTACCTCACCCAGATCCTTAACGAAACGCTGCGACTGTGGCCGACGGCGTCGGCCTTCACCCGCTACCCCCTGGCCGACGACACTGTCGGTGGATACCGGCTGCCCCAGGGATCCTCGGTGACCGCGCTGACCCCGATGCTGCACCGCATCCCGGAGATCTGGGGCACCAACGCCGACCAGTTCGACCCCGACCACTTTCTGCCCGAGGCGCGAGCTGCTCTGCCGCCAAACGCGTTCAAGCCGTTCGGGTCCGGCCAGCGCGCCTGCATCGGGCGCCAGTTCGCCATGCAGGAAGCCGTCCTCGTGCTCGGCATGGTGCTACAACGCTTCGAGTTGGTCGACCACCTCGACTACCAACTGGAAATCAAGGAAAGCCTGACCATCAAGCCGGACGGGTTGAGCATCACCGTGCGCGCCCGCCCGGGCCGCACCACCGGCATCACGGGGCAACCGCTCACCGCCGCGCCCGCCACGCCGCAGCCCGCCACGCCGCAGCCAACGACCCGGCCCGTCCGCACCGTGGTGGACGGCCACGGCACCCCGCTGCTCGTGCTCTTCGGGTCAAACCTCGGCACCGCCGAGGGCATCGCCGCCAAGATCGCCCAAGAGGGCGCCGACCGCGGCTACGCGGTCACCCTCGGCGCGCTCAACGACTACGCCGGCGCCTTACCGCACACCGGTGCGCTCGTCGCGATCTGCGCCTCGTACAACGGCACTCCCCCGGACAACGCCGAACGATTCTGCGAGTGGATCACCGCCACGGACACGGCCGCCGACGCGGCAGCCGGCGTCGCGTTCGCTGTCTTCGGCTGCGGAAACATGGACTGGGCGTCCACCTATCAGGCCGTCCCCACCCTGATCGACACGCAATTAGCACGGCACGGCGCCCAGCGCGCGCATCCCCGCGGCGCGGGCGACGCCCGATCCGACTTCGACGGCCAGTACCACACCTGGCACGTAGGCCTGTGGTCCGCACTCGCGCAGCAGCTGGACCTTCCCGCCTCTGCAGCCGAGGTCGAGACGACCACCGAACCGCGACTGCAGCTCAGCGTGGTCAACCGGCAAGCGACCAACCCGGTGGTGATGTCTTACCGCGCCGTGCCCGCGACCGTCACCGTGAACCGCGAGCTGTGCCACCTCAGCGGGGCCGGGCCGGCGAAACGCTCCACGCGGCACCTGGAACTGCAGCTGCCGCCAGGCCTGGACTACGCCACCGGTGACCACCTCGGCGTGCTGCCGCGCAACGACCCCGACCTGGTCCGCCGAGTGCTCGACCACTTTCACCTCGACGCCGCCACCTACCTGACGATCACCGCGACGGCGGGGACGTGCACCCACCTGCCGTTGAACGAGCCGACACCGCTCGTCGGGATCTTGGGCAGCTGCGTCGAGCTGCAAGACATCGCCAACCGCGATCACCTCAACGTCCTCGCCCGGTATGCCCGCGACCCGCTGGAGCGCAGTGAACTGTTGACGATGGCCGGGCTCGACGACGCCGGCCGCACCGCCTACCAGGAGAACGTCGCGGTACCCGGTGCGTCCGTGCTCGACCTGCTTACCAGGTACCCGAGTTGCCAGTTGCCGTTCGAGCAGTACCTGGATCTGCTGCCGCCGATGCGCCCCCGCTACTACTCCATCTCGTCCTCGCCCACGGCGACCGACAGCTGCCACCTCACCGTCGGCGTCCTCGCCGCACCGGCCCGCAACGGGCACGGCACCTTCCGCGGCGTCGCCTCCGACTACCTCGCGTCCAGCACCGCGGGCCAGAGCGTCTTCGTGTTCGTCCGCAAACCCACCCTCGCGTTCCGCCCCCCAGCCAACCCGCACACACCGATCATCATGATCTCCGCAGGTACCGGGATGGCCCCGTTCCGCGGCTTCCTGCAGGACCGGGCAGCCATGGCGCGACAGGGCGTACCGGTGGGTCCGGCAATGTTCCTGTTCGGCTGCCGCAGCGAGGAGATCGACTACCTCTACGCCGACGAGCTGCACGAGTTTGAAAACACCGGCGTCACCGAGCTCGCGGTCGCCTTCTCCCGCCGACCCGACGCCGGCCGCCGCTACGTCCAGCACCTCGTCGAGCGCGAGCAGAAAAAGATCTGGGATCTACTCGCCCAGGGCGGCGTGATCTATGTCTGCGGCAACGCCAACACGATGGCCCCCGGCGTACGGGCTGCGTTGACCGACATGTGCCGCGCACGCACCGGCTGCGACGACACCGAAGCCGAACATTGGCTGGCGCAACTGCGCTCGAGCGAGCGCTACCTCGAAGACATCTGGAGCGACAAAGCGGCCGCGCTATGACCGTCATCTCCCCGGTCGCAGTCACCGAGCGAACGCAACGAGCGACACCGAAACCCCGCAAGCTGGCACTGACAGGGACAAGGGCCGGCCGGCGCGAGCACGCGATCCTCGTTGCCTGCCTGCTAGCCGTCGCCGGTGTCGTGCTGCAGGCGTTACCGCTGTCAACCGGCGCTGCCATCACCGGCGCCGCGCTGGACGGCTCGTCCTGGGTCATCTTCGGCGTCGTGACGACCTGCCAGCTCCAGGCTGTCACCGATCGCGCGCGGTGGGCCACCGAGCACACGCTCGACCTGACCATCCTCGCCGTCGCATGCCCGCTGTGGCCCGCGCTGTTACCCGAGCTGATGCTCGTGGAGTTGGCTCCCGCGCTGACCTTGCTGGACTCGATCAAGCTAGCCAAGTTGGTCAAGGTAGGCCGCGCCGCCGCTTCCGGCGCGCAAGGCCGTCCGGCATATCGCGCGATCGCCCGGGTGACGCTACTGGTGGCCTTTGGAGCAGCCGTGCTGGTGATCGTTCGATGAGCGCAGTGCTGCCACTTGCCCGGCAGACAAGAACACCGGCGGTCATCTATCACCGCTACACCCCAACGACCACCGCTCAGCGGAACAAGCGGATGCACGTCGCCCTCGCCGAGCTGGACCGCTCACTGCGGCGCATCGAACGCGCCGCATCGAACGCGCAGCACGCACCGACGGCCCGTGCAGCGAAACCGGCGCATCACCGCGCTGACCACGACGCCCGCAAGCCTGCCCCTTCTTCGACACCTCATCGGAGATAGCTCATGTGCCCCTTCACGCGACACGTCATGTTCCGCGCGGTGAGACGACTCAGACCGCCCCGCGATATTCACCCCGTCAAGCATGCCGACGCCGGACGGGATGAACTTGGCCTGCTGGTCGAGGCGCGGGTTGCTCGCAGCTCTGGCGGCGGCAGCGCTGCCGGAGCGGGGAAATTCTGCGTCGCTGTCCAAGACGCGTGGGGTTAGCATCGTGACCAGCGAGGAACGTAGACGATCACTCCATACCGCACCGATCCGAACGTCGCGGCGCATCAGCGCGCCGTACGAGCCCCGGCCACTCGGACCATCCTGGGGGCTGGTGTGCCGCTAGAGAAACAGCATCTGACGTTGCGCGATCGGTTGCACCGACTTATCTGCGCGCTCGACGGCCATGACCGAGTGCTCGAAACCGGCCAGTGCGTCGGATGCGGTGCACCGGTCACCAAACGCATCCGCCGCGGGCCGACCGCACCGCGATGACCCCAGCCCTACCCGCTCACAGCCCCAGCATCGTCGCCCGCGACCTCATCAACGCGCTGGGCCGCGGCGGCAACGAGTACCGAGTGATCGCCACCTCGGGTGGACCAGACGATGCGGTGACCGCCACCCTTGAGTGCACCCTCGCCGACGGCACATGCATGACCTACAACGTGGCCATCTCTGCCGCACCGATCTAGTCCTGGAACGGCAGCAGAATTACGCCACGCGCCGTGTCACCACGACCATGAGCCGGCGCGTAGGCGCAATCCCGCAACAGGATCCGCCTGCGGGCACCGGCGCGGGTAAGCAGCGGTGAGCGATGGTCATCGCGCCAGACGATCGAGAGGTCGGGCCCAATTCGATCGCCGGTCCTACCCAGCGTCTCGTCCCTGAGGTGTAGCAAGTTGTCAGTCGTTGCGTAGCCCGACGCTGTCGTGAGCCCAGAAGGTGTCGTTGTAGATCAACGCGCCCCGCATCGAGCCACTGTCGTAGGTCGCCAGGGGTATCACCTGGAAGGCCGGGAGTGGAACCCGGTCCGACGGTGGTGTAAGGCCGAGATCCGCCGTGAGCCCCACTCGAAACCGTCGACAATCGCGCAACCGGTTACCAATTGACGGTAAGGCCATCCTGGTCGTGCGGCTGGCGAAGCATGAGGGTGTCTGAGCTCGTGCCCCACGGCCGGTGTAGGTGCAGGATCAGGCGCGGCGCGCCCACTGCGGCCCGGCTCGTGTTCGCGAACTCGACGTGCCGGCAGAATGCAGCGTCGAGTGACAACCGCAGGGTGCCGTGTCCGCCGGACGGGATAGTGCGGGCGAGCGGGCGGACGAGTCGCGCACCCGTTGCGTCAGGGAGGAGTCTCTGGCTGCCGACATGCTCGGCGAACCAACCACGGTTGGCGACGGTGACGACCTGCGTGCAAGTGGAGTCCTCGCCGTCGGTGCTTACTGACGTGACCGCCAGGCGATGGATGAGCAGGCCGGACGCGCCCGCGTAAAGCACCGCGCCGATTAGTACTGCGGCGGCGGCCACAACGCCGGCCATCCGGATGCGCACCGGGCGCGGTACTCGGGCGGACGTGGTGTCGATGCTTCGCCAGACATCATCCGAGACGAACATAGTTGCAATGTAGCAGAACATTGGTACATTGCAACGCATGCCATCCGTTGCGCATGCAATCGCCGAGGCCGCCCTGCCCGCTGCTGTCGCCGTTGTGCTGCTGGCCGTCATGTTGCGCGATGTCACCCGGGCCCGGCTTGAGCGGTTCGCCCGCCGTCAGCAGCTCCCCATCACACCGGAGAACGCCATCACGGTCGTCAACTATCTGGCTACGGTGCGGCGATGGCGCGTCTGCGGCTTTGTGGCCGGCGTCGTGATCGAGGACGCGTGCACGTTCACCCAGCACGGTGCCTGGCACGTCGGCGCGAGCATCATCGGCCCCGGCGCGCTGATCGGCTGGTTCGTCGGTGCGCTGGTCGCGGAGTGGCGGGTCGAATCGCAGCGACACGCCGGCCCACGTCGGACGGCGTCTCTGGCAGCCCGGCGGCTGCGCGACTACATCCCACGTTGGTTCGCAACCGTAACTGCCGTGCTCTGGGTCATCGCGATCGCGGCCGCCCTTTTCGCCATCATCCGGCTCGGCGTCGCGGCGCCCTCGCTCGCGGTGCTGGCCGCCGCACTGCTCGCGACGCCAATCTGCGGCGTCGTCGCACGACGCGTCGTCAACCGCCCGCAGTCACCGGCCGCGCCGGACGTGCTCGCCGCCGACGACGCTCTGCGTAGCAGGTCGCTGCACGTATTGACTGGGTGCACGCTGGCGCTCAACGGCATGCTGGCGGCGTTCGGGTTGAGTGTGGTCTTGATGTCGGGCAGCGGGCTGGGCGTCTACAGCCCGCTCGCGGCGCTACTCGGCTCGATAGTCGTGCCATTCCTCGGGTGGCTCGCGGCGACCTCGCCGTTCGGAGCGCGGCGGTCCTTCCCGGTTGGCGTGCGCGCGGGTGTTGCGTGATCCTCGACGTCGACACCTCTTCCCCTGTCCCGCCGTACGAGCAGATCCGGGCTCAAGTGACGGGCCTTGCCGACACCGGAGCCCTAGCGCCGGGAGCGCGGCTACCTACCATCCGGCAACTGGCGGGCGACCTGGGCCTCGCGCCGGGCACCGTGGCCCGCGCGTACCGCGAACTCGAAGCCGCGGGGGTCGTGGCCAGCCGGGTGCGGCACGGAACGACCGTTGCCGAACGCGCGAAGCCGTCGCGGCGAGAGACGACCAGCCTGTTGGCAGCGGCCGCGCACGACTATGCCGTGACAGTCGCGGCCTTGAGGGTTAATCGCGACGACGCGGTGCGGGCTCTCGCGCACGAACTCGACCAGCTGAGCGGCCGACAGGCTTAAGCCTGCGCCCGGTGAATCGACGACCAAACCGTCGCCGTCCAGGTGTCTGAGCGCCGGCGGCGTTGGCTCAACGGTCGGCAGGCTGCCTCGAGGTGGCCCGCCGGGGTCCCCGGGTCCGATGCTGCCAGGTACGAGGTCGTCGACATCCGCGATGCACTCGAACGACCCGGGCAAGAGACGGTATGCGTGGCCGCTCTACGTAGCTGCTTCGCGTTTGGTCGCCTTCTGCCGCGCACGAGGATCGATCAGTGCGTCCTGCATATCGATCGCTAGTGCGTCCCCACGCCGATCCACCTTTGAGATCGGTCACCAGGGAGTCGGAACACGTCACTTCGACAGGCTTCCTGGGAGGCAGCGAGCGTCGGGGTGGTCGGGCCACTGGACCGCGTACTCGGCGGAGCCGCCGCGGCGGACGCGGACGTAACGCAACAGTTCGCGGACGATGCCGGCGTTGCCCATCGCCCAACCAGGCTGGGGCGGTAGATCGGGCTGTGACGCCCGATGCTCGACGTTCGACCACCGCGAGCCGAACGTGTCGGTCGCGGCGTGGTCGGCGAGGGCTTCGACGAGGACACTGGCGAAGCTGAAGTCGTCCCCGCGTTCGACGATGCGGTCGCACGCCAGCGCCAACACACCCGCAGTGCCGCAGCAGCGGCCGTCGTTGTCCCAAAAACCGGGCCGCAGGCGGCCTGGTAGCCCCGATGTCGTCACCGTGTGCCAGCACGCGTCTGCCAGCCCGGCCCACATCGTGTCGCCGGTGACGATCGCCAGCAGTCGGAAGACCTGTGCGTCGCCCGCCGGGCCGTTGCACCATCCGAAGCTGTACCGCTCGATCAACTCCGGCCGGTGCGGTGGGTCTGAGTGCGGCACCAGGAAACCCTCCGGGCCCGCCTCGTTGCGGCTGATCACGTCCCTTGCGCCCGCGAGGGCCAGCTCGATGAGGTCGTCGCGACCTGCGGCATGTCCGACAGCGGCCAGCGCATAGACAATGCCCAATGTCCCGTGCGCAAGCTGGTGCGAGCGCGGCGGTGACGGCCGAACCGGCCAGTTCACCCCACCCGTCGTCCGATCCGCCGTCGCGGCGTACGGGTTCACCGCCATGACGGCCAGCTCGACATCGCCCGACCACAGCACGCCGAGTCCGATCCCGGCGTTGGCCGCCAACAGTTCGAACATCTCGTTCCAGCGCACGCCGTCGAAGCCCATTCGAACCCGCTCGAGCGCGCGCCCGGCCGCCCGGCCACGTCCGGCCACCTGCAACGCCCCCGGCATCCCCGCCAATCCGAAGTACAGCGAATAGTCGTCGGCGACCTCGACTTGAGCGGCCACAACGTCGGCTGCTCGCTGCGCCGCGTCGGCGTAACGCGGCTCGCCGAAATGGTCGGCGGCCTCAACCAGCGCCACCAGCACACCGGACCACCCGTAGTAGAGCGAAACGTCGAGCTCACTAGCCGAGGAGGCCTCGACCATCCACTCGACCGCCCCGCGCGCCAAAGCCTCCACGGCGTCCCCGCGGCCGAGATCATCGACGACCTGCATCGCAGCACCGTACGACTTCCGTGCGGCCAGCGACTAGTTCCACCGCAACCGGGACATCTAGGCACGGCCGCGAGTTCGGTTAGAAGGCAGTTCCCCGGCCGCCGCCCGTAAGTCGACCCGCCAGCGCGCGCTGTCGACGTCCGGCCGACGGCGACGCGTCCTCGGGCAGGCTCGGCCCGAAAGCGGATCCCCTACGGAAGCGCTGCGTGTCCGCTTTAGGTGGTCAGGTCGTAAGTACTCCGTCCACGGCCTCTGAAGCCGGTGTCAGATAGCCCGTGTCGAGGTCTTCCATCAGGTAGATGTCGGCGTATTCGTGCTCGACGGCCTGGCCGCGCTCGTTGAATACCGCGAAGGTTCTGCGCAGCACTAGACCGGGCCGCGATGGGTGGCGCAGGCTGACGGCGACCGTGGTGTGCGGCCACTCGCCGCGCACGTCGACATTGGGCTCGGTGATGCCGTCCGCTAGTGGGTACGAGTTGCCGTCTTCGTCGTGCCAGTAGCTCTCGACGTGGTCGAATTGCGAGCGTATTGCGGCGACTGCAGCCTGGATCTGGGTCTCGCTCGGGCGAGTGCCTAACTTCGGCTGGGTTGTGGAGACGTCGATTGTATCCGGTGCGTACACGGTCCTGACGCTTCCGTTCCGGGAGACTGCGATGACCTCAACGCCGCGACTGTTTGGCACGCGAAGTAGCCGCTGCCGCGCCACGACTATCCACAACTCGTCGCCGACGGCACGAACCGCACCGACAAGACCGAGGCCGGCGTCGAGCGCGATCACGACTTGACCGCTCGCCGGGTCGTGTCCTCGCACAAGGACGCGACGATTGATTGAGTCCCCTTCACTATCCGCGCCCACCCACCAGATCACCTCTGCGGCCCGGACACCATGGCGCAGCACGACATGCGGGTCGGTCTTGAGCCATGCCCACCGCGCAGTGCTTTCGGGGCCGAGGAGGTCGAACGTGTCGTCGGGGTCGAAGTCCGGCGTGTCTAGGCGTTTTTTCGATGACCCGTTCAGGGAGCCGCTCAATATCTGCGCCTTGGTCGAGCGCAGCGTTGAGGTCGGATACTGCATCGTCCAGCCGTGATTGCGCTCGTGCGCCACCGGCCGTTCCGCGAAGATCACCACGACATCGTCGCCGTCAACCTCGACGCCTCGCACGGGCAAATCGGTATCGATCTGTGTCCTGCGACCATCTCGAGTCACGACGACGAGGCGACCGCCGGGCGTGGCATCAGAACTGTTCTCAGCTAATTTGTCCGCCGCGACCGGCGAATCTGGTGCGCCCGGGATCTGGTACTCCGGGGTGCCGCCATCGGCCAGCCACGCGAACTCGTCGTCGGCGGCCACCAGTAACAGTTCGTCCGAACGGACCGGTGCCGAACCCGCCCGTGGACCGACCCAAGTCAACTTCGATACGTCTTGGACGACGATGCCGCCAACCCCATCAGGTTCGGCACGAGTGCCGTGTTCGGGCGAAGCGTCGCCGGCCCACAGGCACAGGTCGAGCTCACTGTCTCGGACCGCGACGGCAGCCGGCCGCGATTCGTCTACCAGCCAAACAACGTCACCGCTCGCAACGATTCGAGCGGGTCGAAACCAACGCACAACCATCTTGAAGCACCGCCGACTCGACAGGTTTCGAGACCTCGACGGGTCTCGCAGCGGGCTACCTTCGAATCAGCTTAAGGGAACACGCCTACAGCTTTGGGCTGGCCAGCCAGCTCTTGCTTCGCACCCCGAAACATGAACCTTCCTAAACGCTTGCCATATGACCGCGGCGACCGCGTCCCGCAACA
>NZ_CAXTQF010000079.1:0-14667 GCF_964246335.1 uncultured Jatrophihabitans sp. | reverse complement strand
CCGATGGTACTGCGCGGGCCACTGCGTGGGAGAGTAGGACGTCGCCGGACACACTTTCGCGATGAGGGCCGTTCCTTGAACGGCCCTCATCGTGTTTAACGTCGTGTCTTTCGTCGACACGATCGGCGAAAGGTCAGGTGCTTCAACGATGGCAGCCGGTTCGACTGGCAACCGCCCGCATGGTCGCGGGCGCGACGGGGGCAAGACAGGCCGCGGACGCTCTGACGCCGCTCAGGGCCGCTCGAGTGACGATCGTCGCGGTTCCGGGACGGGTCGCGGCCGGCCGGAGGACGGTCGGGGCCGGTCCGAACGCGGACGCGGTCGCCCCGGTGACGACGCGCGACGCACGACGAGCCCAGAACAACGCGCCGGGCGCCCACAACCGCGTTCTGATCGCAGCGCCGACAAGCCGGGAGCGAACCGCGCCGGTGGCCGACGGCCCGAGGGCAACGCACGCACCCGCGACTCCGCTCCAGGTGCCGGGTCGGCTCGCTACGCACCAGGCCGGCGAGCCGGCGAGCATGGCCGGGGCGACGGTCAGGCCACGCGTGGCTCCCGCCACGCGGACGCGGCCGGGCGCTCGCATGCCCCGCGGCGCGGCACCGACGCCCGGCGTTCGCCGTCCTCGCGGCCGGCCCGTCCCGACGACACCGCGCCGCGTGACCTGGTCGAGGTGCCGCAGGACGTCGACGTCAGCCTGCTCGACCGCAGCGTCCGCGCGCAATTGCGCTCACTGAGCAAGCCGAACGCCGAGGCGGTCGGGCGGTATCTCGTGCGTGCCGGAGAACTGCTCGACGACGCTCCGGACAAAGCCCTCGAATACGCCAAGGCGGCGGCGAAGCGGGCCGGTCGCGTCGGTGTCGTGCGGGAAGCAGTGGGCGTCGCCGCTTATCGCGCGGGGGATTGGACTCTTGCGCTGACCGAGCTGCGTACCGCGCGGCGGATTACCGGAGATGCCCGCAACCTGGCGTTGATGGCCGACTGCGAAAGAGCCCTAGGTCGGCCCGCACAGGCGGTGCGGATGTTGGACGACCCGATGGTGCCGAAGCTCGATGCCGAGACACGCGCGGAACTGTTGATCGTCGTCGCCGGGGCACGCAGGGATGCCAACCAGCTCGATGCCGCGCTGGCGGTCCTGGCCCGCGGGGGTCTCGACCGCGCCCGCCCTCGTCCGGGGGCCGCCCGGCTCTGGTACGCCTACGCGGATGCGCTCGAGGCGGCGGGTCGACGCGACGAGGCGGCGAGCTGGTTCGCTGCGAGCGCCGAGCAGGATCCGGACGACGACCTGGCGGCCGGGGAGCGCGCGGCAGCGCTGTTGTGATCCCGCGCCGCTAACACGTCTCGCCGACAGTTCCGGGGCGAGTCGTCCACACGGCCGGCGGTCGTCCACAGCCTCGCGAATCGGACGTCGTCGCCGACCGCGTTCGGCGACGATCGCGTCATGACGAATTCTGCGGTCTCGCGCCGCGACACCGGTGCGGACAATCAGGTGTTCCTGCGCGGCAGGTTGGCCGAGGCGGCGCAGCAGCGCGAGCTGCCGAGCGGTGACGTGCTCGTCTCCTTCCGCGTGACCGTCGCGCGCCCGCCGGGGGAGCGCGCCCGGGTCGACAGCATCGAGTGTGCGACCACTCGCGCGGCTGCCCGGCGGACGCTCGAGCGCGCGCTCGCCGGCGAAGAGCTGGAGCTCACCGGCAGTCTGCGCAGGCGCTTCTGGCGCAGTCCGGGCGGGCCGGCGAGCCGCTACTCGGTGGACGTCGTGTCGATCCGGCTCAATCGGTCTGGTCGCCGAGCCGGCGCATCACCAGGCCGGAAGCGGGCTTCGGGGTGAACAGCGTCGATTTGCGCGGCATGCGCGCGCCCACTGCAGCCACCGCCGCCACCGCGGAGACCGGCGTTGCGCGGAGTAACACCGCAACGCCGTCGCGCTGCACCGCGCGCTGTACGGCAGTGGCGACGTCATGGGCGTAATCGACAGTGTGCACGTCGTCGGTCAACTGCCACGCACCTTCCACGACACCGCGGTGCAACACGCTTACGTCGAGCGACGCGAGCTCGGGCGGGTCGTCCGGCCGAATCGCCTTGGCCGCCAGCGCACCGTCCTTGTCGACGATCACGGCGGTGCGTGCGCCGTCAGTGAGCACGGCGGCGAACGGCCCGGCGGCGCGCTCGTCCCCAAGCTGGGTCAATGCCTGTTCGGGATTCGACGAGGTCGGTTCGACGGTCGCAAGCCCGTCGAGTCGGTCCAGTGCGTCGACGAGCGACAACCCGGCGATGACGCGGTGGATCGGATGCACCTGTGGCCCGTAATCACTCGAGTCGACCAGCAATGCCAATCCACGGTCCCATGGGCCGGCGCCGGCGGACTCACGGCGGATGCGCTGCCGCTCGCGATAGGTCGCGTAGCGGTGGTGACCGTCGGCGATCAACGCCCGCCGCGTCTCGAGATCAGCGGCGATCGCATCGACTTCGGCACGGTCGTGCAGCGTCCACAATCGGTGGACTATCCCGTCGGGTGTTCGGGCGGTGGCGATCGGCGCGCGATTACTCACACCGCGAACGACCTGCGACGCAGCGCCGCCGCCGTCATAGACGAGGTAGATGGGTTCGAGATCCGCGTCCGTTTCGGTCATGACCCGCAGGCGGTCGGCCACCGGGCCCGCCATGGTGTTCTCGTGCGGCAGGATCACGCCGTCCTCGGCGGCCCGCAGCTCGACCGCGCCGAGCAGTCCGCGGGTCACCTGAGCGCCGTCAGCCATCTCGTAGACGAACATCGCCGCGGCGTCGTCGCGCGCGTACACGCCGTCGCGCACCCACGATTCGAGCTGATCTACCGCCTGCGCGTAACCGGCATCGGTCTGCTCCGGCAAGATCACCGCAACGGCGTTGTCCGGGTCGCCCGCGAGCAATCGGTCGCGCATCGCCGGATCGATCACGTCATAGGGCGGACACAGGAGCCGTCCGAGCCGCTCGTCGTCGACTGCCGGGCGCAGGGCCCGGAATGGCGCCAGGGACAGGCCGGTGTGCGAAGAGGCGGACATCGCTGGCGATCGTACGCAGTTGCCGTCGTGCGACCATGCGCACGTGTCCTCCGCGCTGCGCGGCTGCGAGTCCGCGCCGACCGAGCTCTACGACGTAGCGCTGCTGGATCTGGACGGCGTCGTCTACGTCGGCCCGGACGCCGTCCCCGGTGCTTCGGACTCGCTGGCAGCGGCACGCGAGCGTGGGATGCGGCTGGCTTTCGTGACGAACAACGCCGCACGACCGCCACACGAGGTCGCCGATCATCTGTCGGATCTCGGCGTCGCCGCGCGCCCGGACGAGGTGGTCACCTCGGCGCAGGCGGCGGCGCGGCACCTCGGCGACCGGTTGCCGGGAGGTGCGCGGGTGCTGGTGGTAGGCACGACCGGGCTCACCGAGGCGTTGCGCGAACGCGGCCTGGTCCCGGTGGACGACGCACACGGCCAGGTCGACGCCGTGGTGGAGGGCTACTCCCCGGAACTCACGTGGGCGCTTTTCGCCGAGGGCGCGGTCGCGATAAATCGGGGCGTGCCGTGGGTTGCCACGAACGTCGACCGGACCATCCCGTCCGCGCGTGGCCCGCTGCCTGGCAACGGGGCATTCGTTGCGGCGATGCAGCTCGCAACGGGCCGCGAACCGGTGATCACCGGCAAGCCCGATCCGACCATGCACCGAGAATCGGTTCTGCGCAGCGGCGCGGAGCGTCCGATCGTCGTCGGCGATCGTCTCGATACCGACATCGAGGGCGCAAACGCGGCCGGGTGCGACAGCCTGCTCGTTTTCACCGGGGTGACGACGCCGGGCGAGCTGCTCGAAGCACCGGAGAGGTTGCGCCCGACCTACCTGGCGGCGGACCTCGCGGGCTTGCTGACTGCCCACCCGCAGCCCGAGCGCGACGGCGACGCCTACCGATGCGGCCGCTGGTCGGCGGTGGTCGAGGGCGACACGCTGCGGTTGACTGCGGACGGCGACCAGGCGGGGGATCGCAACGCGCAGGCGATGGACGCGCTGCGCGCCATGTGCGCGGCGTGGTGGGCCAGGCGCGATGCAGTGGACGGCGGCAAGCGGCCGATCGACTCGCGTGCCGACACGCCTGAGGCGAGCGACTCCCAGGTCAAAGGGCAGCGAGTGCACGGGCCGCGACTGAGGGCCGATGGCGAAGCCGCGTCGGAGGCGCTGCGAATGCTGCACCTGGCGGACTGACCGAGGCTGCAGTCCGTACCGGGCTTCAGAAGATCGATTTGAGGCGGACGAGGTCGAGCATGCCGGCGTCGATCTTGATCCGCCCCGACGCCCACGCCGCCGCGACCTTGATCTTCCCGTCGACCATGTCGACGAGATCGTCGCTGGACATCGTCAACTTGACCTGCGCGTTGGTGGCGTCGCTGCGGACGATGTCGATCAATGCGCCGCCACGCAACTGGCCAGCGAAGATCACGTCCAGATCGGTGAGCTTGCACGACAGGGAGCGGTCGAAATTCACCTTGCGGCCGGCATTGTTGGCGGCCATCCGATCGGAAAGGGTGTGCAACGCACGCTCGCACTCATCGACGGTCGCCACGCTGCGACGGTAGCGCAGCGGTCAGCCGGTACCGTGCGGGGCGAAGACCGGCAGACCGACAAGCGGGCGTACGAGTTGAGGTGACCACGTGAGCATGGAGCCCGGGCAACCCAGTCCCGCCGACGCGGACGCGGTGGTGGCCGACGGTCGGGACGTCCCGTCGCCGGTCGCTGAGACCCAGGGTGCGGCACCGCAGGCTGAGACCCTGGATGCGAAGCCGGCGGCGCACGCCGACCTCGTCGAGCGTGCCGACGCCGAACTGTCCTCGCTCGACGAGCTGCCGCTCGCCGCTCATCCCGAGGTCTACGCGCGCATCCACGAGACGTTGAACCGCGAGCTCGCCGACATCGACGGCGCCTGAGCAGGGAGTGCGGCGCCGCGTGCCCAGACGCGTGCAGCGACTCGACGCCGAGCTGGTCCGCCGCGGCCTCGCCCGCTCGCGCGAGCACGCCCGCGAATTGATCGAGGGGGGCCGGGTGCAGGTGCACGGCGTCGCCGCGTCGAAGGCGGCCACCGGGGTCGAACAGGATGCATCGGTGCGGGTGATCGCCGATGCCGACGATCCGAATTACGCCTCGCGCGGGGCGCACAAGCTGGTCGGCGCGTTGGAGCAGTTCGCGGCGATCGACGTCACCGGCCGGCGCTGCCTGGACGCGGGAGCGTCCACCGGCGGCTTCACCGACGTCCTGCTCCGCCGCGGCGCCCGGGAAGTGGTGGCCGTGGATGTCGGCTACGGCCAGCTTGCCTGGCAGCTGCGCAGCGACGCGCGGGTGCACGTCGTGGACCGCACGAACGTGCGCACGCTCACGCCGGACGCGATCGGTGGCCGCGCCGACATCACCGTTGCGGACCTCTCGTTCATCTCCCTGCCGCTGGTGCTGCGGGCGCTGGCCGACTGCACCGCCCCGGACGGCGATCTGCTGCCGATGGTCAAACCACAGTTCGAGGTCGGCCGGGACCGGCTGGGGTCCGGTGGCGTGGTGCGCGACCCGTTACTACGCGCGGACGCGGTGGTCAGCGTGGCCCACGAGGCGGCGCGGCTCGGCTGGCCGGTACACGGCGTCGCGCGCAGCCCGCTGCCGGGGCCCGCGGGCAACGTGGAATTCTTTCTGTGGCTGCGCCGCGCCGACGCGCCGACGCTGACCGACGACGACATCGTGACCGCTGTGGTCGCTGTGGCCGCCGACGACGGAGGTGCCCCGTGAGGACCGTGCTGCTGGTCGCCCACGCGGCGCGCCGCAAGATCGTCGACCTCGCGTCGCAGGTGATCGACGAGCTCAGCGCCGCCGACGTCACGGTGCGCATGTTGCGCAGCGAGGCGCTGGAATGTCGCGCCGCGGCGGTCGACCTGGTCGACGACCCCGCCGGAACCGGAGCAGACGCCGGTGCCGCCGCGGCCGGGTGCGAGCTGGTGCTGGTGCTGGGCGGGGACGGCACGTTCCTGCGCGCTGCCGAGCTGGCGCGGCCGGCCGGCGTACCGATGCTGGGCGTGAACCTGGGGCACGTCGGATTCCTGGCCGAGGCGGAGCCGGCAGCCTTGAACGACGTCATCGATGCGGTGGTGAAGGGGACCTACACCGTCGAGGAACGCGTGACCATCGAGGCCGACATCATCACCGACGGGCCCGACGGTGAAATCGTTCGCACGGCGTGGGCGCTGAACGAGGCGTCGCTCGAGCGCACCAATCGTGAGCGGATGCTCGAGATCGCCGTCGCTGTGGACGACCGGCCGCTCCTGCGCTTCGGCTGCGACGGGCTGATCTGCGCAACACCCACCGGCTCCACGGCGTACGCGTTCTCGACCGGCGGCCCGATCATCTGGCCCGACCTCGAGGCGCTGCTGATCGTGCCGAACGCTGCGCACGCGCTGTTCGCCCGGCCGATCGTCGTCGCCCCGTCCTCGACGGTCGACGTGGATCTCGTCAGCGCGCAGCATGAGGCGATGCTCAGCTGCGACGGGCGCCGCTCGTTCGACGTCCCGGCGGGTGCGCGGGTGCGGCTGCGTCTGGCAGCGACGCCGGTCAAGGTCGCCGGGCTCGGCCTGTTGTCCTTCCCCGACCGGTTGGTGTCGCGCTTCCAGCTGCCGGTGCGCTCGTTGCGCGAGGCCGCCGCCTCCGCAGGTGACGACGATTGACCGCGCTCGGATGACCGGGCACGGAGCCTGTATCGCGCGCCGTCGATAACCTCGTCGCGTGCTGGACGAGCTGCAGATCCGCGGTCTCGGTGTCATCGACGAGGCCGTGCTGCCGCTGGGACCCGGCCTCACCGCGGTCACCGGCGAGACGGGCGCCGGCAAGACGATGGTGGTCACCGCGCTGCTCCTGCTGTTCGGCGCGCGCGCCGACACGGCACGGATCCGCTCCGGCGCGGCGCAGGCGAGCGTCGACGGCACGCTGACACTCCCCGCCGGCACGGACGGCAGCGACCGCACCGACGCCACGACGAGCGCCGACCGTGTCGTGCAGCGGATCCGCGATGCGGGCGGAGAAGTTGACGGCGAAGCCGCCGCCGATGACGACGGTGCCGCCGACGGCGGCTCCGATGACGACGGTGCCGCCGACGGCGGCTCCGATGGTGCCGGCGGCCAGGCATCACGTGGCGAGCGCGTCGTCGTGCTGCGTCGCGTCGTGGCGGCGCGCGGCCGATCCCGGGCGTACGTCGGCGGTGCGCCCGCGCCGGTGTCCGTGCTCGGTGAGCTGGGCGACGCGCTGGCCACGGTGCATGGGCAGTCCGATCAACTGCGGCTCGTCCGACCGGCCGCGCAGCGCGCCGCCCTGGACGCCTACGCGGGCATCGACCTGCACGAGTTCGCGCAGTCCTACACGCAGTGGCGTGCGGCCGTGGCCGCGCTCGCGGAGCGGACCACGCGCATCGCACAACTGCGCCGCGAGGCCGAGGTGCTGCGTGCCGGTCTGGCCGAGATCGAGGCGGTCGCGCCGACGGCCGACGAGCCAGCCGAGTTGACTGCGCTCGCCGCGCGGCTCGGGCACGCCGACGCGCTGGGCTACGCGGCACGCTCGGCGCACGACGCATTGCTCGGTGACGCCGACGACCCGGCCAGCACGGCGGCCGACGTATCGCAACTGCTCGCCGAGGCCGCCCGCACGTTGGGCCAACGTCAGGGCGATGACGCCGTGCTCGATGCGCTCGGCGAACGGCTGGGCGAACTGGCGGCACTGACCGCCGAGCTCGGCGCCGACCTGGGCGCCTATCTGGGCGACCTCGAGGCGGATCCGGCCCGGCTGGAGCAGGTCGAGGTGCGCCGCGCCGAACTCGGCGCGCTCGTGCGCAAGTACTGCGACGAGCCCGAGCCGAGCATCGCGGGCGTGCTGCGCTGGGCGCAGACGGCCGCCGAGCGGCTGGCCGAGATCGATGTCTCCGACGAGGCGATCGCCGCGCTGCGCGACGCCGTCGAGGATGCCGAGGCCCGCACGACGACGCTCGCCGGGACGATCTCCGACCGTCGGCGCGAAGCCGCCCAGCAGTTGGCCGCCGCGGTGAGCGTCGAGCTCGCCGGGCTGGCGATGCCCGGCGCGCAGGTCCACGTCGAGGTCACGGCGCGCACACCGACGTCCGACGCTCCGGCGCTATCCGTCAACGGCCACGTTGCCGGGGTCACCGCCGACGGCGCCGACGACGTGGCGCTGCTGCTCGAGCCGCACGCGGGTGCGCCGGCACTGCCGATCGGCCGCGGCGCGTCCGGCGGTGAGCTGTCGCGGGTCATGCTTGCGCTGGAGGTCTGCCTGGCGGCCACCGACGACGTCGCCACGCTGGTCTTCGACGAGATCGACGCCGGTGTCGGCGGCCGGGCGGCCATCGAGGTCGGCCGACGCCTCGCCCGGCTCGCACGGGACCGCCAGGTTCTCGTGGTGACGCACCTTCCGCAGGTGGCCGCCTTCGCCGACCGGCAGATCGTCGTCGACAAGCCTGCCGATGCCGCTGTCGGCGTGGTCACGGCGAGCGACGTGCGGGTCGTGACCGGCGACGAACGCGTCCGCGAACTCGCGCGCATGCTCGCGGGCTCCGCCTCGGCCACCGCGCGCCGGCACGCCGCCGAACTGCTCGCCGAAGCCGGCTCGGCAGTGGACGGCAGCTGAGAAGCAGCCGCCGCCACACTTCCCGTACCCCGCGTGGCGCAGCCCCGAACCGCGCCGTCACGGTGGCAGCATGGCCGGAATGAAGCTTGCACCCCTGCGGCGACGTAGCGATGGGCTGGCCGGCGTGTCCGGCGTCGCCCGCCTGGACCGCCGCACGGCACGACTCGCCGCCCGGCTCAACCCGGGCGATATTGCGGTGATCGACCACGCCGACCTCGACCGCGTCGCCGCCGAGGCGCTCGTCGCAGCCCGGCCCGCTGCGGTGATCAACGCGAAGCCGTCGATCTCCGGCCGGTACCCGAACCTGGGTCCGCAGGTGATCGTCGCGGCCGGCATCCTGCTGCTCGACGACGTCGGCAGTGAGGTCTTCGGCGCGATCAAGGAAGGCGCGAAGATCCGCATCGCCGATGACGCCGTGCACGTCGGCGAGAGCGAGGTCGCCACCGGCACCCTGCTCGACACCGACGCCGTCGAGGCCCTGATGCACGACGCGCGCACCGGGTTGTCAGCGCAGCTCGAGGCGTTCGCCGCCAACACCGGCGAGGTCATGAACAGCGAGCGTGCGCTGCTCATCGACGGCGTCGGCATCCCGAAGCTCACGACGAAAATCACGGGCAGGCACACGCTCGTGGTGTTGCGCGGGCACGACCACGCCAAGGATCTCAAGGCGCTGCGGCACTACATCCGCGAGTACAAGCCGGTGCTGATCGGCGTCGACGGCGGCGCGGACGCGCTCATCGAGGCCGGGCACAAGCCGCACGTCATCGTCGGTGACATGGACTCGGTCTCGGACACCGCGCTCGGCGTCGGGGCCGAGGTCGTCGTGCACGCCGATCCTGACGGCCGCGCCCCGGGCCTCGCCCGCGTCCAGGATCACGGCATCGCGTCGCAGGCGTTCCCCACGTCGGTGACCAGCGAGGACGCCGCGATGCTACTGGCGCACGACAACGGCGCCGAGCTCATCGTGTCCGTCGGCAGCCACGCCACACTCGACGAGTTCCTCGACCGCGGCCGCAGCGCGATGGCCTCGACGTTCTTGACCCGGCTGCGTCTCGGCGCCCGGGTCGTGGACGCACACAGCGTGCGGCTCATGTACCGCAACCGGATCTCCGGCGCGGCCCTGCTGATGCTGATCCTCGCCACGCTGATCGCCGTCGTCGCGGTGCTCGCGATCTCCGACGCCGGACGCTCCTACCTCGACTCACTGCAGGCCAACTGGGACCACTTCGTCGCCTGGTTGCAGGACAAGTTCTCGTGACCTTCACCCAGCGACGCCCGCGGAGCACCCCATGATCTCTTTTCGCTATCACCTCGTCTCGCTCGTCGCGGTCTTCCTGGCGCTCGCGTTGGGCATCGTCGTGGGCACCACGGCGCTGAGCGGTCCGATCACCAGGGACCTGCGCAGCCAGCTCGACAACGCGAAGAAGCAGCGCGACACACTCGCGGCGCAGACCAAGTCACTGCAGGGCCAGGTCGACGACGCCGGCCAGTTTGCGTCCACCTACGGTGCGCAGCTCGTCGCCGGCAGCCTGACGAAGAAGAACGTCCTGGTGATCTCGCTGCCCGGGGCCACCAGCGGCATGCGCGCGGGCATCGACCGCGAGCTCGCCGCGTCGGGGGCGAAGGTCACCGGCCGGGTGACGATCACCAAGAACTACATCGAGCCGCGGCTGGGCAGCGGCATCAATTCGCTGGCGACCGGCCCGTCGCACCCCATCGGGCTGACGTTGCCCGAGACGAGCGACGCCGGCCAGCTCGGCGCTGCCCTGCTGTCCTACGTGCTGCTCGGCAAGGGGCAACGCACCGACCTGACACAGGTTCTCGGCGGACTATCGGCGCTGCACATGGTCACGGTCGAGACCGGCTCGGTCGCGCCCGCGGATCTCGTCGTGTTGCTCGCACGCGGCACCATGGCGGCGAAGGGCTATGCCTCGACCGCCGAGGTCGACCTCGCCGGTGCGCTGGCGAAGTCCGGGGGCCACGTGGTCGTGGCCGGCAATCCGGATGCCGCCAAGGGCGGTGGGGTCGTGGCGGCGGTGCGCTCGGCCACCGCCCGCAACTCGGTGTCTACCGTGGACGACGCCGACGGCGCGCTGGGCCAGGTGTCGGCGGTGCTCGCGCTGGCCGGCGCCGCCAAGGGTCAGACGGGCCATTACGGCACGCAGGCCGGGGCTGACGCACTCTTCCCGGCGCCGCCGAAGTAGCGCAGCCAGCACCCAGCAACACACCGGACGGAGGCCGCAGTACTCATGGATCTGCCGACACCGCCCGGCACCGCCCGCGCCGTTCTCGCGCTGGCCGCGTTCGTCCGCGAACGCCTGGCCGAGGTGTCGGACTCGCTGACGCCGCTGTGGAGCCGGCGCGAGGCCGAGCTCGCGCGGTTGGCCGGCGAGGACGGCGTCGTCGCCGCCACCGCCCGCCAGTTCGCCACCGTCATCACCGGCGCGACCGCGCCGTTCGCGCCCACGTCGTACGCCCGTGCGCGGCTGATCCGGCAGATGCACGCGAGCGGGCTGCTCAGCGACGTCGAGGCGAGGCAGGCGCAGACGGTGCTCGACCAGGCCCGACCAGGCGCGCCGACGGGGGCGCCCCGCGGTGCGGTGATCGACGTCGTGGACGTGCGCACACCGACCGGCACCGATGCGACCGGCGTGCCGCGCCGCAAGCCCCGGCCACGTCCCTGAGTCGTGTTAGCGTGAACTTCCGTGGATCGAACGCGGCAGACCACCAAGCATCTGTTCGTTACCGGCGGCGTCGCCTCCTCACTCGGTAAGGGCCTGACGGCCTCGAGCCTCGGCTCCCTGCTCAAATCGCGCGGGTTGCGAGTGACGATGCAAAAGCTCGATCCGTATCTCAACGTCGACCCCGGGACGATGAACCCGTTCCAGCACGGTGAGGTGTTCGTCACCGAGGACGGCGCGGAGACCGACCTCGACGTCGGGCACTACGAGCGCTTCCTCGACACCGACCTCGTGGCCTCCGCCAACGTGACGACCGGTCAGGTGTACTCCAGTGTCATCGCCAAGGAGCGGCGCGGCGAGTACCTCGGCGACACCGTGCAGGTGATCCCGCACATCACCAACGAGATCAAGGACCGCATCCGGGCGATGGCCGCGCCGGACGCCGACGGCAATGCCCCGCACATCGTCATCACCGAGATCGGCGGCACGGTCGGCGACATCGAGTCGCTGCCGTTCCTCGAGGCCGCCCGCCAGGTCCGGCACGAGGTCGGCCGGGACAACTGCTTCTACCTGCACGTCTCGCTGGTGCCCTACCTGGCGCCGTCGGGGGAGCTGAAGACCAAGCCGACGCAGCACTCGGTGGCTGCGCTGCGCAGTATCGGCATCGCGCCCGACGCCATCGTGTGCCGGTCCGACCGGGACCTGCCCGACGGCCTGAAGCGCAAGATCGCGTTGATGTGCGACGTCGACGCCGAGGCGGTGGTCGCGGCGGTCGACGCGCCGAGCATTTACGAGATCCCGAAGGTGCTGCACGCCGAGGGGCTGGACGCCTACGTCGTCCGCCGGCTGGACCTGCCGTTCCGCGACGTCGACTGGACGGTGTGGGGCGACCTGCTCGACCGCGTGCACCACCCGCGCGCGGACGTCACCATCGGGCTCGTCGGCAAGTACGTGGACCTGCCCGACGCGTACCTGTCGGTCGTCGAGGCGTTGCGCGCGGGCGGCTTCGCCCAGCGCGCCAAGGTGCAGATCCGCTGGGTGCAGTCGGACCAGTGCGCGACGCCGGCCGGCGCGGCCGCGGCGTTGGCCGGGCTGGACGGTGTCGTCGTCCCGGGCGGCTTCGGCATCCGCGGCATCGAGGGCAAGGTGGGCGCGCTGCGGCACGTGCGCGAGCGCGGCATCCCGGCGCTGGGTCTGTGCCTCGGGCTGCAGTGCATGGTGATCGAGGCCGCGCGGCACCTCGCAGGAATCGAGGACGCGAACTCCGCAGAGTTCGAGCCGGACACGCCGCACGCGGTCATCGCGACGATGGTCAGCCAGCTGGCGGCCGTCGCCGGCGAGGCCGATCTCGGCGGGACGATGCGCCTCGGCGCCTACCCCGCGCAGCTGGTCCCGGGCTCGGTGGTCGCCGACGCCTACGGCAGCACCGACGTGTCCGAGCGGCACCGGCACCGCTACGAGGTGAACAACGCCTACCGCGACAAACTCGAGGCGGCGGGGCTGGTGATCTCCGGCGAGTCGCCGGACGGCCGGCTGGTGGAGTTCGTCGAGCTGCCCCGCGACGTCCACCCGTTCTACGCCGGCACGCAGGCACACCCGGAGCTCAAGTCGCGCCCGACCCGCGCGCACCCGCTGTTCGCCGCGTTCGTGGGCGCGGCGCTCGAGTACAACGACGCCGAACGGCTGCCGGTGGCGATCCCCGAGGACCACCGTGCGCACGTGGGCGCCGCGGTCCCCGCCGGCGCGGGTGACGGCGTCACAGCGTGAGCGACCAGGACACCTACGACGTCGTCGGGTCGCGGACCGAGTTCCGCGGACACATCATCACGGTGCGCGTCGACGACGTGCGGATGAGCGACGGGCGGGTGGCCCAGCGCGACATCGTCGCGCACCCCGGGGCGGTGGGCGTCGTCGCGCTCGACGACGACGGGCAGATCGTGCTGGTGAACCAGTACCGACCCGCCGTGGGGGCCCGGCTGGACGAGCTGCCCGCGGGACTGCTCGACGTCGACGGCGAGTCCGCACTCGACGCAGCGAAGCGTGAGCTGGCCGAAGAGGCCCGGCTGCGCGCCGACGATTGGCACGTCCTCGTCGATCTGCACACCTCACCCGGCATGACCGACGAGGCGATCCGCCTGTATCTCGCGCGCGACCTGCACGACGCCGCTCCGGACAGTGCGTTCACCGCCGAGCACGAGGAGATCACGATGACGGTCTCGCGCGAGCCGCTGGCCGAGGCGGTCCGCCGGGTGCTCAGCGGCGCATTGACCAACGCCGCGGCCGCCGCCGGCATCCTGGCCGCCGTGCACGGTAGGGCTACCGGCTGGACGGAGCTGCGCCCCGCGGACGCGCCGTGGCCGGCGCGCCCGGGCCGATGAGCGGGCTGCGCGAGCGGCGGCTCGTGCCGGAGTCGGTGATCCGGGCTTACCTGGATCATCTCGCCGTCGAGCGCGGCCACGCCACGAACACCCTCAGCTCGTACCGCCGCGACCTGCAGCGTTACGCGGAGTATCTCGACGAGCACGGCACCACGTCGATCGCGGACGTCACTGCGGCGGCGGTCAGCGAGTTCTTGGCCCGGCTGCGGGAGGGCGATCCCGACCACCCGCCGCTGTCGGCCAGCTCGGCTGCCCGCGCGGTCGTCGCGGTGCGCGGGCTGCACCGCTTCGCGCTGCGCGACGGCCTGGTCGACTCGGACGTCGCCAGCGAGGTTCGCCCGAGCGCGCCGCCGCGTCGGCTGCCGAAGGCGATCACTGTGGAGGACGTCGAGCGGCTGCTGGACGCCGCGGGTTACGCCGGAACGTCCCTCGCGCTGCGTGATCGCGCGCTGTTGGAACTGCTCTACGGCACGGGCGCGCGTATCTCCGAGGCGGTCGGCCTGGACGTCGACGACCTCGACCTCGTCGACGCCACCGTGCTGCTGCGCGGCAAGGGCGGCAAGCACCGCCGGGTGCCGGTGGGTTCCTATGCGGCCCGGGCGGTGTCGGCCTACCTCGTACAGGCCCGGCCGGGGCTGGTCGCCGCAGGGACGGGGACGCCGCGGTTGTTCCTCAACGCGCGGGGTGGCCCGCTGTCGCGGCAGTCCGCGTGGACCGTTCTGCGCACCGCTGCCGACCGCGCCGGGCTGCGCGCCGACCTGTCCCCGCACACGCTGCGTCACTCGTTCGCGACGCATCTGATGGAGGGCGGCGCCGACGTGCGCGTCGTCCAGGCACTGCTGGGCCACGCGGCGGTGACCACCACGCAGATCTACACCCTGGTCACCGTGGACACGCTGCGCGAGGTGTACGCGAGTGCCCACCCGCGAGCG
>NZ_CAXTQF010000078.1:0-14860 GCF_964246335.1 uncultured Jatrophihabitans sp. | reverse complement strand
GCCAGGCGACGCCGAGCGTGCGTGTCGCGGCTGTCTCGACAAGGACAGCCCCTGCGTCGTCGCCCGCCGCGGCGGCTCGCGCCGCAGAGCGCAGAGGGCCGGCGTGTGCGGGCGCGATCTCGCCCGCGGCATGCAGCGCCTCGGCCGGGCGGGCGCCGGCCTGCAGTTCGCCGGCGAGCAGGCGCACCGCGGCCAGCAGTTCGGCGTGCGCGCGAAGGGCGCTGCGGGTGCGCGCCGCATCGCGCAGCAGCACTGCCGCGACCCCGGACACCGCGGCCACCGCGACCGCCAGTGCGGGGCCGACGAGCACGCCCGTGCCGACGATCATCAGCGCCGCGCCCGGTGGCACGACTCGCTGCCAGGCGACCGGCCGACGCGCCGGCCGCTGTGCCGGCGGCGGCGCAACGCGCGACGCTGCGGCCAACGCAAGTGCCCGCGCGGGCAGTGCCGACGGCGTCGCGAGCACCACCAAGGCGAGCGCCAACGCCAACCAGCCCGCCGGCGTCACGGCGCCACCACCCGTGCGTCCAGCACCGCGCGCAGGTCTGCGGCGCCCGGGCCGTCGCCGGTCAACCGGTCCCACACCGGCACGACGCGCAGCGCGTCGCCGACGCGGTGCAGCATCCCGATCTCGGCGACGGCACGCAGGCCGTCCCGACCGCGGCGCAGGTGCACGACGAGGTCGATCGCGCTGGCCACCAGGCTCGTCACCGCCGGCGCCGCGAGCCCGGCCAGCGCGCCGAGTGCCGCGAAGCGTGCCGGCACGTCGGCGGCGGAGTTCGCGTGCAGTGTCGCCGCGCTGCCCTCGTGGCCGGTGTTCAGCGCGACCAGCAGCTCCACCATCTCGGCGCCGCGGAATTCGCCGACGATGAGCCGGTCCGGGCGCATCCGCAATGCCTGCCGGACGAGTTCGCGCAACCCGATCGCGCCCGCCCCCTCGACATTCGCGCCGCGGCACACCAGGCGCACGAGATGCGGGTGCGCGGCCACCAGCTCCGCGGCGTCCTCGATGACCAGCACGCGCTCGGTCGGCGGTATCTCGTCGAGCAACGCCCCGAGCAGCGTCGTCTTTCCGGTGCCGGTGCCACCGGTGACCACGAACGCCAACCTGGCGGCGACGACCGCACGCAGCAGCTCGGCGATCTCGGCCGGTGCAGCGCCGCCGGCGACCAGCGAGTCGAGATCGTGCCGGCGGCGGGCGAGCACCCGCAGCGAGATCGTCGTGCACGGGGCGAGCGGTGCCAGCGCAGCGTGCAACCGGGTGCCGTCGGGCAGGACGGCGTCGACGAACGGAGCGGCGTCGTCGAGACGCCGCCCCGCCGCTGCGGCAAGACGCTGCGCCAACCGGCGCACCGCGGCGTCGTCGGCGAAGGAGACATGAACGCGTTCCATGCCGTGGCCGCGATCGATCCACACCGAGTCCGGCGCATTGACCAACACATCGGTGACGCTCGGCGTCGCAAGCAACGGCTCGAGCGGTCCGGCGCCGTGCAATTCGGCCGCAACGTCACGGCGCAGCCGGGCGAAGACCGCGTCGTCCACGATGCCGTGCGACTCCGCGCGCACGGCCGCGTCGAGTCGGCCCGGCGGATGCGCCTCCGTCACGAGGCGGCGGCGCACCCGGTCGACCAGCGCGTCGGTCATGCCGTGGCCAACTGCAGGGCGAATCCGTCGAGCACGCCGGCAGCGACGTCGACCAGTGCGCGCGGCAGCTTCTGCAGCTCCAGCCTGCGCAGGCTCAACGCCGGCAGCTGCCCGAGCAACGGCACGCCGACCAGAGTCACCACCTGCTCGACCGGCAGGCCGCCGGGGCGGACCAACGCACCGATCGGCAGTTCCGGCAGCGAATCCACCTGCATGTGTGCCGCCGCGGCACCGGAAAGATCGCCGCGGACGACGACCACGACGAGGTCGCAGCGCAACAACGCCGCGGCGCGTGCGGCACACTGCACGCGCGGCAGATCGACGACGACGGTGTCGACATCGAGATCGACGGCGTCGAGCACCTGGCCAACTGCCGCCGGATCCAGCTCGTCGACGTCCGCGGCCAGCACAGGACACCCGAACCACGCAGGTACGCCGGCCAGCAACGCCTGGGCGTCGAGCTCGCCGCCGGCCACCCGCACGCCCGACCAGCGCGCGCCGGAGGCGCCCTCGATGCCGAGCGCCACGTCGACACCGCCGCCCACGACGTCGAGATCGATCAGCAGGGCCGGCCCACTGAGGGCCGCCGTCGCAGCGAGGACAGCAGCGAACAAGGACGCACCGACCCCGCCACTGCCACCGACCACCCCGATCACCCGCGCCATGTGCACGACGCAACCACTGTCGACGAGCGCGGGTCAGCAGGCACCGGTCAGTTGTGGACAAGAAGCGGCCTGTGGACGGCGGATTTGACAACTCCGCGTCACCCAGCCGGCCCGCGGCACCGTCGCCGTATCGTGACGGCGTGGCGACACCGGCGCGCACCGCGGCGTTCTTCGATCTCGACAAGACGATCATCGCCAAATCGAGCGTGCTCGCTTTCGGGCGGCCGTTCTACCAGAGCGGTTTGATCAACCGCCGCGCCGTGCTCCGCAGCGCTTATGCACAGTTCATGTTCGCGCTGTCCGGCGCCGACGCCGACCAGATCGAGCGCATGCGCGAGTACCTGACCAGCATGTGCAGCGGGTGGGACGTCTCCCAGGTGCGCGACATCGTCTCCGAGACCCTGCACGACATCATTGATCCGATCGTCTACGACGAGGCGGTCGACCTCATCGCGATGCACAAGGCCGCCGGCCGCGACGTCGTCATCGTCAGCACGTCCGGCGAGGAGGTCGTCGCCCCGATCGGCGCGATGCTCGGCGCGGACGACGTCGTCGCCACCCAGATGGTGGTCGAGGACGGCAAGTACACCGGCGAGATCAGCCGCTACGCGTACGGCAAGGAGAAGGCGGTGGCCGTCCTCGCCCTGGCTGACGAACGCGGTTACGACCTGGCCGGCAGCTACGCCTACTCCGATTCGGCCACCGACATACCGATGCTCGAGGCCGTCGGGCACGCGTTCGCGGTGAACGCCGACCGTGCGTTACGCAAAGCCGCCGCCGAGCACGACTGGCCGCTGCTCACGTTCTCCAACGCGGTGCCGCTGCGCGAACGCATCGCCGGCATGCGTCCTGAGCACCCGGTGATCTCGGCCGGCGTGGTGGGTGCAGGCGTCGCCGCTGCCGGCCTTGCCTGGTACGCCACCCGGCATCGCACCAACCGCGCCTGATCACTCCTTGCCCGGTCCGCAAAAAGCACACCTGACGACACGCCGACGAAGGGTTGCGTGACCTGCGTCACAGGCGTCCAATTCCCAGGACGGACGATGCACGTCGATGGCGGTCCCGCCCCCAGCGGACAACGTCCCGGCACGGACAACACGGGTACCCACGCGGCGATCCCACCACGCACAGGTGAGTCGGCGCGGGACTGCGGCAACGCTGCCGTGGACCGCACCTGACATTTCCGCACAGGGCACGCTTGGTAACCCGTCGAGCCCGCGCATCGACTACGGCGTCGCTGTTGCAGCGGCGCCGTCGTCGTGTCGCGGCAGGAGCCGCAGGTTAGCCGCAGCAGCCACAGCAGCCGCAGGTCAGCCGCGCGCCATCGCCTCGCAGATCGCCACGGCCTCGAGCGCACCCGCGGCCACCGCATCGGCACAGTGCACGAGCCACGACGCGATGCCCTCGCGGGTACCGGTGCGATACGCGCCCAGTGCGGCGTCGTAGTCCGCGCGCAGTTCGCGATGGCCGGCCTCGACGACCGTCAGCGACTTGGGGTCAAGACCGCGGTCGACGAGCGTCAGCCGCACCGCAGCACGAGCCACCACGCCCGACACCGGCGCGAACGCGTCGAGCGCCAGCAGTTCGCCGTGCACGATGCCGGCGACGACGACCGCGGGCACCGACGTCGCGGCCAGCACCTCGGCGAGCGTGTCCAACCGCTGCGCTGCCAGCGGCGCCGGGCGGCCCAGTTCGTCTGCGGCGACGAGGTCGGCGGCGGCCAGCGCATGCAGCCGCGCCAGCACCTGCCGCGGCGCCGGGCGCCAGGTGTCCACCAGCGCGCCGATCGCCGACTGCGCACGCAGCGCACCCTGCACCACCGGGTCGTCGGCCGCGGCGCCCGAACGCACGTCGGCGAGCGGCACCTCGTGGCCGGCCAGCCACGCCGACGCCCACGCGCCGCGCAACGCCGACTCCGCAGAGACGTCCGGCGAGCGGCGGCGCAACGTGCGGTTGCCCAGCAGCGCGTCCACCGCCGCGCGGGCATGGTCGACACCGTCGGCGACGCCCGGCAGGTCCAGCAGCGGGGCGAGCGGATCGGCAGTCACGACTTCGCAGGCTAACGACGCGCCGTGCACAAGAAGCGCCTGCACCGGGTGCGCGGCACCCGCCCGGACTGAAATGATGCTGCGACCACCGCTTGGCGACGACCACGGTGCCCGGACCGATGCCGCAGCCACCGCGGCGCACGCATGAGGGAGTCGACCGTGACGGCGAGCAACAGCACCGCCCCGAAACCCACGCCACAGGTCGGCACGTCCGCCGCACCGGCGACCGAGCGCCCGTCCACGACCCCGGCGACCACGAGCGCGGAGCCGAGCATCGGCGATCTCGTGCACACCGTGCTCACCGAGTCGTCCAACCTGCTGCAGAAGGAGATCGCGCTCGCGAAGCTGGAGCTGCGCGCCACGGTCAAGAACGCCGGCACCGGCGCGGGCATGTTCGCCGCCGCGGCGGTCGTGCTCGTCTTCTCGCTCACCTTCGGCTTCTTCGCCCTCGCCGAGGGCATCGCCGCGCTCGGCCTCGACCGCTGGCTGGCCTTCCTCATCGTGTTCGTCGCACAGTTGGTCGTCGTCGGCGCGCTCGTCTTCCTCGGCATCAAGAAGATCAAGAAGGCGAAGGCGCCGGAGCGCACGATCCGCACCACCAAGGAGACTGTCGACTACCTGAAGCAGTCGCGGAACTCCTGACCACGCCATGGGGTTCGGTCCGCTTCCGGGTGCGCCGGACAGCTCTGTCGTTCTCCTCGACGGACCGTGGACGCATCGCACGGTGCGCGCCAACGGCATCGCCCTGCACGTCGCGGAGATCGGCTCAGGCCCGCTCGTGCTGTTGCTGCACGGCTTCCCGCAGTTCTGGTGGGGCTGGCACCAGCAGCTCACCGACCTCGCCGACGCCGGCTACCGCGCCGTCGCTGTCGACCTGCGCGGTTACGGCGCGAGCGACAAGCCACCGCGCGGCTACGACTCCCCCACGTTGGGCGCGGACGTCGCGGCACTGGTGACCTCGCTCGGCGAGTCGTCGGCGACGATCGTCGGCACCGACGTCGGCGGCACGCTCGCGTGGACGGTCGCGGCCCGGGCCCCACACGTCGTGCGCAGCGTCGTGATCGTCGGCGCCGCGCACCCGCTGCGGATGCGTGAGGAGTTGCGCCCGGGTGCGGGTCCTGCGCAACGGCACGCCTCGTCGTACGCGCTGCGCACGTTCCAGGTGCCACGACGCGCCGAGAACCTGCTCTCGCGCGACTCGTCGTGGGTGCGCGAGCTCTACGACCGGTGGACCGGTCCGCGCTGGCGCGGCACGCCGCGCTACGTCGCCGACGTCGAGCGGTACGCGCAGGCGATGCGCATCCACCCGGTGTCCTACTGCGCGGCCGAGCACTTCCGCTGGGAGCTGCGGTCGGTCTTCCGCAGCGACGGGCGCGCCTACGCACGTTCGCTGCGGGCGCCGATCAGCGCGCCGGTACTGCACCTGCACGGCGACTTCGACACCTGCGTGCTGCCGTCGACGGCGCAGGGCTCCGGCCGCTACGTCAGCGGCGAGTACGAGTGGCGGCTGCTCGACGGCGTCGGCCACTTCGCGCACAACGAGGTGCCCGACGTCGTCAGCGGCGAGCTCGTGCGCTGGGTCAAGACCCACTGACGCGTCAGTCGGACGTGCAACCCTGCGTGCTCACCGCGCTGCTCTGGCTCTGGCCTTTGCGGGCGTCGGCGCGGATCTGGTCGTCACTCAGCACGTATCCGGTGTCGTCGTTGGCGAGCGCGCGGGCGAACACCATGCCGAGCACCGAGCCGTTGTCGTTGATCAGCGGACCGCCGGAGTTGCCGCTGCGCACAGTGCCGCGCACGGAGTAGATCTCGCGCTGCACGCCACGCTGGTCGTAGATGTCGCGGCCGCCGACCGTCGACTTCTCCCGCACGCGTGCCGGGCCCGCGGTGAACGGGCCGTTCTCCGGATAGCCGAGCACGACCGCCGAGTCGCCAGTCTTGGCCGGGGACGACGCGAAGGACAGCGGGGTTGCGTTCAGGTCGGGCACCGCCAGCACCGCGACGTCGCTCTGCGGGTCGAACAGGACGACGCGCGCCGCGAGCGGCCCCTGATCGGTCTGGACCACCAGCCGGCGGGTGCCGGCGACGACGTGCGCGTTGGTCAGCACGCGGTGCTTGGCGTACACGAAGCCCGAGCCCTCGATCTCGCGCTGGCACTCCGGCGCCTGCCCGAGGATCTTGAACGTCGAGCGGCGCACGCCCTGCACGACGCGTTGCTGCGCCGGCGTCAACTGCGAGGGCGACGGGACGTCGACGATGTTCGCCGGCGGCAGGTCGCCGAACACCGGCGGGAAGCCGCTCTGGTCCAGGAAGGCACGCAACGACGAGTACAGGCTGCGCACGCCCTGCGGCACCGAGTCGTTGACGCCACGCACGATCTTCGACTGGCTCGCCTCGGACGCCAGCGTCGGATAGGGCGACGACGCCAGCGGCACCGCGATCATCCATGCCACCAGCAGCACCGACAGCACGCCGAGCACCGCGCCGACGGCCGAGTCGACCGGGCGGCCACGGCCGCGCACGATGCGGTTCTTCAGCCGGCCGCCGAGGTAGACGGCGAGGATCTGGCCGATGGTCGCCAGCACGAGCACGCACACGATCGCGACCGGGACCTGCGCCCGGCCGTCGGCGACCCGCGAGCCCAGCGGCTCGGCCAACTGCGCGCCGATCGCCGCGCCGCCGAAGAAGCCGATCAGCGAGCAGACACCGATCACCGCTCCGCTGCGGAAACCGCCGATGCCGTAGGCGATAGCCGCCAGGACGATGATGATGTCGAGCAGGTTCACACGTCAGCCCGTCTTCACGACGAGCGTGCCGTATTGGCCCTGCGCCCGGTGGAACGTGCAGACGAAGCTGTAGCGACCTGGCGCGGGCGCGGTGAACGTCGCGGACTGCGTCTGTCCCGCGTCGACCTCGCCGATCGCCAGACCGGGCACCGACGGGGCTTGGATGTTGTGCGGGGGTCCGCCGCCGGGCGCGACGTTCTTGAGCACGACACGCACCTTGCCCGGGTGCACGGTGATCGTCGACGGGTGGAAGCGCAGGTCCGGGCCGCTGGTCATGACGACCTGCTGCACGCCGCCGACCGGCGACGCGGTGGCATCGCCCGAGTGCGGGTTCTTGGCGACAGCCGACTTGCTGTTCGAGCAGCCGGACGCGATGCAGGCGACGACGCCCAGCAACACTGCGGCCCGCCGCGCGCGCGACGCATGGGGCCCGGACATGCGTAGACCGTACCTGCGCGGTTTACGCGTGATCGCGGCGTCGGTCAGGGCAGCGGGGGCAGCGGACGCAGGACGTCCTGGTCCCACGGTTGCGCCCAGCCGCCGAAGGTGAGCAGCCGGTCGAGCAGGCCCGCGGTGAACCCCCACACGAACAGCCCGGCGGCGCTGAATCCCGGGCCGACGATGCCGGACGGGTGCTGCACGCAGAACCGGTTGGCCGGGTCCGCGAGCTCGGCGATCGGTACCAACGCAACGCCGGCCACCTCGGCCGGGTCGACGACGCGCACCTCGTGCGGGTGCTGCCACCACGCGAGCACCGGCGTCACGACGAACTGCGTCACCGGGATGAACACGGCCGGCAGGTCGGCGAGCACCCGCACGCTCGCCGGGTCGAGCCCGACCTCCTCGCTGGCCTCGCGCAGCGCAGCGGCGTCGGCGGACGCGTCGCCCGGGTCCAGCGAGCCACCCGGGAAGGCCACCTGGCCGGCGTGCTGGCGCATGTCGGCGGCGCGCTCGATGAGCAGCACCGACGGTCCGCGATCGGTGTCGGCGAAGACCATCAACACGGCCGACTGGCGACCGCTGCCGTCGGCCGGCGGCAGGAACCGCGACAGCTGCGTGGGATCGAGGTCGCGCGCCTGCGTAGCGAGCTGTCGCAACCATTCCGGCAGCTCGTCGGTGACGATCTCGCTCGTCACGTTTCGATCATCTGCTGTTCGGTCTTGACGAGCTTGGCCGCGACCTGCGGGTCGGTGGGACCGTCGCCGAACGACGGGCACATCCGGGCGAGCGGGCACACGCCGCACGCAGGTTTACGCGAGTGGCACATCCGGCGGCCGTGGAAGATCGCCCGGTGCGAGAAGATCGTCCATTCGCTGCGCGGGATGAGCTCGGCGACGACGTGCTCGACCTTGACCGGGTCCGTCTCGGCCGTCCAGCCCCACCGGCGCACCATCCGCCCGAAGTGCGTATCGACGGTCAGTCCCGGGATGTCGAACGCGTTGCCCAGCACGACGTTGGCGGTTTTGCGGCCGAAACCGGGCAGCGTTACCAGCTCATCGAGGGTGTGCGGGACCTCGCCGTCGAAGCGCTCGATCAGCTGCTCGCCGAGCCTGATCAGCGACGTGGTCTTGTTGCGGAAGAAGCCCGTCGGCTTGATGAGCGTCTCGAGCTCGGCACGGTCGGCGCCGGCGTATGCCGCGGCGTCCGGGTACCGCGCGAACACCCGGGGCGTGACCTCGTTGACCCGCTTGTCCGTGCACTGGGCCGAGAGGATCGTCGCGACGGAGAGCTCGAGCGGCGTCGTGAAGTCGAGCTCGCAGTGTGCCTCCGGGTACAGCTGGGCGAGCTCGCGATTGATGCGGCGGGCGCGGCGTTTGAGCGCAAGGGGCGACTCGGACGGATCGACCCGGTTGATCGCGGGCTTGCTGGCTGATCTGGTCCGGGGCGGCACGCCGCCGAGCCTATGCCGCAGCTATGACCTGCGGGTACGGCACAATCGACAGCACCATGTTGGGCTTCCTGTTGCTGCTGTTCCCGTTCGTCCTGCTCGGATTCGTGATCTTCATGGGTCGGGTCGAGGCGCCGCTGAACCGCATCAACACCGCGAACGAGCGTGAGATCGAGACGCTGCTCGACACCGGCACCCGCGAGGAGCTGAACACCTTCGTGCGCGAGGGCACCGATTCTGCGTTGCGCCGGCTGCGCAAGCGGCTGCGGCCGAACCGTCGACGCCGCGGCGGGCGTCGCGCCGAGAACTGATCAGCTCCCGGAGCTGATCGACGCCGGGTTTACTAGACTCCCGTCGAGACTGTGACATGGCTCGCATCGCGAGCGACGAGGAGCTGCATCAGTGGACGAGATTCTGCGCAGGGCGGGGCTGTTCCAAGGGGTCGACCCGGCGGACGTCGAGGCGTTGTCCGGCGAGTTCGAGATGGTCGAGGCGCCGCGCGGCGCGGTGCTGTTCAACGAGGGTGAGCCCGGCGACAGCCTGTACATCGTGCTGTCCGGCAAGGTGAAGCTCGGTCGCCGCTCGCCGGACGGCCGGGAGAACCTGGTCGCCATCTACGGGCCGTCCGACCAGTTCGGCGAGCTGTCGCTGTTCGACCCGGGCCCGCGCACGGCCACCGCCACCGTCGTCACCGACGCGCGGCTCGCCCGGCTGCCCAAGTCCGCGCTGCAGAACTGGGCCACCGACCGGCCGCAGATCGCGATGCAGCTGCTGCGTGTGGTCGCGCGCCGGCTGCGGCGCACCAACACGATGCTCGCCGACCTGATCTTCGTCGATGTGCCGGGGCGGGTCGCCAAGCAGCTGCTGCAGCTCGCGCAACGCTTCGGCTCGATCGACGGTGGTCAGCTAAGGGTCACGCACGACCTGACGCAGGAGGAGCTCGCGCAGCTCGTCGGCGCCTCGCGCGAGACGGTGAACAAGGCGCTGGCCGACTTCGCGTCGCGCGGCTGGCTGCGCCTGGAGGGCAAGAGTGTGGTCATCCTGGACCGCGAACGCCTCGCCCGCCGCGCCCGCTGACGGGCGGTTGACCTGGCCGACGCCGATGTGCGGGACGCGTGCTCGGTCGTTGGCGGCACAGTCCGCACCCGGTATCGGGCATTCGCGCCCTCGGTGATCGACTGACCGCTCGCAGTCGGTACCGAGTCGTGCCGCGCGGCGGCCACGGGTGTCACGGCGCTCCTGCGGAGGCGATGAGGTGGATGCAGACCTGGTCAGTCAGGCACTCGTGGTCTTCACGGGCAAGGGATTGTCGCCATTCCCTGTTCGGAACGTGGACCGGTTCGCAGGACACTTCGGCGCGCTGACAGCCGCTGACCTGGCTGCCGAAGTGCAGCGGCTACACGACGAGTTCTACAAAGTCGAGCCGCGAGCGGACGAGTCCCTGGTCGTCGCCGCCGACCGGGCCACCGCCGTCTTCGTCGCACGCCACCCGGAGCTGACGAGCGATGCGGTCGACGCGCTTCGCTGGTGCTACACCTACGACTGGAAGTGAGGGCCCAGTCCGAAGCTATGCACCCGCGCGGAGGTAGTCGAGCTGGGCGGCCACGGACAGCTCCGCCGCCCACCACACGGCCTGGTCGACGTCGGCGTAGACGAGCTCGACGATCTGCCGCGCGGACGCCTGCGCGCCGAGCTCGCGCAGTGCGCCACGCACCTGCTCCAGCCGCTCCGCGCGGTGCGTGAGGTACTGCCCCGCGACCTCGGCCACCGACGGCAGTTCCGGTCCGTGCCCGGGCAGCACGCTCACGTCGCCGAGCCCGTGCAAACGTTGCAGCGAGTCCAGGTACGGGCCGAGCACGCCGTCCGGGTGCGCGACGACGGTGGTGCCGCGGCCGAGGATCGTGTCACCGGTGAGCACGGCCGCCACGTCGTCGGCCGCGTCAAGGGCGAACGACACCGAGTCCGCCGTGTGCCCCGGCGTCGCGAGCACGCGCAGCCGGATCCCCGCGGCCTCGAGGGTCTCGCCGTCCGCCAGCACCGCGCCGCCGTGGCAGTGGGCGGCATCGGCGGCACGGACCGAGGCGCCGGTGGCCTCGTGCAGCGCCGCCGCGGCACCACTGTGGTCGTGATGGCCGTGCGTCAGCAGCACCAGCGCGACCTCGCCGGCGGCTTCCAGCACCGCAGCCAGGTGCGCGTCGTCCTCCTCGCCCGGATCGACGACGACGCAACCGCGTGCCGGGCCGCCGCGCAACAGCCAGGTGTTCGTGCCGTCGAGCGTCATCGGACCGGGATTGGCCTGCAGCAGCACCGATGCGTTCGGCAGCACGGGCCGCACCGTCTCGTACGCCGGATGGGTCATGGCTGCGGGATCGTAACCGTGAGCCCGTCGGGCAGGCGGACGGACACGACGCCGTCCTCGCCGACCAGCAGCTCCGGCTCGACCGGTTCGAGCGAGCGTTGCGCCGCCGCGGTCAACACGTCGGCCGCCGTGCGGAAGGGCAACAGCGAGGTCAAGGTCGCCATCGTCGGCGGCAGCAGCTTGCGCTCGCCACGCTGTGCCTCCTCGATCGCCGCAGCCACCGACACCCAACCCGCCGCGCTCGACTCGGTGGTGACGTCGCGGGCCTGCGCCTCGGCCGGCAGCACGCACACGAAGAAGCGGGTGTCGTAACGGCGCGTCTCGCCGGCCGGTGTGATCCATCGCGACCACGGCGCCAGCACCGCCGCGTCCAGTACGAGCTCGTGCTCGGCCAGCAGCGCGCCGAACGGCAACGACCCGCCCTCGACCTCGGCCCGCCGCTCGCCGAGGTCGCGCGTCGGCACGGTGAGCAGGACGCCGGTCTCCTCGAACGTCTCCCGCAGCGCAGCGCCGAGCAGCGCGTGCGCCAGCTCAGGTGAACAGCGCAGGCGCGCCGCGAGCGCCGGCACATCGGCGCCGCGCAGCGGCAGGTCCGCATCGGCGACATCCACCCGACCGCCGGGAAAGACGGACATGCCCGCGGCGAACGCCATCTGGGTCACCCGGGTGAGCAGCCAGACGTCGAGACCGTCCGCGGCGTCGCGCAGCAGCACGACCGTCGCGGCATCACGTACCGGCACGTCGCCGACCGGTGAGCTCATCAGGCCAGCTCGACGATCAGCTCGATCTCGACCGGCGAGTCCAGCGGCAGCGACGCCACGCCGACCGCCGAGCGGGCGTGCGCCCCGGCGTCGCCAAAGATCTCGCCCAGCAGTTCGCTCGCCCCGTTGACGACGGCGGGGTGCCCGGTGAATTCCGGCACGCAGGCGACGTAGCCGACCACCTTGACGACGCCCGCGACGTCGTCGAGTCCGGCGAGCGCGTGCACCGCGGCCAGCGCGTTCAGCGCGGCCACCCGAGCGAGTGCGTGGGCGTCCTCCGGCGACACCGCACCGCCGACCTTGCCGGTCTGCGGCAGCGCGCCGTCGATCATCGGCAGCTGCCCGGCGGTGAACACGACCTGCCCGCTGCGCCGGGCAGGCTGGTAGGCGGCGAGCGGCGCCACGACCGGCGGCAGCGTCAGGCCGAGCTCGGCCAGCCGGGCGAGCGGTGACAAGGACGCTGTGGACGGCGGTGGCGGCGTCGACATGACCCGACCGTAGCCGCCCGTCCCGGCAGCGGGCCGACACCGGCCGGGCGCGGTGCAGCTCACGCCCGCCCGGCCCCGGGGCGACGCGCGTTCCGGTGCCCATACGCTGGACCGATGAGTGCGTACCGCCCCCCGGTCGCCGAGCGGACGCGGTCCGCCGCCGGGCTCGCGCCGGGCATCCCGACCACGGCGCGGCTGCACGTCGTCACCGGCAAGGGCGGCACCGGCAAGACCACGGTGGCGGCCGCGCTCGCCGTCGCGCTGGCCCAGACGGGCCGCAAGGTGCTCCTCGTCGAGGTCGAGGGCCGGCAGGCCATCGCGCAGCTGTTCGACACGCCGCCGATGACCTACGGCGAGCGGCGGCTGGCCGGGGTGGAGAACGGCGGTCAGCTGTTCGGGCTGGCCGTCGACGCCGAGCAGGCGATGATCGAGTACCTGGACATGTTCTACGGCCTGCGCCGTTCCGCGCGCGGGCTGCGCAAGATCGGCGCCGTCGACTTCGTCACGACGCTCGCTCCGGGCCTGCGCGACGTGCTGCTCACCGGCAAGGTCAAGGAATCCACCGTCCGCACCGAGAACGGCAAGCACGTCTACGACGCCGTCGTGCTGGACGCACCGCCGACGGGGCGGATCACCCGCTTCCTCGACGCCACCCGCGAGGTCGCGAAGCTGACAAAGTTCGGGCCGATCAACAGCCAGAGCGAAGGCGTCATCAAGTTGCTGCACGGGCCGCAGACCGCGGTGCATCTCGTGACGCTGCTCGAGGAGATGCCGGTGCAGGAGACGATCGACGCAGCCGCCGGCCTCGCGGAGCTCGGCTTCCGGCTGGGTTCGGTGATCGTCAACCGGGCGCGTCCGACGCTGTTGGACGCCGGCCTCGTGCCGGACGGCGTCGTCGACGAGCAGCAGCTGGCGGCCGGCCTGAAGCTGGCCGGGGTCGGCGCCCGCAACACCTCCGCGATCGCGGCCGAGATGGTCGACTACGCGCAGCGCCAACGCGTCCAGGAGACCAACGCGGCGCGGCTGGACGAGCTGGCGTTGCCGCGCATCGTCCTGCCCGACCTCAACCCGCCGGTCGAGCTCGGCGAGCTCAAGGACCTCGCCCGGATGTTCTTCACGAGCGAGGTCGCATGAGCACGCCGCTGGACGTCGCGAAGCTCGTGCGCGACCCGGCGACGCGCGTCGTCGTCACCTGCGGCAGCGGCGGCGTCGGCAAGACGACGACGGCCGCGGCCATGGCGATGATCGGCGCGCAGGCCGGGCGGCGCACCGTCGTGCTCACCATCGACCCGGCCCGCCGGCTCGCGCAGTCGATGGGGCTCACCGAGCTCGACAACACCCCGCGAGCGGTCAAGGGCGCCACCGACGGCGCGGCTCCCGGCGGCGAGCTGTTCGCGATGATGCTGGACATGAAGCGCACGTTCGACGACGTCGTGCTCGAGCACTCGACGCCCGAACGCGCCGAGCAGATCTTCGCCAATCCCTTCTACCAGTCGCTGTCCTCGTCGTTCGCCGGGACGCAGGAGTACATGGCGATGGAGAAGCTCGGTCAGCTCGTGGCCGCCGACGAATGGGATCTCGTCGTCGTCGACACGCCGCCGTCGCGCTCGGCCCTCGACTTCCTGGACGCCCCGAACCGGTTGGGTCGTTTCCTCGACGGCCGGATGGTCAAGTTGCTGACCGCCCCGGCGAAGGCCGGCGGCAGGGCCTACGTCAAGGTCGTCACCGCGGGCGTCGGCGTCGTCGCGCGGGCCTTCACGAAGATCATCGGTGGCGAGCTGCTGAACGACCTGTCGACGTTCGTCAGCGCGCTGGAGTCGATGTTCGGCGGCTTCCGCGAACGCGCCCAGCACACCTACGAGCTGCTCAAGCGACCGGGCACCGCGTTCGTCGTCGTCGCCACGCCGGAGCCCGACGCGCTGCGGGAGGCCTCCTACTTCGTCGAGCGTCTCGACGCCGACCAGATGCCGTTGGCGGGGGTGATCGTCAACCGGGCGCACATGGCCGCGCCGGTGCCGGGCGGCAAACCGCTCACCGCCGCCTACGCCGAGGGCGCCGCGGAGACGCTGGCCGCGGCCCCGGACGCGCCGGACCCCCGCGCCGCGCAGCTGGCCGAGGCGGCGCTGCGGGTGCACGCGGAGGTCGCGGCCGTCGCCGAACACGACGCGCGGATGACGAAGCGGTTCGCCGCGGCGCACCCGTCGGTGGCGCTGGTCAGCGT
>NZ_CAXTQF010000077.1:0-15107 GCF_964246335.1 uncultured Jatrophihabitans sp. | reverse complement strand
CATGTGTTAAGCACGCCGCCAGCGTTCGTCCTGAGCCAGGATCAAACTCTCCGTGGATGTTTATTGACATGTCCGAGGACCGAGGGCCCTTCGGGGTGTCTACACAGAAAGTCGCCGCTCTTGGCAAGCGGCTTCAATCACTGGTTCAACGAGCTGGGTGTTTCAATTTGCTCGATGTACCAAAGGAATCTCTTCACGACCCGTAGAAACGGATCGTGGACGAGAGTTAATAAATGGCACTAACTTTCGGCACGCTGTTGAGTTCTCAAGGAGCGGATGCACACCATTTCAGACCTTTCGACCTGATCCGGGGCAACCTGCGTAACGCTACCTGGTCGGCTTCGCGCGGTCAAACACGTCCGGCACCGCCCAGTTCCCACTTGGTCGGGGCGACTCGAAGAGTCCGTGCCTCGTGCTTGGGGGATTTCATCCGCCTGTCCCCGGCTGCTGGCTCAACGCCTGCGCTTCGGGTCCGTCGCGCGAACAAAGACAACACTAGTGACTGCCGACGCGTGGATGCAAATCGCCCCCCGAGTGCCGCGGGGCGACGTTCAGCCGGAGCTCAGACCAGCCGGCGCGCGTGCCGCTTGCCCCGCGCCAGCACGCGACCCACGACCTCCGCACGTCCGAGGTCGTAAGCGCCCGACGCCACCGCGACGCCGTCGAGTCGGACCGAGCCGGCATCGATGTCGCGGCGCGCCGCGCTGGTGCCGGCCGCCAGCCCGGCAGCGACCAGCAGCGCAGGCAGATGCACCGGATCGTCTGCCGGGAGCGGGTACTCCGGCGCGTCGACCTGCAACTCGTGACGCTTGAACACAGCGTCGAAGTGCTCTTCGGCGGCCCGTGCCCCGTCCGAGCCGTGGTACAGCGTGACGACCGCCCGGGCCATCGCGCGCTTCGCCCGGTTGGCGTCCGCGCCCCCGAGCGACGCCGCCGCCGCCAGCTCGTCGACCTGGTCGGGGTGCAGAGCGGTGCACAGCCGTGCGTAGGTCTCGATGAGCGTGTCCGGGATGCTCATCAGCTTGCCGAACTGCTCGTCCGCAGGGTCCGAGATCGCGATGTAGTTCCCGAGCGACTTGCCCATCTTCTCGACGCCGTCGGTGCCGACGAGCAGTGGCACGGTGAGCACCGCCTGCGGGGCCTGGCCGCGCGCGCGCTGCAGCTCGCGGCCGACCAGGTTGTTGAACGTCTGGTCCGTACCACCGAGCTCGAGGTCCGCGTGGATCTCGACCGAGTCGATGCCCTGCAGCAGGGGGTACACGAACTCGGACAGGCTGATCGGCTGCCGGGCCGCGAAACGGCGCGCGAAGTCGTCGCGTTCGAGCACTTGCGCGACGGTCATCAGGCGGGTGTAGCCCAGGATGTCGGCCAGGCTCATCACCCCGAGCCAATCGGCGTTGTTGACGACCTCCGTGCGCTGCGGGTCGAGAATGCGCATCACCTGGTCGAAGTAACCGCGTGCGTTGGCGATCACGTCCTGCGCGCTCTGCGCGACGCGGGTACTCGTGCGACCGGACGGATCACCGACCTGCCCGGTGAACCCGCCGACGACGAGCACGGCGGTGTGCCCGAAGTCCTGGAACTGACGCAGTTTGCGCAGGACCACCGCATGCCCGAGCGTGAGGTCCGTGCCCGACGGGTCGATGCCCAGCTTCACCCGCAGCGGACGGTTCTCGCGCTGCGCGACGAGCAATCGCTCGGCCAGCCCGTCCGTCGGCAGGATCTGCGCCGCTCCCGAAGCGAGCACGACGTACGCGTCGCGCAGATCGTCCGGAAGTGCCGCAGCCGGGTCGGCGCCACGGTGGTGCGCCGCGCCGCCGTCGGCCGGCTCGAGGTGCTCGCTCACCCGCTCAGTCTGCCGGTCGATGCCCGCGGGTTGCCCGGGTCCCCGCCTTGTAGGCGGACACCGACGGTTCGTCGGCAAGCCAGAAGCGCCACAGACGGTCGGCCGCGGCGCTGATGCCGACCCGCGGGCCGGCCTGCACGCCGCGCGGGCGACGCGAGGCGACGGCCGCCAGCCGGACGGGTGACCCGGGATCGAACAGGTCGACGCCGTTGGTCGCAGCGCCGAGGCCCAGACAGGTCGCGAGCCGGGCCGGGCCGCGCGCGAGATCGGCGTCGCGTTTCGCGGCCGGCCGCCGCGCGCGGGCCACCGGCAGGCCGTCGACCACCTCGCCGGCCCGCAGCAGCACCGCCGCAGCCGTGCCGTCGGGGCCGCACACGACGTTCGCGCACCAGTGCATGCCGTAGGTGAAGTAGCAGTACAGATGACCGGGCGGACCGAACATCACGGCGGTGCGGTTGGTGCGGCCGCGGAACGCATGTGATGCCGGGTCGTCGACACCCTCGTATGCCTCGACCTCGGTGAGTCGGACGGCGACGTCCTCGCCGCCGACGGCCGAGACGAGGACGGCACCGAGCAGGCGCGGCGCGAGCGTCAGCGCCGGGACGGCCAGTCGTGTGCGCTCGACGGTCACGCCTGCGCGCCGGCCCACTCGCGGTGATCGCGGACCTGGGCGTCAAGCGCGGCGTGTTGCTCGGCGACGCGTGCCGGCGCCGTGCCGCCGACGCCGTCGCGCGACTCGATCGAGCCGCGGACGGTCAGCACCTCCCGGACCTGCGGGGTCAGATCGGGCGAGATGGCAGCGAGGTCGTCGTCGGACAGGTCGGCCAGGTCGATGCCGCGGCGCTCGCACTCGCGCACGCAGGCGCCGGCCACCTCGTGCGCGACCCGGAACGGCACCCGGCGCCGCACCAGCCACTCGGCGACGTCGGTGGCCAACGAGAAACCCTGCGGCGCCAGCGACTCCAGGCGTTCGGTGTCGAACACCAGGGTGGCGAGCGTGCCGCTCATGGCGGGCAGCAACAGGTGCAGGGTGTCGACGGCGTCGAAGACCGGTTCCTTGTCCTCCTGCAGGTCGCGGTTGTAGGCCAGCGGCAGGCCCTTGAGGGTGGCGAGCAGCCCGGCGTGATCGCCGATCAGCCGGCCGGCCTTGCCGCGGGCCAGCTCCGCGACGTCCGGGTTCTTCTTCTGCGGCATGATCGAACTGCCGGTGGAGAATGCATCGTCCAGCGTGACGAACGAGAACTCCTTGGTCGCCCAGAGGACGACCTCCTCGGCGATGCGCGACAGGTCGACGGCGAGCATGGCGGCGACGAAGGAGAACTCGGCGACGACGTCGCGCGCGGCGGTGGCGTCGATGGAGTTCTCCGCCGGCCCGGCGAAGCCCAGCTCGGCGGCGACGGCCGCCGGATCCAGGCCCAGGGACGAACCGGCCAGCGCTCCTGCGCCGTAGGGGCTGCGTGCGGCCCGGGCGTCCCAGTCCCGCAGCCGCGCGACGTCACGCACGAGGGGCCAGCAGTGCGCCAGCAGATGGTGGGCGAGCAGCACGGGCTGCGCGTGCTGCAGATGCGTGCGACCGGGCATCGCGACATCGGAGTGCCGCCGTGCCTGGCCGACCAGCGCCTCGACGACGCCGAGCACCTCGCTCGCGAGCGAGCGCGCCTGCTCGCGCAGGTAGAGCCGGATCAGGGTGGCGATCTGGTCGTTGCGCGAGCGCCCGGCGCGTAAGCGGCCGCCGAGCTCGGCACCCACGCGCTCGACCAGCCCGCGCTCGAGTGCCGTGTGCACGTCCTCGTCGGCCGGCTCCGGCGCGAAATCGCCGCTGACGACGTCGTCCTCGAGCCGGTCGAGCCCGGCGAGCATGCCGGTGAGTTCGTCGTCGGTGAGCAGCCCGGCGCCGTGCAGCACGCGGGCGTGCGCGCGGGAGCCTGCGATGTCGTGCCGCGCCAGCCGCCAGTCGAAGTGCGTCGACAGTGACAACGCCGCGAGCACGTCCGCCGGACCACCGGCGAAGCGGCCGCCCCACAGCCGGGCGTCAGTCAACGCCGGACTCGATCGCCGCGTCGTCGAGGACGGACTCATCGGCGTCATCACGCCGGCCGCGGGCGGTGATCTGGTCGGCGCCGTGCTCGTCCAGGCCGGCTTGCTCGAGCTCGCCGAACAGGTGCGTGCGACCGAGCAGCACCTCGGACTGTGCCGCGTACTGCTCGAGCTTGGCGCGTGAATCGGCGATGTCGAGGTTGCGCATCGTCAGCTGGCCGATGCGGTCGACGGGGCCGAACGCCGCGTGTTCGGTGCGTTCCATGGACAACTTGTCCGGGTGGTAGGACAGCTCGGGACCACGGGTGTCGAGCAGCGAGTAGTCCTCGCCGCGCCGCAGACGCAGGGTCACCTGGCCGGTGACGAGGGACGCGATCCAGCGCTGGATCGACTCGCGCTGCATCAACGCCTGGGGGTCCAGCCAACGACCCTCGTAGAGCAACCGGCCGAGCCGGCGCCCCTCGTTGTGATAGTTCGCGGTCGTGTCCTCGTTGTGGATCGCGTTGACGAGCCGCTCGTACGCGATCCACAGCAGTGCCATGCCGGGCGCCTCGTAGATGCCGCGCGACTTGGCCTCGATGATGCGGTTCTCGATCTGGTCGGACATGCCGAGGCCGTGCCGGCCGCCGATCGCGTTGGCCTCGTGCACGAGGGCCACCGGGTCGGCGTAGTCGACGCCGTTGATCGCGACGGGCCGGCCGCTGTCGAAGCGGATGCTCACGTCCTCGGCGTCGACGCTCACCGCCGGGTCCCAGAACTTGACGCCCATGATCGGCTCGACCGTCTCCAGCGAGACGTCGAGGTGCTCGAGGGTCTTCGCCTCGTGGGTGGCGCCCCAGATGTTGGCGTCCGTGGAGTACGCCTTCTCCTTGCTGTCGCGGTAGGGCAGGTCGCGCTCGCTCAGCCACTGGCTCATCTCGGCGCGGCCACCGAGCTCGGTGACGAACCGCGCGTCGAGCCACGGCTTGTAGATCCGCAGCGCGGGGTTGGCGAGCAGGCCGTAGCGGTAGAAGCGCTCGATGTCGTTGCCCTTGAACGTCGAGCCGTCACCCCAGATGTGCACGTCGTCGGACTGCATCGCCCGGACCAGCATGGTGCCGGTGATGGCGCGCCCGAGCGGCGTGGTGTTGAAGTAGGTCCGCGCGCCCGAGCGGACGTGGAAGGCGCCGCACGCCAACGCGGCGAGTCCCTCCTCGACCAGCTCGCGGCGGCAGTCGACCGCGCGGGCGAGCTCGGCGCCGTAGCGCCGGGCGCGGTCCGGCACGCCGCTGATGTCCGGCTCGTCGTACTGGCCGATGTCTGCGGTGTAGGTGCAGGGCACGGCGCCGTTGGCGCGCATCCAGGCGACCGCGACGGAGGTGTCCAGGCCGCCGGAGAACGCGATGCCGATGCGTTCGCCCTGCGGCAGGGACGTCAGGACCTTGCTCACGCTGGTGTTTCCTCTCCCCCGGCCGGGTGCCGGTCGGTGCGGGCCTGCGCGAGGTCGCGCAGCTGTTGCGCAAGCGCATCGCCGCCGGCCGGGTCGCGGGTCACGACGAGGATCGTGTCATCTCCGGCGATCGTGCCGAGCACGGCTGCGAGGCCCGCGCGGTCCACCGCGGACGCGAGGAACTGCGCGGCTCCGGGCGGGGTGCGCAACACGACCATGTTGGCGCTGGCCTGCGCCGACGTGCACAGCTCGCCGACCAGGCGGGCGAGCCGGTGGGGCGGCGCGTCGTCGTCGCGGCGCGCGGCAAGCGGCGTGCCGTCCTCCGGCACCACGTAGACGGGGTGACCGCCGTCCGGGGTCCGCAGCTTCACTGCGCCCAGCTCGTCGAGGTCGCGCGAGAGCGTCGCCTGCGTGACGTGCAGACCGTCGGCGGCGAGCAGCGCGGCGAGCTCGCCGTGCGAGGCCACGGGCGCGGCGCCGAGGATCTGGACGATGCGTGCATGGCGCGCGGCCTTGGTGACCCTGCCCGGCGGCACGTCGTGCGCGGTCGTCATGTGCGCTCCAGCAGAAAGGCCAGCAGCGCCTTCTGTGCGTGCCGGCGGTTCTCCGCCTCGTCCCACACGGCGCTGCGCGGTCCGTCGAGGACGGCCGCGGTGATCTCCTTGCCCCGGTAGGCGGGCAGGCAGTGCAGCACCAGGGCATCGGCCGCGGCGTACTCGAGCGCGTCCGCCGTGACGGCGTAGGGCACGAACGGTGCCTCGCGCTGCGCGGCCTCGTCCTCCTGGCCCATCGACACCCAGGTGTCGGTGGCGACGACATCGGCACCGTCGAGCGCGGCGTGCGCGTCGTCGGTGACGGTGACCGAGCCGCCGGTCTGCGCGGCCAGCTCCGCCGCCCGCGCGACGATCGCGGGGTCCGGCGCGTACTCGGCAGGGCCACCCAGGCGCACGTGCATGCCCGCCGTCGCGCCCCCGAGCAGGTACGAGTTGGCCATGTTGTTCGCGGTGTCGCCGAGGTACGCGAACGTCAGCCCGGCGAGGCGCTGCTTGCGTTCGCGGACGGTCTGCAGGTCGGCGAGGATCTGGCACGGGTGGAACTGGTCGGTCAGCGCGTTCACGACGGGCACCGACGCGACGCCGGCCATCTCGTCGATGCGCTCCTGGCCGTAGGTGCGCCAGACGATGGCAGCCACCTGACGCGACAGGATGCGCGTGGTGTCCGCGATCGACTCCCGGGTGCCGATCCCGGCAAGCCGCCCGTCGACGACGATCGGCTGGCCGCCGAGCTCCGCGACGCCGACGGAGAAGGACAACTGGGTGCGCAGCGTCGGCTTGTCGAAGATCAACGCGACGGACGACGGGCCGGCCAGCGCGCGGTGCTGGTGCGGCGCGGCCTTCATCGTCGCCGCGAGGTCGAGGACCTGCGCCTGCTCGTCGGGCGTGAGGTCGTCGTCGCGCAGGAAGTGTCTAGGCATCGCGGGCCGCCACCTCCTGCAGTGCGTCGGCCAGCCGGACCACCGCCGTGTCGACGTCGTCTGTCGTGGTGATCAAGGGTGGGGCGAGCCGCAGCACGTCCGGGCGGACGGCGTTCACGAGCAGGCCACGGTTGAAGGCGCTCAGTTCGACGTCGGCCGCGTGCGCGCCGGTGAGCACGACGCCGCGCCAGAGCCCGGAGCCGCGGACCTCACGCACGAGCGGGGCGCCGATGGCCTCGATGCGCCGGGCCAGGTGCTCACCGACCTGTTTGACGTGGTCGAGCAGATGCTCGTCGGCGATCGTGGTCAACACCGCGAGGGCAGCAGCGCAGGACACGGGATTGCCGCCGAACGTGCTGCCGTGGTCGCCCGGCGCGAACAACTCCCCCGCGGCGCCGACGGCGAGACAGGCACCGATCGGCAGTCCGCCGCCGAGACCTTTGGCGAGCGTGACGACGTCTGGTCGAACGCCCTCGGCCTGGCTGGCGAACCAGTTGCCGGTGCGGCCGATGCCGCTCTGCACCTCGTCGACGATCAGCAGCGCGCCGGCGTCGTCGCAGATCGCCCGCACGTCGGTGAGGAAACCGGGCGGCGGCGCCACGATGCCGCCCTCGCCCAGGGTCGGTTCGACGATGACGGCTGCGGTCTGCCGCGTCACCGCGGCCCGCAGCGCCGCGGTGTCGCCGTAGTCGACGAAGGTGACCGGCCCGGGCAGCGGCGCGAACGGCTCGCGCTTGGCGGCGTTGCCGGTGACCGACAGCGCGCCGAAGGTGCGGCCGTGGAAGCTGGCGTTGCACGACACGATCCCGCCGCCCGGCCGGTGCTTGCGGGCAAGCTTCAGCGCGCATTCGTTCGCCTCGGCGCCGGAGTTGGCGAAGAACACCCGCGCGGGCAGGCCGAGCAGGTCGACGAGCCGCTCGGCGAGCCGCACCCCGGGCTCGTGCATGGCCAGGTTGGACGTGTGGGCGAGCCGGCCGACCTGGTCGGTGACGGCCGCGACGATCGCCGGATGGGCGTGGCCGAGCGAGGACACCGCGATGCCGCCGACGAAGTCGAGGAACTCGTCACCGGCGGTGCTCCACACGCGCACACCGTCGCCGTGGTCGAGCGCGACCTTCGGCGTGCCGTAGTTGTCCATCATCACGGTGTTCCACCGCTCGGTCAGGGTCATCTGCCCTCCTCGGTCTTCGCCGGGACGACCATCGTGCCGACGCCCTCGCTCGTGAAGATCTCCAGCAGCAGCGCGTGCGGCACGCGCCCGTCCAGCACGTGTGCCCGCGGCACGCCGCCCTGCACCGCACGCCGGCAGGCCTCCATCTTCGGCACCATCCCGGCGCCCAGGCCGGGCATCAGGTCGGCCAGCTGCTCGACGTCGATCTGGCTGATGACCTCGGAGCTGGCGGGCCAGTCCGCGTACAGCCCCTCGACGTCGGTGAGCACGATGAGTTTCTCCGCGCCGAGGCTGACGGCGAGGGCCGCGGCTGCGGTGTCGGCGTTGACGTTGTAGGTCAGTCCGTCGCGCCCGCGGGCCACGGTGGCGATGACCGGGATGCGGCCGGCGTCGAGCAGTGCGGTGACGGCGGACGCGTCGACGTCCACGATGTCACCGACCTGCCCGATGTCGACGTGCTCGCCGTCCACGACGGCGCCGCGCCGCTCGGCAGTGAGCAGGCCGCCGTCCTCGCCGGACAGGCCGACGGCGAACGAGCCGTGGTCATTGATGCCGTTGACGATTTCGGCACTGACCTGGCCGGTGAGCACCATGCGCACGATGTCCATGGCCTCCGGCGTGGTGACGCGCAGCCCGCCGCGGAACTCCGACTCGATGCCCAGCCGGCCCAGGTGCTCGGTGATCTGCGGCCCACCGCCGTGCACGACCACCGGCCGCAGTCCGGCGTAGCGCAGGAACACGACGTCCTGCGCGAACGCCGCCTGCAGTTCCGGGCTGGTCATGGCGTTGCCGCCGTACTTGACGACGACGACCTTGCCGTGGAATCGCTGCAGCCAGGGCAGCGCGTCGACGAGCGTCGCGGCACGCGTCATGGCCTGCTCGACGGTCCTCATGTCGAATACGCCGAGTTCTCTTCGACGTAGCCGTGCGACAGGTCGTTGGTCCAGATGGTCGCCGCGGCATCCCCGGCGTTGAGGTCGGCGCGTACGTGCACGTGACGGCCGGTCAGGTCGACGCCCTCGCGTGGCTCGCCGGCCGCGCCGTCGCGGCACACCTGCACGCCGTTGATCGCGACGCCCAGCCGGTCGGCGTCGAAGGCGGCGGAGGTCGTGCCGATGGCGGCGAGCACGCGTCCCCAGTTGGGGTCGTTGCCGAACAGCGCGCACTTGAGCAGGTTGTTGCGCGCGATGGACCGGCCGACCTCGACGGCGTCCTGCTCGGTCGCGGCGTTGACCACCTCCACCTCGACCTCTTTGGTGGCGCCCTCGGCGTCGGCGATCAGCTGCGCGGCGAGGTCGGCGCACACGGCGTGCAGGGCAGCGTCCAGTCGGTCGGGTGGCGGTGTCACGCCGGAGGCGCCGCTGGCCAGCACCACGACGGTGTCGTTGGTGGACATGCAGCCGTCGGCGTCGACGCGGTCGAATGTGTGCGCGGTTGCGGCGCGCAGTGCGGCGTCGAGGTCCGCGGCGTCGACGACGGCGTCGGTGGTGAGCACGCAGAGCATGGTGGCGAGCCCGGGGGCGAGCATGCCCGCGCCCTTGGCCATTCCGCCGACGCTCCATCCCTCGTCGGCGTGCTCGGCCTGTTTCACGCGGGTGTCGGTGGTGCGGATCGCGTCGGCGGCCGCCGCGCCCGACTCGCTGTCGAGCGCATCTGCCGCAGCATCGACGCCGGCGAGCAGCTGCGGCATCGGCAGTCGTTCGCCGATCAGGCCGGTGGAACACACCACGACGTCGCCGGCGCCGATCGACAACGCGGCCGCGACGTGCTCGGCGGTGCGGTGCGTGTCGGCGAAGCCGTCCGGGCCGGTGCACGCGTTGGCGCCGCCGGAGTTGAGGACGACGGCGCGCGCCCGGCCGTCCCCGACGACCTGTTCGGACCACAGCACCGGCGCTGCGCGCACCCGGTTGCGGGTGAAGACGGCGGCGGCTACGTCGAGCGGGCCGTCGTTGACGACGAGCGCGACATCCGGCGCGCCCGACGTCTTGAGCCCGGCTGCCACGCCGGCCGCGCGAAAGCCGGCAGGAGTCGTGACGCTCACGGCGCCACCCCGTCGGCGGTGAGGCCGGCCGTTTCGGGCAGCCCGCACATCAGGTTGGCGTTCTGCACGGCCTGGCCTGCCGCGCCCTTGCCGAGATTGTCGATCGCACAGGTGACGACGAGCCGTCCCGAGTCGAGGTCGAGCTGCACCTGCAGCTGCGCCGAATTGGAGCCGGACGTCGCGGCGCTGTGCGGTTGCTGGCCGGCCGGCAGCAGGTGCACGAAGGGCTCGGACGCATAGGCGGCGTCGAGGGCCGCCCGCGCAGCGTCCAGCGATGCCGCACCGACAGGGCGCAGCGCGACGCTGGCCAGAATGCCCCGCGGCATCGGCACGAGGATCGGGGTCATCGTCAGGCTCGTCGTACCACTGGCCTGCTTGATCTCCGGAACGTGTCGGTGCGCCCCGACCTTGTACGCGCTGAGGTCGCCCATCACCTCACTGGCGAGCAGGTGCGCGGCGGCCGCGCGTCCGGCGCCCGACGTGCCGCTCGCCGAGGTGAGCACGACGTCGTCCGGCTCGGCGACGCCCGCATCGAGCAGTGGCCGGATGGCGAGGATGGCCGCCACTGCGTGGCACCCGGTGTTGGCCACCCGGTCGGCGCGAGCGATGGCCGCGCGCTGGCCGGGCAGTTCCGGCAGGCCGTAGACCCACGGCTGCGCATGCGTCCCGCCGTAGTAGCGCTCATGTGCGGCGGCGTCCTCCAGGCGGTGGTCCGAACCGAGGTCGACGACCTTGACGGAGCCGGGCAGGAGTTCGGCCAACGGCGCGGCGGCGCCGTGCGGCAGCGCCAGAAACGCAACGTCTGCCTCGGCGAGTGCTTCCGGTCGGGTCGGTGCCAGCTCCAGCCCGGCCAGCGAGCGCAGTCCGGGATGGACGGCACCGAGCAACTGGCCCGCGTTGCCGTGTGCGGTGACCGCGACGACATCGAAATCGGGGTGCGCCGCCAACAGGCGCAGCAGCTCGCCACCGGCGTAGCCGCTGGCACCGGCAACGGCGACCCGTAAACCCATGCGCACAATTATGCATTAGCACGAAACTTCATGCACAACGGGTCGACACCACGAGCAGATGAGCGAGAACCTGACGTACTACCCGGCACGTGGCTACGTCGAGGCCGGCCGGTACGCCGAGCAGGGTTACCGGCGGGTGCGATTCGTCAAGCGACTGCGCGACGGGTCCGGCTGAGGACCGCGCCCGGGGGTCAGGCGACGAACGAACCCGGCATCGGCTGCCCTCGCGCGAGGCGGCAGCCCGGCTCCCACGGCCAGACACCGAGGTCGTCGGGGTAGACGACCTGCAGCGCAGACACCGATTCCGCCGGGTCCCGCCCCACGTAGGCATTGGCCCGGAGCACCACCTGCCCCGGGTTCGGCACCGTGAACAGTGCGACCCGATCGCCCGGGTCGTCCGAGAGCTCCAGCACGTCACCGTCGGCGAGGGTGTCGCCATGCTGGGTCACCGAGTGAGCGAGCGCGTTGAGCAGGTCGTGCGCGTGCCTGCGATCGAGCCCGAACACCACGAGCTCCGGATGACCACGTGCGGGCCACAGACCGATCGTGTATGCCCAGGGCAGCGACGGGCCTTCGACATGCACCACCGCACACCCGCAGTCCTCGATCATTGCGCGCGTGGCCCGGCGCCAGACGGCCTCGTACTCGGCCATGAGCTGCGGGTCGTCCGGCCTGCCCCCGCGCGCGGCGATGTAGTCGCAGCAATCGCACATCTCGTCCCCCGTCTCGTCGGTTGCGAGGACGGTAGGACGCGGGGGCGACAGTTTTCAGGAACGCAGGCGGGCGCCGTGCGCGTGTGCGGCCGCGTCCACCGCGGCATCGCGCGCCGTCGTGGCCTCCTCCACCGTCAGCGTGCGGTCCTTCGCCCGGAAGCGCAGCGCGAACGCCAGCGAACGGACGTCCGCGCCGAGCTTGTCGTCGGCGTAGACGTCGAACAGCCGCAACGACTCGAGCAACGGGCCGGCCGCCGCGCGCAGGGTGTCCGCGACTTCAGCCGCCGGCACGTCGTTCGCCACGACGAGCGCGACGTCGAGCAGCACCGGCGGGAGGGTGTGAACCTCCGGCGCCGCGGCGGCCTGCGGCACCGGGACCGCGTCGAGATCCAGCTCGAGCGCGCAGGTGCGTTCGGGCAGGCCCAACTCCGCGACGACGCGTGGATGCAGCTCGCCGGCGTAACCGACGGGCGTGCCTTCGACGAGCAGCTCGGCACAGCGTCCCGGGTGCCACGGTGCATGCTCCGCGGCGCGCACCGTCAGCTGCACCCGCGCGGTCCGGGCGACGACGCGGGCGAGTTCGACGGCGTCGGACCAGTCCGCCGGTCGCGGTGGTCCCCACCACCCGCGCCGCTCGATCTCACCGCACAGGACGGCGGCGAGGTGCCGCGGCTGCTCGGGCAGCGCGGCGTCCAGGGCGGCGAGCTGTTCCGACGTCGGTGGCCCGTCGATCCCGGGCACCGGCGCCCGAGCTGCCTGCTCCCGGGGCAGGAACACGAGACCGGTCTCGAACAGCGCGAGGTCGCGTTGGCCGCGACCGAGATTGCGCAACACCGTCGTCAGCAGGGCGGGAAGGATCGACCGGCGCAGTTCCGGCTCGTCCTCCGACAGCGGATTTGCCAGGCGTGCGGCGGGCTCGTCGTCGCCGAGCGCGCTGCGTAGCGACGGTGCGACGAACGGAAACGACAGCACCTCGACGCATCCGGCGTCGGCGAGCGACCGCGCAACCGATCTGTTGAATTTCTGCCGGCCGGTCAGCCCGTCGCCCGCGGGGGCGGCGGGCAACACCGAGGGCAGCCGGTCGTAACCGGCCAGTCGAACGACTTCCTCGACCAGATCCGCGGGGATGAGCAGGTCCGGTCGCCACGACGGCGGATCGACCTGCAACAGCGTGTCGCCGGCCTCGACTGTGCAGCCGACGGCGCGCAGGTTGGCGACGACATCGTCGCGCGGGATGGGCATGCCGGCGACGGTCTCCGGTCGGGTGACCGCGAGGGCGATGCGCGGCGGCGCTGCCGGGGTGCCGACCACCGTGTATCCGCCGGCGTCCCGCGCGCCGCCGTGCTGGACCAGCAGGTCCACGCAGCGGGCGAGGGCGACCCCGGCGATCTGCGGGTCGACGCCGCGCTCGAAGCGACGCGCCGCCTCGCTCGGCAGTCGATGGCGACGCACCGTGCGCGCGATCGACGCCGGTTGCCAGTGCGCCGCCTCGAAGACGATGTTGGTGGTCGCGTCGCCGATCTCGGTGGTCGCGCCGCCCATGACACCACCGAGCGCGATCGCGCCGGAGTCGTCGGTGACGACGAGGTCATCGGGCGCCAGATCGCGGGAGACGTCGTCGAGGGTGGTCAGTTTCTCCCCCGGCAGAGCCCGGCGCACACCGATCGGCCCGCGCAGCTTGTCGCGGTCGAACGCGTGCAGTGGCTGGCCGGTCTCGAGCATGACGTAGTTCGTGACGTCGACCGCGAGCGAGATCGAGCGCAGGCCGCACTGCCGCAGCCGCGCAGCCATCCACTCCGGCGTCGGCGCCGCCGGGTCGAGACCGGTGACGGCGCGCGCGGAGAAGCGGTCGCAGCCGGCCGGATCGTCGATGCGCACGTCGTACGCGGCGCCGTCGACCGCCGGCAGGTCCGCCGTGACGTCGTGGAACGCGACGCCGAGCGCAGCAGCGGCCTCCCGGGCGAGGCCGCGGATCGACAGGCAGTACCCGCGGTCGGTGGTGACCTCGACGTCGAGCACGGCGTCGCGCAGACCCAGCAGCCGCAGCGGGTCGTCGCCCGGGCGGGCCGAGTCCGCGGGCAGCACGAGGATGCCGTCGTGGTCCTCGCCGATGCCGAGCTCGCGGACCGAACAGATCATGCCGTCCGAGACGTGCCCGTAGGTCTTGCGTGCCGAGATCGCGAAGTCGCCGGGTAGCACGGCACCGGGCAGCGACACCACGACGAGGTCACCCTCGGCGAAGTTGTGTGCGCCGCACACGATGCCCCGCGGTTCGGATTCGCCGACATTCACCTGGCACCAGCGGATGGTCTTGCCGTTCTTCTGCGGCTCGTCGACGAACGACTCGACCCGGCCGACGACGATCGGGCCCTGCAGGGCGTCCGCGCCGGACTCGATGCCGTCGATCTCCAGGCCGATACGCAGGAGAGCGTCACCGAGCGCGCGCGGTGTCAGGTCTGCGGGCAGGTCGGCGTGCTCGGCCAGCCAGCTGATCGGTGCCTTCACGGCGTCACCCCGAAGGCGCTCGAGAACCGGACGTCGCCTTCGAACATGTCACGCATGTCGGCGGCGCCGCTGCGGAACATCAGCGCGCGGTCGATGCCCATGCCGAACGCGAAGCCGCTGTAGCGCTCGGGGTCGATGCCGCACGCGACCAGGACGCGCGGGTCGACCATGCCGCAGCCGCCCCACTCGATCCAGCCCTCGCTGTTGCAGGTGCGGCACTCGCCGTAGTCGGGGTCGGTCAGCGACGCGCCGTGGCAGACGAAGCACACGAGGTCCATCTCGGCGCTGGGCTCGGTGAACGGGAAGTAGTGCGGCCGCAGGCGCGTCGCGATCCCGCTCGTGGAACCACCGAACAGCTGCTGCGCCATGTGGTCGAGCGTGCCCTTGAGGTTGGCCATGGTGAGGCCCTCGTCGACGGCGAGCCCCTCGAGCTGGTGGAACACCGGCGAGTGCGTGGCGTCGACCTCGTCGGTGCGGTACACCCGGCCCGGGCAGACGATGTAGATGGGCGGCTGCTGCGCGAGCATCGTGCGGATCTGCACCGGCGAGGTCTGCGTGCGCAGCACGACGCCGGAGTCCGGGGCACCGACGTAGAAGGTGTCCGTCAGATCGCGGGCCGGATGCTCGGCGGGCGTGTTCAACGCATCGAAGTTGAACCAGCTCGCCTCGGCCTCGGGCCCTTCGGCGACCGACCACCCCATGTCCACGAAGATGTCGCACAGCAGGTCCTGCACCATGTTGACCGGGTGCCGGGCACCGGGCGCGCGGCGGTCGGTGGGCAGGGTGACGTCGACAGTCTCGGCGACCAGCACCCGGGCGTCGCGTTCGGCCTCGAGTTCGCTCTGCCGCGCGGCGATCGCCGTGCCGATCCGGCCGCGGGC
>NZ_CAXTQF010000076.1:7084-15250 GCF_964246335.1 uncultured Jatrophihabitans sp. | reverse complement strand
GCCGGTGCGCCGCGACGCGCGACCGGAGGTGGCGGCGCGGAACGCCGCGCGCCGGGGGGACGCCCGTACGCAGGACCGGGCGGTTGTCGGCGGTCGGTCATCGCGGTCCTCCGGGCAGGGTCACCGTCGGCGTCGGCGTGGGGGTCGGCGTGGGGGTCGGCGTGGGCGTCGGCCGCGCGCTGGTCGACGGATGCGGCGAGGTGGATGCGGGGTGGCGGCCGCGCGCAGCGGACGTCTTCGCGCTCGTCGACGTTGCGGGCGCCGTCGTCGACTTGCTCGTGGTCGGGCTCGGCTTCGGCTTCTTCGGATGCGGCGCCCGCAGCACCGGCGCGTTGGCCGGACCGGCCTTGCCGAGCACCTGCACCGAACCGTCCGGCCCGACGACGATGAACGCCGGCTTGTTGGCCGGCACCATGCCCAGCGCCCCGGCCGCGTCGGCGAGATTCGCCGGGGCCGCGCTCGCCGCGTTCTGGTTGCGCAGCTGCTCCACCTGGGCGGCGACGTCGGAGTCGGCGCTGGTGAAGTGGTGGTGGCGCAGCTCGTTGGCCGCCGATGCGGTGTTCAGCGCGAGCAGCAGCCCGAGACCGCCGAGCAGCAGCGCGACGACCAGCGCGCCGAACGGCAGCCGACGGGCGTGCTGCGGTGTCTTCACACTGCCTCCTTGATGCGCTCGGCGGCGCGCAGCCGGACCGAAGCGGCGCGCGGGTTGGCGGTCGTCTCGGCGTCGCCGGCCGATTGCGAACCGCGGACGAGCAGCCGGAATTCTGGTCCGGCCCCGGGCAGCGGCACCGGCAGGTCGGCCGGGGTGGTGTCGGCGGACAGCGCCGCGAACGCCTGCTTGACGATGCGGTCCTCGAGCGAGTGGTAGGCGAGCACGACGATCCGGCCGCCGACCTGCAACGCCCGCAGCCCGGCCGGCACCGCCGCGCGGACGGCATCGAGCTCGCCGTTGACCTCGATGCGCAGGGCCTGGAAGGTGCGCTTGGCCGGGTTGCCGCCGGTACGACGCGTGGCCGCGGGGATCGCCGTGCGCACCAGCTCGGCGAGTTCCGCAGTGGAGCGCAGTGGACGCACCTGCCGCTGCCGGTCGATGGCCTGTGCGATGCGCATCGCGAACCGTTCCTCTCCGTACTCGCGTAACACCCGGGCCAGCTCGGGCACGGCGTACGTGTTCACGACGTGTTCGGCGTCGATACCCGAGGTCTGGTCCATTCGCATGTCCAGCGGCGCGTCGTGGGCGTAGGCGAATCCGCGCTCGGCGAGGTCGAGCTGCATCGACGAGACGCCGAGGTCGAACAGCACGCCGTCCACGCCGGACATCCCGAGTTCGGCCAACACCTGCGGCATCTCGTCGTACACGGCGTGGACGAGATGCGTGCGTGCAGCGAAGGGCGCGAGACGCTCGCGGCTGCGCTCCAGCGCGAGCGGGTCGCGGTCGAGGCCGACGAGCGTGAGGTGCGGGTGCGCAGCGAGTAGCGCCGCGGCGTGCCCGCCGAGGCCCAGCGTCGCGTCCACCACGACGGCCGGGTGGTCGGCGAGCGCCGGCGCGAGCAGCGTCAGCACCCGCTCGAGCAGGACGGGCGTGTGCGTGCCGCGCTGTGCCGCGCCCGCGGGTCCTGCCTGCTCGTCCATGCGGCTCCTGCTCGTCCCGTTCCGGTCGGTGTGCCGCTGACGTCTGATCTGGTCCCCACCCGCTCGGCCTGGCATCGGGGAAGTGATGCCAGGACAGCGGGAGGAGGCCGGATCCGGCGTCAGCACTCGTCGTCGTGTCGTGGGGAGTTGTGGGGACGTGCATGAGGTCGGCGATCGCGTGCTCAGAGCACGCCGGGCAGCACCTCCTCGGCGATGTCGCTGAAGCCCTGCTCGGCGCCCTCGAGGTACTGCGCCCAGGCCCCGGCGTCCCACACCTCGATGCGGGTGTTCGCACCGATCACGACGCAGTCCTTCGACAGGTCGGCGTAGGAGCGCAGCGGCGGCGGAACGGTGATGCGGCCCTGGCCGTCCGGGGTCTCGTTGGATGCGCTGGCGAACAACACCCGGCTGTAGTCGCGTACCCGGCGATCGGTCACCGGCGCGCTGCGCAGGGCCTCGGTCACCCGGCCGAACTCGGTGACCGGGAAGACGTAGAGGCAACGGTCCTGGCCCTTGCAGATCACCAGTCCCCCCTCGAGGTCCGGCCGGAACCGTGCCGGCAGTGCGAGTCGCCCTTTGTCGTCCAGGCGGGGCGTGTGGGTGCCGAGGAACATCGACACTCCCCCGCTCACGCACCCGCCTGGCCGACATCGGTGTTGCCGTAAGGCCGAGCTCCCCCGCTCTCCCCACTTCGCCCCACTCTAACCCACCATTCATCCTGGTCAAGCATTTTCCGGCGACGACGCGCCACTGGTCCGCGCCGTTGCGCTGCCTCGGTCGGGCTCGATTTCGCGAAGGCCGTAACGCCTCGGACGCGGGATTCGTCATAATCAGCAACGGCAGTACCGCACGCGCTGATCCGACGAGGCGCCTCGAGCAGCCGCGGCCGAACGGAAGGAACGCTGGGTGGACGAGCTGTTGCCGCGGGCGCGGCATGCCGGACCCGACGACGACCTCGCGGCGGGCGCCACGGCCGGAGCCGAGTCGGTGGCGCGTGCCGGGGAGCGGATCAGCGCGAACATCGAGCGCGTCATCGAGGGCAAGCACGACCCCGTGCTGTTGGGCCTGGCAGTTCTGCTGGCCGAGGGTCACCTGCTGATCGAGGACGTGCCGGGCGTCGGCAAGACGAAGTACGCCAAGGCGCTGGCGCGCTCCATCGACTGCTCGGTGCGCCGTGTGCAGTTCACCCCCGACCTGCTGCCCAGCGACGTCACGGGCGTGAGCGTCTACAACGCCGACGACCGCGACTTCGAGTTCAAGCCGGGTCCGGTATTCGCGAACATCGTGGTGGGTGACGAGATCAACCGGGCGTCGCCGAAGACACAGGCCGCGCTGCTCGAATGCATGGAGGAGCGACAAGTCACCGTCGACGGCGTCACGTACTCGCTCGAAGCGCCGTTCATGGTGCTGGCCACGCAGAACCCGATCGACATGGAGGGCACCTACCCGCTGCCCGAGGCCCAGCGCGACCGCTTCACCGCACGGATCTCGATGGGTTACCCGAACCGCCAGTCCGAGATCGCGATGCTGTCCGAGCACGCCGCCGAGGACCCGCTCGCCGAGCTCGGCCCCGTGTCCGACGCCACCGAGATCCGTGCGCTGATCGGCGCGGTGCGCCAGGTGCATGTTTCCGACGCGATCAAGGCGTACGCCGTCGACCTCGCCGAGGCCACCCGTCGCTCGGCCGACGTGCGGCTCGGCGCGTCCCCGCGCGCGACGCTGCAACTGCTGCGCGCATCGAAGGCGTGGGCTGCGCTGACCGGACGCGACTACGTCATTCCCGACGATCTGCAGTACCTGCTGACACCGGTGCTCGAACACCGGCTGCTGCTGACCGCCGAGGCGCACGTCGCCGGCCGCTCGACCGGTGAGCTGCTGGCCCGGATCGGGTCGAGCGTGCCTATTCCCCAGACCGCCGTCCGCGGCAGCCGCTGACCGTGGCGCGCCGACGTCCCGGATTCACGACCCGCGGCACCTGCCTGCTCGCGGCCGGCGCGACCGCCGTGCTCTGCGGCCTGCTGTTCGGCCAGAGCGATCTCGTCCGCGCGGGGGTGCTCGCCGCCGCCGTGCCCTGCGCCGCCGCCGTGGTCGTGCACCGCTCCCGGGTGGGCATCGCCAACAGCCGCAACGTGGAGCCCGCCGACGTGTCGGCCGGTCATCCGGTGACCGTCCGACTGACGATCATCAACCGCTCGGCGCTGAGGTCGGGCACGTTGATGCTCGAGGACACCCTGCCTCGCCAGGTGCGGGGGCGCGCCCGCTTCGTCCTGGATCCGCTCGCCGCCCGTGAGGAGCGGCCGGTGACCTATCGCATCCCCCGGTTGGCGCGAGGCCGCTACCGCGTCGGTCCGCTGCGCGTGCGGTTGACCGACCCGTTCCGGATGGTCGACCTCACTCGTTCGTTCACGGCGTACGACGACTTCGTGGTGACCCCGGTGGTCGATCCGCTGCCGGCGGTGGAGCCGCCGCGCGGCGACGATCTCGGCGACAGTGCCGGCAGTCGCTCGGTGGGGTCGCACGGCGCCGACGACCAGTCGACGCGCGAGTACCGCACGGGTGATGACCTTCGCAAGATCCACTGGCGGTCGTCAGCGCGCACCGGCGCGTTGATGGTCCGCCAGGAGGAACGGCCCTGGCAGGGCCAGGCGACGGTGGTGCTCGACACCCGCGCCGCCGCGCACGTCGGCGACGCATCCGGATCCGACGACGACCCGCGCACGACCGACAGTTTCGAGTGGGCAGTCAGTGCTGCGGCGAGCATCGCCACGCATGCGATCGCGTCCGGCCGGCGGGTGGGCATCGTCGACCGGCTGACGTTGCCCCAGCCGTTGCACGTCGGGGATCCGCGCGCGGTGGCCCGCCGGCTGTCCGATGCCACCCGCGACGAGCGCGGCGACCTCGCACAAATCAGCGCGCTGCTGCGTTCGGCCGCGCAGGAGTCGACGTTGATCGCGGTGCTCGGCCGCATCGACGCCGCCGCGTTGCGCGCGTTGCTCGCCGCGCGCGCCGGTGGTCACAGCTCCCCCGCGCTCGCTGTGCTGCTCGACACCGAGACCTGGACGATGTCCGACGAGCTCGCCGGCGCCCCGCGGACCGAACCCACACCGTCGACGGCCACGACCGCGGCAGCAGCCCTGCGTGCCGCCGGGTGGCGGGTGAGCGTCGTGCGCTGCGGCGACACGACCGCGCAGGCGTGGCAGCTGTTGCTCGCCGGCTACACCGTCGACTCCCGCAGCTCGGCGCTCTCGCGATGACGACCACCGCACCGCCTCGCGCAACGCGCCCGGAGCCGGCCACGACGAACTCCACGGACCGGACGGCCCTGCGGCGCACGCTGTCGGCGCTCGTCGCGTGCGGCCTCGGCGCGGTGCCGCTCAAGGGGCTGTTCGTGGACTCCGGGTGGCTCGTCGACGCCTGGCTGAGCATGATCATCGTCATCGCGCCGGCCGCGCTGCTGCGGCTGCGCCGCGCACCGGGTGCGCTCGACGTCTGGCCCGGGGTGATCCTGCTCGTCCTCTGGCTGACCCAGCGCTTCGCGCCGCTGCACGCCCTGGGCGGCTTCATCCCGACCGGCGGCACGGTCGACGACGTCAACCGGCTGATGACCAGCCTGCACGCCACCACGCGGGACGGCGTCGCGCCGATCCACACCACGGTTGCCGTCCGACTCGTCGTGTGCGCGTTGCTCGGCCTGCTCGCCGCTCTCGTCGACCTCATCGCGGTGGTCGGCCGCCGCGGCGCGCTCGCCACCGTCCCCTTGTTGGTGATCTTCGTCGTCAGCGGGGCGGTGCCGCGGCAGCCCGTCGCCTGGATGTGGTTCGTGGTCGGCGCAGCGGGCTTCCTGATCCTGCTCGGGCTCGACGCCACCGACGAACACGACCGGTGGGGCCGGCGCATCGCCCGTGGCCGGGACAACGACACCCGCGGCGACCTCGCGTCGCGGGTGTCGGCACAGCAGGTCGGCATCGTGGCGATCGTGTTGGCGCTGGCCGTCCCGGCGATCGTGCCGTCCCAGTCCCGCAACCTCATCACCGACGCCTTCCACCACCACCACGGCCACGGCGGTGGCTCCGGCACCGGCGGGGTCAGTCCCTTCGCCGACCTGAAGGGTGAGTTGAACCGGCGCGACCCGGTCAACGTCGCGGACGTGACCATCGAGGACCGCACGACGACGGCACCGTTCTACCTGCGCTCGGACGTGCTCGACCTCTACTCCGGCGTCGGCTGGCGATCGTCGGGGCACAGCACGACGACGTCGATCGACTCCGGCGACTTCTCGACGTCCCCGGACTCCGGGTCGGGGGAATCCGAGACCTTCCGGGCGCACGTCAAGGTCGATCGGCTCGACGGCGTGCCGCCCGTCTTCGCCGAGCCGATCGCGCTCGCCGGACTCGATGCCAAGAACACGCAGTGGAGTTCGCGCGACCAGATCCTGCAGGGCGCACACGTGCAGCACGGCGACAGCTATACCGAGGAGGTGTCGCAACCCGCCGTCGACCGGGCCGCGCTCGAGCAGGCGACGGCAGCGCCCTCCGCGGCGTTGCGGCACTGGTTGCAGCTGCCGAAGCTGCCCGCCGAGGTCGACGTGCTGGTCAATCGCGTGACCTTCGGCAAGAGCACGCCGTACGACAAGGCCCGGGCGATCAACGACTACTTCACCAACCCGGCCAACGGCTTCCAGTACAGCACCCGCACGAAGCTCGGCGACTCCGGCAACGAGCTCGTCGACTTCCTGCGCAACAAGACGGGGTACTGCCAGCAGTACGCGGCCGCCATGGGTGTCATGCTGCGTGCGTCCGGGGTGCCGGCCCGGGTCGTGCTGGGCTACGAACACCCCGCGCCCGACGCGCACGGCTCGTTCACGGTGACCAGCCTGGATGCGCACGCCTGGGTGGAGGCGTACTTCGCCGGGGCCGGCTGGATCCCGTTCGACCCCACCCCGATCGGTGGCCTCGACGGCGGACCGAAGACCGACCTCGCCTACGCGCCGCACCCCTACACGCCGCAGCAGGACAACGGCATCGACAAGAGCCGCGCAGCGTCACCCACTGCCTCGCCGGCACCGACCTCGAGCGCGCCCACGCCGGGCGCCGGAGCACACAGCACCACCTCCGCGCCGGTCGATCTGACCCCGCTGTGGGGCGGGCTCATCGCGTTGGCCGTGTTGGCAGTACTGCTCGCGCCGGCGTCGGTCCGGTTCGCGCGCCGACGCCGTCGCTACCGTGCGGCGCGGGCCGGTGACACCGAGGCGCTGTGGGCGGAGCTGTCCGACACCGCCACCGACCTCGGGTACGTGTGGTCGTCAGCGCGCTCACCGCGCCAGGTGGCGCACTGGCTCGGCGACTTCGCGGGCCGTCCCGCGGCACTCGATTCGCTGGCGCTGGCGGTCGAACGGTCGCGATACGGCGGCCAGCAGGCCGCGCAGCGCTCGGACGCGCGAGCCCTCACCAGCGACCTCGAGAGCGCCACCGGAGCATTGCGCGCGCGGCGCAGCGGGCGATCGAGGTTACGGGCGACGTTGCTGCCGCCGTCTTTGGGTTTCGGTCGGCGCGGCCGGCGGAGCTAGCCGGCGTCAGTTCTCGTCGAACCGCTTGCGCAGTCGGTCTTCCATGCGCGTACGCAGGCCACTGCTGTGCCGCTCGCCGCCCGCGGGCGCGGTGGCGTCGGCCGGCGTGACGTCCTTACGGCCGCGCAGCATCTGGGCCACCCATCCGCAGGAACCGACGACGAGCACGAAGCCGACGACGCTGAGCGCGATGATGTTGGCGACCAGGCCGACGAGGACGAGCGCGAGGCCCGCCACGACACCGACGACACTGAGCACGATCGTGCGCCGGGTACGTGATTTGGTCCGGGCTGCTCGGACCGACGCAGCGAACTTCGGATCGTCCGCGTAGAGAGCTTGCTCGATCTCGTCGAGAAGCCTCTGCTCGTGATCGGAGAGCGGCACCGGGCCCTCCTTCGTGCCGTCGACCCGGTAGGGCCGGAAGCGATCGTGGTCTTAGTTCGATTCGTACCCCGCGGGGGCGGGTTACCTACCACGAGCATACGAGCCGATTCCACCGACCGAAAGTTACGGGTCGAGGTAATCGATTACGGGTCGCGGCTGCGGACCAAACTGCCGGCGCGGACCGCGGTATCACCGAACCGGGCGCGCGCCGCGTCGATGGCCGCCTGAGCGTCGCGGCGCTCGCTCGCCTGTCGGGGTGTGAAGTCGAGCGTCAGCTGCTCGGCGACCTCGCCCGAGCCGCGTAACCCCTCGCACTTGACGCCGACGAGCCGGATGCGCGGCCGGTCGAGACGCAGGCCGCGGTACAGCTCGACGGCAGTGTCGTAGATATCTGCAGTCGCATCCGTCCAGGCCGGCAGCGTGCGGACCCTGGTGACCGTGCGGAAGTCCGCAAAGCGGATCTTGATGCCGATTGTCCGGGCGACGAAGCCGCGGCTGCGGACGCGGCTGCCGACGTCCTCGGCCATCTGCAGCAGCTCGTGCCGCAGCTGGGCCGGCTCGTCGTCGTGCTGGACCGGCACCAT
>NZ_CAXTQF010000076.1:0-7074 GCF_964246335.1 uncultured Jatrophihabitans sp. | reverse complement strand
CCTCGTCGGGGAGATCCGCCTCGAGGGTCCGGTCGGCGCTGATCGATTTCTCGACTTCGTGCGGTTCGACCTGACGCGGGTCGACGCCGGCCGCGAGGGCCGCGAGGTGCGCGGCCGCTGCCGCGCCGACCGCGCGGCGCAACGTGTCGGCAGGCGTGGCCGCGAGGTCGGCCACCGTACGAACGCCGAGGCGGTGCAGCGGTTCGGCGGTCCGCGCCCCGACGCCCCACAGCGCGGTGACCGGCAGCGGATGCAGGAAGTCCAACACGCGGGCGCGCGGCACCACGAGCATGCCGTTCGGCTTGCAGCGTGCGGACGCGAGCTTGGCGACGAACTTCGTCGGGGCGATGCCGACCGAGCAGGTCAGGTCGAGCTCGGCCTGCACCCGCGCCCGGATGCCGGCCGCGATGACGCCTGGCCGCCCATGGGTGCGTTGAGCGGCGGCGACGTCGAGGAACGCCTCGTCCAGCGACAGCGGCTCGACCAGCGGCGTGACGTCACGCAGGATCGCCATGACCTGCGCCGAGGTCGCGGAGTACGCCGCGCGGTCGGGCGGCAGCACCACCGCCTGCGGGCACAGCCGCAACGCCTGGCTCATCGACATCGCGCTGCGGATGCCGAACTTGCGTGCGGCGTACGAGGCGGCGGCGACGACGCCACGCCGGCTGCCGCCCACGACGACCGGCCGGCCGGCGAGCTCGGGCCGCTTCTTGATCTCGACGCTGGCGAAGAACGCGTCCATGTCGACGTGCAGCATCGTGCAGCCGGTGTCGTCGCCGTCGAACTCCCCAGCGGTACGCGGCAGGTCGGCGCTACGTCCCATGCTGCGGCGTTCCTCCGTCCACCGGTCAGCCTGCGCGTCGGGCCAGGACGTGGATCCGGCCCGCGATCTCGGCGAACGGGCTGCGGCCGGCGGCTTCGAGATCCAGTTGCGCGAGCGCGTCGCGCGCCCCGGGGCCGTCGAGGGCGGCACCCGGGACGAGATCGGAGAACGTACCGATGCCGTGCCGGGCGTCGATCTGCATGCCTGCGTCCTGACACAGCCGGGTGACGACGTCCGGCCCGAGGCGCCCCGGGTCGGCCAGCCGGTGCAGTTCGTCCAGCGCGGCGGCCGGTTCACCGCCGAGCGCCCGGGCGAGCACGGCGGCCGGCGGATTGCTGACCACCACGCTGAGCAAGCCGCCGGCGCGTACCGCCGCGGCGCAGCCGGCGAACACCGCCGCGACGTCGTCGACGGCCTCGAGGATGCCGTGGGCGAGCACCAGGTCGAAGGTGGCGTTGCCGACCACGGCGGCGAGGTTCTCCGCGTCGCCCTGCAGCGGCCGCACCTGCGACGAGACGCCCGCCTCGGCGGCCCGGCGGCGCAGCGTGGCCAACGCATCGGCGCTGACGTCGACCACGGTGACGTCGGCGCCAGCGCGGGCCAGCGGCACGGTGACCGCGCCGCTGCCGCCGCCGCAGTCGAGCACCGTCGGCTGCCGCCCGGCGGCGACGGGCTCGGCCAATGCCTCTTCGAGCAGGCGCGAGACGAGCGCCAGCCGACCCAGGGCCGGCCGGACCCGCTCGGTGTCGGTCTGCACAGCCGCGAGCCTAATGCGCAGGTACGACCCCGTCGGCGCACTCGCGAGCGACCTGCGGCGATGCCGCTCGGGCGCTCACGCGGCGAGCAGCCCGGATGTCGACTCCACCAGCTCGAGGAACTGGCCGGCGGACCGCAGCTGATCGTCGGCGGCACGCGCCGTGACCGCGGACAGCGCACCGGCTTCGACCGCGGCCCGGATCGGCGCGCCGGCCGCGAAGTACGCCGCCCATCCGGCGTGTTCGGGCGCGACGCGTTCGAGCAGGACCCAGACGTTCATCAGCCTGCGGCGCACCGACGCGGGCCGACCACGTTGCGCCGACACCGCAGCCGCGGTGCGCAGCGCGGACAGGTGGGCCAGCCGGAACCGATCGCCGGCATCGGTGGCCGCCTCGGCCTCGCCCAGCACCTGCCGGGCGTGGACGAGCAGGCTGTGCGCCGCGGCCGGCGAGCGGCCGAGGGTCGGGCTGGTGCGGGTCATGAGACGCCTTCCGTTCGATTGCGTTCGATACTAGCACCGCACACCGACACAGCGTCTCGAGTCAGCCTTCGAGGACGGCTACAACCTCGCCGACGACCACCACGGCCGGCGCCCCCATCCCCTCCCGCGAGGCCGCAGCCGCAATCTCGGACAGCGGGGCACGGAGCACCCGCTGCACCGGGCTGTCGGCATGCTGGACGACGGCCGCGGGCGTCTGCGGCGAGCGGCCGTGCACAACGAGCGCCTCGGTGATCGCGGCCAGCCGTTGCATCGCCATCAAGATCACCAAGGTGCCGCCGTGCGCCGCGAGCCCGGGCCAGTCGACGTCCTGTTCGCCCGAGCGGCCCGGGTCCAGGTGACCGGACACGACCGTGAAATCGGCCGCGACGCCGCGGTGGGTCAGCGGGATGCCGGCCGCGGCGGGGGCGGCAAGAGCGGAGCTGAGGCCCGGCACCACCGACACCGGGACGCCCGCGGCGACGCATGCCAGCCATTCCTCGCCGCCGCGCCCGAACACGAACGGGTCGCCACCCTTGAGCCGCACCACCCGGCGCCCGGCGCGGCCGCGGTCCACCAGCACCGCGTTGATCTCGTCCTGCGTGAGGTTGTGCCGGTGCGCGGACTTGCCGCAATCGATGATCTCGACATCCGCCCGCAGGGCGGCAAGCAGCGACCGCGGCGCCAACCGGTCGACCACGACGACGTCGGCAGCCTCGAGCAGCCGTTTGCCGCGCACCGTGATGAGCTCGGGATCGCCCGGGCCGCCGCCGACCAGCGCGACCCAGCCACCCGCTGCCGGTGGCGGCGTGTCGTCCGGCCGCACCCGCGCCGTTGGCAGGTCGCCGGCGGCGAGAGCTGCGTCGATCGCGTCGCGCAGCGCCACGGCACGCAGCGGATCGTCGCCGGCGTTGACCGCGACGGTCAGCCCGTCGCGACGTGCGACCGCCGGCGTGCGGGCGGTGCCGCCCGTGGCGTCGTCGGCCCGCACACAGAACGTCCGTCGCTGCCGTGCCGCAGCGGCGACCTCGGCGTTCACCGCAGGGTCGTCGGTGCACGCGAACACCAGCCACGCTTCGCGCACGTCGTCCGGGGCGAACCGTCGGCGGGTGATCGCCAGCTCGAGAGCCGCGATCTCGGTGGCGACGTCGGGCGCCACCACGCGCACGTCCGCGCCGGCACGCAGCAGTGCGCGCACCCGGCGCGTGGCCACCGCTCCCCCGCCGACGACCAGGACGCGCCGGCCCTCGACGTCGAGCAACATCGGGAAGCCGGCCACGTGACCATCCTCGCAGCGCCGCACGGCGCACCGGCGGGTTGTGGAATCATTCAAGTGTGATGTGCAACCGCCACGCGGCGCGACTGACCTCGCGCCGGCACGTGGATCTGCTCCGGGTCGCTACCGCGGCCTGTTGAGTCGGCGGCAGTACGCCGCCGCACCCCTGCCATCCACACGGCGCCAACCTCAGGAAAGGCCTGCCGCATGCCGGCGCAAGCACGACAGACACCCACGCCCCGCTCCAAGACGAGACGCGGCGAGGGCCAGTGGGCCCTCGGCTACCGCGAGCCGCTGAACAAGAACGAGCAGGCCAAGAAGGACGACGACGCGCTGAACGTGCGTCAGCGCATCCTCGACATCTACTCGGTGCGCGGCTTCGACAGCATCGACCCCGCAGACCTGCGCAACCGGTTCCGCTGGATGGGCCTGTACACGCAGCGGCGCGAGGGCATCCCGGGCGGCAAGACCGCAACGCTCGAACCCGAGGAGCTGGACGCCGAGTTCTTCATGATGCGTATCCGCTGCGACGGCGGCGCGCTGACCGCCGAGCAATTGCGGGTCATCGCCGACATCTCCACCGAGTTCGGTCGCGACATTGCCGACATCAGCGACCGGCAGAACGTCCAGCTGCACTGGATCCGCATCGAGGACGTGCCGGAGATCTGGCGGCGCATCGAGGCGGTCGGGCTGTCGACCACCGAGGCGTGCGGCGACTGCCCGCGCGTGATGCTCGGCTGCCCGCTCGAGGGCGTCGCCGAGGATTCCGTGCTCGACGCGGGGCCGGCACTGCGCGAGACGGTCGACAAGTACTTGGGCGACCCGGCGTTCTCGAACCTGCCCCGCAAGTTCAAGACGTCGATCTCCGGCTGCGCGCGACACTGCACCAACCACGAGATCAACGACGTCGCGTTCGTCGGGGTCATCGGTCCGGACGGGACACCCGGCTACGACCTGTGGGTCGGCGGTGGGCTCTCGACCAATCCGCGCTTCGCCGAGCGGGTCGGCGCGTTCGTGCGGCCGGACGAGGTCAGCGATGTCTGGGCTGCGGTCGTGTCCGTCTTCCGCGACTACGGTTACCGCCGTTCGCGCACGCACGCCCGGTTGAAGTTCCTCATCGCCGACTGGGGCGTCGAGAAGTTCCGTCAGGTGATGCAGGACGAGTACCTGCACCGCGCCCTGCCGGACGGCCCGGCACCGGCGGCGTCCCCCACGCACCGCGACCACGTCGGCGTCGAGCGGCAGAGCGACGGCATGCTCGCCATCGGCGCCACGACCCGCGCCGGACGCACGTCCGGCAGTGCGCTGCGCGAGGTCGCCGACATCGCCGAACGCCACGGCGGTGCCCGCACCCGGCTCACCGCGCAACAGGGCATCGTCGTGCTCGACGTGCCGTCGGACAAGGAACAGGTCGTCACCGACGCCCTGCACGAGCAAGGGCTCACCGTGCACCCGTCCGCGTTCGCGCGCGGGACGATGGCCTGCACCGGCATCGAGTTCTGCAAGCTGGCGTTCGTGGAGACCAAGGCGCGCGCGGAGACGATCCGCGAGGAGATCGAGCGTCGCTTCCCGGACTTCGACACGCCCATCACGATCAACGTGAACGGCTGCCCGAACTCGTGCGCCCGCTTTCAGGTCGCGGACATAGGTTTCAAGGGCATGGTGGGCCGGGACAAGGACGGGAACTACGAGGACGCGTTCCAGGTGCACCTCGGCGGCCAAATGGGCACCGATGCGGAATTCGGACGCAAGTTCCGTGGTTTGAAAGTGACGGCAGAGGAAGTCCCCGACTACATCGAACGGGTGCTGCAGGGCTACCTCCGGCGTCGAGAGGGAGGCGAGGCGTTCGCGGCCTATGTGTCGCGCGCCGACGAGGCATGGTTGCTCTGATCAGCAAGACCGAGCTCAAAGATCTCGCGATCGCCGCGGGTGACGAGCTGGAGGGCGCGTCCGCGCTCGAGATCCTCACGTGGACCGACGAGCACTTCGGCAGTTCGTGGGCTGTTGCGTCGTCGATGGCCGACGCCGTTGTGCCCAGCCTCGCCGCCAAGGTCCGCCCGGGCGTCGACATCCTGTTCCTCGACACCGGTTACCACTTCGCCGAGACACTGGGCACCCGTGACGCGATTGCTGCGACGCTGCCCGTCACCATCCGCACCCTGAAGCCTGCCCAGACGGTCGACGAGCAGGACGTGTCGTTCGGCAAGCGGCTCTACGAACGCAACCCGGACCAGTGCTGCGCCTTGCGCAAGGTCATGCCGTTGCGCAAGGCCCTCAAGGACTACGACGCGTGGGTATCCGGACTGCGCCGCGACGAAGCCGCATCGCGCGCCACCGTCAAGGTCGTCGACTGGGACGACGGCCGCGGGATGGTGAAGATCAATCCCATCGCCGCATGGACGCAGGACGACGTCGATCGCTACATCGCCGAGAACGGCGTGCTCGTCAACCCGCTGCTCTCCGACGGCTACGGCTCGGTCGGTTGCGGTCCGTGCACGCGCCGGATCGCGCCCGGCGAGGACGCCCGCGCCGGACGGTGGGCCGGTTCCTCGAAGGTCGAGTGCGGCATTCACTGACAGTGACCGGCATCGGGTAGAAATGCGGGCGTGGGTGGGGATCCGTACGACCTGAACCGGTTCGTCGAGGCGCAGGACCACGGCTCGACCTACGAACGCGCGCTGGCCGAGATCCGGCGCGGGCGCAAGACCAGCCACTGGATGTGGTTCGTCTTCCCACAGATCGCCGGGCTCGGCTTCAGCGCGATGTCGCAGCGGTACGCGATCGCTGATCGCAGCGAGGCGCAGGCCTACCTTGCCCACGGCGTACTCGGCGCGCGACTGCGCGAGTGTGCCGGGTCCGTGGCCCAGCTCGACGCGTCGCCTGTGCACGTGTTCGGCGGCATCGACGCGCAGAAGCTGCACTCGTCCATGACGCTGTTCGACCTCGTCGAGCCGCAGGTCGTGTTCCGCACCGTGTTGGACAAGCACTTCGGCGGCGTCGCGGACGACGCCACCGAACAACGGATCGGCCGCTGACATGGGCGTCATCCGGACCGCGATGTCCGTCTCGCTCGACGGGTACGTCGCCGGACCGAGCAGCCGTCCCGACTCACCGCTGGGTGACGGCGGCGACGTCCTCTTCCGTTGGCTGGACAGCGGCGACACGCGCAGTGCGTACTTCCCGTTCCGGATGTGGCCGGCGAGCCGCCAGGTCTTCGACGGCATCTGCGCCACCAACGGCGCCATCGTCACCGGACGGCACACCCACGACGTCGTCGGCGGCTGGGGCGGCAGCGGGCCGCAGGCAGACATCCCGCTGTTCGTGATGACGCACCGGGTCGACGACGCCCCGTGGCCCGAGTACACCTACACCGACGCCCCGGTCGAGGACGTGCTCGCCCTCGCACGCACCAAGGCCGAGGGCAGGGACATCAGCCTGATGGGCACCGCGCCGGTGCAGCTTGCGCTGGCCGCCGGCCTGCTCGACGAGATTCACCTGCACGGCGGCGCGACGCTGCTCGGCGGCGGCGCACGGCTGCTCGAGGGCGTCGCGGTGCCGCAACTGGAGTTGCTGCGCGTCGTCGAGGCGCCCGACGTGACCCACCTGTCCTACCGCGTCTGCCGCTGACCACGCGAGTCGTGGCCGCCGCGACGTCTCCGCCGCCGCCACCCCCTCTCGGTGATCAACAGTAGAAATGGGGCGCTCCAGCAACCAATTCCTGCTGTTGATCACCGAGAAGGG
>NZ_CAXTQF010000075.1:0-15562 GCF_964246335.1 uncultured Jatrophihabitans sp. | reverse complement strand
CCCGCCTTCCTGGCCCAGCTCGACGTCCCACCGGAGCAGGACCTGCCGGCCGCGGTGGCCAAGTGGCGGCCGATGTTCACCGGCACCGACCGCACGTGGGACGAGCTCGCCGAGGTCCGCGAACTGTGGTCCGGACCGATCCTGCTCAAGGGCATCCAGCATCCGGACGACGCGCGGCGCGCCGTCGACGCCGGCATGCAGGGCGTCGTCGTGTCCAACCACGGCGGGCGGCAGATCGACGGCGCGATCGCCTCGCTGGACGCGCTGCCCGGCGTTGTCGAGGCTGTCGGCGACCAGGTGGAGGTGCTTTTCGATTCCGGCGTGCGCACTGGCTCGGACGTCGTCAAGGCGCTCGCGCTCGGTGCGCGGATGGCGGTGCTGGGCCGGCCGTACGTGTACGGCCTGGGGCTCGGTGGTTACGACGGCGTGCGGCACGTGCTGCGCTGCCTGCTCACCGACACCGATCTCGCGCTGGCGCTCAGCGGCAACCACCGCGTGGCCGATCTCGGCCCGCACCTGCTGCAGAGCCGGTGACGCGCCGCCTGTACCGGCCTGCGGCCTGGGTGCTGGTGTCCGCCGTCGTCGCGCCGGTCGCCGTCGTCGGCTGCTGGACGGTCGCCGCGCAGGTGCAGCCGTCGGGGTACGACGCGGTGCACGACACGATCAGCGCGCTCGCCCGGCACGGGGCAGCACATCGTCAGATCATGACGGTTGGCCTGACCGCGTTGGGTCTCGCGCACGTCGTCACCGCCGCGGGGTTGCGCACGCTGTCGCCCGCCGCCCGCACGGTGTTGGCACTTGCCGGGTTCGCGACGCTCGGGGTCGCCGTGTTCGCCCAGCCTGAGCACGGTTCGTCGCGGCCCCACGTGGTGCTGGCGACCATCGGGTTCGTACTGCTCGTGGCATGGCCGGCCGTTGCCACGCGCGGGGTCGGCGACCGGCCGGTCGTGTTGTCGGCCCCCGTCGGCGTGGGCGTGTCGGCGGTGTCCGCGGCGCTGCTGGTGTGGTTCGCGCTGGCGATGAGCGGCGGCCCGCTGGGCGTCGCCGAGCGGGTGCTGGTCGCCGAGCAGGCCCTGTGGCCGCTCTGCGTGGTGGTCGCGCTCCGTCGCGTCGGCGGCTCGATGAACGCCGGTTGCGATACTGCGTGACGTGACCGAACGCCGTGACGTCGTCCTGCTCGGCTCGACCGGGTCCATCGGCACCCAGACGATCGACGTCGCCACCGCCGCGCCGGACCGCTTCCGCGTCACGGCCGTCGGCGCAGGCGGCGGCTCGGCCGAGAGTGTCGCGCTGCTGGCCGAGCAGGCCGCCCGGCTGCGTGTCTCGGCGGTCGGCATCGGCCGCGCGGACCGCGCCGACGCCCTGCGCGAGCACCTGGCCCGCATCTGGCCCGGCGACGCCCCCGAACCGGCGGTGCACGCCGGCGACGGTGCGACGACCGCGCTCGCCGGCCTGGGCTGCGACGTCGTGCTCAACGCCGTCGCGGGCTCCCAGGGCCTGCGCGCCACGATCGCCGCGCTCGAGGCGGGCCGGCTCGTTGCGCTGGCCAACAAGGAATCGCTGATCGCCGGCGGCCCGATCGTCACCCGCCTGGCCGGCGTCGACCAGATCCGCCCGGTGGACTCCGAGCACTCGGCGCTCGCGCAGTGCCTGCGCTCGGGAACGCACGGCGAGGTGCAGCGCCTACTGGTCACCGCCAGCGGCGGCCCGTTCCGCGGCCGAAGCCGTGAGCAGATGCGCGACGTCACTCCCGCGCAGGCGCTCGCCCACCCGACGTGGGATATGGGCAAGCTGATCACCACCAACTCGGCGACACTGGTCAACAAGGGCCTCGAGGTCATCGAGGCACACCTGCTCTTCGACATCGGCTACGACCGCATCGACGTCGTCGTCCACCCGCAGTCCGTCGTCCACTCGATGGTCGAGTTCACCGACGGGTCGACGCTCGCGCAGGCGTCCCCGCCGGACATGCGGCTGACGATCTCCCTGGCGCTGGGCTGGCCGGACCGGGTGCCCGGCGCCGCCCGGCCGATCGATTGGACCGCCACCCAGCAGTGGACCTTCGAACCGCTCGACGACGACGCGTTCCCTGCCGTCCAGCTCGCGCGGCGTGCCGGCACCGCGGGGGGCTGTGCGCCCGCCGTGTACAACGCTGCGAACGAGGTGCTGGTCGACGCGTTCCACGATCAAACTGTGCCGTTCCTGGGCATCACGGACACGGTGGCCGCGGTGCTCAACGAATGGCTGAGCGAACGCCACGATCAGGTAGGCGAGCCAGGTACCGTCGACGACGTCGAACGCGCAGACGCGTGGGCCCGGGAGCGGGCGCGGCAGCTCGGCGGTCTCGCCGCGGTCGGCACGCAGGGCAGCTGAGCGCAGCCGGACCAGCGCTCGACGCCGCCCGACCCGGCGGGGACGACAGGAGGTATCGATGCCGCCCTGGCTGCTCTACACGATCGGCGTGCTCGTCTTCGCCTTCGGCCTGCTCGCCTCGATCGCGCTGCACGAGATCGGGCACATGGTGCCGGCCAAGAAGTTCGGCGTGAAGGTGACGCAGTACATGGTCGGCTTCGGCCCGACCCTGTGGTCGCGCACCCGCGGCGACACCGAGTACGGGGTAAAGGCGATCCCGGTCGGCGGGTACATCCGGATGATCGGCATGGTGCCGCCGCGCGCCGACGGCTCACGCTCGCGCTGGCCGCGCCGGATGGCCACCGCGATCGAGGACTTCCGCCGCGTCAGCCGCTCGGAGGTCACGCCCGGCGACGAGGACCGCGAGTTCTACCGGCTCACGCCGGGCAAGAAGATGATCGTCATGCTCGGCGGCCCGTGCATGAACCTGCTCATCTACCTCGTGCTCACGGTCATCATCGTCATGACGCTCGGCACGCCGCAGGACAGGTCGACGACCACGGTCGGCGAAATCCAGCGGTGCTACGCGCCGGCTGCCTCGCACGCGGCGACATCGGGCAATCAGAAGTGCACGTCGGAGACCAAGCCGACCCCGGCGATCCAGTCGCTGAAGATCGGTGACCGCATCGAGTCGGTCGACGGTCAGCGCGTCACGTCCTGGGACCAGCTCACGCCGCTCATCCGCGACTCGGCGAACAGGACCTTGCACATCGTGGTGCGCCGGGCGGGCAAGGACGTGCCGGTCAATATCACGCCCGTGCAGAACACGTTCCAGGCGCAGGCCACCGACAAGAAGCCGACGACCGCCGGTTACGTCGGGGTCTCGCCGACCGACTACCACTATTACGCCACCCTCGGCATCACGCAGGTGCCCGGCGAGATCGGCCGCCAGCTGCGGATCGGGGTGGACGCCATCGGGTCGTACCCGCACAAGATCGCCAGCCTCTACCGCACCGTGTTCGAGGGGCAGAAACGCGACCCGCAGGGCGCCGTCGGCGTCGTCGGCATCGGCCGCATCTCCGGCGACTACGCGCGCAGCAAGTACCTCACCGCCAAGGACAAGCTGTTCACGCTGGTCAGCCTGCTGGCCAGCGTCAACCTGCTGCTGTTCTTCTTCAACCTGCTGCCGTTGCTGCCGCTCGACGGCGGGCACGTCGCCGGCGCGCTGGTCGAGGCCGCCAAGCGGGGCCGGGCGCGGCTGCGCATGCGGCGCGGGGCCACGGCGCAGCGCTCGGACGGCCTGGCGACCACTCCAGGAGCACCAGCGACCACGTTGACGAAGGCCGGCCGCCCGCAGATCTTCGTCGACACCGCGCAGATGCTGCCGGTGATGTACGCGGTCGCGTCCGTGCTCATCGTATTGACATTGCTCACGCTCTACGCGGACATCGTGCACCCCATCAACCCGCTAGGCGGATAATCGAATCGTGACCGTTTCTCTCGGAATGCCCGCCCCGCCGCCGCCGGTTCTCGCCCCGCGGCGCAAATCGCGCCAGATCAAGGTCGGCAGCGTCAACGTCGGCGGAGACGCGCCTGTCTCTGTGCAGTCGATGACCACGACGCTCACCGCCGACGTCAACGCGACGTTGCAGCAGATCGCCGAGCTCACAGCCGCCGGCTGCGACATCGTGCGCGTCGCCTGTCCGTCGGCCGACGACGCCGAGGCGCTGCCCGCCATCGCCCAGAAGTCGCAGATTCCCGTCATCGCCGACATCCACTTCCAGCCGAAGTACGTGTTCGCCGCGATCGACGCCGGCTGCGCCGCGGTGCGCGTCAATCCCGGCAACATCAAGAAGTTCGACGACCAGATCGGCGCGATCGCCAAGGCCGCCGCGGACGCCGGCGTCTCCATCCGCATCGGCGTCAACGCCGGGTCGCTGGACAAGCGGCTGCTGGAGAAGTACGGCAAGGCCACGCCCGAGGCGCTGGTCGAGTCCGCGCTGTGGGAGGCGTCGCTGTTCGAGGAGCACGGCTTCCGTGACTTCAAGATCTCGGTGAAGCACAACGATCCGGTGATCATGGTGCGCGCCTACGAGCAGCTCGCCCAGGCCTGCGACTACCCGTTGCACCTCGGCGTCACCGAGGCCGGCCCCGCGTTCCAGGGGACGATCAAGTCCGCGACGGCCTTCGGCGCGCTGCTCTCGCAGGGCATCGGCGACACGATCCGCGTCTCGCTGTCGGCCCCGCCGGTCGAGGAGGTCAAGGTCGGCCTTTCCATCCTGGAGTCGCTGAACCTGCGCCAACGCCGGCTCGAGATCGTGTCCTGCCCGTCGTGCGGGCGCGCCCAGGTCGACGTCTACACGCTCGCCGACAAGGTGACCGCGGGTCTCGAGGGCATCGAGGTGCCGCTGCGGGTCGCCGTCATGGGGTGCGTCGTGAACGGCCCGGGGGAGGCGCGCGAGGCCGATCTCGGTGTTGCATCCGGCAACGGCAAGGGGCAGATCTTCGTCAAGGGCGAAGTGGTCAAGACCGTCCCGGAGTCGCAGATCGTCGAGACGCTGATCGAGGAGGCCATGCGGATGGCCGACGAGATGGGTGTCGACGCAACCGGTGCCGCGAGCGGCTCGCCGACCGTCTCGGTCACCTGACGGTTTGCCGCCCGGGCTCGCGGGGTACCGCATAGTCGAACATACTTTCGACTGACGAGACGACGGAGAGCACCATGGCCGACACCGACGACGTGACACCGCAGGCCGACAAGCCCACCGATCAGTGGGTTACCGGCGACGAGCCGATGACCGGGCCGCAGAAGTCCTACCTGAACACCCTCTCGCAAGAGGCGGGCGAGGACACCAAGGACGGGTTGAGCAAGGCACAGGCCAGCGAAGAGATCGACCGACTGCAGAACGAGACCGGCCGCGGCGCCTGACCGGCGTCACACCGCCGCGTTGATCTCGCCGAGCCGCACGCTGTTGCCGGACGGGTCACGGAACGCGCAGTCGACTCCGTACGGCTGCTCCGTCGGTTCCTGCGTGAACTCGACGCCACGCGCTGACAGCTCCTCGTAGGACTTGCGGCAGTCATCGGTCACCAGGAACAGCGTGCCGGCGAAACCCGTCGCGGTGAGCGCGCGTACCTGCTCCGCGGTGTCGGCGTCCATCACCGGCGGACCGGGCACCGTCATCAGCACCAGCTGCACGTCCTGGCCGGGTGCCGCGACGGTCAACCACCGAAGCGACCAGCCGTCGAGTGTGACGTCGCTGCGCACCTCGAAGCCGACCTTCTCGGTCCAGAACTTCAGTGCCTCCTCCTGATCGTGCACCCACAGCTGCGTCGAGCCGATCGTGATCACTGGTGAACTCCTTCGTGGTCGGATGCACACAAGCTAACGATCACGTTCGGGCCCCGTCTTCTCGAAACGTGCGGTTCTGCGGGCGCCCGCGCTGGTGCAGGACGCATGCCGGCACCAATGCCCAGGTCGAGGCCGGCGGGAAGCTCGCGCGGTAGTGCGTCGGCGACGTGCCGAACATGCGGGTGAACGACGTCGTGAACGAACCGACGCTGGTCAGGCCCACGTGCATGCAGACCCGCGCGACGGGCCAGTCCGTGGTGCGCAGCAGTGCCGCCGCGCGTTCCAACCGTCGGGTCAACAGGTAGGCGTGCGGCGACTCGCCGAAAACACGCCGGAACTCGCGGCTGAAATGTGCCGGCGACAGGCCGGCTGCGTGCGCGAGGTCGGCGACGTCGAGGGGCTCGGCATAACGCGCGTCGGCGAGATCGCGGGCGCGCTGCAGATGCCGGTGCGTGTGAATCAGGGACATGATCGGTCCAGTATCGCGGCGGACGCCGGTAGCGTCTGCCGGGTGAGCTCGCTGCTGCGTCACGCGGACGGCGCGCCGGCGCGGCACGTGTTCGCGTTGCGCGACGCCGACCGGCCGGCCCTGCTGGAGCTGCTCGATGAGGACCCCTTCGTCAACGCGGTGCTCGCGTCGCGGGTGCACGCGCTGCCGACCTTCGAGCCGCGTCGCTTCGGTGGTGAGTTGCTCGGCGTGCGCGACGACGCGGGCGGTCTTGCCGGTGCGGCTTTCCTCGGCGGCAACCTGCTGCCGGTCGGCGGTGACATCGCTGCCTGGCGGGCGCTGGCGCGGTCCTTCGCGCGGCGCCCGCGGCCGTGCTCGTCCTTCGTCGGCCGCGCGGACGCCATCGGGGTCCTGTGGGACGAGCTCGCGCCGGCCTGGGGACCGGAACGGGCGGTGCGCGCTCGTCAGTTGTTGCTCACCCTGGACTCCTCTGCAGCCGCCCGACTGCCCGTCGGCGACGAGCGCCTGCACATCGTGCGACGCGGCGAATTGGACGTCTACCTCCCGGCGGCTGTCGCGATGTTCACCGAGGAGCTCGGCATCTCGCCGCTGACCGGGCGCCGCGGGGACTACCGCGCCCGGGTGGCCGGTCTGGTGGGGGAGCGACGCGCGCTGGCGGTCACGGATCGGCTCGGCGTGGTGTTCAAAGCAGACATCGGCGCGGTCACGCCGCAGACGTGCCAGGTGCAGGGCGTGTGGGTGCGCCCCGATGCGCGCGGCCGCGGCATCGGCACCGCGGCGATGACCGCGGTGCTCCGGCACGGTCTCACCCTTGCGCCGAGCGTCAGCCTGTACGTCAACGACTTCAACGACGTCGCTGTGCGGATGTACGCGACGCTCGGCATGCGGCACGTCGCCGACCTCGCCACCGTCCTGTTCTGACGGACGGCGCGGGTATGCCCCGCCGGCCGCGCACGTGGGCGCGTGGTTGAGGTACGCGTCGTGCGTGCTTCCCGCCGCGACGTCGGCGCGTGGCGGCGCTGCGGGGCGACACGCCGACGGTGAACCCGCAGAGTCGCCACGCGCGGCTGGGAGTTGACCGGAAAGGTGTCGGACGCGGTTCGTAGGCTGCAGCCGTGGCGGTGCACGCGGTGATCTTCGACTGGGGCGGCACGTTGACGCCGTGGCACACCGTCGAACCGCGCGAGGCATGGATCGCCGCCGTCGGTGACGACGAGGTGGCCGACCGGCTGCTCGCTGCGGAACGCGAGATCTGGGTGCGCTCGCGCGACGAGCACCGCAGCGGCTCGATGGACGAGATCTTCACCGCCGCCGGCGTGGCGCCCACCGAGGCCGTCCGCTCGGCGTTCCACGATTGGTGGGAGCCGCATACGTTCCTCGACCCGCAGGCGCCCGCCCTGTTCGACGCGCTACACGAGCGCGGGCTGAAGGTGGGCGTGCTGTCCAACACCATCTGGTCGCGGGCCGAGCACGAGCGGATCTTCGCCCGGGACGGCGTGCTCGACAAGATCGACGGCGCCGTCTACAGCTCCGAGATCGCGTGGACGAAGCCGCACCCCGAGGCGTTCCGGGCCGCGCTGGACGCGGTGTCGGTGGCCGACCCCGGCGCCGCGGTGTTCGTCGGCGACCGCCCGTTCGACGACATCCACGGCGCCAAGACGGCGGGTATGCATGCCGTGCTGCTGCCGCACAGCGACATCCCCGATGTCCAGAAGGGTCCCGTGGAGGGTGCGGCCGACGCGGTGATCACCCAGCTGGCCGACCTCGTCGCCGTGGTCGACGCGCTGAGCTGAGCCCGCAGCGACACGACCGATCGATCGCCGACAGCGAACCGTCGGTACACAGTTGCATCCTTACGGTGCAATTGACGTGACATCGGACGGAGGCATCGTGCTCGTCGGGCTACTGCGCCGTTTCCTGCGGCCCTACCGCCGCTGGCTGCTGGCGGTCGTCGTGCTGCAGCTCGCGGGCACGATTGCGGCGCTGTACCTGCCCAGCCTGAACGCCGACATCATCGACAACGGCGTCGCCCGCGGCGACACGAGCTACATCCTGCGCACCGGCGGTTGGATGCTGGCGATCAGCGTGATCCAGATCGGCGCCTCGGCGGTGGCGGTGTTCTTCGGCGCCCGCAGCGCCATGAGTTTCGGCCGCGACGTCCGCGCAGCGCTGTTCCGGCTGGTCGGGACGTTCTCGGCCCGCGAGATGGCGCACTTCGGTGCGCCGTCGCTGATCACCCGCACCACCAACGACGTGCAGCAGGTGCAGATGCTCGTCGTGATGTCCTCGACGATGTTCGTTGCCGCGCCGATCATGGCCGTCGGCGGCGTCATCATGGCGATCCGTCAGGACGTCGGGCTGTCCTGGCTGCTGGGCGTCAGCGTGCCGCTGCTCGCCGTGCTGGTCTGGCAGATCGTGCGGCGGATGGTGCCGCAGTTCCGGCTCATGCAGGGACGCATCGACAACGTCAACCGCATCCTGCGTGAGCAGATCAGCGGCGTGCGGGTCGTCCGGGCGTTCGTCCGCGAGCCGGTCGAGACGCAGCGCTTCGCCGGCGCCAACACCGAGCTGACCGACACCGCGTTGCGCGCCGGCCGGCTGCAGGCGCTGATCTTCCCGACGGTGACGCTGGTGCTGAACGCCTCGAGCGTGGCCGTGCTCTGGTTCGGCGCGTCCCGGATCGACTCCGGCGAGATCCAGGTGGGTTCGCTGACGGCGTTCCTCAACTACCTCGCGCAGATCCTCATGTCGGTGATGATGGCCACGTTCATGCTGATGATGATCCCGCGCGCGACGGTGTGCGCGGAACGGATCAGTGAGGTGCTCGGCACGGCGTCCACCGTCGTCGCGCCGGAGTCGCCGATCACTGAGCTGCCCCGGCGTGGCGAGGTCGAGTTCCGCGGTGTCACGTTCGCCTATCCGGGTGCCGCCGCGCCGGTACTGCATGACGTCTCGTTCACCGCACCGCCCGGTGCTGTGACGGCGGTCATCGGCAGCACCGGTGCAGGGAAGACCACGCTCACCTCGCTGGTTCCGCGCCTCGCCGACGTCACCGGCGGCGCCGTGCTCGTCGGCGGCGTCGACGTGCGCGACCTCGATCCGCAAGTGCTGACCCGCAGCCTCGGCTACGTGCCGCAGCGCGCGTACCTGTTCTCCGGCACCATCGCCGAGACGTTGCGCTACGGCGACCCGCAGGCGAGTGACGACCAGTTGTGGGCGGCGCTGGAGATCGCGCAGGCGCGCGAGTTCGTCGAACGCCTCGGCCTCGACTCGCAGGTCGCCCAGGGCGGCACCAACCTCTCCGGCGGGCAGCGCCAGCGGCTCGCGATCGCCCGTGCCCTGGTGCGCCGGCCGGACATCTATGTCTTCGACGACGCGTTCTCCGCGCTGGACCCGGGGACGGATGCCCGCCTGCGCGCCGCTCTGCGACCGGTGATCCGCGACGCCGCCGTGCTCGTCGTGGCGCAACGCGTATCGACGATCATCGACGCCGAGCGCATCGTGGTGCTCGAGGCCGGCGAGATCGTCGGTGACGGCACGCACCAGGAGCTCTTGGACAACTGCGCGCCGTACGCCGAGATCGTCCGCAGCCAGCTGACGGCGCAGGCCGTCGCATGAGTCGCCCGCAAACTGAGCCGGCAGCGGGCAACGGGACGGTAATGCCGTCACGGCTGCCGGCGGCCGGCTCCGCTGCCCGCCGCGGTGGGGGACCACCGTGGATGGCCGGCATGATGCCCGCCGAGAAGTCGATGGACTTCGGTCCTTCGTCCCGCCGGCTGCTCGGCCGGCTGCGCCCCGAGCGTGCCGCCGCACTGCTGGTGCTCGTCCTCGCCGTCGGCAGCGTCACGCTGACGGTGCTCGGGCCGCGCATCCTCGGCGACGCCACCAACGTGATCTTCCGCGGCTTCCTGGGCGATCGCCTGCCGCGCGACGTCACCGTCGACCAGGCAGTGGCCGGTGCGCGCGCCCGCGGCGACGACACCTTCGCCGACCTGCTGCAACGCACCCGCCCCACTCCGGGTCGCGGCATCGACTTCGGCCAGCTGGGTCACGTCCTGCTGATGGCTCTTGCGGTGTACGCCGCGGGTGCCGTGCTGGCGTGGCTGCAGGGTTACGTGCTCAACGGCGTCGTGCAGCGCACGATCCTGCGGCTGCGCGCCGATGTCGAGGACAAGCTCAACCGTCTGCCGCTGCCGTACTTCGACCGGCAGCCGCGTGGTGAGGTGCTCAGCCGGGTCACCAACGACATCGACAACGTCTCGCAGTCGCTGCAGCAGACGATGAGCCAGCTGCTCACCTCGCTGCTGACCGTCGTCGGCGTCGTCACCGTGATGTTCCTGATCTCGCCGCTGTTGGCGTTGATCGCGCTCGTCACGATCCCGGTGTCGATGCTGGTCACCAAGGCGATCGCCCGCCGCTCGCAGGGGCACTTCATCACGCAGTGGAAGACGACGGGCCGGCTCAACGCGCACATCGAGGAGTCGTTCACCGGGCACGAGCTGGTGACGGCCTTCGGTCGCCGACGCGAGGCCGACGAAACGTTCGCCGAGCACAACGAGGCGCTGTACGAAGCGAGCTTCGGCGCGCAGTTCGTCTCCGGGCTGATCATGCCGGCGATGATGTTCATCGGGAACCTGAACTACGTCGTCGTCGCCGTCGTAGGCGGCCTGCGCGTCGCCTCCGGTTCGATCTCGCTCGGCGAGGTGCAGGCGTTCATTCAGTATTCGCGTCAGTTCACCCAGCCGCTGACCCAGGTGGCGTCGATGGCCAACCTGCTGCAGTCCGGGGTCGCGTCCGCCGAGCGGGTGTTCGACCTGCTCGACGCCGACGAGCAGTCAAGTGACGTCGCCGTCGACGCCGGGGATCGCGTCGCCCACCACCGCGGGCGGGTCGAGTTCGAGCACGTCGCGTTCCGCTACGACCCGCAGGTCCCGCTGATCGACGATCTGTCCCTCGTCGCGGAGCCCGGCCACACGATCGCGATCGTCGGTCCGACCGGTGCGGGCAAGACCACCCTCGTCAACCTGGTCATGCGCTTCTACGAGCTCGACGGCGGGCGCATCACCCTCGACGGCGTCGACATCGCACACTTATCCCGCGCCGACCTACGCGGCGAGATCGGCATGGTCCTGCAGGACACCTGGCTGTTCGGCGGCACGATCGGCGAGAACATCGCCTACGGGCGCCCGGGCGCCACGCAGGACGCGATCCTCGAGGCAGCACGGGCGAGCCACGTCGACCGGTTCGTCCAGGCACTGCCCGACGGTTACGACACGGTGATCGATGACGACGCCGGCAACCTGAGCGCCGGACAGAAGCAGCTGATCACCATCGCACGCGCGTTCATCGCGCAACCGTCGCTGCTCATCCTCGACGAGGCGACCAGCGCGGTCGACACCCGCACGGAGTTGCTCGTTCAGCAGGCCATGTCGGCGCTGCGCGCCAATCGCACGAGCTTCGTCATCGCGCACCGCCTCTCGACGATCCGCGACGCCGACACGATCCTGGTCATGGAGGACGGCGCCATCGTCGAGCAAGGAAGCCACGACGAGCTGCTCACCCGGCACGGGGCGTACGAGCGGCTGTACCGCGCGCAGTTCAGCCAGGCGCCTGAGGAGATCGCGCAGCTGTGACCGCCGGCTCAGGTGCCGGGGAACGGTTGCGTGGCGTGCTGCGGGTCCAGCGCCGCGCGCCAGCGCGTCGCTCGGACCGCGCTCGCGGTGAGCGCGTGCGACGCCGTGGTGCGCAGCGCGGCTGCGCGCTGGTCGGCCGTCGACGCCGCGCGCAGGTACAGATAGCGCCAGGCCTGCGCGCACGCGTCCTCGAGGCGGACGGCCAGCCGGCGGGCCGCCGCGGCGTCGGGAACCGGGTACAGCGACGGGTAGTCCGCGAGGGCCGCGACGGGCGTCAGCGCGGCGGCCTGCAGCGTGGCCTCGGTGGTGTCGCGCAACGCCTGGTGCGCCGCCTCGCACGCCGCGGCCAGGGTCTGCCCGGGCCGGTCGAGGTGCGGGCCCAGCAGCGGATAACCGAAGCACGCCTGGTGTTCCGCGGCGAGCGCGGCCTGCCACGCCGCGGCGAGCCGCCCGTCCGTCGGGCTCACGCCAAGAGCTCCGCATGGGTCGCCTCGCACGCCGCGACGGAAGCGAGCAGCGCGGCGACCTCGCCGTGGGTCTGCGCCGCGCGCGACGCGGCGGCGCCGGATGCGGCCGTCTCGGCTGCGCGCAGCTGCTCGCGGGTGCGCGCCGTGCCGCTGGGCGTCGGCGACGCGGACGCGGATCCGCCTGCGGTCGCACGCGGATACGTCGCGATCAGGCCGCGCAGCGCCGCCGCGTGCGCGACGTGATCGGCGCGCACTTGCGCGATCACCAGGCGGACCGCGGTGCCGCCGCCGGTCGTCGCGTCGAGGTCGCGGATCAACGCGTCCTCCGCGGCCAACGCGGACACCAGGGATGCGGGTGGCGGGGCGGGCCGCGCGGCCCGACGCGGGTGGTGCAGCAGCTGCGCCGCGGCACCGCCGCCACCGCCCAGTACGAGCGCCGCCGCACCGGCGAGGAACCAGCGACGGGTATGCGGCCGCCCCTCGGTCGAGGCCGGGGATTGCGCGCTGTCGCTCATGGCGCGGCAAGTCTGACAGAACCGATACGCTTGCCGTTCCACAACTGCAGGCCGACCCGAGGAGCGCTCGTCATGCCGCCCGTCCCGCACGCGAACGCCGGCGGGTCCGGTGGCACGGCGGCACAGGCCCGCGAGCACCTGCTCGACCTCCTGGGTCCGCTGGTGGACGACGCCGGCTACGACCTCGAGGACGTCACGGTCAGCGCGGCCGGTCGGCGCAGCATGGTGCGCGTCATCGTCGACGGCGACGACGGCATCGATCTCGACGCCGTGGCCGTGGTCAGCCGCGTCATCTCCGACGCGTTGGATGCCGACAGCTTCGACACCGCGAGCGCCCGCCCGCTCGCCGGTAGCTACGTGCTGGAGGTGACGTCGCCCGGCGTCGACCGTCCGCTCACCGAGCAGCGGCATTGGCGCCGCGCCCGCGGCCGGCTCGTCACGGCCGACGTCGACGGCGCCCCGTTGACCGGCCGCGTCGGCGACGTCGACGATCGCGGGGTCACCTTGGATGTCGACGGCCGGGACCGCGTGGTCGCCTGGCCCTCGCTGGGCCGCGGCAAGGTGCAGATCGAGTTCAACCGGCCGGAGGAGGCGTAGCGATGGTTGCCGTCGACCTCGCGGCTCTGCGCAGCATCGAGCGGGAGAAGGAGATCTCTTTCGAGGCGCTCGTCGACGCGCTGGAGACTGCATTGCTCAGCGCGTACAAGCACACCGCGCACTCCATGCCGCACGCGCGCGTCGCGATCGACCGGCGCAGCGGTGACGTGGTCGTCTGGGCGCAGGACCTCGGTGAGGACGGCGCGGTGGTCGAGGAGTACGACGACACGCCCACCGACTTCGGTCGGGTCGCCGCCATGACCGCGCGCCAGGTCATCCTGCAACGCCTGCGCGACGCCGAGCACGACGTCACCTTCGGTGAGTTCTCCGGCCGCGAGGGCGACATCGTCACCGGACTGGTGCAGGCCGACCACCACGCCGCGCAGCGTGGGCTCGTGCTCGTCGACATCGGCAAGATCGAGGCGCTGCTGCCGCAGTCCGAACAGGTCCCGGGCGAGGACTACTCGCACGGCACGCGCGTGCGCGCCTACGTGGTCGGCGTCGCCCGCGGCATGCGCGGGCCACAGGTCACCATCAGCCGCACGCATCCCAGCCTCGTCAAGCGGATCTTCGCGCTCGAAGTTCCCGAGATCGCCGACGGCAGCGTCGAGATCGTCGCTGTCGCCCGGGAGGCCGGGCACCGGTCGAAGGTCGCCGTGCGCAGCACGGTCGACGGCTTGAACGCCAAGGGCGCGTGCATCGGGCCGATGGGGCAACGGGTGCGCAACGTGGTTGCGGAACTGCACGGCGAGAAGATCGACATCATTGACTGGGCGGAGGATCCCGCCACCTACGTCGCCAACGCGTTGTCACCGGCCACCGTGCTGCAGTCGACGGTCGTGGACATGACCAGCACCGGGGCCGCGGTGCGCGTGGTGGTGCCGGACTTCCAGCTCTCGCTCGCGATCGGCCGCGAAGGGCAGAATGCGCGCCTCGCCGCCCGGCTCACCGGACACCGCATCGACATCCACAGCGACGCCGAGGGCGAGACCCGTGCGCCGGCTCCCGGCGCGTCCGATGCCTCGTCCGATGATCCCGCTGCCGCCACCGTGCCGGCCCCGGCCGACACCGAGCGCAGCACGGCGGGCGCGGGCGAATCGGCGTCGACGCCGCCCGAGGGGTAGACTTGATGTCGGCCGCGAGTCCGTCGGCGGCGTCCGATCTGGCGTGTTCCGGGCCTCCGTGCCCGATCCGCACCTGTATCGGTTGCCGCCAAAAGGCTCCGGCCACCGCGCTGCTCCGCGTCGTCGCGACACCGGATGCGGCCGGCAGGTCGGCACCGGACGTTCGCGCGTCCGGCGAACCAGCCGCACTGCCCGTCGTACCCGACGTCCGACACCGGCTCCCGGGCCGGGGTGCATGGCTGCATCCCGATCTCCGGTGCGTCTCGCTCGCGCAGCGGCGGCGGGCCTTCGCCCGGGCACTGCGCGTGCCCGCCGTCGACCCGACGCCGATACTCGAGTACGTCGCACAGCACGGTGCACCACAGCAGTAGTCCGACCAACATCAGCGCAAGCCCGCAGGAGATGACGAGCAATGGGCACTCGATGAAGCGCCAGCGATGAGTAAGTCCACCGCCTAGCCGGGCCGAGCGGGTTGCCGCACGGTCCTTCGCGAAGGAGACACGTGCCAGGCAAGACCCGCGTATCCGCTCTCGCCAAAGAGATCGGGATCAGCAGCAAGGAAGCCATCGAGAAACTGACCTCGATGGGCGAGTACGTCAAGACCGCCTCCTCCACCGTCGAGGCGCCCGTCGCGCGCAAGCTGCGCGAGGCATTCCCCGACGCCAAGCCGGCGCCGGCCAAGAAGGCGGCGAAGACTGCGGCGAAGAAGGCCGCGGCACCCGTCGCGGAGCCAGTGGCAGCGGCGCCTGCCGCCCCTGCGCAACCGGTCGCGCCGGTGGTCGAAACCCCGCCCGTGGCCCCGCCGGCACCGGCGCAGCCTGTGGCACCGGCCCAGCCGGTGGCCCCGGCCGCAAGTGCGCCGGCAGCAGCCCCGGCACGTCCAGCGGCGCCGGCAGGTCCGCGTCCCGGCCCGCGCGTCGGTAACAACCCGTTCGGCGTCGGCGGCGGCGCACCCGCGCCGCGTCCGGTCGCCCCGCGTGCGCCCGGCGCCCCTGGCGCCCCTGGCGGCGTCGGCGGCGCCACGATGCCGCCGCGCCCGGCAGGTCCGAACCC
>NZ_CAXTQF010000074.1:10877-15709 GCF_964246335.1 uncultured Jatrophihabitans sp. | reverse complement strand
TCTCGACGAAGCCGGCGCGGCCGAAGAAGCCGGTGTGGAAGGTCAGCGCGAACAGCCGCGACAATCCCAGTTCGCGCGCGGTGCCGATCAATGCCTCGAGCAGGTCCACCCCGATCCGGCGTTTGGCGAGATCCGGGTGCACAGCGAGGGTGCGCACCTCACCGAGGTCGGCCCACAGCACGTGCAGCGCGCCGCAACCGACGACCGTCCCGTCGAGTTCGGCGACCAGGAAGTCCTGGACGTCCTCGTACAGCGTGACAAGTTCCTTGGCCAACAGTTTGCGGCCCGAGCCCGCATAGACATCGACGATCGCCTTGATGGCAGGCACGTCGGCGGTGCGGGCTCGACGCACGATCGCGGGCACGTCGACGACGCTAGCGCCCGACGCCCGCGCGGGACTCGACGCCTCGCGCTCCGCCGCGCGGGTAACCTCCCTACCGTGTCACAGCAGCCTCGTAGCGTCGCCCTCGTGACGCTGGGCTGCGCCCGCAATGAGGTCGATTCCGAAGAGCTCGCCGGGCGACTCGGCGCCGGGGGGTGGGCCCTCGCAGGCGATGCCGAGGACGCCGACGTCGTGCTGGTCAATACCTGCGGATTCATCGATTCCGCGAAGAAGGACTCCATCGACACCGTGCTCGCTGCCGCCGACGTCGGCCGCAAGGTCGTCGCCGTGGGTTGTCTGGCCGAGCGGTACGGCGACCAACTGGCCGAGTCGCTGCCCGAGGCGGACGCGGTACTCGGCTTCGACTCCTACGCCGACATCGCCGCACGCCTCGACGACATCGCGGCCGGCCGGCCGGTCGCCGCGCACACCCCGCGCGATCGCCGCACGCTGCTGCCCGTCACTCCTGTGCAGCGCCCGGCCGCAGCCGCCGACGTTGCAGTGCCCGGGCACGCGTGGCTGCCGAGCAACATGGCGCGGACGCGCCTCGACGACGCGCCGGTCGCGTATGTCAAGCTCGCGTCCGGCTGCGACCGGCGATGCACGTTCTGCGCCATCCCGTCGTTCCGCGGCTCGTTCGTCTCCCGGCCACCCGAAGACGTGCTGGGTGAGGCGAAGTGGCTGGCCGGTACCGGTGTGCGCGAGCTCGTGCTGGTCAGCGAGAACTCCACGTCCTACGGCAAGGACCTCGGCGACCTGCGCGCGCTCGAGGCGATGTTGCCGCGCCTCGGCGAGATCGACGGCATCGAGCGCGTCCGGGTGTCGTACCTGCAGCCGGCCGAGCTGCGTCCGGACCTGCTGCGCGCCATCGCGGCCACGGCCGGCGTCGCGCCGTACTTCGACCTGTCCTTCCAGCATGCGAGCCCGTCCGTACTCCGGCGGATGAAGCGCTTCGGCGGCACCGACGCGTTTCTCGACCTGCTCGCCCGCGCCCGGGGGATCGCCCCGGACCTGGGTGCCCGCAGCAACGTCATCGTCGGCTTTCCGGGTGAGACCGACGCCGACGTCGCGCAGCTCGAGCACTTCCTGTCCGAGGCCCGGTTGGATGCCATCGGCGTGTTCGGCTACTCCGACGAGGACGGCACCGAAGCGGCGGGGTTCGACGGCAAGGTCGACCCGGACGTGGTGGCCGAGCGCGTCTCGCGGGTCACCGCACTCGCCGACGAGCTGGTGGCGCAGCGCGCGGAGGACCGCATCGGCACGCGCGTCGAAGTGCTCATCGAGGGAGACGAGGACGGCGAGCCGGTCGGCCGTGCGGCACACCAGGGCCCGGACGTCGACGGCATCGTGCGGCTCATGGGCGGCGCGGCGGACGACCTGCAGCGTGGCCGTCTGGTGTCCGCGTTCGTCGTGGACACCGACGGCGTCGATCTGCTCGCCGAGCCGGTGGGCGCGTCGTGGTGACCTCGCGCGATCCCGCCGCGAGCACGCCGCTGGCCGCCCCGGCACCGGCCGCGGACCCCGCGCCACGCACCGAGGCGTCACGCATCGAGGCGCCACGCACCGAGGCGGCGCGCACCCGGGCCGCCCTCGCCGCGCAGTCGGCGGCGCAGGCGGCCCGTGACGCGTCGGCACGGCAGCTGCGCGAGGATCCGATCGGCCATCCGCCGAGCTCGGTTTCCGCGTGGAACGTGGCCAACGCGCTCACGGTGCTGCGGCTGGTGCTCGTGCCCGTCTTCGTGGCGGCGATGTTCGCGCACGGTGGCCACGCGACCGGCTGGCGGGTCCTGGCCTGGGCGGTGTTCGCCGTCGCGTCGATCACCGATCGCATCGACGGTGACATCGCGCGCAAGCGCAACATCGTCACCGAATTCGGCAAGCTCGCCGATCCGATCGCCGACAAGGCGCTCATCGGTGCCGCGTTGGTCAGCTTGTCCCTGCTGCACGAGCTCGCGTGGTGGATCACCGTCGTCGTGCTCGCCCGCGAGCTGGCGGTCACGCTGCTGCGCTTCTGGGTCATCCGGCACGGCGTGATCCCGGCCAGCCGCGGCGGCAAGCTCAAGACGCTGCTGCAGGCCGTCGCCACCGGGCTCTACGTACTGCCGCTGCACGGCTGGCTGCACGACCTCGCCGCGGTGATCATGTACGCGGCCGTGCTGGTCGCGCTGGTGACGGGTGGCGACTACGTGCTGCGGGCGGTGCGGCTGCGCCGCTCGGACCGCGTCGTCGTCGCCTCCTGACCGACAGCGCAGGAACAGCGTCGAGGAGTAGCGCGTTGTAATGCAGTGTTCGCCAGGAGCGGACGGCGCGGCGCCCAGCCATTGCCGGCACGCCCGCCCGGTACGGTGGCAGAACAGCCGTTGGCTGCCATGGCGGTCAGAAGGGAGTACGCGATGCCCGTTCTTCGACAGGTCGTGGGCGACACCCTGCGCGCTCTCCGCATGCGCCAGCGCCGCACGCTGCGTGAGGTCTCCGCGACCGCGCGCGTCAGCCTCGGCTATCTGTCCGAGGTCGAACGCGGGCAGAAGGAACCGTCGTCGGAGTTGTTGGGCGCCATCTGCACCGCGCTCGGTGTCGAGCTCTCCGAACTGTTCGCGCAGGTGAGCCAGTCGCTGCGGCGCGAGGAGAAGCTGGCGCTGACCAATCGGGTCGCGCTGGTCGGCAACGCTGCGCGGCTTACGCCGGCCCCCGCCGCCGACGGTGGATCGGCCGCGAACGTCCAGGTGCACAGCCTGCCGACGGTTGCAGCCTGACTTTTCGCGGTCCACTTCGTCACATCTGCACCATCAGTCACAGCCTGTGCGACGTGCCGTCGCGCCTCCCCGCCGCATGACCCGCCGTCGGTAATTTTTTCGCCGAGGCCAGTCGGTGCCATGAGGGGTGCGCACCGCAAGCCGAACTCGCGAGGAGACGCCGCCGATGTCCGGTCCGCTGTTCGACACGTTGTTCCGCCCGACCACCCAGCCGGGCGCGTCGTCGGCACCGCCGGGGCAGCCCGCTCGGGCGGACGCAGCCGAGCGCGACCTGGCGTCCGCGCCACCGCAACGCACTGCCGGATCGCACACCCGGGCCGGTAATGCCATGGCCCGCACCCGCGCGGCGCTGCTCTCCGGGGCGGCTCGGGCCGTGGAGGCCACCGGCCTGAAGATCACGATGTCGCAGGTGGCTGCCGCGGCGGGCGTCGCGAAGGCCACGCTGTACAACCACTTCCGCACCCGGGACGCCGTGCTGGACGCCGTGCTGCTGGATCAGGTCTCCAGGCTCGTCGATGCGCAGGCCGACAAGCCGCTCGAGACTGCGCTGGCCGACGCCGCCCGGGCGATTGCCGACAACCCGGTTCGCCGAGCTGTCGCGCGGTTGGAACCGGCCGCGCTCGCCGGTCTCGGGCGCATCGACACGACTGCGCCGGCCTGGCAGATCGCGCACACCGGCGTCGCCGCTGCCCTGGACGCCGCGGGGCGCGGTGGCACCGACACCGTGCTGCGCTGGCTCGCGTCGTTCATCCTCACGCCCGCGGCGCACGACAGCATCGCCGCCGACGTCGCGGTTCTCGTGGCCGGCCTGCCGCGAGTCGCGGCTCGTGCTGTCGACGCACACGTCGAGCAGGCTCGTTCGGCCTGATCAGCCGGCGCGAATCCGGCTGCCCGTCGGCAGGGCTGAGTATTCGTGCCGATGCGCCGACCGTCCCCGGGATATTCGATCGAAGACGTCAGACCGGTCGCCACTCGGCGGCCGGTGTCCACGCCGCCGACCCGGTCCGCGCACCGTGCGAGTCGGCGCTCGATCGAGAGGCCGATCGATGTCTCGTCCCAACCCCGTCGCCCGCAGCTGGCTCTACCTCTCGGCGTGGTTCGACACGCAACTCGACGAGCACGCCGACCCTCGGGTGCAGGTCGAGCAGGCGGTCTCCGAAGCCCAGCGCCGGCACGAAGCGCTCACCGCGCAGGCCGCCGTCGTGCTCGGCAGCGAGCGGCAGGTCAACCTGCAGCTCGAGCGGCAACGCGCGCGGGTCGCCGATCTCGCGCCCCAGGCCCGGCAGGCGCTGGTGCTCGCTGACGCTGCGCGCGCGGACGGCGACGACGAGCGCGCCGAACAGTTCGACCTCGCGGCGCAGGCCGCTGCCGAGCAGCTGGTGACCGCCGAGGCGACCGTCGACGAACTCAGCGGTCTCGCCACGCAGGCCGCCGCGGCATCGGCCGACGCGCGCCGCGCGGTGCAGCTCGATGCGAGCACGCTGCGCGCCAAGATCGGCGACCGCACCGCGCTGCTCGCGAAGCTCGAGCAGGCGAAGATGCAGGAGCGGATGGCCGACTCGTTGACCGAGCTGGCCGGCTTCGCCGCTCCCGGCAACGTGCCCACCCTGGATCAGGTGCGCGACCGGATCGAGCGGCGCTACGCGGTCGCGACCGGGCGTGCCGACCTGGCGCGCGACGAAGGCACGTCACGCCTG
>NZ_CAXTQF010000074.1:4004-10867 GCF_964246335.1 uncultured Jatrophihabitans sp. | reverse complement strand
TGATGGAGGTGCAGCGTGCCACGGCCCGGGCGAAGGCCGACGCCCGACTGGCGCAGATCCGCGCGGGCATGAGCGCGCCGGACGCCGCGGCTGCTGGTGGCGGTGCGGGCCCCGGCGACACGGTCAGCACGCAGCAGCCCGGCGGCTGAGCGCTCAGCGTCGCGGTTGGCAGCGAGGGCACCAGAAGGTGCCGCGCGCTCGCGGCGGCTCGCCCTGGTCGGCGCGTTCGATGGTCGTTCGGCAGCGCAGGCACGGCTGGCCGCCGCGGTCGTAGACCCAGTGTTCACGACCGCGTTCGACGAAACCCGTCGTCGACTGCTCCGGATGATCGCGGTTGGCGCGCAGCAACCGGTAGGAGGTGTCCACCACCGACCGCAGGTCGAGCACGTCGCGCACGGGTGTCCACGGGTGCACGTGCTCGAGGAAAAGGATCTCGCACTTGTACATGTTCCCGACACCGGCGAACACCCGCTGGTCCAGCAGCGCTTCGCCGATGGCGCGGTCGGGCTCGGCCTGCAGGTTCGCGACGGCGCGTGCGGCGTCCCAGTCAGGGCCCAGCAGGTCGGGGCCGAGGTGCCCGACGAGGGTGTCCTCGGCGTCGCGGGTGACGAACCGCAGATCGTGGATGCGGTATCCCGTCGCCAGCCACTCGGTGTTGCCGAGCAGGATGCGGATCAGGTGTTCGCGGTGCCGGCGCGGTCGCGGACCCCCGACGCGCGACAGGTACCACGAGCCGTCCATCCGCAGATGGGCGTGCAGGGTGAAGTCGTTGGCGAGCCGGATGAGCAGATGCTTGCCCCGCGCGAGCACCTCGTCGACGGTGACCCCGCGCAGATCCGTGGTGGCGAGCTGCGGAATCCGGAAGTCCGAGACCGTGAGCGCCCGCCCGGCCAGCGCGCGGTGCAGCCGATGCGCCGTCAGCCAGACCGTGTCGCCCTCAGGCAAGGGTCATGCCCGCAACCGCAGACCACGGGGCGTCGGGCGGAATCCCGCCGCCTCCAGCGCGTCGCCGAGCGCCGACGCCGCCACGGGGGCGCCGTCGGCACGCTCGACCTGCAGCCGGCCCAGCGCGCCGTCGCGGACCGCCAGCGCCAGCGCATCGGCCGCCGCCTGCAGTACGTCGGGCTGCTCGGTGAACGAGAGCAGCGTGCGGCCGCCGCGCTCGACGTAGAGCACACAGTCGCCGTCGACCAGCACCACGAGCGCGCCGGCCTTGCGCGCGGCCTGGTGACCGCGGCCGCCGGCCTCGGGGCGCGGGGCCTGCGGCCACTCCAGCGCCGCGCCGTACGGATTGGCCGGATCAGTGGCGGCCAGCACCAGCGCCGACGAGCCGTCGGTCGTGCGGGCATCGAGCGGTCGCGCCTCGGCGCGCAACCGGTCCACCGCACCGGGCAGGGCGAACTGGGCGGCGCCCAATCCCTCGACGAAGTAGCCGCGACGCGCGCGGCCGGTCTCCTCGGCGGTCTTCAGCACCGGGTACACCGCGGAGAAGCCGCCGCTGATCCGCTCGCCACCCACCGAGCCGCGGGTGACGAGCCCGTACCGGTCCAGCAGCACGTCGGCGAGCACCACGGCGCGGCGGGTCGGGTCGTCGACCCGGGCCGGCACCGCCGACCAGCGGCCACTCATCCCGACCGGCAGCCCGCGGGCATCGGTGCCGCCGGCCAAGGACGCGGCGCCGGTCAGCGACGACCCACGCGCGCGGCCGTACCGGGCGTACCTGCTGCGCGGGGCGCGCGGCTTGCGGGTGTGCGTGCTGCGCCCGCCCGACCCGAGCAGTGCGCGGACGGGTCCGAGGGTGTCGTTGGTCAGCAGGCCGGACCACACGAGGTCCCAGACAGCGCGGCCGACGGTCTCGGGTGTCTCCGGCGAGACGTCTGTCGCCTGGGCGTCGGCGGCGCGGGTTGCGTTGGCCCGTTCGGTGAGCGAGCGGAAGAAGACGGCTTCGTCGTGGCCCAGGGAGGCGATGACCGCCAGCGCGAGTTGGTCGTCGACCGGTTCGACCTCGGGCAGCACGTACGACGCGATCTCTGCCGGGGCGAGCGAGATCCAGCCGTCGTTGCTGCCGAGTGAGCCTGCGCCGCACCACGCGACGTCGCCGGACAGCGTGAGCTCGTCGAGCAGGGCGGGGGAGTAGCCGGCCACCCGGCTGGGCAGCACCAATGTCTCGAGGGCACTGGCCGGCAGCGGGACCCCGGCCAGCTGCTCTACCGCGCGCAGCACGCCGTCGACCCCCCGGGCTGAGCGCGCACCGAGGCCCTGCCACGCGGGGATGAACCGTGCCAGCGCCGCGGCCGGCACCGGCTCGACCTCTTTGCGCAACGCGGCGAGCGACCGCCGCCGGATGGCGCGCAGGACTTCCGCGTCGCACCACTCCGTGCCCATACCGCCCGGGCGGAACTCGCCCTGTACCACCCGGCCGGACGCGCCCAGCCGGGTCAGCGCGGCGCCGACCACCGCCACACCGAGCCCGAGGCGCTGCGCGACGTCGCCGGCAACGAACGGGCCGTGCGTGCGTGCGTAGCGCGACACGAGGTCGCCCAGCGGATCGCGCACCGGTTCGGTGAACGCCTCCGGCACGCCGACCGGCAGCGCCGCGCCGAGCGCGTCGCGCACCCGGCCCGCGTCCTCGATCGCCAGCCAGCGCTGCTCGCCCGCGACACGTACCCGGATGGCGCGGCGCGACTCCTCGAGCGCCGCGAGATCCTGCGCGGTGGCGCCCCGCGCGATCGCCTCGTCCGTGGTGAGATCACCGACTGCGCGCAGCAGATCGTGCACGCCGTCCGGGCCGCGCGCCTGGCGGTCGGCGGCGGTGCGGGCGATCTCCGACTCGACGGCGCCGATCGCGTCCACGTCGAGCAGGTCGCGCAGTTCCGTCGCCCCGAGCAGCTCGGCCAACAGCGCGGAGTCGAGGGAGAGCGCCTGCGAGCGGCGTTCGGCGAGGGGCGCGTCGCCCTCGTAGAGGAACACGCCGACGTAGCCGAAGAGCAGCGAGCGCGCGAACGGCGACGCGCTCGGCGTCTCGACCTCGACCAGCTTGACGGTCCGCGAGCCGAGATCGCGCATCAGCCCGACGAGCCCCGGGACGTCGAACACGTCCTGCAGGCACTCGCGCATCGACTCGAGGACCACCGGGAAGTCGCCGTACTCGCTCGCGACCTGCAGCAGCTGATTGGCGCGCTGACGCTGCTGCCACAGCGGCGTGCGGCGGCGTGGGTCACGCCGCGGCAGCAGCAACGAGCGCGCCGCACACTCGCGGAAGCGGGAGGCGAACAGCGCCGAGTTGCCGACCTCCTGGGTGACCAGGGATTCGATCTCCTCGGGCTCGAAGATCGCGATCTCGCCCGCCGGCGGCTCGGCGTCGGTGTCCGGCAGCCGCAGCACGATGCCGTCGTCGGAGTGCATGGACGACACCTCGAGGCCGAAGCGCTGGCGCAACCGCGCCTGGATCGCCAGCGCCCACGGCGCGTTGACCGGCGCGCCGAACGGCGAGTGCACGACGAGGCGCCAGTCACCGAGCTCGTCGCGAAAGCGCTCGACGAGGATCGTGCGGTCGTCGGGCAGGTGGTGCGTGGCCTCCTTCTGCTCGGCGAGGTAGGCCAGCAGGTTCTGCGTGCCCCACTCGTCGAGTCCGGCCGCTTCGGCCCGGGCCGCGCCGACCTCCGGCTTGGCGTGCGCGACCTCGCGTAGGAACTTGCCGAGCGCCCGGCCCAGCTCGACCGGCCGGCCGGGGGAGTCGCCCTTCCAGAACGGCATCTTGCCGATCTCCCCGGGCGCCGGGGTGACGAGCACCCGGTCGTGCGTGATGTCCTCGATGCGCCAGGAGGACGAACCGAGCAGGAACACGTCGCCGACCCGCGACTCGTAGACCATCTCCTCGTCGAGCTCGCCGACGCGCCGGCCGGGGCCCTCGCCGCTGGCCAGGAACACCCCGAACAGCCCGCGGTCGGGGATCGTGCCGCCGCTGGTGACCGCCAGGTGCTGGGCACCGCGGCGGGCGGTGAGCTCACCGCTGACGCGGTCCCACACCAGGCGCGGCCGCAGCTCGGCGAACGCGTCGGACGGGTACCGGCCGGCAAGCATGTCGAGCACGGCCTCGAGCGCCGAGCGGGGCAGGCCGGCGAACGGCGCGGCGCGGCGCACCAGCGCCTCGACGTCGTCGACCGTCGCTGGTTCGAGCGCGACCATCGCGACGATCTGCTGCGCCAGCACGTCGAGCGGGTTGCGCGGGTAGCGCATCGACTCGATGGCACCCTCGCGCATCCGCTCGGCGACGACCGCGCATTCGAGCAGGTCACCGCGGAACTTCGGGAAGATCACGCCGTTGGACTGCGCGCCGACCTGGTGCCCGGCGCGGCCGACCCGCTGCAGCCCCGCGGCCACGGACGGGGGCGACTCGACCTGCACGACGAGGTCGACAGCGCCCATGTCGATGCCGAGTTCGAGCGACGACGTCGCGACCACCGCGGGCAGCCGTCCCGCTTTCAGGTCCTCCTCGACCACGGACCGCTGCTCGCGCGACACCGACCCGTGGTGCGCCCGCGCCACGATGACCTCGCCGGCGGGTGCACCTGAACCGGCCTGCGCCATCAGTTGCGCCGGCGGTGGCGACCCGTCGTCCGGCGTCGCGGTGCCGGCGCGTTCGGTGGCGAGCTCGTTCAACCTCGCGGTCAACCGTTCGGCGAGCCGGCGCGAGTTCGCGAAGACGATGGTCGAGCGGTGACTCTCCACGAGGTCGAGCACGCGTTCTTCGACATGTGGCCAGATCGACGCGCGCCGCTGTGCACCGGCCGCGGCACCGGTGAGGTCGTCGGTCGGCTCCCCGATGGCCGACATGTCCTCCACCGGCACGACGACTTTGAGATCCACGGACTTGGTCGACTTCGGCGCGACCACCGTGACGGGTCGGCCACCGGCCAGGAACGTCGCGACCTCGTCGACCGGACGGACCGTCGCGGACAACCCGATGCGTTGCGCAGGGCGGTCGAGCAGTGCGTCGAGCCGCTCGAGCGACAGCGCCAGGTGCGCACCCCGCTTGGTCGAGCACACGGCGTGCACCTCGTCGATGATCACGGTGTCGACGCCGCGCAGTGATTCCCGTGCCGCCGAGGTGAGCAGCAGGAACAGCGACTCCGGTGTGGTGATCAGGATGTCTGCCGGGCGGCGGGCGAACAGCCGCCGCTCGTCGGCGGGCGTGTCGCCAGACCGCATGGCCACCGTGACGTCCGGCGGCTCGAGCCCGAGGCGGCCCGCGGCCTGCCGGATGCCGATGAGCGGCGCGCGCAGATTGCGCTCGACGTCGACGGCAAGCGCCTTCAGTGGGCTGATGTACAGCACCCGGCAGCGGCGGGTGACAACGTCGGGCACCGGCTCCGCACCCAGGCGGTCCAGCGCGGACAGAAATGCCGCCAGCGTCTTGCCGGACCCGGTCGGTGCCACGACCAGCGTGTGCTCGCCGCGCGCGATCGCCTCCCAGGCGCCACCCTGTGCCGGCGTCGGCGCGTCGAAGGCGCCGTCGAGCCACGCTTGGGTGGCGGGGGTGAACTGCGCGGGCACGAGTCCAGTCTGCCAACAGGCTCCGACACCGCCCGCTGTGCGAGCCGAGCATCCGACGAGGTGCCGCGCCGCAGCGCGCACGCCCCGGAATACCTGCGGTAGACGCCTGCGTTCTCCTGATCAGCGAGTTGGGCCGTGGGCGGCTACGCTGCTACCCTTGACTCGCGACCAACCCTCGTCCTGTGCGGGGGTGTGCAAGCGGAACCTTCGAGCTCCCACCCGTGCCGCGTCCAGCGAGCCGGGTTCGGTCCACGGTCTCGCGGCCTTGCCGCGGGGTCGGTGTCATCGCCCCGGGCGGTGCGGACCGGTCGGAACTCACGGCCCCGCTAGCAGTCCATCGCCTCGGGGCCGTTGTCATGTCCGGCAGCGCATCCCGCGGCAGCACCACTGAAAGCGACCGTGGGAGGTCTCATCAGCTCCGAACCCAGGATCAACGACCGGATCCGCGTCCCCGAAGTACGTCTCGTCGGCCCCGAGGGCGAGCAGGTCGGCATCGTGCCGATCGGCAAGGCTCTCGATCTCGCCGCCGAGTCCGACCTGGATCTCGTCGAGGTCGCGCCGATGGCGCGCCCGCCCGTCTGCAAGCTCATGGACTACGGCAAGTTCAAGTACGAGACCGCGCAGAAAGACCGCGAGAACCGCCGTAACCAGACGCTGACGGTCATCAAAGAGATGAAGCTCCGTCCGAAGATCGACTCGCACGACTACGAGACCAAGAAGGGTCACGTCGAGCGGTTCCTCAAGCAGGGCGACAAGGTGAAGGTCACGATCATGTTCCGCGGCCGCGAGCAGTCGCGCCCCGAGCTGGGGTTCCGGCTACTGCAGCGCCTCGCCGAGGACATCACCGAGCTCGGCTTCGTCGAGTCGTCGCCGAAGCAGGACGGCCGCAACATGGTGATGGTCGTGGCGCCGCACCGTGCTGGCGCGTCAACCCGCGCGACGCGCGTCGGACGACCCGCGCCGGCAACCGAAGCGGCAGGAGCCGACGCCGCCGCCGAGTGACGACCACCCGACACCGAACGACCACCGATACACGAGGGAATGGCAGATGCCCAAGAACAAGACGCACAGCGGCATGAAGAAGCGTGTGAAGACCACCGGCAGCGGCAAGCTGCTCGTCCAGCGCGCCGGCATGCGGCACAACTTCGAGCACAAGTCCTCGCGCATCACGCGTCGGCTGTCCGGCACGCAGACGCTGTCCGAGAACGACGTGCCCCGCGTCAAGCGGATGCTCGGCCGCTGACGGCCACTGCGCATCCCCGCATCTTCCTGACCTCCGCCGCCCGCTGAGCCGGGCGGCCCGCCCC
>NZ_CAXTQF010000074.1:0-3994 GCF_964246335.1 uncultured Jatrophihabitans sp. | reverse complement strand
CGCTGAGCGTCACCCCGCCATCTTCATGACCCCCCGCCGCCGGATCGCACGCGCGGCCTGACAGCAAGGACGACACAGTGGCACGCGTCAAGCGGGCAGTGAATGCCCAGAAGAAGCGCCGGACCGCACTCGAGGCTGCCAGCGGCTACCGCGGGCAGCGCTCGCGGCTCTACCGCAAGGCCAAGGAGCAGCTGCTCCACTCGGCGACCTACTCCTACCGCGACCGCAAGGACCGCAAGGGTGACTTCCGCAAGTTGTGGATCGCCCGCATCAACGCGGCGGCGCGCGCGAACGACATGACCTACAACCGGTTCATCCAGGGGCTGCGGCTCGCCGAGGTCGACGTCGACCGCAAGGTGCTCGCCGACCTCGCGGTGACCGACCCCGAGGCGTTCACCGCTCTGGTCGAGGTCGCCCGCGCGGCGGTCGTCGCCGAGGGCACCGGCGGCGCGTCCGCGCAGTCGCCGGCCGCATAGCCACCTGCTTGCTCAGCTCCACCAACGCCCGGCTCGCCGCGGCCCGCCGTCTCACCCGACGGACGGGTCGCCGCGACGCCGGGCGTTTCCTCGCCGAAGGGCCGCAGGCCGTGCGTGAGGCGCTGGCTGCCGACGCCGTGCTCGAGGTCTTCGCCACCGCCGAGGCGATCGTCGGCAATCCCGAGCTGACGGCCGACGCGTCCGAGATCTCGGCGAAGGACGCCGCAACGTTGTCCGAGACCGTCACCCCGCAGGGTCTCGTCGCGGTCTGTGAACTCACCCAACCGTCGCTCGCCGACGTCCTCGCCCGCGGCCCGCGGCTACTCGCGGTACTCGTCGAGCCCAGTGACCCGGGCAACCTCGGCACCGTCATCCGCACCGCTGATGCCGCCGGCGCAGACGCCGTGCTCGTCGACGGCGGGGTCGATCCGTACAACGGCAAGGCCGTGCGCGCCAGCGCCGGCAGCATCTTCCACGTGCCTGTGGTGGCGGCATCCACCGACGACTTGCTGACCGCCGGGCCGAAGGCGGGCATCGCGCTGCTCGCCACCAGCGGCGACGCAGCACTCGACCTCGACGACCTCATCGACGCCGGTGAGCTGGCCGCGGCCACCGCGTGGCTGTTCGGCACCGAGGCGCACGGCTTGCCCGAGGCACTGCTGGCCGCGGCGCGCGCCGTGCGGATCCCGGTGCACGGGCGGGCCGAGAGCCTCAACCTGGCGAGTGCCGCGGCCGTCTGCCTGTACGCCAGCGCCCGCGCGCAGCGTCGCGCGACGCCCGCGTAACCGAGGCCCAGGGATCGCGGGTCAGCCGGCCAGCTTGCGCAGGATCCGCGCCAGATGCCTGCGATCGGTCGCGCTGAGCGCCGCGAACATCTCCTGGGTCTCGCGCTGCCGCGACTCGCGCAGCGCGTCCCCCATCCGTCGACCGTCCGCCGTCACGTCGAGCACCGTCGCGCGTCGGTCGGCGGGGTCGGCGGAGCGCTCGACGAGGCCGCGCTCGGCCAGCGCATCGACCATCTCGGTGGCCGAGCGAGGGGCGATGTGCAGGTGCTTGCTCAGCTGACCCGGCCGCATCGGCCCGTGCGCGAGCAGCACCTGCAAGGCGCGTGCCATGGCAGGCGTGACATCGCGCGGTGCGAGCGCCTCGCGGCTCACCCCGCGCAGCCGCCGCGCCACGGCCCACAACGCATCGACGAGCGATTCGTCGCCCACCGGATCGGTCATGGGAACACGGTAGCAGCATTTAGTGTTGCAACCTCATCATGAGGTAACCTCATTACAAAGTTGCCTCAGTACCGAGAGGAGCAAGCCTTTGGTTCCCCCATCAACCCGTCCCGGCGGACCGAGCCGCAAGCCGTCGGCCGCCGATCGCACCAGAGCTCGGCAGGTGTCGCTTCGCCGCATCGCCAGGCTCTTCACCCCCTACCGCTGGCAACTCGCCACCGTCATTGCCGTGATCGTCGCGTCGTCGGTGGTCGGCATGGCCAGCCCGTTCCTGCAGCGTGCGGTCATCGACGACGCGCTGCGCACCCAGAACCTGCATCTGCTCTCCTGGCTCGTTGCCGGCATGGTCGCCGTTGCCGCGATCACCGCTGCCTTCGGCGTCGTCCAGACGTGGATCAGCACGCGGGTCGGCCAGCGCGTCATGCACACGCTGCGCACGACTGTGTTCGCGCACCTGCAACGCCAGTCGCTCGACTTCTTCACCCGCACCCGCACCGGCGAGGTGCAGTCGCGCATCACGAACGACATCGGCGGCATGCAGTCGCTCGTCACGAGCACCGCGTCGTCGGTCGCCGCCAACCTCACGACCGTCGTGGCCAGCGCGGTCGCGATGGTCGCGCTGTCCTGGAAGTTGTCGCTGATCTCGCTGGTCGTGCTGCCACCGGCGGTGCTGCTGACGAAGCGCGTCGCTCGCATGCGCCAGGCCATCACCGCGGACCGGCAGCGCGAGCTGGCCGACCTCAACGTGATCATCGACGAGAGCCTGTCGGTCAGCGGCGTGCAGCTGGCCAAGACCATGGGCGCCGCGTCGATGCTCGTCGACCGGTTCACCGCGTCCTCGGCACGGCTGATCGATCTCGAACTACGTTCCGATCTCGCCGGCCGCTGGCGGATGGCCGCGATGAACATCATCTTCGCGGCGATCCCGGCCGCCATCTACCTCAGTGCCGGGCTGCCCGGCACCGCAGGCACGCTGACCATCGGCACGATCGTCGCGTTCACCGCGCTGCAGAACGGACTGTTCCGGCCGTTGATGTCCCTGCTCGACGTCGGCGTCACGCTCACGAGCTCGCTCGCCTTGTTCGCGCGGATCTTCGAGTATCTCGACCTGCCGGTGGACGTCGCCGACCCCGAATCGCCGGCCGAGATCGACCCCACGTCGATGGCCGGGCACGTCCGCATCGAGGACGTGACCTTCGCCTACCCCGGCAGCGACACCGCCGCGCTCGCCGGCATCACCCTCGACGTGCCCGCCGGCGCGACGCTGGCCCTGGTCGGCGAGACCGGCTCCGGCAAGAGCACCTTGGCGGCGCTGCTCGCGCGCCTGCACGACGTCGATGCCGGCCGCATCACGATCGACGGTGTCGACCTGCGGGACATGACCCTCACCGACCTCGCAAGCATCGTCGGCGTCGTCAGCCAGGAGACGTACCTGCTGCACACCACGATCCGCGAGAACCTGCGTTACGCGAAGGCGGACGCGACCGACGCCGAGCTGGAGCAAGCCGCGCGCGCCGCGCACATCCACGAGCTGATCAGTGGACTGCCCGCGGGCTACGACACCGTCGTGGGCTCGCGCGGGTACCGGTTCTCCGGCGGCGAGAAGCAGCGTCTTGCGATCGCCCGCACGCTGCTGCGCAACCCGCGGGTGCTGGTGCTCGACGAAGCCACCAGCGCGCTCGACAACGAGACCGAACGAGCTGTGCAACGCGCACTCGACGAGCTGTCGGTCGGGCGCACGACGATCACCATCGCGCACCGGTTGAGCACCGTCCGCGACGCCGACGAGATCGCGGTACTCGATCACGGGCGTGTCGTCGAGAGCGGTACGCACGACGCACTGCTCGAACGCGGCGGCAAGTACGCCGCGCTGGCCGGGGGCGCCGTCGCGGCCGTCGAGCAAGTGCGTTGATCGGCCCGGCTAAGGTGGCCGCATGACCGCGCAGTCGCACCGCCGCCCGTACGCCCGGCGTCCGCGGATGTGCGCCGCGCGGCTTGCGGCCGCCGCTCCGCGCGCCTGATCGTCGGCGCGCCCCCATCGCCCCGGGCGTCACCGACGCCCCGACGAAGGACCGTCACGCATGCCCGCTGGAAACTCCCATTCGTTCGACCCGGTCGAGGTCGCCGTACTGCAACCCAACGCCGTGGAGCGCGCCGTCACCGACGCGCTCGCGGCGATCACCGCCGCCACTGACCTCGAGCAGCTCAAGACCGCCCGGCTCGCGCACGCCGGCGACCGCTCGCCGCTGGCCCTGGCCAACCGGGAGATCGGCGCGCTCCACGGCGTTGGGT
>NZ_CAXTQF010000073.1:0-16053 GCF_964246335.1 uncultured Jatrophihabitans sp. | reverse complement strand
CACCCCGCCCGCACCCCAGCTGCAGTGGCCGGCCGCCCGCTTAGGCTCGGTTCATGGATCTGCACATCATGACCGAGCCGCAGCAGGGCGCGACCTACGACGACCTGCTGCGCGTCGCGAAGGCGGCGGAGGATCTCGGCTTCAGCGGCTTCTTCCGCTCCGACCACTACCTCGCGATGGGTGACGTGGACGGGCTGCCCGGCCCGACCGACGCATGGCTCACGCTGGCCGCGCTCGCGCGCGACACCGAGCGCATCCGGCTCGGCACGATGGTCAGCCCGGCGACGTTCCGGCTGCCGGGCCCGCTCGCGATCAGCGTCGCGCAGGTCGACCAGATGAGCGGCGGCCGGGTCGAGCTCGGCCTCGGCGCGGGCTGGTTCGACGCCGAGCACAGCGCGTACGGCATTCCGATGCCCGAGACACGCGAACGCTTCGACCGCTTCGCCGAGCAGGTGGAGATCGTCGACGGCCTGCTCAGCACGCCGGCGGGCCAGCACTTCAGCTTCGAGGGCGCGTACTACCGGCTGACCGACGCGCCGGCACTGCCCAAGCCGGTGCAGGCGCCACGGCCACCGCTCATCCTCGGCGGTGCCGGCAAGAAGCGCGGAGCGGCACTGGCCGCCCGGTTCGCCGACGAGTTCAACGTGGCGTTCGCGACGGTCGCGCACACCGCAGAGATCTTCGAGCGGGTGCGTGCCGCCGCGCGCGACTCGGGACGCGAACTCGGCTACAGCGCCGCACAGACCGTGTGCGTGGGCCGCGACGACGACGAGGTGCGTCGTCGCGCCGAGGCCATCGGCCGCCAGGTCGACGAGCTGATGGAGAGCGCCGTCGCCGGTTCACCGCAGCAGGCCGTCGACCGCCTCAACGAGCTCGGCGGGATCGGCGCCGGCCGCGTCTACCTGCAGGTGCTCGACATCGACGACCTCGATCACCTCGAGCTCGTCGCGAACGAGGTCCTCCCGCACGTCTGACATCAGGTCCAGTCGCGGAAGACCACACAGACCGTTGTCGCGTCGAGCATCGCGAACTCGCGCGGCCCCCACGGCTGTCGTTTGACCTGCGGCAGGTTCGGGTGCAGCAGGTCCGGGCGTCGGCGTGCGATGTCGGCGTACACGGCGTTGATGTCGTCGGTCTCGATCGCCAGTTCCGGACGGTCGTTGTCGGCCGCCTCCGCATTCTCGACGAGGTAGAGCTTGGCGTTGTCGCGGGCGGCCACCACGAGATCGCCGTCGCGGTGCAGGACTGTCATGCCGACGCCGTCGACGAACAGGTCGACGCCGACCGACACGTCGGCGTAGAACACCGTGGGGATCAATGCGGTCAGCACGGCGTCACAACCAACCGCGCTCGTCGGCAACCCGGCCCGCCTCGACGCGATTGCGGACACCGGTCTTGGCGATGGCGGCGGACAGGTAGTTGCGCACCGTCCCCTCGGACAGGAACAGCTTCGCCGAGATGTCCGCGACGGTCGCGCCGTCGCGTGCCGCGACCAGCACGTCCCGCTCGCGGCCGGTGAGCGGGGACGCGCCGCCGGCGAGCGTCTCGGCCGCCAGCGCGGGGTCGACGACGCGCTCACCGCGGGCCACCCGGCGTACCGCGTCGGCGAGTTGCTCGGCAGGCGCGTCCTTGACGACGAATCCGGACGCGCCGGCCTCCATCGCCCGCCGGAGGTACCCCGGCCGACCGAACGCGGTGAGCATGATCAGCTTGCAGCTCGGCAGCTCCTGGGTGATGGCCGCCGCGGCGGCCAGGCCGTCCATCCCCGGCATCTCGATGTCCAGGAGGGCGACGTCCGGCTTCGCGTCGAGCGCGGCGCGCACGACCTCGTCGCCGCGCCCCACCTGCGCCGCGACCTCGAAGTCGTCCTCGAGCTCGAGCAACGCGGCCAGCGCCGAGCGGACCAGCGTCTGATCGTCGGCGAGCAGCAGGCGGATCACGCGCGCACCGACTCCGGCTGTGCCGCGGGTGCCGCGTCCGCCACGTCGATAGGCACCTCCGCGCGCAGGCAGAACCCGTTGAGCTTTGACGCCGCGGTCAGCGTCCCGCCGTACGCGCTGACGCGGTCACGCAGGCCCGCGATCCCGCTGCCCTTGCACGCGCCCGGGCCCGCGCCGTGGCCGGTGTCGGTGAGCTCGATCCAGTTGTGGCCGAAGTTGATCGAGCACTGCTCGGCGCGCGAATGCCGCACGATGTTCGTCACGCCCTCGCGCACCACCCAGCCGAACAGCTCGGACAGCCGCGACGCCACGATGTCGACCGACGCCGGCATCTCGGCGGTGATGGCGGCGGCGCGCAGCACCTCGCGCGCGGTGGCGAGCTCACCCGCGAGCGTCACCTCGCGGTGTCCGGAGACCGCTGCGCGGACGTCGCCCAACGTGCGGCGCGACAACTCCTCCACCTCGGTGATCTCGGTGTACGCGCGCGCGGTCTCGCCGCGCTCGCCCAGCTTGCGCGCGAGGCCGGCCTTCACGGTGATGGTGGTCAGCGAGTGGCCGAGCAGGTCGTGCAGGTCCCGTGCGATGCGCGAGCGTTCGTTCTCGGCGGCCAGCCGGGCGACCTCGGCACGCGCTGCGGCGAGCTCGCGGTTCGACTCGATGACGTGGAAGAAGCCGAACATGGCGAAGCCGACGAGCAGCGTCGTCGCTCCGTCGTTCCAGTCGACCGACTGGTGCCACGACGGTATGGCCGGCGGCAGGAACGTCGCCACCAACGCGTAGGTGATGACCGCGCCCCACGACCACCGCTGCCGCGCCGCGATGGTCAGCACCGCGACGTAGACGAGGAAGACGAACGCGTCGGAGTGTGCGAAGAACAGCTCGGCGAAGGTCAACACGATCGTGAGCGCGTAGAGGTACCAGAACGTCCGGATGCGGTGGGCCCGCGTCACCGGCAACGCCACGATGTAGCAGGCCGCGAACAGGCCGACGATCACGTATCCGACGACCGCCGCGGCCCCGGCCACATGCTGGTGCACGCCCGACACCGTCTGCCCGAGATACACGAGCCACACGCTCGGGAAGACGTAGCGCTGCCAGCCGCCGCTCCACATCCGGGCGATGTCCTGACCGCCGGGTGTGTGCGCCGCCGACGGCTCGTCGGCGGCCGCCGGGCGTTGCGCAGTGGTGGTCATGGCGTCAATGCTCACACCTTGCGGGTGTCGCGGCGATACGCCCAGGCGGCGAAGGCGCCCGCGGCCACGGCCCAGGCGGCCACGACCAGCCAGGCGAGCGCCGTCCAGGACTGGCCGCCGATGCCGTTCTTCCCGGCCTGCACCAACCAGAACGACGGAATCGCCCGCACGAAGTCGTGCATGAAACCGTGATCGCCGCCGATCGGGAAGTAGGCGCCGCCGAGGATCGCGAAGAAGGACACCCCGATGCCGATCACCGGGCCGAGTGCGTCGGCCGAGATCAGGTGACCGAGAGCGATCCCCAGCGCGGCGAACGGGATCAGTGCGACGACGACCAACCCGACCGTTTTGGCCCACTGCGCGAACGGCAGATGCACGCCGAGCGAGAGAGCGGCGAGGGTCAATAGCAGCATGACCAGGATCGCCAGGAAGTAGGACGTCAGCACCTTTGTGCGGATATAGGTGCCCGCGGGCAACGGGGTCAGCCGCAGCTGCCGGTTCCAGCCGACCTGGCGCTCCACCGCGATGCGCGCACCGCCGGCGAATACCGACGCGATGGTGCCCAGCGCAAGCATCCCGGCGAAGTAGAACCTGCCGAACGTGATCCCGTCGACCACCGTCTTGTTGGCGCCGCCGGAGCCAGCGATTGCGTAGAAGACGACGAGCGGGATCACGAGGGAGAAGACGAAGCTCTGCCGGTTGCGGATCAGCCGCAGCAGTTCGTACCGGGTGTACGTGGCATTCATGATGCGACTCCTTGTGTTTGCTCGCTGGCTGGCTCGTCGTGCTGGTCACCGGTCAGAGCGAGGAACGCTGCCTCCAGGCCGGCGCCGCTGATCTCGATGTCTTTCGCGTGCGGGTAACCGCTCAGCAGAGCGCGGACGGCCGCGTCCGAATCGGTGCAGGCGAAGATGACCTGCTCGCCGCGGCTGTCTGTGCTGGTGACGCCGGGCAGTTGCGCCAGGGCGGCGAGGTCGGCGTCCGGAATGGTGGCCCGCATGGTGCGGCCGCCGACTGCAGCCTTGATCTCACCGGACGAACCGTCCGCGACGACCTGGCCACGCGCCATGAGAATGATGCGGTCCGCGTACTGGTCCGCTTCCTCGAGGTAGTGCGTCGCGAACAGCACCGTCTTGCCGCCTTGCGCGAACGCGCGGACCGCCTGCCAGAACGTGTGCCGCCCTTCGACGTCCATCGCGACCGTCGGTTCGTCCAGGATCAGCAGGTCCGGATTGCTGACCAACGCCATGGCCGCGCGGACGCGTTGGGTCTGGCCGCCGGACAGCTTGTTCGTGCGGCGTTCGGCGATGTCACCGATCCCGGTGATCCGCATGACCTCGTCGACGGGCAACGGCTTCGGGTAGAACGAGCTGAGCATCATCAACAGCTCCCGCACCGAGATGTAGCCGAGCAGGCCGCCGTTCTGCAGCATCGCGCCCACGCGGCCGCGGCGGATCGCTTCGGTTGGGCTCGTGCCCAACACCCGGACCTCGCCGTGATCAGGTTCGCTGAGTCCCGTCAGCATGTCGATGGTGGTCGACTTGCCGGCACCGTTCGGGCCGAGCAGCGCGACCGTCTCCCCGGGCGCGATCGAGATGTCGATGCCGCGCACGGCATGCACCGGGCCCTGCGCGGACCGGAACGTCTTCTGCAACCCGACCAGTTCGATCCCAGCACCGGCAGGCTGCGTGTCGTTGATCGTCATGACCGACAGCGTGCCGCATCGTCGGGACGGGAAGCAGTGCTTTTCTGTGCGTTTCGCGAGATGACTTTCGTCAGCCCAGCACCGGGAATTGCGCGCACGACGGCCGATAGGGTTGCTTCTCGTGAGCGACCCGGCCGACCGCGACGAGGCACCGGACGACCTTCCCGAGCAGCCGCGGGTCCGCCGCGCGAAGTACGACCGGCTCGTCGCGCAGCCGGATCACGCGCCGTACCCCGTGCGAGTCGCGCGGACCGAATCGTTGGCCGGCGTGCGCGCCGCCTACCCCGAACTCGAACCGGACACGGAGACGGGCGCGTCGGTCGGCATCACGGGTCGCGTCATCTTCGTGCGCAACACCGGCAAGCTGTGCTTCGCGATGCTGCGCGAGGGCGACGCCGAACTGCAGGTGATGATCTCGCGGGACCGCGTCGGCGAGCAGTCCCTCGCCGCCTGGAAGGCCGATGTCGACCTCGGCGACCTCGTGTTCGTGCACGGCGAGGTGATTTCGAGCAAGCGTGGCGAGTTGTCGGTGCTGGCCGACGACTGGCAGGTGACGGCGAAGGCACTGCACCCGCTGCCGGTCGCGCACAAGCCGCTGTCGGACGAGACGCGGGTGCGCCAGCGCTACGTGGACCTGATCGTGCGAGCCGACGCCCGGCGCATGGTGCACGCGCGCGCCGACATCCTGCACTCGTTGCGCAGCACGCTGCGCGAACGTGCTTACCTCGAGGTCGAAACCCCGGTGCTGCAGACGGTGCACGGCGGCGCGGCGGCGCGTCCGTTCCGCACCCACATGAATGCTTTCGACCTCGACATGTCGCTGCGCATTGCGACCGAGCTCTATCTCAAGCGCTGCATCGTCGGAGGCCTGGAGCGCGTTTTCGAAATCGGCCCGATGTTTCGCAACGAGGGTGCCGACTCCACGCATTCCCCGGAATACACGCACCTCGAGGCGTACGAGGCATACGGCGACTACGACACGATGGCGCAATTGACGCGGACATTGATCGTGGACGCCGCCGACGCGATCGGCGCCGAACACGCGATCACCCTGGACGGAACCGCCGTCGACCTGCGTGGGGAATGGCGCTCGATCACGGTGCACGACGCGGTGTCCGAGGCCCTCGGCGAGCAGATCACGCCGGACACCGAAACCGCCGAACTGCGGGCATACGCCGCGGCCGCGAATGTTGCGCTGGACCAGCAGTGGGGCGCCGGCGAAATAGTTCTCGAGTTGTACGAGAAGCTGGTCGAGCACACCTTGATGACGCCGACCTTCGTGCGTGACTATCCCGTTTCGGTGCGTCCCCTCGCCCGGCCGCACCGCGACGACCCGCGGCTTGCCGAGGCGTGGGACCTCATCATCGGCGGTGTGGAGATCGCGCCGGCCTATTCGGAGCTGGTCGACCCGGTTGAACAGCGGCGCCGGCTGATCGAGCAGGCGCGCCTTGCCGCCCGCGGCGATCCGGAGGCCATGGAACTGGACGAAGATTTCCTGCTCGCCCTCGAATACGGCATGCCGCCGACCGGGGGAATGGGCATGGGGGTCGACAGGCTCGTGATGACGCTGACCGGAAAGGGAATTCGCGAGACGATCCTTTTCCCGTTGGTCAAGCCACTTTGATTGCACAGCCGACGAGGGTATTGCCGTAATTTCCCCCGGGTGAATCGTCGTCTGCGCTATTGTCGGCGCAGCCGGTTATTTCATGGGAAAGGAATTCTGTAATGGCGCAGAAGCACATCGTGCAGTTGATCGACGATCTCGATGAAGGCAAGGCCGATGAAACGGTCAGTTTCGGCCTGGACGGCACGACGTATGAGATCGACCTCTCGAACAAGAATGCCGCCAAGCTGCGCGACGCAATGGCGCAGTACGTCGCGCACGGGCGCCGCGCGTCCCGCTCGGGTGCGCGCTCTTCTGCCGGCCGCCGCGCGCGCAGCGAGCGCGGTGACCGCGAGCAGACGCAGGCCATTCGCGAATGGGCGCGCAGCAACGGGCACAAGATCGGCGACAAGGGCCGCATCCCGGCGACGATCCTCGAGGCCTACAACTCCGCGAGCTGACGCACCCGACGCGGGCTCAGGCCGTCAGGTAGCGCGCGAGGAACTCCTCGATGCGCCGCCAGGCGTCCGGTGCCGCCTGCGGGTCCGGACCCACGTGCGCGATCCGCTGCAGCGCGTGGGTCGGCGCCGGGCCGAAGTACTCCTCGTTCAGGAAGCTGTGCCCCGCCGTCGGGTACTCCTTGACGTCGTGATCGACGCCCAGGTCGGTGAGGGTGCGCTCCACCTTCTGTGCGGCGCCGCGCAGCGACACGTCCTTGCCCCCGTAGCTGGCCACGATCGGGCAGGCGCCGGCGAGCGCAGCCTCGGCATTGCGGGGCGGTTGGCCGTAGTTCGCTGCCGAGACGTCGAAGCCGTGATTGGCCGTGACGAGCGCGAAGCCGCCGCCCATGCAGAAGCCGATGATGCCCACCTTGCCGGTGCAGTCGGGGTGCTCGCGCGTGTAGTCCTGCGCGGCGTCGATGTCGTCGATCGCCTTGCCGCGGCCGGCGAACATCGCTCGGAACGTGGCGATCAGGCAGCGCCGCGCACCTCCGTCGCTGAACAGGTCGGGCAGGACGGCGAGGTAACCCGCGGCGGCCAGCCGGTCGGCCTGCCGGCGCATCTCCGCCGTGTCGCCGAACAGCTCGTGGATGACGACGACGCCCGGGAACGGGCCGGCGCCCGCAGGGCGCGCCAGATAACCGCGCAGGACCTGGGAACCGGCGCGCGGCGAGTCGATCGTTATCTCGGGCATCGGCACCTCACCTGACGACGTGTCACGGGAATTCGAGCCTATCGGCGTGGCCGGGGCTACCCTCCACCATGCCCATCCGCAAGATCGACAGCGGCAGCCGGTGGCACGCCGACAATGGCGACGTCGAGTTCGTCGAGGACGAGTTCGATGACGCTGCCGTCCCCGACGACAGCCTCGACGACGGGTACGGACCGAATCCGCTGACGCCGGTGCACAACGCGCTGCGCGCGCGTCCCGCCCTGGTCGTGGTGGCCGTCGAGGTACTGGTCGTGCTCGTGCTCGGCAACCAGTGGATGGTCGACCACGTAGTAGTGAAGGCCGCGGACAGTGACGATCAGATCCACGCGGGGCTCGCGAACGGCCTGGGCTTCTTCAGTTGGCCGCTATCGGGCGTCGGGTCCGGGTGGTTCGTCGCATCGGGGATCCTGCGCGCGCTGGCCTCGTTCGCGGTGACCTTCCTGCTCGCGCGCCCGGCGCTGCGCGCACCCGACAGGCCGGCCCGAGTGGTGGCGGTGGCCGGTGCGGTCGTCGTGTCGGCGCTCGTTGCGCTGCTCCTCGCACGAGTCGTCGGGTATCCCGGCCTGGCCGACTTCTACGCCCAAAGCTCCAATTTCTTCGACCGCCGACCGTCCTTCGCGCAAACCCTGTTCTTCGGCAGCGTGCCCGGCGGTGCGGTGCTGTTCGTGGCGCTCGTTGCGCTGCTCGCGGCCGCCTGCGTGGAGTTCGCTCTGCGACCCGTCGCGGCGGCGCGTTCGCGCAGAGCGTAGCCGGCGCTCAGCGCGCGAATCCGGGCATCAATCACGCCATTACATCGTTGACATGAGTAACCGCGGTGTCCTCGTGCCGGCACTGCGGGCCGCCCGATCGTCGTCGGGCGCGACCTGTCCGTCACATACGCGGACTACAGTCGTCACCCTGAGCAACAAGGCGCGAAGGAGCTGCCCAGATGTTCGAACGGTTCACAGACCGCGCACGTCGCGTCGTCGTCCTGGCCCAAGAAGAGGCCAGGATGCTCAATCACAACTACATCGGCACCGAGCACATCCTGCTCGGGCTGATCCACGAGGGCGAGGGCGTCGCTGCCAAGGCCCTCGAATCCCTCGGCATCTCGCTCGACGCGGTGCGCCAGCAGGTCGAGGAAATCATCGGCCAGGGCCAGCAGGCGCCGAGCGGGCACATCCCGTTCACGCCGCGGGCCAAGAAGGTCCTCGAGCTGTCGCTGCGCGAGGCCCTTCAGCTCGGCCACAACTACATCGGCACCGAGCACATCCTGCTCGGCCTCATCCGTGAGGGCGAGGGCGTGGCGGCTCAGGTGCTGGTCAAGCTCGGCGCCGACCTGAACAAGGTGCGCCAGCAGGTAATCCAGCTGCTCAACGGCTACCAGAGCAAGGAGCCGGCCGGCACCGCTTCGGAGGCCACGCCGTCCACCTCGCTCGTGCTCGATCAGTTCGGCCGCAACCTCACCCAGGCCGCGCGCGAGGGCAAGCTCGACCCGGTCATCGGCCGGGAGAAGGAGATCGAGCGCCTGATGCAGGTGCTCAGCCGCCGCACCAAGAACAACCCGGTGCTGATCGGCGAGCCGGGCGTCGGCAAGACCGCCGTCGTCGAAGGCCTGGCCCAGGCCGTCGTCAAGGGCGAGGTCCCCGAGACGCTGAAGGACAAGCAGCTCTACACGCTCGACCTCGGGTCGCTGGTGGCCGGCTCGCGCTACCGCGGTGATTTCGAGGAGCGCCTGAAGAAGGTGCTGAAGGAGATCCGCACCCGCGGCGACATCATCATGTTCATCGACGAGATCCACACGCTCGTCGGTGCCGGTGCTGCCGAGGGCGCCATCGACGCCGCCTCGATCCTCAAGCCGATGCTGGCCCGCGGTGAGCTGCAGACGATCGGTGCCACCACGCTCGACGAGTACCGCAAGTACCTCGAGAAGGACGCCGCACTCGAGCGGCGCTTCCAGCCGATCCAGGTCGGTGAGCCGTCGGTGGCGCACACGATCGAGATCCTCAAGGGCCTGCGCGACCGCTACGAGGCGCACCACCGCATCTCCATCACCGACGCCGCGCTGGTGTCGGCGGCGGGATTGGCCGACCGCTACATCAGCGACCGGTTCCTGCCGGACAAGGCGATCGACCTCATCGACGAGGCCGGTGCGCGCATGCGGATCCGCCGGATGACCGCACCGCCGGACCTTCGCGAGTTCGACGAACGCATCGCCGGCGTGCGTCGGGAGAAGGAGTCCGCGATCGACGCGCAGGACTTCGAGAAGGCCGCGTCCCTGCGCGACCGCGAGAAGACGCTGCTCGGCGACAAGTCCAAGCGTGAGGCCGAGTGGAAGGCCGGCGACCTCGACGTCGTCGCCGAGGTCGACGACGAGCAGATCGCCGAGGTGCTGGCCATCTGGACGGGCATCCCGGTCTTCAAGCTGACTGAGGAGGAGACCGCCCGGCTGCTGCGCATGGAGGACGAGCTGCACAAGCGCGTCATCGGTCAGGAGCAGGCGATCAAGGCCGTCTCGCAGGCGATCCGGCGCACCCGCGCCGGGCTGAAGGACCCGAAGCGTCCCGGTGGTTCGTTCATCTTCGCCGGCCCGTCCGGTGTCGGGAAGACCGAGCTGTCCAAGACGCTCGCCGCGTTCCTGTTCGGCGACGACGACGCGCTGATCCAGATCGACATGTCCGAGTTCCACGACCGGTACACGGTCTCGCGGCTCGTCGGTGCGCCTCCCGGCTACGTCGGTTACGACGAGGGCGGCCAGCTGACCGAGAAGGTGCGGCGCAAGCCGTTCAGCGTCGTGCTCTTCGACGAGGTCGAGAAGGCGCACCCGGACGTGTTCAACACGCTGCTCCAGGTGCTCGAGGACGGTCGGTTGACCGACGGTCAGGGCCGGGTCGTGGACTTCAAGAACACGGTGCTGATCCTGACCACGAACCTCGGCACGCGTGATGCCTCGAAGTCCATCGGCACGCTCGGCTTCGCCGCCGACAGCGGGACCGGTGACTACGAGCGGATGAAGAACAAGGTCAACGACGAGCTCAAGCAGCACTTCCGGCCGGAGTTCCTCAACCGCATCGACGACATCATCGTGTTCCACCAGCTGACGCAGGACGAGATCGTCAAGATCGTCGACCTGATGGTGGCTCGGCTCGACGTGCAGTTGCGCAACAAGGACATGGGCCTCGAGCTCACGTCCGAGGCGAAGGCGCTGCTGGCGAAGAAGGGTTACGACCGCTCGCTGGGTGCCCGGCCGTTGCGCCGCACGATCCAGCGCGAGATCGAGGACCCGGTGTCGGAGAAGATTCTCTTCGGCGAGCTCGCCGCGGGGCAGATCGTCGTCGTCGGCACCGAGCCGGTCGACGCGATGAAGAAGGACGGGCCGGAGCGGTTCACCTTCCGTGGTGAGGCCAAGCCGTCCGCGATCGCGCTCGACGAGCCGACCGCGGGTGTCAGCGCCGACTGACGCACAGCCGCACCGAGACGGGCCCGGACGCACAGCGTCCGGGTCCGTCTCCTGTTCCGGACCCTTCGCGCAAGCGCTCAGCGTGGTGGTCCCTCGCGGCCCGCTTCCCCCGCCCAGCTGCACTTTTCCTCGCCTACCGGCGTGGAATCGGCCGCTCAGCGCCCGCAACTGAGGAAAGGTCACCGGACACGGCGGCAAGGATTGTTGACGGCCGGCATCGGCGCATAGCAGCGCACGCTCAGGGCCAGTGGTTCGGCCGGTGATGCCTTTCCTGCGCAGTGGTCGCTGCGGGCGGATTTCAGCGACCAGCAGGCAGGCAAGGCGCCGGCGGCGGCCCCAGCGCCGGCGGTGGCTGCGGCTCCGGCGGTGGCTGCGACGCCGGAGGCCGCGGCGTCAGTCGTGCCGGCCGAATTCAGCGAGGGCCGGGTAACGCGTAGGTGCCGTCCGGGCGCGGGTCGACCAGGCCGTCCACCGCCAGGCTGTCCAGGGCGCGCTCACGCTGAACGTCGTCGCGCCAGACCAGGTCCAGCGCATCCTTGGCGACCGGGCCCTCGGCATCGCGCAGCACCGCCATCAGCCGGCCACGCACCTCGCGGTCGGTGCCGGCGAAGCGCTGCGTCCGCGCCACGGGGCCGGACCATGCCGGCGCGCCCGCGCGCTGCCACGCGCATCGGCTGCGCAGCGGGCACTGAGCGCACCGTGGCGCACGCGCCGTGCAGACGAGCGCGCCGAGCTCCATCAGTGCGACGCTCACCCGCGCCGCCCGCGCAGGAGCGGCAGGCAGCAATCGTTCGACGGCGGCAAGGTCACGCGTCACCGCCGGCGGTCCAGCCTGGGCAGCACCGTCCACGGCGCGCGCGACCACGCGGCGCACGTTGGTATCGACGACAGGCACCCGCGCGCCGAACGCGAACGCGGCGACGGCGCGCGCGGTGTACGCCCCGACGCCCGGCAGCGTGAGCAGCGTGTCGACGTCGTCAGGCAGCTCACCGGCAAAGCGATCGCGCACCTGCACCGCGCACTCGCACAGGCGCAGCGCACGCCGCGGGTAGCCGAGCCGACCCCAGGCGCGCACCGCGTCGCCCGGTTCGGCCGCTGCGAGGTCGGCAGGGTGCGGCCACCGCGTCAACCAGGACTCGTACGCCGGCAGCACGCGCGCGACCGGGGTCTGCTGCAGCATGACCTCGCTGACCAGCACCGCCCACGGGCTCGCGTCGGGACGCCGCCACGGCAGGTCACGCGCGGACGCCGCGTACCAGTCCAGCAACGGGTCGACCAGCTCCGGCCCGGGCTCACGTGGCTCGCGTGGCACGGCCGCATCGTCGCATGTCGTGTCCCTGAGCGTTCGCGCGCGTCGTCCCGTGCTGCCGGGCGGCATTGGTTAACGTGTCTGGGACATGTTCCATCCAATCGGGTCACAGCCGCCGTCGGTCTATTGGCGACGCCGCTTGGTCGTCGTTGCCGCGGGCGTACTGCTCGTCGTGCTCATCGTGCTGACCGCCAACGCGCTCGGCGGCAGCGACGGTCGGGCATCGACGGCCCCCAGCTCGTCGCCGTCGCGCGTGGCGCCGACCTCGCGGGCCGCCGCGGCGCCGGCCACGTCCGCCACCACGTCCCGCTCGACCGGTGCGAAGTCCCAGTCGAGCGCGGCCGCGACGACCCGGAGCACGACTGCGCCGATCGGCCGGTGCACTGCCCAAGCCCTGGCGGTCGTCGCCGCCGTCGGCCAGCCGGCCTACAAGGTGGGTCAGGACCCGCTGCTGCAGCTGCAGGTCACCAACACGAGCACGCGCCCGTGCGTGCAGGACCTCGCCGACGCGCAGGTCGAACTGCGCGTCTACAACGGCGAGTCAAGGGTGTGGGGCAGCCACGACTGCAAGACCCAGCCGGGCACGCTGGATCGCACGCTCTCGCCGAACGTCGCGGTCAAGGTCGCGATCAGCTGGACCGGCCGCAGCTCGCAGAAGGGGTGCAAGGGCACCCGGCAGCAGGTCGGCGCCGGCAGCTACACGCTCTATGCGCTGCTCGGCGGCCACATGGGCAAGGCGGCGCAGTTCTCGATCAGCTGAAGCGGTCGATGATCGACACTTCGGCGAGGCGGGAGATGCCCTCGCGGACCGCCTTCGCGCGGTCCTCGCCCACGCCTTCCACCGCCAGCAGATCCTCGACGGACGTGGCGAGCAGCTTCTGCAGGCTGCCGAAGTGCTCGACGATGCGATCCAGAGTCGGCGCCGGCATGCGCGGCACCCGGGCGAGCAATCGGTAACCGCGCGGACTGACCGCCGAATCCTGCCCCTCCGGGGTGCCCGTCATGCCCATCGCGCCGGCCACCCGGGTGAGATCGAGCAGTTCGAGGGCGTCGAGGTCGGCCAGCTCACCGAGCATCGCGGCGGTGCTCGGTGCGTTGCGGCCACCCGGTACGTAGTCGCGCGCGATGAGTTCGCGGTCGGCGTCCACCCCGGCCATCAGCTCGTCGAGCTGCAGGGCCAGCAGCCGCCCGTCGGTGCCCAGCTCGACGACCTGGCCGGTGACCTCGTCGGCGATCCGGCGCACCATCTCCAGACGCTGCGCCACGATGGCGGCGTCGCGCACGGTGACGAGATCTTCGATCTCCAGCGCCGACAGCGCGTGCGACACCTCGTCCAGGCGCGTCTTGTAGCGCTCCAGCGTGGCGATCGCCTGGTTGGCGCGCGAGAGCAGTTCGGCCACACTCTCCAGCACGTAACGGCCGTCGCCGATGTAGAGGCTGACGATGCGCATCGACTGCGACACCGAGATGACCGGGAATCCGGTCTGCAGGGCCACCCGCTGGGCGGTGCGGTGCCGGGTGCCGGATTCCTCGGTCGGGATGGCCGGATCGGGCATCAGGTGCGTCGCGGCCTGGCGGATCCGTGTGCCGTCGCTGCTCAACACGACGGCGCCGTCCATCTTGCACAGCTCGCGCAGCTGGGTCGCGGAGAACTGCACATCCAGCGGGAAGCCGCCGGTGCACAGGCTCTCGACGACCGGATCCCAGCCGATGACGATCAGGCCGCCGGTATTGCCGCGCAGGATGCGCTCCAGCCCGTCACGCAGCGATGTGCCCGGCGCGACGGTCGCCAGCACGCCGCGCAGGACGTCGTCGCGTTCGGTGGTCGGCACAGGCTCAGTCTAGAGAGACTGGCGCGCTATTTGCTCAAGTCGCGCGCGGTAATCGCGCCACCAGTTGGCGTCGACATCGGGCAGATTCGCGTTGTCGGCGCGCACGCCGACGCGTTCGTCGATGAGTTCGCGCACGATGTCGGCCTGCCCGGCATGCCGCGCGAGCTCGTCGATCAGGTGCACCAGGACGTAGTGCAGCGAGACGGGGTTGCGCTCTGCCGGCCACCACGGCACCTCGCCCAGGGCGTCGAGGTCGTGCGAGTCGACCATCTCGTCCGACGCCGCCCATGCGTCGTGCCAGAACCGGACGATGTCGGCACGCGACTCGTCGGCCGCGGCGAACATGTCGGCCTGCAGGTCGGCGTCGTCGGCGAACCAGGGCTGGTCGTACGCGAAGCGCCTGCCGAAGGTGTCGCACAAGTAGCCGGAACCGACAGCGGCGGTGTGCTTGACAAGGCCCAGCAGATTGGTGCCGGTGGGTGTCATCGGCCGGCGTACGTCGTAGTCGCCGAGGCCGTCGAGCTTCCACAGCAGTGCGTCGCGGGTGCGCCGCAGGTACCGGTGCAACGTGGCCTTCGGGTCTTCTGGCATGGACGCTGCTCAGTGCACCGAGCTCAGGCCGGACCGGCGTAGCGCAGCGATCCCCTCGGTCAGGTTGCCGACCTCGACGAGTGTCGCGGCGGGCAGCCGCCCGGCGAGCCGGCCCCGGCTGCCCGCGGGAACGAGCAGCCTGCCGAACCCGAGCCGCGCGGCCTCGGCGACGCGCTCGGCGCGCCGCGGCCCCGGCCGCACGTCGCCGGACAGCGCGACCTCGCCGCTCGCGCCGAGATCGAGTGGCACCGGCTGACCCTGCTCGGCGCTGATCACCGCGAGGCAGACGGCGAGGTCGGTGCCCGGGTCGGACACCCGCATCCCGGCCACCGTGGCGAGGAAGACGTCCTTGTCGTAGAGCCGCAGCCGGCCGGCGCGCTCGCTGACCGCGATCAGCATGGCGGTGCGCGCGGAATCCAGGCCCGAGACGCCGCGCCGCGGGTTCGGGTTCGTGGTGGGCGCGACCAGCGACTGGATCTCCGCGGTCAGCGCGCGGTGGCCCTCGATCGTGGCGGTGACGCAGGTGCCGGGCACCGGCAGCTCGCGGTGATCGCGGAACAGACTGCTCGGGTCGACGACCTCGCGCATGCCGGCATCGGTCTGTTCGAAGGCCGCCACCTCGAGCGAGCCGAACCGGTTCTTGACCGCGCGTAGCAGCCGCAGCGAGGTGTGCCGGTCGCCGTCCAGGCTCAGGGTGGTGTCGACGATGTGTTCCAGCGCGCGCGGGCCGGCGACGGTCGAATCCTTCGTCACCTGCCCGACAAGCATCAGCACGACGCCTTTGGCCTTGGCGACGCGCGAGAGAACCGACGCGACCTCCATGGTCTGCGTGACACCGCCGGCCCGGCCGTCGAGCTCGGTCGAGGCGATCGTCTGCACGGAGTCGACGATCACCATGGCCAGATCGGGCCCGGCGGCCTCGATGTGCCCGAGGACGCCGGCGAGATCGGTGTCGTCGGCGAGCAGCAGGCCGGGGTTGCTGGCACCGATGCGTTGCGCGCGGACCGCGATCTGCTCCACGGACTCCTCACCGGACACGTAGAGCACCTGGCCTGCGCCGAGCCCCGCGACGGCGTCGGCCACCGCTAGGAGCAGCGTGCTCTTGCCGGACCCCGGTGGGCCGCTGCACAGGCACACCTGGCCGGCGACCAGGCCGCCGCCGAGCACGCGGTCGAATTCGCCGATGCCGGTGCGCATGCGGCGCACCGGCGTGCCGGTGACGACCTCGG
>NZ_CAXTQF010000072.1:0-16054 GCF_964246335.1 uncultured Jatrophihabitans sp. | reverse complement strand
CAGCAACACCGAGCGCAGCGTCAGCCAGTTCAGTGCGCTCACCGACAGCGGGTGCACGAGCGCGTCCGGCCAGGCGCGGCCGCCGGTGCAGCGTGCTGCGACGACGCGCGAGAGCACGCCTGCCGCATAACCCAGTGCCCCGATCCGCGAGCCGCGCAGCGCCGCGACGGCGGGCACGACCCAGCCGAGCGCGAGCACGGCTGCGCCCGCCGCCGCACCACGCGGTGTGCCGTACGCCGACCACAGCGACTTCGTGTAGCCGTCACGCACCTGCGGCCAACCGTCGTACATCCGGCAGCCGGCGACGCCCGAACCGTCGGCCACCGCGACCCGACCACCGCCGGCCTTGACGGCGCGCACCAGTGCGAGGTCGTCGAGTACCGCGCCGCGCAACGCCGCGAAGCCGCCAACTCGCGCCAACGCCGCGCGGCGGATCACCACGAACTGCCCGCATGCCGCGGCCAGTGACGGGCGCGGCGAGCGCTCGGCCAGGCGCAGCGGCAGCAACGTCATCCACGACCACTGCAGCAGCGGTTGCAGCAACCGCTCGGCACCGCTCCGGGCGATCTGCCGCGGGAACATGGTCAGGACGTCCAGGCCCGCGGTCTCGAGCAGCGCGACGGCGGCCTGGACACCGCCCGGCGCCACGCGGACATCGGCGTCGACGAAGACCAACACGTCCGCGCAGCCGTCCGCCGCGGCGGCGAGTTGGGCGCAGGCCCACGGCTTGCCGAGCCAGCCCGGCGGCAACGGGGTGCCGGGCACGACGTGCGCGCCCGCTGCGCGCGCGAGCTGCGCGGTGGCATCGCTCGACGCGTCGTCCAGCACCGTCACCCGGCCCTGACCCCGCAACGCCTGCACGCAGGCACCGATGTGCGCAGCCTCGTCCCGCGCGGGGATCAGCACCGGCACGCGCGCGGGTGACGCGTCAGGATCCGCAACAGGTCGGCGTAGCGCCCGTGCGTTCGTCAGCGACTGCACCGCGCCCGCCGCCGCCAGTCCGGCGCCGAGCGCAGCGAGCACCTTCACCGCAACAGGCGCGCGGCCAGCGGTACCGCGACGAGTCCCATGCCGACGGTCCCCCACGCGGCCGAACCGGGCATGTCCAGGAAGCAGGCGTGCGCGACCGCCCACCCGGCCCACATCCACAGGTAGAGCCCGATCGGCACGGCGTCCGGCCCGTCCCCCATAACGCGCTGCACCAGGGCCGAGACGACCAGGGCAGCAACCAACCAGCCGACGTAGTTGGTCAGCGGCACGGTGTCGACGCCGGGTAGGTGCGGCGCGCGATGGGCCCAGCGCCACGCGCCCAGCGCGACGAGCTGCGGGTCGAGGAACAGGTCCGCCGCCGCCGTGGCCCAGGCGCCGACCAGCACCCGGGCGAGCGGATTCCGGACGAGCCGGCGCGCGGCGGCAGCAGCCGGCCACGCGACCATCGTCCAGGCGAGACCCACGAGCCACGGCACGCCGAACAGCTGCGGACCGAGCGCAGCGGAGTAGCGGTAGTCACCGAACGGCACGCCGGTGTGCACTCCGACGACCTCGATCACCAACCCCACGCCCGCAGTGGCCGCGAGCACGCCGCAGGCGGTGCGGTAGCCGCGGGTCAACACCAGGTGCGTGACGCACACCAGCCCGAACGCCACGACGATGAGGACGGCGAGGCGGGTACGCGCCGAGCCGTGCACGAGCGGATACGCGATCTGCAACCCGACCAGCGGAGCGACGAGCGCGAGCGGCGCGAGCTGCGGATGCCGCACACCTGCCACCGACACCGCAGCACGCAAGGACGTAGCGGTCATCGTTCGGCCGCGCCGTCGTAGGCTCGCAAATGTCGGTAAAACGCACCGGCGCAGCCGAAGTGGAGTGCGCGATGCGCAGTGCCGGGCCGTCGCGAGAACCGTCGTCCGGCCGGCGAATCCCGCTCGAGCGGGTGCCCGCCCCACCGCCGCACCGCCTCGCCGCCACGTGGCGGCAGGCCGATCCGGAGCGCATCGAGGCCTGCCTGCAGCACGCGCAGGCGCGTGATCCCGGCGGCTGGTACGTCGCCGCGACCTCGGCAGACGTCGCTGCCGGGACGTCGACGGTGCGCGACGTCGCCGGGCAGGAGGTCATGTTCTGGCGCGCGCCGGACGCGACGTTGCACGCCGGTCCGGGCGCGTGCCCGCACCTCGGCGCGCGGCTGGACGGGTGCCCGGTCACGGGCAGCGTGGTGCACTGCCGCTGGCACGGGCTCGCGTTGACCCCGCAGGGCCTGCCCGACTGGCGCCCGTACCCCGCCGTCGACGACGGCGTGCTCGTCTGGGTGCGCCTGCCGACGCGGGGCGAGACCGCGATCGATCAGCCGCGGCTGACGCGGCGTCCACCGCCGGCGCAGTCGGTCGCCGCCGTGATCCGCCTGCGTGGCCGGTGCGAACCGCAGGACGTGATCGCCAACCGGCTCGACCCGTGGCACGGGTCGTGGTTCCACCCCTACGCGTTCAGCCACCTGCGCGTCGACGAGGCGGCGAGCACGTACGACACGCTGGCGCTCGACGTGACCTTCCGGCTCGGCACGAAGTGGGGCGTGCCGGTGCGCGCGGAGTTCTCCTGCCCGGACGCGCGGACGATCGCGATGCACATCGTCGACGGCGAGGGCGCCGGCAGCGTGGTGGAGACGCACGCGACGCCGATCGGCACCGACCACCTCGGCGCGCCCGTCACGGATGTCATCGAGGCGACGATTGCCCACTCCGAGCGCAGCGGGTTCCAGGCTGCGCGGCGGCTGCAGTCGCTGATGCGCCCGGCGATGCGCCGCGTGGCACGCCGGTTGTGGGTCGACGACATGGTGTACGCCGAGCGTCGCTACGAGTTGCGCGCGGGCGAGCGCGGACTGCGGCTGCTGCGGCACGAGGTCACGTCCCCCGATGCCCGGCACGCCTGATCACGTGCCGGCCGCGCAACGGCACCGTCCACAGGTCGTGGCCGGCGAGACCCCAGTCGGCGAGCAACCGGTTGGCCGCCTGCAGACCGGTGGTCGCGGCCCGCTCCATCAGTGCCACCGGGTAGTCGCAGCGCACGCCGTCGCCGGCGAGCACGACGCGCGGGTCCGGGGTGGTGACGTCGGGCCGGTCGAACCACGGCGCCTGGTCGATCAGCGGGCAGTCCTCCCGCTGCAGGAATTCCTCGCCGGTGATCTCGTGCCGCGCGTACTCGGGATAGATCGAGCGCAATGTCGCGAGCATCCGGGCGCGTGCGTCTGCCGCGTCGACGTCGGGCGGCAAGGCGTAGGCGTGCAGCTCCACAACCGATCCGCCGGTGCGCTGCACCCATGCCGCCGCGCCGGCCTCGAAGCGCTCCAGGACGCTGATGTTGTCGACGAGCCCGAAGCCGGCGGTGCCGAGGAACGCCGACCGGTTCGCCGCGGCCGGGCCGTCGAACCACAGCCGCCAGACCGCGAACGGCGGCGCCGTGCGCAGCGCGGCGAGCCGTACCCGCCACTTGTCGTCGGCACCGCGCAGTGCGGGCTCCGGCGCCAACAGGTGCTGCGTGGAGCGAAGGTCGGCGGCCAGCACCACCGCGTCGGCGTGCGTCTGCCCGCCGTCCGCGCTCACCACGACGCCGTCGGCGCCGGACTCCACCGACTCGACGGGCGCGCCGGTGTGCACATCGACGCCGAGCCGGTGCAGGTAGCGACCCAACGGCGCCCAGATAGCCGAGTCGTAGTCGTCGTCCGGCACGTCGAACAGCAGACCCTCGGACGAGCCGGTGAAATAACCGTGGAACATCGCGATCAACTCCGCGGCCCCGAAGTCCTCCGGGTCGGCGAAGAAGCTGCGCGCGAACACCTCGAGCGCCAGATGCCGCGCGCCGGCCGGGAAGCGCAACCGGTCCAGGAACTGCGCGGCGCTCTCCGCGTCGTGCGCGGCGAAGGTGGCCGGGAAGTCGACGTCGATGAGTTCACGCGCGGCGACGGTGTCGATGTCCGCGACCTCGCGCAGCCGGAACGCCTTGCTGCGCAGGAGGAACGCGGCCATGTTCAGCGGCGGGGCCTTCGGCAGCCCGGCGAACGACTCGCGCGTTCCGTCGGCGGACAGCAACGGGTAGTCGCCGACCGGCCGCAGGAACCGCAGGTGCGCGTCGACGCGCTTCAGCAGCGACCGCAGGTTGTAGTACTGCCGGAAGAACGCGTGGAAGCCGCGGCTCATCGTGACGGTGTCGCCGGTGTCGCCGGGGTCGCGCTGCACCGGCCACGCGGCGACGCGACCGCCGAGTTGCGGTTCGCGTTCCAGGACGGTCACCCGCACGCCGCGTTCGGCCAGTGCCGTCGCCGCGGCGAGCCCGGCGATGCCGCCGCCCACGACCACGACGTGCCGGTCCACATCGTCGCGCAGCCTGCCCGGGGCGCCGGCGTGCCGCACGGCGCGCCGGTCCCGGCCGGGGCGCGACGTGACCTGCCCGCTCATCGGAGCGGCTTGACGGCGACGAACGTGTGCAGCACACCGCGCTGCCAGCCGTCGGCCTGCTGCACGCTCACCGGCGCGAACCCGGCCGCGACCAGCCGGTCCCGGAAGCGCGTCTCGGCGTCGAAGCGCAGCACGCTGTGCCACAGATAGCGGTAGAGCCGGGTGCGGCGGGTGAGGACGAGGCTCAGCGGGATCACGACGAGCCAGCACACGAGCGTCCACGTCAGCGCGGCGCGCACCGAGCCCGCCAGGGTGTAGTCCTGCACCACCAGCGTGCCGCCGGGAACGAGCGCGTCGTACACGTCGGACAGCGCCGCGTCCGGATCGACGACGTTGCGGAACAGGTAGCAGGCGAGCACGGCGTCGACCTGCGCGGGCAGCTCCCATTCAGCGCCGCGCGCGGCCAGCTCACCCGCCGCGCCGTGGACGAACCGAGTCGTCGGCGGCCAGCTCTTCGCCCGGGCCGCGCCGAGCATGCCGGCCGAGTTGTCCACGCCGACGATCTGCACCTGCGCATCGACTGCGTCGGTGAGCGCCGCCGTGGACGCGCCGGAGCCGCAGCCGAGGTCGACGACCGTGCGCGTGCCATGCCGGGGCAGGCTGTCCGCCACGATCTGCGCCGCGGTGCGCAGCTGCTCGTGATAGCCCGGATTGCGCGACACCATCGCGTCGTAGCGCGGTCCCGTCGCGTCGAACTCCTCGGCGAGCTGCGCGGTGGTCAGCTCCACTCGGCCGCCGCGGGGTCGTCGCGTCACGACGGCACGCCTGCGCACGGTGGCCGCCCGTGCTGAGGCGGCGCATCCGGGTGCGGGACGCGGTGCGTGAGGTCGTCGGGGGCGTACGGCAACGCGCGAGCGCGTCGGACGTGATGGTCGTGGCCGCGGCGATGACCTGCTACGCGGTCTTCGGCCTGGTGCCGCTGTTGGCGATCGGCACGCGCGTCGCCGCAGCGCTGCTGGGCGAGCACGAGGTGATCCGCACCGGTGCGGGCGTGGCGCGCTTCGTGCCCGGCCCGATCCATCTCGACCGCGGCATCGTGACGTTCACCCACGCGGCGGCCGGCGCGAGCTGGTGGGGCGTGCTGGCGGCGCTGGTGCCGGCCTCCCTGTATGCCGAGGGGACGGTGCGCAGTCTCGAACGGTTCTCCGGTGCGCCGGAGCGCCGTTCGCGCAGTCTGCGCGGACGTGCGCTGACCGTGGTGTTCGTCGCGCTCGTCCTCGCCGTCGTGCTGACCCTGGTCGCGGCTGTGCGTCCGTTGCTCTTCGACCCGTTCGGGCACGGAACGGGACCGCGCCTGCTGGGCATCCTGGTGGCGTTCAACGTCCTGTTCTTCGCCGCCGTGACGACGCTCGCGCTGATCTACCGGTTGTTCGCCAGCACACCGATCCGGGTGGGTCCGCTGCTGTTCGCGGCCGGCGCCGCGGCGAGTTGGTTCGCCGGCCAGACGCTGGGTTACGTCGCCGCCGTGCGCGTCATCGACGGCTTCGCCCACGCGTATGGCGGATACGACGCCGCGGCGGCGATCGCCGCGCTGGCGTTCCTGGCCTACCTGCTGCACCTCGTCGTGCTGCTGGGTTACGCACTCGCGCTGCAGTTGCACGAATACCCGTTGCCGCGCCTCGACGGCTGAGCGGTGGGTCATGCGGTGCCCACCTCGGCGGCGACGCCCTGCGCCGACAGCGCCACCAGCGGCAGGCCGCCGCCCGGATGCGTGGAGCCGCCGACGAGGAAGAGACCTTGGGTGCGGGAACGGTTCGCCGGGCGGCGCAGCGGCGCCAGCGCGCCGTGCTGCGCCCGGCCGTAGATCGCGCCGCCCGGCGCCGACGTGTCCCGTTCCAGATCGGCGGGCGTGCGCAGGTGACGGAACACGATGCGGTCGCGCAGGTCGGTGCCGCGCCGCGCGAGTACCTGCACGACGTGATCCGCATACCGGTCGGCGGCGCCCGGCGACGTCCAATCGACATGTCCGCCGTCGGCCGGCGCGCCGTGCCGCGGTGCGTTGACCAGCACGTACAACGCTTCGTGTCCAGCCGGCGCGCACGACGCGTCGCGCGGCGCGTGGAGGTAGACGACGGGATCGGCGACAGGTCGCGCAGGGCGGCCGAACACGGCGTCGAACTCGTCGTCGTAGGTCGTCGGGGCGAACAGCACGGTGTGCTGTGCCAGTCCCGGCGTGCTCCCGCGCAGACCGAGCAGCATCACGAAGCCGCTGAGCGAGTCGGCGGTGGGTACGCGCGGGCGTGGGTTCAGCGCGGTGTACAGAAGCTCGGCGTCGGCGTCGGACACCACCACGTCGGCGGGCAGCCGCGCGCCGTCGTCGAGTTGCGCCGCCGACACCCGCCCGCCGGTGACCTCGACACCGGCGACCCGCGTGTTCAGCCGCAGGCGCACCCCGAGTTCCTGCGTCCGCGCGACGAGCGCCTCGGCAAGACGGTGCAGGCCGCCACGCACGTACCACCCACCGAACGCATGCTCGAGGTACGCGGTCACGGCGAGCGCGGCCGGCGCACGCCGCGGGTCGGACCCGACGTAGGTCGCGTATCGCTCGAGCATCAGCTGTTGGCGCGGGTCGGGCAGCAGCGTGCGGGCAAGACCGCGCAGCGTGCGCCCGGGGGCGACGGCGCGTACGTCGGCGAGCCGCCACGCCCGACGTCCGAGCGAGAACGCGCTGCTGCCGGACGACGCCGCGCCGAACACCGGTTGTTCGACGGCACGCCAGATCGCCGCACCGCGATCGAGCAACCGCTGCCAGGCCGCGCCGGTACCCGCCCCCAACGCGTCGTCGAAACACGCGCGCTGCCGCGCCGGGTCACTCGTCGTGTCGACCTGCGCGCCGTCCGCGAACCGGTGCCGCACGATCGGGTCCAGCCGGTCGAGCGAGAGCACCGAATCCAGCGGATCGCCGGTGTCGTCGAAAAGTCGGGTGAAGACGTGCGGCAGCGTCAGCAGCGTCGGGCCGACGTCGAAGCGGAACCTGCCGGCCGGCGTGCGCTCCTCGTGGCACCCGAGCTTGCCTCCGGCGTTGCCGGCGGCCTCGCAGATCGTCACGTCGTGCCCGGCGGCGCCGAGCCGCGCCGCTGCGGCCAGACCACCGACCCCGGCGCCGATCACCACGACCTTCGCCATCAGCGGCGCGGCCGGGTCACGACGCGCGCCGGTCAGGAAGCAGCTGCGCCAACGCGGGATCCACCCGGGTCGTCAGCTGGTGCCACACGTAGCGCTCCGGTGCGAGCGCGAGTTCCTGCGTCCCGGGGTGGCTGCGGCACACCGGGGCGAGGGTGTCGCGCGCATCCCGTGCATGCTCGAACGCGAGCTGCACGCCGGCCCGCACGGCGTCGGCGGAGCGCAGCAGGGCGGTGGACCGCGCGCGGGCGAGGTCGTCCGGGTTCCGCACGAGCAGGGCGCGTAGTTCCGGGTGCAGGTCCATCGCCGCCACCGCGGGCGGCGTGATCACCCCGGACGTGAAGTCGACGCCGACGGGCTTGCCGGCCAGCGCCGGGGTGGACACGATGTCGAGCAGGTCGTCGACGAGCTGCAGGACGAGCCCGAACTGCTCGCCGAAGCGCCCGGCGTGCACGCACACGTCGACGTCCGCGCCGGCCGCGTAGGCGCCGAACTCGCAGGCCGCGCGCATCAGGCTGCCGGTCTTGGACCGCGCCACGTCGAGCACCACGTCGGCCGCCGCATCGGCGTCGAAGCGCAGCGAGTTCTGCATGGCCTCGCCGTGGCACAGCTCGAGCAGCGTGTCGACGAGCAGGGACGTGCAGTGCCGCCCGCCGCTCGCCGCGGTGACGAACGCGGCGGCGATGAGCGAGTCCCCGCCCACCACGGCGGCGGCCGTCCCGTCCGCGGCGTTCACCGTGGGTGCCGCGCGCCGGGTGGACGCCGCGTCGATGAGGTCGTCGTGCACGAGCGTCGCGCTGTGCAGCAACTCGACCGACACCGCGAGGTCGAGCGCTCTGCTGCGCTGGTCCAGTGTCGGGGCGCCGGCGGTCAGGTGGGTGGCGAAGGCCAGGGTGAGCGCGGGCCGCAGCCGCTTGCCGGGCGCGAAGACGATCCGGCCGAGCGGGCCGTCCAATGGGTGGCACAGGTCGTCGACCGCCTCGTGCAGGCGACGCTCGAGCGGCGGTCGCAGCGCGGCGCAACCGGCCCAGAGATCGAGACCGGGCGGCGGCGCGGCGACGTCGTCAGGTTCAAGGGACGTGCTCAACGGCAGCGACTTCCATCATCGGACCACGACGGCCGGGGCGGTCAGCTGCCTGTTTCAGCTCCGCGGCCGAGTCTAGTCACGGCCGTCTCGCTCAGGAGGCGACCGCGGGCTGAGCGAGCGGCAGGGTGCGGCCGGTGAGGGTCGAGCTGAAGTGCGAGTGCACCCGCGCGTCCACCGGGTCGTCCGCGGGGTCGCGGTGCACGACGAGGTGGCGGTACAGCGTGTCGCGCTGTGCCGGGATGCGCCCCGCGCCGCGGATCAGGTCGATCAGTTCGGTGCGGTTCGACCGGTGCCGGGCGCCGGCCGAGGACACCACGTTCTCCTCGAGCATCACCGAGCCGAGGTCGTCCGCGCCGAAGTGCAGGGTCAACTGGCCGATGTCCTTGCCGGTCGTGAGCCACGAGCCCTGCAGGTGGTTCACGTTGTCGAAGAAGAGCCGGGCGACGGCGACCATCCGCAGGTACTCCAGCGACGTCGCCTGCGTACGGCCCTTCAGGTGGTTGTTCTCCGGCTGGTACGTCCACGGGATGAAGGAGCGGAAGCCGCCGGTGCGGTCCTGCACGTCGCGGATCATCCGCAGGTGCTCGATGCGCTCGGCCGCGGTCTCGCCGGTGCCCATCATGAACGTCGCCGTGGACTCCATGCCGAGCCCGTGCGCGGTCTCCATGACGTCCAGCCACACCGCGCCCTTCTCCTTGAGCGGCGCGATCGCGGTGCGCGGGCGGTCGACGAGGATCTCCGCGCCCGCGCCGGCGAACGAGTCGAGGCCCGCGTCGCGCAGCCGTGCGATGACCGTGCCGAAGTCCAGCCCGGACGTGCGCGCGATGTGCACGACCTCGGACGCACCCAGTGAGTGCAGCGTCAGCGTCGGCTGCTCGCGCTTGATGGCGGCGAACGTCTGCTCGTACCACTCCATGCCGAGCTCGGGCGAGTGGCCGCCCTGCAGCATGATCTGCGTGGCGCCGAGATCGACTGCTTCGGCGCAGCGGCGCAGGATCTCCTCCTGCGGGTGCGTCCAGCCCTCGCTGTGCCCGGGCGCGCGGTAGAAGGCGCAGAACTTGCACGCGGTGACGCACACATTGGTGTAGTTGATGTTGCGGTCGATGATGTAGGTGGCGACGTCGTCCGGGTAGCGACGCTTGCGCACCGCGTCGGCGGTCTCGCCTAGCGCGTGCAGTGGCGCGTCGGTGTAGAGCAGCAGCGCTTCGTCCGGCGTGATGCGCCCGCCTGTTGCGGCGCGCTCGAGCATGCCCGAAATCGTCACGGAGTCAGCCTACGTCGGCGGTCGGGCGGCGTTGCGGCCCAGCACTTCGAGCAGGTCCTCGGCGGCCTGTGCGGCGGCGGCATCGGCCACCGCGGACACTCCACCCATGCCGAAGTAGGAGTGGTTCAGCGACGGGTGCTCCCGGCTGATCACGTCCACGCCTGCCGCGCGCAGGTCGTCGCCGTAGAAGTTGCCCTCGGTGCGCAGCACGTCGAGCGTCGAGGTGTGGATGACCGCCGGGGCGACGCCGTGCAGGTCGGCGGCACGCTTGGGCGACACCCGCCAGTCGGCGGCGTCCTCGGCGTTCACGTACGTCTCGGCGAAATTGATCATGCCTTCGAGGGTGAGGCCGAACCGCGAGTTGGAGGCCCACCGGGACATGTAACCGGCGTTGATCTGCTCGTCGGTGTAGCGCCCGGCGACATCGGTGACGGGGTAGAGGAGCAGCTGGCCGCTCAGCGGTTGCCCGGCGTCGCGGCGCGCGATCGCCACCGAGGCCGCGAGTTGACCGCCGGCGCTGTCCCCGGCGACCACGAGCTGGTCGTTGCCGCCGAACTCGGCGAGCCGCTGCGCGACCCACCCGGTGGCCCGGACGGCATCGTCGAACGCGGCCGGGAACCGGTGCTCGGGGGCACGGCGGTAGTCGACGGACACGACCACGGCGTGCGCCTGCGTGCAGATGCGCCGCGCGTGCCCGAGGTGCGTGTCGAGGTCACCGACGACCCACCCGCCGCCGTGGAAGTAGACGATCGTCGCCATCGGGGTGCGATCGACGACCCGCTGCGCGGCATCCGGGTCGACGGCCGGGCGAAGGACACGGATCGGGATGGCCGCACTGTCGGCGTCCGCCGGTACCTCGGTGTCCTCCTCGCTGGCCGGCATCAGCGTGGGGTCCATCAGCTCGAGCGCCGCCGCGTTCGACGTGCGCGACGCCTGCCGCGCCTCGTCGACGGTCGCGGGATCGCGGTCGGGAAGGATCTTCAGCAACCATTTGGCCACGTCGGCGTCGAGTTGGGGGAGCTCACTCACCTCGTCATCCTCGCAGCCGACGCGGTGACGGCCGCGGTCACACCTGCGCGAAGAGCGGCTGCACGGGCATCCCGGCGCGACGCGCGAACTCCTGCAGGCCCGCCACCTGCCGCTCGCCCAGCGAGAAATCCAGCGCCCGGAAGTAGGTGGCCAGGGTCGTCGCGTCGAAGACCTCCCAGCGGGCACCGGCGTCGGCGACGTCCTCGACGTGCGCGAGCGCGTCGTCCCGGCTGCGCACGAACGCGCCGTGCACGTCCTTGACCAGCCCGGGGTGCGCCTCGGCGTAGTCGCGGCGGGCGGCCCAGACGGCGAACACCATCGGCAGCCCGGACCACTGCCGCCAGGCCGCGCCGAGATCGTGCACTGCCAGGCCGTCGCGCGGTGCCTGGTAGGTGGCGCGCAGCGCGGCGTCGCCGATGAGCACGGCGGCATCGGCCTCGCGCAGCATCGAGCCGAGTTCCGGCGGGCAGCCGAAGTACTCAGGGCGCACCCCGTGCACCTGCTCGAGCCACATGCGCGCGAGCAGCACCGAGGTCCGTGAGGTGGAGCCGAGCGCGACGCGGCGGCCGTCCAGTTCGTGCAGCGGCACCTGGGAGACGAGGTTCACCGACAGCACCGGGCCGTCCGAGCCGATCGCGATGTCCGGCAGCAGCACGAGGTCCTCGGCGTTGCGCAGGTACTCGACCAGCGAGATCGGGCCGATGTCGAGCTCGCCTGCCATGAGCATGTCGTTGAGGTGGTCCGGCGTGTCCTTCGTGAGCTCCACGTCGAGCAGCGCACCGGCCCGGACGAGGCCCCAGTAGATCGGCAGGCAGTTGAGGAACTGGATGTGTCCGACGCGCGGACGGCTGACCGCCACATGATCGACGTTACGCCGGGGCGATGACCCGGTGACCGGCAGTGTCAGCGCCGCTTGCCGGCAGCAGCGCTGTCGGCCAACAGTGACGTGTGCCACAGTCGTCCGGTGGACGATTTCGAGCTTGCCCGAAACCTGATCACCCGGGTGAACGTGGGTGACGCAATGACCCGTACGGCTGCCCGCATGCCCGACCAGCTCGCGGTCGTCGACGGCGACCGTCGGTGGAACTATCGCCAGCTCGACGAGCGGGTGAACCAGGTGGCAAACGGGTTGCTCGCCCGCGGTTATGCGCGCGGTGACGCGCTGGGCCTGGCGTCGGGCAACAGTTGCGAGTTCCTGGTCACCTACTTCGCCTGCGCGAAGACCGGCGTCGTCTGCGTGCCGCTCAACCTCGGCTGGCGCGCGGACGAGGTGGCGTACGTGCTCGACCACTCGGGTGCGCGCGGCCTGGTGGTGGAGGCGCAGTTGCTCGAGCAGATCCTCCCCGGCGTGGAGAAGGTGCCTGCGGTGCATGACATCGTCGTCGCCCCGGGCACCGGCGCGCCCTACGGACAATCGCTGCCCGATCGCGACTGGCGCACGTTCGACGACCTCTGCGCAACGAGCACCACTGCTCCCGACGTTTACGTCGACGAACGCGACGCCCTCAGCTACCTGTACACCAGCGGCACGACGTCGTTCCCCAAGGGCGTGGTCGGCAGCCACACCGCGATCTACCTCGAGTCGCTGATGGTCGCGGCGGAGACCGGCATGCACGCCGGCGAACGCATCGCCTGCCTGATGCCGCTGTTCCACACGGCGCAGCTCAACGGCTTCGGCACGCCCGCCGTCATGATGGGCGCCACGCAGTACCTGCTGCGCGGCTTCGACCCGGACGCCCTGCTCGCGCTGGTCGAAGGCGAGCGCATCGAGCGCATGTTCGCGCTGCCGATGATGTACCGCGCGCTCGTCGACCGCCCCGACATCCGCGAGCGGGACCTGTCGTCGTTGCGCAAGGCCGCGTACGCGATGGCGCCGATGCCGGACGCGTTGCTGCGCGCCTGCCTGGACGTGTTCGGCTGCGATTTCTACCTCGCGTTCGGCCAGACGGAGATGAGCCCCGTGACGACCTTCTTCCGCCCGGAGCACCAGTTGTCGCACTCCGGTGCGGTGGGCACGCAGGTCGTCAACGTGCAGATCGGCATCATGGACCCCGACGGCGAACTGCTGCCGCGCGGCGAGGAGGGCGAGATCGTGTACCGCGGCCCGCACGCGCTGAACGGCTACCTCAAGAACGACGAGGCGACGGCTGCAGCGTTCGCGCACGGCTGGTTCCACTCCGGCGACGTCGGCCGGCTCGCCGACGACGGCATGCTGTGGTTCAGCGACCGACGCAAGGACGTGATCAAGACCGGCGGCGAGAACGTCGCGTCCATCGAGGTCGAGAAGGCGCTGTACGCGGCCGTGCCGGACGTCGCCGAGGCGGTGATCGTCGGCTTGCCGCACGAGCGCTGGTCCGAGGCGATCACCGCCGTGGTCGTGGCGAAGGGCGGCGTCGACCTCGACGCGGACGAGGTCAGGTCGAGGATGCGCGAGCACATCGACGGATACAAGATCCCCAAGTCGGTGATCGTCGTCGACGAGCTGCCGAAGACCTCGACCGGCAAGATCCAGAAGAACGTGCTGCGCGACCGGTTCGCGGATCACTACGACGCGTCATGAGTGAACAGCCGGCGCGACTGGCCGACGCACTGTCCGCGTTCGACCAGCTGTGGAGCCCACGCATCGTCACGCGCGTCAACGACTACGACGTGCGCGTGGCCAAGGTGCAGGGCGAGTTCGTGTGGCATACCCACGACGACACGGACGAGTTCTTCCTCGTCGTCGACGGCGAGCTGCAGATCGCGCTGCGCGAGCCGGACGGAGAACGCACGGTGACCCTGCCGCGGGGTGCGGTGTTCGTCGTCGCCAAGGGCATCGAGCACAAGCCGATCTCCCGCGACGGCGCGTCCATCATGCTGTTCGAACCGACCGGCACGGTCAACGTCGGCGACCGGCACGACGACGTGCCCGACCATGTCGACGTCACGTCCGGGCACGACCTGCCGGGCCGCTAACGTCGACGCCGTGCAGGACCTCGCGCTCGCGGCCGCGCTCGTGCGCGACGCCGGCGACCTCGCGGCCCGCATGCTGCGCGACGGGTTGACCGTCGAGCACAAGACGTCGGTGTCCGACGTCGTCTCCGCCGCCGACCACGCAGCCGAAGAACTCGTGGTGACCCGGCTGCGCGCCGAGCGGCCGGCCGACGGCATCGTCGGCGAGGAGGGCACGTCCGACGCGGGCGACGCGCGGACCTGGTACGTCGACCCCGTCGACGGCACCTACAACTTCCTGTCCGGCATCCCGGTGTGGTGTTCAGCGCTCGCACTGACGGCGCCCGGGGCGCAGCCGCTCGGTGCCGTCTACCAGCCGTCAACCGGTGAACTGTGGACCGGCGGCCCGGACGACCCGACTGCGCTCGACGGGCAACCGTTGCCGCAGCTGGCCGACCGCCCGCTGGCCGACGTCTCGCTGGCCACCTACCTGCACCCGACGACCCTGCCGGACGATGCGCTGCGCCGACCGCTGCTGCGCGCGATGCAGGGCGCGGCGACCGTGCGCATGCTCGGCTCCGGGTCGGTGGAGCTGGCTTACGTGGCGAGCGGCCGACTCGGCGCGTCGGCGCAGGCGAACTCGCTGCCGTGGGACTGGCTGCCGGGTGCCGCGCTGGTGTCGGCGGCGGGCGGCGCTGCCGAGGTCGTGCAGGTCGGCGCGCACCGCTGGCACATCGCCGGTAACCGCCGCGCCGTCGCCGAGCTGCGCGAGTTGCTCACCGGGTGACCCGGCGCCCGGCGGCCGCCGGCACTTGGTACCGGTCGCGCGCGGTGTCAAAGATCAACTGGCCGCGATCGCGGGGTACCAAGCCATCGACCGTCGCGGGCGCACGTCAGTAACCGAGGATCTCGCGGTACAGCGCCTGCACCTGCGCGCCGATGACGTCCGGCGCGAAGGCGGTGGCGCGGCGTACACCGTTTTCGGCCAGTTGCGCGCGCAACGCGGCGTCGCCGGCCAGCTCGCGCAGCGCGCCGGCCATCGCGTCGGCGTCTCCCGGCGCGACGAGCAGGCCGTCGACGTGGTCGGTGACGATCTCGCGCGGGCCGCCGGCATCGGTTGCGATCACCGGGACGCCGGCGGCAAGGCCCTCCACGACGACCTGGCCGAAGGGTTCGGCGACGGTCGAGGCGTGGACGAGGGCATCGAGCCTGCGCAGTTCGTCCTCGACATCATCGACGAAGCCGACGAAGTCGACCCGATCGGCAACACCGAGCTCCGCGGCGAGATCTCGCAATTGCTGCAGGTAGTCGTCCTCGCCGAAGATCGGGCTGCCAATGACGCGCAGCCGCAGGTCGGGCAGGTGCGCCAACGCACGGAGCGCGACGTCCTGTCCCTTCCACGGCGAGATCCGTCCGACGACGCCGATCGTGCGCAGGCTCTCGGTGGGTTCGCGCGGTGGTCGGCTCGCGGCGTAGGGGTCGGGGACCACCGCGGCCGGGCCGCCGACGTGCGACGCGACCTCCCGCGACGGACACAGCACCGCGGCAGGTGCCGAGTGCAGCAGCGCGCGCGTCGCGCTGATCGCGCGGGCCGGCAGGTAGTCGTCGACGAGCCGGTCGCGCAGGTGCCAGACGAGCGGGACGCCGGCGATACGCGCCGCCGCGGCGCCGTAGTAGCCGGACTTCAGCGAGTTGCTGTGCACGACGTCGGGACGCAGCTGACGCAGGCGACGCGCGAGCCGGGCGGTGTGGCCGGTCAACGCAGCCGCTGCCCGTAAGCCGCCCGCGCCGACGGCGACGTCGCGGCGCGTGTCCCGGGCGCCGGCGTCGAGCTCGATGACCTCGACCTCAGCACCGGCGCGTTCCAGCTGCGCACGCAGTGGCCCGTCCGCGCCGAGGATGACGTGCGCGTCGACGTCGGGCAGCGCGGCGAGCATCCGGGCGAGCGCGATCTCGCCGCCGGACAGCTGCGCGATGTGGTCGAGGTAGACGACCCGCGGCCGATCGAGACGCGCCCGGTGCTTCCGGCCTGCGCGCGCATCGACCGCCGACGCGAGAACACGACTAGCCGCGGTTTCCTCGCGCAGCACCGGCAACGCGAAGGGCCGGGCGACGCCGCCGAGCCGCGCGGTGGGGCCGTAGCGCGGGATGCCGCCGCTCTGGGGCAGCTGGCCG
>NZ_CAXTQF010000071.1:0-16227 GCF_964246335.1 uncultured Jatrophihabitans sp. | reverse complement strand
AACCGCGATCGCGTCGCCACCAGCCGGTTCACCTTCGAGATGGCCGAGGCCAAGCACCTCGACTCCCTGCTGCGCGCGATCCGCACCGTGCAGGGCGTCTACGACGTGTACCGGGTGCACTCCGCCAACTGACGACGGCGCCATCAGCGGCCGCGCCAATACCGGTGATCAACAGTAAATATCGAGCACCAGGGTGCGCAACACCGACTGTTGATCACGAAGACTTCGCGGTCGGACAGCGGCGCCGGACGACCAGCGCCGGGGTGGTTCAGCCGCCGGGGTGGTTCAGCCGCCGGGGTAGTTCAGCCGGCCGCCGGGGCGATTCAGCCGGCCGCCGGCTGCGCCGTCGAGACGTCCGTCAGGTCCACGACGAAGACCAGCGGCGCGTTGGCCGGGATCTTGCCCTGGGCCTGTGCCCCGTAGCCGAGCGCCGCGGGCAGGATCATGATCCGCCGGCCGCCGACGCGCATCGGCGGAACTCCCGTGGTGCCACCGATGCCCTGGGTGAAGCCCTTGACCACACCGCTCAGCGAGAACTGCGCGAGCATGCCGCGCGACCAGGACGAGTCGAACTCGACGCCGTTCTTGTACAGCACGCCGTCGTACTGCACGGTGACGCACGACGTCGGGTTCGCCGGCTTGCCCTTGCCCACGACGAGGTCCTTGTACTCGAGCTTCGTCGGCGGCTTGCTCGACTTCGCCGTGACGCCCGGCTTGCCCTTGAGGTCCGCCGCGCCCTTGACCTTGACGCCGTCGAAGCTCACCGTCGCACCCGTAGCCGCGCCGGCCTTCTGGGTGGGGAACTGCTGCTCGCCGCAGGCCGGAGCCGCCGAGGACGACGCGGACGGCGACGCGCTGGCGCTGGCGCTGGTCGGCTTGGCCGCGGCCTTCGGCTTCGTGTCGTCGTTGTTGAAGGCGATGAGCACGCCTACGACGATGCCGATGATTACTATGGCGCCGACGATCGACGTGATCAGGGTCACGCGCCGCCGGCGGATCTCGCGCTCGCGGCGCCGCTCCAGCTGGCGTTGTAGGCGCCTGCGCTCCGCTTCACGTCGTTGCTTGTTGGTCGGCACGGGCGAAAGTGTACGAAAGCAACTTCGGTGCCCGCACAGACGCACCAGCTCGCCTCGGTAGGCTCGGGCGTCGGTGCCCACAGTCCTCCGACCGGTCAGGAGTCCGCAGCCGTGCTGATCACGGGTTTCCCGTCCGCGGCGACCGACACGAACTGCTGGGTGGTGGCTGCGGGCGACGGCGAGCAATGCGTCGTCATCGACCCCGGGATCGGCGTCACCGGCCAACTCGACGAGGTCATTGCCGAGCACCGCCTGCACCCGGTTGCGGTGATGCTGACGCACGGGCACTTCGACCACACCTTTTCGGTGCTGCCGGTGTGCCAGGCGCGTGACGTGCCCGCGTACATCCATCCCGCTGACCGCAGGCAGCTCGCCGACCCGTGGTCCGGCGTGGGTCTGCCGCGCGGGACGCCGCTCATGGGCTCGCTGACCTTCGCCGAGCCCGACGACGTGCGCGAGCTCGCCTCGCGGCAGACGATCACGCTGGCCGGCCTGGACTTCGCGGTCACGCACGCGCCCGGCCACAGCGCGGGCTCGGTGGTGTTCGGGCTCACCGGCGCCGATGACGCGGTGCTGTTCTCCGGTGATGTCCTGTTCGCCGGCGCCATCGGTCGCGTCGACCTGCCCGGCGGCTCGATGGCGCAGATGACGACGTCGCTGCGCGAGGTCATCCTGCCGCTCGACGACGCCACGACCGTGCACTGCGGGCACGGCCCGTCCACGACGGTCGAGCGCGAACGCGCCACCAACCCGTACCTCGCCGGGTTGTAGACCATGCCTGTCTCGGGATTCCCGGAACTGCTGCCCGCGCAGCGCGCCGTCGAGCTCATCGTGCTCGACCGGCTGCGGCGCGTGTTCGAGCTGCACGGCTTCGCCTCGCTCGAGACGCCGGCCGCGGAGTCGCTGGACCAGTTGCTGCGCAAGGGCGAGATCGACAAGGAGGTCTACGTGCTGCGCCGGCTGCACGCCGACGACGTCGACTCCGATTCCGGGTTGGGCCTGCACTACGACCTCACCGTGCCGTTCGCGCGCTTCGTGCTCGAGCACGCCGGGCACCTCGAGTTCCCGTTCCGTCGCTACCAGATCCAGAAGGTGTGGCGTGGGGAGCGGCCGCAGGAGGGCCGCTACCGCGAGTTCACCCAGGCCGACATCGACGTCGTCGCGCGCGACGACCTGCCGTTCCACCACGACGTCGAGATCGCGCAGGTGATGGCCGAGGCGCTGGGCGCGCTGGACTTCCTGCCGCCGCTGCGGTTGCAGGTCAACAACAGACGGTTGATCGAGGGTTTCTACCGCGGCGTCGGCGCTCCGGACCCGGGCGCCGTCATGCGCGTTATCGACAAGCTGGACAAGGTGCCGGCGGAGGCCGTGGCCGTGCAGTTGGTCGACGACGCAGCACTGGACGAGCGACAGGCCGGGTTGTGCCTGCAGCTGGCCGAGATCACGAGTGACGACTCGTCCTTCGTCGCGCGTGTGCGCGAGCTCGGTGTCGAACACGAGCTGCTCGACCGTGGACTCGACGAGCTGGCCGCGGTGCTCGACGGCTGCTCCGCGATCGACCGCTCGCGGGTCGCCGTCAGCGCCGACCTGCGCATTGCGCGCGGGTTGGACTACTACACCGGCACCGTGTTCGAGACGCGGATGACGGGTTTCGAGTCACTTGGCTCGATCTGCTCGGGCGGGCGATACGACTCGCTGGCCTCGGACGGCCGCACGACCTATCCCGGCGTCGGCATCTCGCTGGGTGTCACGCGGCTGCTGATGCCGCTGTTTCAGCGCGGCGCTCTCACCGCGACGCGTCCGGTGCCGTCGGCGGTGCTCGTCGCGCTGCCGGACGAGGATTCCCGGCCGCGCAGCAACACCATCGCGCAGGCGTTGCGGGCCCGCAACATCGCGGCTGAGGTCGCGGTGTCGGCGCAGAAATACGGCAAGCAGATTCGCTACGCGCAGCGGCGCGGCATCCCCTACGTCTGGTTCCCGGGCGTTGCCGACGGCGACGGCGACAACGTGCGCGACATCCGCAGCGGCGAGCAGGCCGAAGCCGACGTCGCGTCCTGGACCCCGCCCCACGGCGACCTGACTCCGCAAGTGATCACGAAGGAAGACAATGCTCAGAACTCATGACGCGGGCACCCTGCGCGCGTCGGACGCCGGCACCACCGTCACGCTGGCCGGCTGGGTCGCCACCCGCCGCGACCACGGGGGCGTGACATTCATCGATCTGCGCGACCGCAGCGGCTGGGTGCAGGTCGTGCTGCGTGACACGCAGGTCGCGCACGACCTGCGCAACGAATGGGTCGTCGCCGTTACCGGCGAGGTGCGCCTGCGCGAGCCGCACAACGTCAATCCGCACATCGAGACCGGCGAGGTCGAGGTCGTCGCCGCCTCGATGGACGTGCTCAACGAGGCCGCACCGCTGCCCTTCCAGCTCGACGAGCACGCCGAGGTGGGCGAGGAGGCGCGGCTGCGCTACCGCTACCTCGACCTGCGCCGCAGCGGGCCGGCCGCGGCGATGCAGCTGCGCAGTGACGTGAACCGGGCCGCGCGCAATGCGCTGCTCGACCGCGGGTTCGTTGAAGTCGAGACGCCCACACTCACCCGCTCGACGCCCGAGGGCGCGCGTGACTTCCTGGTGCCGGCCCGCCTGCGGCCGGGCAGCTGGTACGCGCTGCCGCAGTCGCCGCAGCTGTTCAAGCAGCTGCTGATGGTCGGCGGCATCGAGCGGTACTTCCAGATCGCGCGCTGTTACCGCGACGAGGACTTCCGCGCCGACCGGCAGCCGGAGTTCACCCAGCTCGACATCGAGATGAGCTTCGTCGACCAGGACGACGTCATCGCCCTTGCCGAGGCGGTGCTCGTCGCGCTGTGGCGCCTGATCGGGTACGACGTCGCGACGCCGATCGAGCGGATGACCTACGCGGACGCAATGCGCCGCTACGGCACGGACAAGCCGGACCTGCGCCTGGACCTCGAACTCGTCGAGTGCACCGACTTCTTCACCGACACGCCGTTCCGCGTGTTCCAGGCGCCCTACGTCGGCGCCGTCGTGATGACCGGCGGCGCGTCGCAGCCGCGCCGGACCCTCGACGGCTGGCAGGAGTTCGCGAAACAACGCGGCCACCGGGGGCTGGCGTACGTCCTGGTCGGGGAGGGCGGCGAGCTCACCGGACCGGTCGCGAAGAACCTGTCCGACGCGGAGCGGGACGGGCTCGTCGAGCACGTCGGGGCCGCGCCCGGCGATTGCATCTTCTTCGCCGCGGGCACGCCGGCCGCCGCGCGCTCGCTGCTCGGCGCCACCCGGCTCGAGATCGGGCACCGACTCGGCGCGATCGACGAATCGGCGTGGAGCTTCGTCTGGATCGTCGATGCGCCGCTGTTCGAGCCGGCGAGTCAGGCCGTGGCCGCCGGTGACGTCGCCGTCGGCGCGGGGGAGTGGACCGCCGTGCACCACGCGTTCACCTCGCCCAAGCCCGAGTCGATGGACACCTTCGACACCGATCCGGGTTCGGCGTTGGCCTACGCCTACGACATCGTCTGCAACGGCAACGAGATCGGCGGCGGCTCGATCCGTATCCACCGCCGGGACGTGCAGGAGCGGGTGTTCAAGGTGATGGGGCTGTCGGAGGAGGAGGCGCGCGCGAAGTTCGGCTTCCTGCTCGACGCGTTCAGCTACGGCGCGCCACCGCACGGCGGGATCGCCTTCGGCTGGGACCGAATCGTTGCGCTGCTCACCGGCAGCGACTCGATCCGCGACGTGATCGCGTTCCCGAAATCCGGCGGCGGTTATGACCCGCTGACCGCAGCGCCCGCGCCGATCACCGCAGCGCAGCGTAAGGAAGCGGGTGTCGACGCCAAGCCCGAGGGGTCAGACGCGGAGTCGGTGCAGACCGGCGCGGTGCAGCCGCCGTCTGCGCAGTCGCGCGCCGCTCAGCCGGACACCTGAGCGGCCGGTCGCGGTTACAGCGCGGTGGTGACCTCTTGGGCGACCCGCTCGCCGGAGCGCACTGCGCCGTCCATGTAGCCGGTCCAGTACGTCGAGGTCTCCGTCCCCGCCCAGTGGATGCGTCCGACGGGCGTGCGGATCACCGAGCCGTACCGGGTGATCGTCCCGGAGGCGATGTTGACGGTGGGCCCGCCGCGGCTCCAGCGTTCGCCCGCCCAGTCCATCTCGAAGTACTCGCTCGGTGTCAGGAAGCGGTCGTCCTGGAACAGTCGCGCGTACTGGGCCAGCACGGCCTTGCGCCGGTCGGCGGCCGAGCGCGCGCTCCAGGTCACGTTCTGCACGCCGCCGACGAAGCCCGCCAGCACGCCGGGACTGCCGTCGGGCGGTGAGTTGTCGAAGGAGTACCCGACGGGTCCCCCGGTGGTGAGGAACTGGCCGGTCAGCCCCTCGGTGCGCCAGAAGGGTGTCGGGTACACCGCCTCGACCTTGCGCAGGCTGCCCATCGGCAACCGCTGCAGCAGTTGGTCGCGGTCGGTCGGCAGCAACGGTTCGAAGACGATCGCCGACGCCAACGGGGGAGGGATCGCCACCACCACCCGCTTCGCGTTCACCACCCCGGTGTCGCAGAGCACGGTGACGCCGCTGCTCGATTGACTGATCGCGCGGACCGGTGAGTTGAGCCGCACCCGGCTGCCGAGCGCCGCGGCCACGCGCTGCGAGACCACCTGCGAGCCGCCGATGAGCCGGCTCTGCTGCGCGCCGTTGCGCACGTTGAACAGCCGTTCCAGGGTGCCCTTGTTCGACTCGTCGCCGGCGGCCGCGACATAGGCCAGCACGGACAGGAACGACACGTCCTGCGGCTCGGCGCCGAGCAGTGCTTCGACGAACGGCGCGAGCAGCTCGAGGATGCCGTTCTGGTTCACCGAGTTCTCGCGCACCCAGGTCGCGAGCGTCTTCTCGTCATAGCTTGCCGCGTTCGGTGTCTTCCACGGCTCGCTGACCGGGACCTGCGACGCGAGCAGATCGATCTGCTCGGTGAGCTTGGTGATGTCGGCGATCAGTGTGGGGTCCGGCGGTGCCGTGCCGAGCGGCGTGGTGTCGCTGTAGAGCAGCCGGACTCCGTCGCTCCCTTCGTAGACGTCGTTTCCGGTGTCGTAGGCGTCGAAGGTGCCGACGCCGACCTCCTTCGCGAGCGCGACGATGCGATCCTGCGTGGGCCCGACGAACTCGCCGCCCGCCTCGGCGACCTTGCCGCTGCCGATCGGATGGTTGAGCGTGCGGCCGCCCACACGATCTCGGGCCTCGAGCACGACCACCGAGTGGCCGGCCGCCACCAGACGACGTGCCGCGGTCAGTCCGGCGAGTCCGGCGCCGACGATCACGACGTCCGCACTGGCGGACGTCGATGTCGTGGCCTGGGCCGAAGCGGTTGCCGTCGGCAGGCCGACGGCCGCGGCGACTGAGGCGGAAGCGGTGACGAATGTGCGACGACTGACGGTCCCCATCGGCCGACCCTGGCATGGGCGGCCGGAGTCGGCTACTCGATCTTGTCCGCCGATGGACGACTCGTCCAACTCGCTGGCAACTTACGGCGTACCTCGATCGTCACGAGGTCATCCTCGGCATCGTGACCAACAGGTTTGGCCCGTCAAGCGATCAGCTGCGCAGAAAGGTCCCAGAGTCGTTCGGCCGCGGCAGGGTCGAGGGCGTGTTCGGCGACGCCGGCGGCGTCGATGCCCGCGGCGGAGGGGTCATCGGGATCCGCCTCCTGACAGTTCTCGAAGTAGCGGCCGACAACTCCTGCGAGACCCGGCGATGTCGCGACGTACACGCTGGTCGCTGCACCTTGGGCGATCGACTTGTAGGTGTAACGACCGGAGCTGCGGATCTGCGCGAGAGCGGCCGGGTCGTAGTGCCGGGCCAGGTTCGAGTCGAGGATCGCTCCCGGATGCAGGGCGTTGGCCTCGACGCCGTCATTCGCCCAGCGGCGGGCCGCGTCCACCGCGAAGAGCACGTTGGCGGTCTTGGACTGTGCGTAGGCGAGCGCCGGGTCGTACTCGCGATTGTTGAAGTCGATGTCGTCGAACACGACGGGTGAGTTCAGATGCGCGCGAGAGCTGACGGACACGACGCGCGCGCCGTTCGCGGCGCGTAGCGACGGCAGCAGCGCCGTCGTGAGCCGAAAGTGCCCGAGGTGGTTCGTGGCGAACTGCATCTCGTGGCGTTCGGGGCTCAGGCGCAGCTCCGGTATCGCCATGACGCCGGCGTTGTTGACCAGGATGTGCAGCGGACCGTCGAAGCCGGCCGCGAGCGCGTCGATCGAGGTTCGGTCGACGAGGTCGAGATACGCGACGCGGACGGCGTCATTACCTGTCGTGGCGCGGATGTCGGCGGCGACCCGCTCGGCGGCGACGCGGTTGCGAGCAGCCACGACCGTTTCCGCGCCGGCGGCGGCGAGCACGCGCGCCGTCTCCGCGCCGATGCCGCTGGCGGCGCCCGTGATCAACGCCCGGCGTCCGGTGAGGTCGACGCCGTCGATCACGTCTGCCGCGGTCGAGTGCCAATCGAAGTGCGACGTGGCTCGGGTGGTGGTCACCGGTCGTCCTTCGGATTGACGCGATCGATCAGTGGTCGGATTTCGTCGGCCACTGCTTCGGCCTTGTCGAGATCTCCCACCTCACGCGCGGCCCAGTACTGCACCTTGAGTTCGAGGTACCGACGGCGAACCTCGAGCGCCGCCATCTCGTCGGCGAGCCGGCGCGCGTGGGTCTCGAACAGTTCCCGCTGCTCGCGCGCGGCGTCGTCCCCGCGGCATCGGCCGATGAGATAGCGGCGCATGTCGGCGACCGTCATGCCGACCGCTCGGAGGTTGCCGAGAACGTCGAGCGTCTGGAGGTCGTCCTCGGTGTATCGGCGGTGCCGGCTGGACGGGTCTCGTTCGACTGGTTTGACGAGGCCGATGCGCTCCCAGTACCGCAGCGTGCTCTCCGGCAGGCCGGTCGACGCCGCGGCCTGCGCGATGGTCAACGAGTCAGTGGTCATGGATCGAGTATCGAGAACTTGAACCGCTTCAAGTCAACCGCAGGTGGGCGGCCGCGGATGGAATACGGCGCGACGGGCGTTGGGGCCGACATGGCTGAGACCAACAACTGGAACGACAAGGTGATCGCCGAGTTCCGCGCCAACGGCGGCGAGGTCGGCGGCAACTTCGCCGGTGCTCCGCTGCTCCTGCTGCACAGTAAGGGCGCGAAGAGCGGCGCCGAGCGCACCAACCCGATGATGTACCTGCAGGTCGACGACGGCTGGGCGGTGTTCGCGTCCTACGCCGGCAAGGACGTCAATCCGGCCTGGTACCACAACCTGATGGCGAATCCGGCCGCCACCATTGAGGTCGGCACCGACACCATCGACGTCACTGCACGTGATCTGCCCGCCGACGAACGCGCGCCGATCTGGGCCGAGCAGAAGCGTCGGTACCCGGGCTTCGCCGACTACGAGACGAAGACCTCGCGCACGATCCCGGTGGTGCTGCTCAACCGACGGTGAGGTCTCGCCCGTACCAGTGACCCGATTTGCCGCCGAGGTCGGACGGTGCTGCCGGACCGATGAGCGTGAATCCCGCCTTGGCCAGCACCCGCTGAGACGCGATGTTCTCGTTCGAGGTGGCGGCCATGATCCGACGGCGCCCGTGTTGCCCGGCCGCCAGATCGCACAACTGACGGACTGCCATGGTCGCCAGACCGCGGCCGGCCGACGTCTCGGCAACCCGGTAACCGAGATTTGCCGAGGTGCCGTCCGTGAAATACAGATTGAAGCGCCCGGCGACTGACCCGTCTTCGTTCACAAGGACGTAGTAGGCGTCGCGTCCAGCTTGCTGATCGGCCAGAAGTGCATCGTGCCGTTCGGCGAAATTGTCGTAGTACTCGTCGCCGCGGTCGGAGATGGACGCAGCGAAATAAGCGCGGTTGGTCACTTCGAACGCGAGCACAGCGTCGGCGTGGTCAGCACGTAGCCGCTGCAGCTCGGGCACCGCGCGAGATTATCTAGTTCACGCAGCGCATATCACGGCGGTGACGACCGGGACGTCGCTCATGCATGCGCAACTTCGGCCCGGTGCCGAGCACACCGAGGACTTGACGCCGCACGAACGCGTGCGTGACGCGTTTCGGAACAGCCTCGGATCCGAGGTGTGCGAGCAGCTGATGTGTCCCGCAGGGCCCGCAGGCATCATGACAAGTGACATCACTTCGGGCTGGAGAGCACATGTTTGCGCGTGTCATCACCACTCAGGTCGGCAACGAGGGATTCGACGACCTCATCCGTTCGGCCGATCAAGAACTGCCGGCTGCCCGTCAGCGGCCCGGATTCGCGGGTTATTACTTGCTGACCGACGACAGCACCGGCATGGTCGTCGTCATCTCGTTGTGGCAGACGCGCGAGGACATGGACGCGGTCGCCGAGGGCACGGAGCGCGGCATTCACGACGACGTTCTATCCGGGAACGACAGTGACTCATTGCGGCTCGAGACCTACGAGGTAGCGCTGCACGCCTGATTCAAGCTAGGCGCGGTCGAGGGCGACGACCCGGATGACTCGAGCCGTCTTGTCCCCCCAGGACTTCCAGATTCGTTGCGGGTCGTGACCCGCTCGAAGGCGGCGTCGCACTCGCCATACGTCGTCGACCGGGTCAACGCGGCGATGCACGCCCTTGCGCCGGCTCAGCATCTGTTGCTTGTTGCGCACAGCAACGTCGGTCGACTCGTGCCCACGCTTTTAGAGCACGCTGGGCGGCCTGTCAGCGGCTGCATATTTGTCGACGCCGCATTGGCGGCCGTTGGCGGTGCGACCCCGATCGCGACCGACGCACGCCTCGAGGAGTTGCGGGCGATGGCAGTTGCTGGCCGGCTGCCCCGGTGGACGGAATGGTGGCACCCGGAGGAGGTAGCACGGCTGTTGCCGGACCCGTCGGTCCGTGAGGCCGTCGCGGCGGAACAACCGAGCCTGCCGCTTGCGTTCTACGAGCAGGTGCTGCCGCAGCCGGGCCACCGCGGTCATGCCGTGTTCGGCTATTTGCTGTTCGGGCCGCCGTATGAAGCGCAAGCTGCTGACGCGGTCGAACGCGGCTGGTTGGTCGAACATGAACCCGGCCTGCACCTGCACCACGTCATCGATCCTGACTCCGTCGCGCGTCGACTGGTCGCTATGACCCAGCGTCTACTGCCTAGTTCGGCCTGTTCACCGTCGCGCCTGCATAGCTAAGGTGGCCGCGGTGAGCAGGGTCGTGATGATGTGCGGTCCGGCGGGCGCGGGGAAATCAACTATTGCGAGGCGCCTCGAACGTGCAGGCATGACTCGGTTGTCTCTTGATTCAGAGGCGTGGCGTCGCGGTATCCGGACCATGCCGATCCCGAACCAGTTGCGCGACGAGATCGAGCAGGAACTGCGGGCGCGCCTCGTCGATCTCGTGGCACGCGGGATTGACGTCGTTCTGGACTTCTCGTTCTGGTCGCGCCGCGCCCGGATGGAGTACCGCGACTTGTTGCGTCCGCTCGGCGTTGAGCCCGAGACGATATATCTCGCGACGACCCGCGCCGTCGCGCTCGAACGGGTCTCTGCACGCGAGCGCGGCCACAGCGAGGACTACCCGTTGTCTGCGGAACTCGCCGGGCTCTACTTCGATCACTTTGAGCCGCCGAGCGCGGACGAAGGGCCGCTGACAATCGTCGGTGAACCGGATAGCTAGCCAACCCATCAGCCCGTGCCGGAAAAGGAACGTGGCCGATGGTTGCGGCGCCGCAGTGCTCTCTGAACGGTGCGGCCGGTGCCGGACATTAAAGGGTGACGGCGTGGCGCTGGCCGAGGCCCGGACCCCAGATTTCCCATGAGACCTGTCGTGCCGCTCGCATGCGCAGTCGCGCGTTGCTGTGTGTGCGAACGGTTGGCGCCAAAGTGTGGCCGTGACTGTGGTAATCGCGCCCCGGCCCGGGCGTCGAGATTGCCCTATTCTCTGTATCGGTGGCGACGGGTGATGGCCAGGTAGGTGGCTTTGCGTGAAGCGCCGAACGTCGTCACGACTACGAAGTCAGGGCGGGAGTGACCAATTGCCGGACGTTCCGGAAGGGCCCAGCGTCGAATGGTTGCCCGACGAAGACGGCGTCCCCGGTGTTGCGAGCGCGTCCTCGCCCGCTGGAGGCAGACATCGGCGGGTTGGGACACGTCGTCGCCGCCCGGCATCTGTTCTGGCGCTTTTACTGGTCGGGTTGCTGGCGACGTCGGTGCTCGTTGTCACCAGAAAGGACGGGCCACGCAGGACGCACATCTCGGCGCGCACGCCGGGGACGTTGTCGCCGACAACGTCCGCGACCAGTATGCCGTCCTCGGTGATCAACCGCCGGTTCGTCATGCCACGCCTGCCGGGGTTGGCTCGACACTGGTCACTTTTCGTAGCGATGCCTTCTGGTCTGGTCCGCGTCGCGTTCGCCGCTACGACCACGACGCTGACCCCCATGGTGATCAGGAGCGGCACCCAGTTGGTGGTCTCCGATGGGTTTGCCTACTTGCACTCGGCCCGCACGACGGTGGTTGTTGACCCCTACGGCACGGCGACGGCCGTAGGTGGGTGGTTGGCCGGTAGCTCGCGTCTGTTCCCGGACGAGGACGACCAAGCCGTGTGGGGTATGCGGGGTGACTCCGTAGGTCTCGTTCACGTCGGCACCGACGAGCCCTTCGCCTCCTTCGAGCTGCCGGCAACGACGGTCGTCGGTGACGCGGCGCCGTTGGGCAACGGCGACATTGCGGCGCCGGGCGCCGGCGGCACTTACGACGTCAATAGCTCTCACATCGCGCGTCGCGTCACCGCCGGTCGGCTCATCGCCACTGGCGACACCGTTGCTCTGGCACAACAGTGCGACACGGTGGATGGTTGCTCGCTATTGCGGGTAGGGACCGCGCCGCCGACCCCCGCGCACCGCCTCCCCGGCACCTTCGCATCACTGGCCGGCAGTCGTGCTCAAGGCACCGTGTCCCCGGACGGGCGGGTGGTCGCGATCGACGTGGCTGACGGCGACCGTGCCACGTCCTTACACCTGGTGAACATGAATGATGGCCGAAACGTTGACACCCACCTCGCAACCGCAGCGCCGGTTGACGGCAACGAGGTAGCCGTCTGGTCCCCGGACGGCAGATATCTCTGGACCGTGACCTCCGGCGGCGCGCTCGACGTGGTCGATGCGCGGACCGGCCTGTTGGCCCCCGAGTCCGCCAAGCTGGGTCTGCGCGGACGAGCGGAAGCGCTTGCGTTCGCATTCGGGTAAGGGAGGACGGTCACGTTGAGACGTGTCTTTGCCGACGAGTCGAGCAACCCGGCGACGCGGCCATTGCGCTCGTCGACCCGATGAAGGTCGTCCCGCGAGTCGAAATAGATCTCGGTCCACCGTGTAGCTGCTGCGTGCTCACCTCTCCGACGCGCGTAGCCACGTTTCGTTACCGCAACGCCGAGCATTGCTCCGGCTGTGCTCGAAACGAGGATCGCGGTAGCCACAACAGCAACGCCGGAATTCAGATGAGGAAGCACCAGGCGCACAGAACGACTAGCAGCCCGGGCGGGGTGAGTGTCGCCTGACTCGTGAGGATCAGACGAGACGCGGTCCAGCCTCGGATCAGCTGCAGATACTCCGCGCCACGAGTCAAAGCAGCCATCTGACGTTAGCCGCCTGCGAACTCGACATGTCCGAATGACTGCGTTCTCGTTATGGGATCGACGTGCGGACGTGCTGAGCGATGGTGGCGGGGACGGCCGGCCAGCTCGGTCGAGACCGGCGCGCTCTTCGGGACGCCGCCCGACCGCACCGCGTGTGCCTACAGACGGAGACCCGCCTGGCCCAGTACGAAGCAGTGCGTGCGACTCACTAGCAATTTACGAACATGTTCGTTACGATCGTGTTCGTGATTGCAGAACCGTCGAGTCGGCGCGACCGACCGGCAAAGCCCGCGCTCACTCGTTCGGCGATCGTGTCGACGGCGCAGCGGATCATGGATGCGGACGGTCTGGAGCGGGTGACAATGCGCCGCTTGGCGCACGAGCTCGACACCGGTCCGGCGTCGTTTTACGTGTACTTCGCCAACACAGCGGAGCTGCACGCGGCCATCCTGGACGAGTTGACCGCAACATCGTGGACCGACCCGAAGCCCACGAAGAAGAGCTGGGAACGCTCGCTGCTGCGGATGTTGATCGAGTACACGCAGATGCTCTACGAGTATCCGGCGCTGGCCCGGTCCGCGATGACCCTGCGCCCGAACGGCCCGAACCATCTGCGTCTAGTCGATGCGCTGTTGACCGCGCTGCGGGTCGGCGGCGTGGCGCCCCGAGACGCGGCGTGGGGCGTGGACATCTTGATACAGACCGCAACCGCGACCGCCTGCGAACAATCTGGTCGAGACGAGTCGGCCACCGCGCAGCTGGAGAGCAGCGCGCAACGGGAGGCGCTCGGTGAAGCCGACGATCACACGCATCCCGGCATTGCCTGGGCTCGCGACGAGCTGTTCAGCGGCACAGGGCGGCAGCGGCTCGAATGGGCTTTCCGCACTCAGTTGGCCGGGCTTCGCGACGGCGTCGCCGGCGCAGCACCTGTCAACACGGGGGAGGCGCGGACATGAGCACCGACCAAGCGCAGGCCGCCACCGCGGACGTCCATTCCGCCAAGCTCACGACGCGGCTGCGCGTGATCCTCGCCGTCGTCCTGATAGCCGACGTCCTGGACCTGATGGACTCCACCATCACCAACATCGCCGCCCCGACCATCGTCCGTGAGATCGGCGGCGGACAGGGGCTGGTCAAATGGCTCGGCGCCAGCTACGCACTGGCCATCGGCGTGCTGCTTGTGGTCGGCGGTCGTCTCGGTGACCGATACGGCAAACGCACCATGTTCATCATCGGCATTGCCGGCTTCGGGCTCGCCTCGGTGTGGTGCGGGCTGTCAGCCGACCCCGGCATGCTCGTGGCCGGCCGCCTGGTGCAGGGCGGCTTCGGTGCCGTCCTCATTCCTCAAGGCATCGGGCTGCTGCTCAAGACGTTCTCCCGCGAACAGTTCCCAGCCGCCGTCGCCGCTTTCGGACCCACCCTGGCCGGTTCCGCCGTCCTCGGCCCTATCGTCGCCGGCCTGATCATCAGTGCCAATATCGGTGGGCTGACCTGGCGGCCCATGTTCTTGATCAACATCGTGCTCGCCGCGATTGGCCTGATCGCCGCAATCACGCTGCTCCCACCCGATGACGACAAGCGACCCGAAGCCATCGACATCGCCGGCGCAGTGCTGCTCGGCGCCGCCATGCTCGGGCTGATCTTCGGCCTCATCGAAGGTTCGACCGACGGCTGGCACGCCCTGCCGATGGCCAGCATCGCCGCGGGCATCGTGCTGTTCGTTGCTTTCGCAATCCGTCAGCGCACCGCCGCCAACCCACTGATCCTTCCCACCCTGCTCGCCAACCGTGGGTTCACCTCCGGCTTGCTGCTCGGACTGGCCTACTTCGCCGCCGTCAACGGCTTCGCCTACGTCATCTCGCTGTTCTTCCAGCTGTCGTTGCACCTGAGCCCGGTGAGAGCCTCGCTCGGCCTGTCACCCCTCATGGTCGGCATCATGATCTCGGCATTCATCACTCGGCCGCTGATCCCCAAGCTCGGCCGCACTCTCGTCGTCCTCGGACTCCTCGTGACGCTCATCGGCGTCGCTGCACTGGTGATCACCACTGCAGCCGCATCGAACCATGTCAACGCCTGGACCATGGCCCCGTCGATCGTCGTCCTCGGTCTCGGCATGGGGGCATGTTTCAGCAGCATCTTCGACGTGGCCGTAGGCGATGTCGCTCCGGATGAGGCCGGCAGCGCCAGCGGCTCACTCAGCGCCGTCCAACAACTCGCGGCCGCCATCGGATCGGCGGTTGTCACCACCGTCTTCTTCGACCGTCTCGGCCACGGTGGAGTCGACGCTCTGCGCACCAGCCTGACGGTGGTCGGTGTCATCGTCGTTGCATGCCTCGCCCTGGTCTGGCTGTTACCCCGCAAGGCACCGGACGAAGAACACGCTGGTTAGCCGAACACGGCGAGCGTGGTAGCCGCACGTCCATCGGCAAGGACCGGCCTGCCAAGTTCGTCACGGCACGACAACCGTTCCGCGCGCAAGTGCCGGTTACAACAGCCGCCCGCCGCCGGGTTCTGTCACACTTTCAAATGTGATAAACGTGGGGCCTCTTGAGCTCGTCCTGGTTGTTGCACTACTGGCCGTCCTCGCGGCGGTTGTAGCGGGGCGAAAGGGCAGAGATCGCTTCGCCTTCTTCCTGCTCGGCTTGCTGTTTCCAGGGCTAGGTCTTGTTGCCGCTCTTCTCGTGCGTTCGCACAGGGCCGACCGTCCTCGTTTTCTGGCCTAAGCAACGGTGCGTCCCGCACGAGGAACGGTCCGCGAGTCCCGCACGAGGAACGGTCGGTGCGAACGGCGCAAGCCGTCGTACTGGTCGACCGCATGCGCCCCCTCGTGGCGGAGTTGCTTAGCGTTCCGTTTGCGGTGTCGATGTGGGGCGCGTCTGCCGAGATGGCTGTGAGCGTCGCGCTCGCTTGAGGTGCGACTCGGGTCCGGAACTGTACTTAGAGTGCAAGAAGAATTCTGCGAGATCATGTTCTGTCACCATCCGCTCGTGCGCGGTACGCGACGCACTTCCCGATGCTGCGTGTGGAGCGTCTGTCGCCGGGACACCTGGTGGCCACTGCCGAGGCGGCCGACGGCGCTCACATCGTGGTCTGGCGCTGGTACGACGCCGTCGTTCTCGACGAGGCCAACGGGTTGGTACGGATGTGGGAACCCGCCCACGGCGAGGTGTCAGCGCGCCGGCGTCTAGAGAACTGGCACCCGCAGCCCGGCAGTCGCGCCTATCTCCCTGCGGGTCTGCCAGGTGCTGACTGGTGGGTTGCCGGGCCGACAACACCTACGGGTGAGGGTGCGGTCGAGCTGGGCGACGTCGAGCACCTCTATACGACTAAGGACCTGTTGGGGCAATGTCATCTGATCCAGGCGGCGAACGGCCGGGTCGGTCTGACGCATGCGAACAGCAAGCTCGGGCCGCCGAATCAAGGCGTCAAGACGTGCCCGCAAGCGGATCCCTGAGTTCTAGCGGTCGTTGCATCACCCTCAATTTCGGGGTTGGTGGTTGTGGTGCGGT
>NZ_CAXTQF010000070.1:0-16269 GCF_964246335.1 uncultured Jatrophihabitans sp. | reverse complement strand
ACGACGGCCCGACGCCGGCCGCCTCGTCAGCCGGCGGCTTCGGCGGCCGGCGTCGGGCCGTCGTACCGCGGCGCCAGCTGGGCGACCAGCGCGTCGGTCTCCGGCTCGGCCCACACGCGGTGCCGCTGCAGCACCTCGTACATCTGCGCGGCGACGGCGGCCGCGGCGTCCGGGCCGCGCCCGCCGGTGAGCTGCAAGAGGTCGCGCCAAAGCAGCTCGGACGTCGGCACCAGCTCCAGGCCGCGCCGCAGCGTGGCCTCGGCGTCAGCGTCGCGGTGCGCCTGGCTCAACAGCGAGGCGGCGCGGCGCACAACCGCGGTACCGACCACGCGCGCGTCCCGGCCGGCACGGGCGAAGGCGAGCCAGCCGTACCGCCCCGCAGGCGTGCCGGAGAAAGCCTCGCCGCGGAACAGCTCGATGACACCGCGCAAGGTGTCGAGTTCGGTCGCGCCGACCGCCTCACGCACGCCGACCTGCATCTCCTCCCAATCGACACGCACGGTGTCGCCGAGAGTCCAGCGGCCGTCGCTCTCCCGCAACGCGGGGCGCCCGTCGGTGCCATTGCCCATCCAGGCCACGGCGTCGCGCATCGCGGCCTCGTAGACCTCGTCGGACGCGCCGCGCGGCCAGATCGACGAGCGCAGTACGGCCTCGTGCACGCCCTGCGGATCGATCGCGACGGCGACCACGATCTCGGTGAGCAGCTCGCGCCGCGCCGGGTCCAGCTCGCCGGCGCCGTCGACGGTCACCGGACCGAGCAGCGAGACGGTGGCGAGCTCCTTGCCGGCACGCGGCCGGCCCACCCGCACGTCCGGGACGGGCAGGGCATCGACGCCGCTGTCCGGGGTGAGCGGCAGGCTGGCGTGCGGCGAGTACTGCGCTACCTGCTGTGCGCTCTCCTTCGCCCGGTCGCCGGCGCTGTGCAGCAGTTCGACGAGCTGGCGCAGTGAGCGGCGCGCGAGGCGGTGCGCGTCGGCGCTGTTGCCGAGCAGCCCGAGGTCGATGCGGCCGTCCTGCGCGATCGCGAACCGCCAGCCGGCGTCGAGCATGTCGCCGACGACCAGCACGACGAAGGGCGAGCGGCCGCGGCCGACAAGCTCCTGTAGTCGGGTGGTCTCGGCGTCGCTGGGCGGCGCGGACAGCAGGACGAAGTGCGGCTGCCAGTCGCGCGAGCGACGCGCCTGCCGGCCGCCCAGCACGCCGTCGATGCCGAGCGTGGCCTGCAGTTGCGCCACGGTGTCACGTTCGCGCTCGAGCTGCGCGATGACGTCGGCGACGTCGCGCGCCTGGTTGATCCGGTGCGGCTCCAGCTCGGCGACCTCTGCGGCGTCCCCGAACCCGACCAGGGTGACGGTCGCGCCGTCGCTCCATGCGCTGGTGACGGCCTGCGCAGCGAGCCCGATGAGCAGCTCGTGCGCCCGCTCGAGATCGCCACCGACCCCGACGACGCCCGGCGCCTGCTCGAAGTCGACGAACAGTTCGTGACCGCTGTCGCGACCGACCGACAGCAGGCCCGGGTACGGCGCGGCGACCTGCGCGAGGTCGGTGGCATCGCCCACGCTTATGAGGTCGGCGAAGCTCGCGCCCCAGCTGCGTCCGTCGTCGGCCAGCCGCCACGGCGCGGGGGGCTCGGCGACGTCGCCGCCGACGTTGGCCAGCGCGATCTGCTCGCCGGACACCCAGGCAAGCACCGGCTGCGGCAGCTCGCGGCCCTGTGCGCGGCGCGCGGCGGCAAGGTTGCGCAGGGCGCGGTCGAGATCACCGGCGAGACCCATGTCGGCATGCATCTGCAGCGCTTGCTCGTGGTCGTCTGCCACCGCGTACGGGCCGCGGCGGGCAGTGAGCGCGAGCAGGATGCCGGCGAGCATCAGCCCGCCACCGATCGCGTCGGACTGCCAGGCGGCGCCCGGCTGCTCGGCCCGCGCGGCGGCGTGGTCGCCGGCCGCGGCGTGCGCACCGGCCGCCGGCGCGGCGGGCTGCGGAGCAGGGGTCGACGGCGTGGCCGGGGCCGGCTGCGGAGTCGTCGGAGTCGTCGGCGCGACGTGCGTGTGCGCGATGTGCACGCCAGGGCCGGACGCGTCCGCCGGCAGGTGCAGCTGCCAGCCCGGCTGGATGAGGTTGGCGTCGATGAGCTTGCGACCGTCCGGCTGGGTGCGGTGCTTGTTGAGTTCGAAGATCTCCTTGTAGCGCCGGCCGTCGCCCAACGTCCGGTGCGCGATGTCCCAGAGGCTGTCGTGGTGACGCCCGTCCGGTGGCTGCACCGTGTACGTCTTGGCGCCCTGGCCCACGTTGACCTCGTGGGCGTGCGACTCGGCGGCCTGCTCGGCCTGCGCCTGCGCCACGTTCTCGCGCACCTGCTGCTGCTGGGCGGCGTTCAGCGACGGGTGCTGCACGCTCTGCACGACGGTCTGGCCCATGGTGGGGCCGGATGCGGAGCTCGTCGAGGCGAGGTTGCCGAATGCGGTGGCGGTGCCGGCAAGCAGCAGGGCTGCGGCGACGAGCCGGCGCGCGAGCATCTGGCTGCCGCCGCCGAACGGCACGTCGCCGGGCAACCGGCCGTTGCGCAGGGCGCGCCACTCGGCGATGACACAGACCGCGAAGTGCGCCCAGAGCAGCCAGACGACACAGGCCAGGATCTTGATGATCAGCGTGGCGGTGACCGACTGGGTCAGCCAGTCCTTCGACGGCGCCGAGCGCGGCAACGGGTAGCCGACGAAGATGGACAGTGCGACCGGCACACCGATCAGCAGCGCGACGATGCCCAGCGCGCCCAGCAGGCCGACACGTATTTCCTTGCCCCGGTTCAGGCCCGCAGCGTCGCCGCGCGGCAGTCGGTCGGTGGTCCGTCGAGGACCTTGCGTCGTCTGCGTCATGACCAGCTCCCACCGTGCCCGCTCGCCGCGTCCGGCGATCACGAGCCGATATCCGTTCTCTCTGTCGAGATCGACTCTGACAGCGTCGGCTGCCGCAGTCCACCCGGTGCCGCAGTTATGCCCAAAGTTGCCGGTCGGATTGCCCTTCAGCGCAATCCAGGGGCCAAGAAATTCGCAGGAACGGACGAATCGGACGTCGGCGTCAGCCGCCGCTGGACGGGTTCGAGGCCGGGATGACCAACGTCTGCACGTCGGACACGGGCAGCCGCACGTCGTCGTACTTGTGGAACAGCGCAAGCTGCTTCGGCCCCGTGCCGTCGTCGTAGAAGACGCGCCAGGTCGCGACTGCACGGAACGGGTAATAGTGACCCGCCTGCTGGCTCGAAGACTGTCGGTACGTGTAATGACACCGGTCCGGCGATGTCAGTGCGGCCGTCCCGGCGCACTTCTGCTCGTCCGGCCCGTTCCACTGATCCGTGTCCGTGTGCCCGCGCGGCAGGATCTTGAACGGCTCCGGGTCGTTGAGCCCGTCCATCTGGGCCCACATCCGTACGCCGCCGCCCTCGTCCACGACCTTCGTCTTGGTGCCGAGGCCCGAGCACCCCGGGCACGGCACGTGGTCGGTGAAGGTCGTGTCGACCTGGGTACGGACGTGATCGATGGCGGGGTGCGTCACGATGGTGACGCTCGGGATGGTCGCGGGCTGCGACGCGATGAACTGCGTCACCTTCGTCTGTGGGTTCCGGACCTGCAGGTAGCAGGTCATGTTCACACCGGCGAACTCGTTCGGCAGCGGCGCCGTGACGTCCCCGTTCGGCGGTCTGCAGGGCCGGCTCTTCGTCTTGTCGATATCGATCAGGGTCTGTCGCAGGTTCAGCCCGGGTTGCTGCGCCAGCGGCGCATCGAGGTTCAGGCCGGTGAGGCAGGTGTGCAAGAACGTGTTGTACCCCGCGTCGGGGGGCTGCACGACGCCGTACTTGACGAACGCCAACACCGGCTTCAGGTACGTGTCCCAGCAGACCGGGGGCTTCTGGCCCTTGCCGAGCAGTTGCTGGATCGTCGGGGGCGTCGCGCCACCGCCGCCGCCGACGCAGGCCATCCCGAATGACGAGGAGTTGGCGTACAGGGCGCATCGACCCGCGGTCGTGAAGGCCGAACCGCTGTCCGAACCCTGCGTCTGATCGCCGCCAGCACTGCCGCCGCCCGGCCCGGTGCCGGAGGTATCACCGATTGCGAGAGCGGGCGTCGCCGCGCCCACCGCTGCAGCGACCAACACCGCGACGATGACGAGCAACCGTCGCATCACCATGTCTGAGTCCTCACTGTCACGCCGGCGCAAGAAACACTCTTGGTGAACGGCAGACCGTTCACCAGCCAGCGGCCGGACACCTGCAGCATGTTCACCCGAACTCCGACGATCTGCCGCGGATGTGCCGGCTTGTGCGTCTTCGGGTTCTGCGCATAGCCGTTGGCTTCGATGCAGCCGGCGATCGTCTTGTTGCCGGCGCTGTTGACCACGACACCGGTGGGCTGGAACGGCACGGGGCCGGGGTAGTACGTGCCGACGTCCGGGCCGGTGACCCGCTTCATCTGCTCGGCGACGTACGGCGTGACGAGCGCGCGTAGCTGGTCGTCGATCACGTGCCCGGTGTTGATCGTGCGGGCAGCCTGTGTGAAGAATTTGCGCATACCCTGCACCGCGGGATCCTGCTCGAACGCGGAGAGCGGCTTCGCGCTGGGCGTAGGCGTCGCCGAGGTCGGCGCGGCGCTGGTAGTGGTTGGCGCGGCGCTCGTGGGCGTCGCGGACCCGGACGGCGGACCCTTCGGCGTCGGCGCAGCGCTGGACGTGCACCCAGCGAGCAGGACGGCAGCGCACGCGAGCACGCCGACGAGCGTCCGGCCCGTAGTTCGCATTGGGTGCCCCCCGATCCTGTCCAGACCAACATGCCCCGCGGGATGTCGGGTGAAACGTGCGTGAGCCCGACCAGGTGGTCCTGTCGGGCCGAGTATCCGATTTGGCCGGAATTTAGCGCACGACCCGGCGATCACGCGACGCAACCTGAGGCCGTGCTCAGCAGTACGGCTTCTTCGGGTCAAACGTCTGTTCATACGCCCGCGCCGACGCGTGCGCCGACGCGGAGAACTGCGTGAAGCCGACCATGCCGAGCAGCGTGGTGTCCGTGTGCACGGTGACGACGGTGTTGACGACGATCTGTTCCTCGGTGCCGTCGCAGGTCATCGCGTCGTCGAACGGCTTCGCGTCGAGATCGCAGTCCTGGACCTCGACGTTGGCCCGCGTCTTGATCTCTATGGCGTTGCAGTACTGCTTGACCCGCGCCGTCGCCAAGGGAACGTCGAGAATCTCCTGCGGCGTGTTCTGCTCGATCGCGGTCGCGCCGGCCCGGGCGGCTTCCTCCGCGTAGGCGCGGGCGTCGCCACGGGCGTTCAGCTCGCGCGAGCCGTCGATGACGAGCCCGCCGAGCAGCAGCAGGGCGAACATCAGCACCGGGATCATCGGGGTGATCGAGCCGCGGTCGTCGCGTTTCACTGCTCGGACCTGTTCGGGTCGACCATGGCGGCGAAGACGGAGGTGGCGTGCAGCCCGGACAGCCCCGGGATCGGCAGCCCGAGGTCCGACAGCGAGTAGGTGCAGCTCACCAGGATGCGCGCGACGTCGCCCGGGTGCAGGTCGGTGCCCTTGGGATAGGCCTGGTAGGTCTTCGCGTTCAACGACCGCACGTCGACGGATACGTTGTCGCGATTGCAGCCGCCGAGCCCGCCGTTCAGTTCGAACTTGACCGACTCCTGCGCCACCCGCAGCACGCTGCTGTACGACAGGTCGGGATCGATGCTGACGGCGCGCGCCGCGTCGCGCGCGCCGGCGTCGAGCAGGCTGTTGAGCTGCGTCACCCGGAAGAACGCGAACACCAGCCCGAAGACGATCAGGAACAGCGGCGCCACGATGACGTACTCGAGGGCGAGCGATCCGCGGTCGGTCAGCCGTTGGGACATGAGTCGTCCTGGGCATTCGAGCTGTAGGGCTGGAACGTTTCGACCCGACCCTCGGCCTGCTCCTGCACGCCGAGGCGCAGGCCGATCAGGCTGATCGCCCGGCCGTGGACGACCACCAGAACCCGCGAATCGCCCTTGCACCGGTACTGGCACGTCGGGACGGCGTTCACCCCGGTCAGCGCGCCGGAACCCACGCTCTTGGCGTAGGTCTCCGTCGCCTTTTTCGTGTTGGCGACCTGCCCGTTGCAGTCGTCCGCGCTCTGTCCGAACAGCCGCAGCTGCGACACGCCCTCGCGGGCCGACTGCAGCGCCACCGAGCGCGCGTAGAAGAACAGCGCCGCCTGGATCACCAGGAAGATCAGCAACAGCAGGCTGGGCGCGATGACCGCGAGCTCGATGGAGCTGACTCCGCGGTCGCCGCGCCGGCCCGCGAGGGATCGGCTACTTGCAGGCCTGCCCCGGCTGCTGGTCGGCGCACTTGGTGAGCGACGAGCCTTTGCTCTGCACGACGTTGTAGATGACCGCACCGATGATCGACGCGATGACGACCGACACGGCCGCGATGATCGCCCACTCCAAGGCGGACGCGCCGCGGTCGCTGCGGCGCGCTTCCTGGACGCGGCCGACGAGGATGTCCCACAGGACACCGACCATGAGAACCATTTGTTACCTCCAGAGCGCGCGCCGGTCGGCTGGTCGTCCAGCCTGCCCGGTACGGCGTCGGTTGTCATTGTTTTGCGAGTTGGGAGATGGACGGGTACGCAAGAAAGATCAGGAACCCCATGCAGATCAGCAGTTGCGCGACCAGCATGGACTGCGACTTCTCACCGGCCTCGCCCTCGACCTCGGCGAGCTCACGCCGGCGCAGTGTCGCGGCCCGCGCGGAGAGCGACTGCTTGATCTTCGCGCCGTCCTCGGCGGCGAGGCTCAGCGCGGCCGACAGGTCACGCAGCTCGTCCAGGCCGATGGTGTTGCCCAGCTCGGACAGCGACTCCCACGGGGTGACGCCGAACAATCGTGCGTTGTTCAGCGCCTGCCGGATACGCACGAGAGCCCAGTTCTCACTGATGGTCGACGCGGTCAGCAGGGCCTCGGGCAGGCCACGGCCACCGGCGAGGTTCATCGCGACGAGGTCGAGGAAGATGCCGACCACGCGGCGGAAGTCCTCACGGCGCTCGGCGGCCTCCCCGCGCAGCGCGAGGTCGGGCAGGAAGAACCCGAACAGGCCGAACGCGACCGCGGCCAATGCCGGGAGCACGGGCGGCAGGCCGATGCCGCCCAACCGCAGCACCGAGTACACGATCGGCGCGAGCAGGAACAGGCCCAGGCCGTAGACGACCTTGGCGGCGAGGAACGAGCCGAGGGTGCGGTTCATGATGCCGAGGTCGGTGCGTACCCGGCCGAGGCGCCAGTTGCGCTCTGCCGCGAAGACCTCGAGCCGGTCGCCCAGGCGTTTCATCAGCGAGTCGACGCGACTCGGGCCGCTCTCCTGCTCGAGGGCCGTCACTGTGCGCGTCGACATCGACTTCGCGCCGACGTCGATGCGGTGCACGAGCGTCTCGAGGCCGGGCTTGGGCCGCGCGTAGATCATCACGAGCCAGAACACGCCGGCACCGACGACGCCGCCGCAGAACAGCGCGGTGATCACGACGCTGCCAATCGTCGGCCGGACGCGTCGTTCGCCTCGGCCTCGGCCGCGGCCCGGCGGGCCGCCGCGACCGACGGATCCTCGGGCACCAGGAAGCGCTCGGTCTTGCGACTCGATGCCAGGCTCCGCAGCCAGATGAGGCCGCCGGCGAGGAACGCGACGACCAGGATGAGCACGCCCTGGCCTTCGAAGCTGGAGTACGGCGCGACGTAGTTGCGGTTGAAGAACGACAGGCCGGCCATCACGCCGAGCACGATCACCAACACGATCCGCACGCTGCGCCGCACGCTCTTGCGACTGGCCTCGATGCGCCGACGCAGATCAAGCTCTTCGCGCGCGGACACGGCCAGAGCCGTCAACACGTCACGCAGGCCCGGCCCGCGCAGTCGGGCGTTGAGCACCAACGCGCCGCAGATGACGTCGGCGCTCGGGTCGTCGACGTCCTCGGCGAAGGCCAACAAGGCGTTCGGCAGCGGCTCGCGGATCCGCAGCCGGTCGACCAGCAGGTTCAGCGACGGACGGATCGCGGCACCCGCGTTGACAGCGGTGGCCGGGATCGCCTGCTCGAGTCCGACGGCACCGGCGATCGTGTCGCGAAGTGACTCCGTCCAGGAGGCCATCGCCTCGAGCCGCGCGATGCCGAGGCGTTCCTGCTTGTCGCCGCCGGCCACCTTGTCCCAGAAGAACCCCAACGCCGCGATGGCCACGCCCGCGACGATCCAGCGGGTGAGCAGCAGCGTCAGCCCGCCCGCCACCAGGGCGGCGATGATCTTGTACGTGAGCGCGGTGCCCTGCGGCAACCGGCGCCGCGCCGGAGGCTTGCCGGCCGGCCGCTCCGGCATCCCGACCACGGCGAGCACGGCGACGAACAGCCCGGCGCCGAACACGACGCCGAGCAGGATCGCCAGCTGCAGCCCGTAGGTCATGCCCACCGCCCCCGCACGACCTCGGAGTAGCCGTAGTGGGCGAGTTCGTCGGCACAGGTCAACGGGGCGTGCGCGGTAGCCGAGCCGACCTCGTTCGGGGCAAAGACCTCGCTGGACATCACCCGCCCGTCCACGCCGGTCACCTCGCGGATGCTCTCGACGGCGCGCTGCAACGTCCCGCCGGACTCGAAATCGTTGCGCCGGCGCAGGAAGACCACGAAGTTGATGGAGCCGGCGATCAGCATGTGCGTGGCCTCGACCGGCAGGTTCTCCTCGGACTGCAGCGCGTACGTGGCGATGCGGTTGAACACCTCGATCGAGGAGTTCGCGTGGATCGTCGACAGCGAGCCGTCGTTGCCCTGGCTCATCGCGTTGAGCATGGTGACGATCTCATCGCCCAGCACCTCACCGACGATCACTCGGCTCGGGTTCATCCGCAGCGAGCGGCGCACCAGCTCGGCCATCGTCACCGCGCCGAGGCCCTCGGAGTTGGGCAGCCGTTCCTCGAAGGCGACGACGTTCGGATGCAGATCCTCGAACGCGTCGAGGCCGAGCTCCATCGAGCGCTCGACGGTGATCAACCGCTCGACCGGCGGGATCTCGTTCGCAAGAGCACGCAGCAGCGTCGTCTTCCCGGCGTTCGTCGCGCCGGCAAGCATGATGTTCTTGCGGGCACGGACCGCGGCGCGCAGGAAGGTCGCGACGTCGCGGGTCATCGTCCCGGTGCCGACCAGGTCCTCCAGGCTGACCTTGCCGAGACGCGAGCGGCGCACGCTCAGTGCGGGCCGCGACGTGACACTCATGACGGCCGACATCCGCGAGCCGTCGGGCAGCCGCAGGTCGAGCTGCGGGTTGGCGGCGTCGAACGGCCGGCTGGTCAGCCCGACGTTGGCGGCCAGCACCTGGATGAGCTCGACCAGCTCCTCGTCGGTCTCGGCGACCGGCTGGTGCAGCACCTCGCGGCCGTCCGCGTAGCCGACGAACACGCGATCGCACCCGTTGATGTCGACGTTCTCCACCTCGGGGTCGTCCAGCAGCGGCTGCAGCCGGCCCACCCCGAACAGGGCGGCGTGGATAGCGGCCGCCGCGCCCTCCTCCTCGTCCGGGGACAGCGGGGTGCGGCCTGCGCTCAGCTCGTCGCGCGCGTGGCTCTCGAGCACCTGCACGATCAGCGAGCGTGCGAACTGCCGCTCGTCCTCGGTGGTCATCGGCGCGCGGCCGGCGACCTCGTCGCTGCGCCGCTGCTGGTTCAGCCGTTCCGCGACCTCCTGGCGCAGACTTCGGATGAGCGCCTGGTCGACGTCGGTCATCAGTCAGCCCTCCCGGTGCGCTGTAGAGGCCCTGTTCATACGGAACTCTTCCGGCGCAGCAGGGAGCCGCGCTTGTTCCGCGCGCGCTCGGCCGCCTTCTCTGCGGCGCGTCCGCCGGTCGGCTGCTCCGGCGCGGCCAGCCCGGTCACCGGCAGGCCCTCCGGCGGCGGTCCGTGGTGGGCGGCGACCCAGCCGGCCGGGGGCTGGTCCACGCGCTGGGCGGCCGGCTCGGCGGCGGTCACCGGCCCATAGCCGTCGGCCGCCGCGTGTGACGGCTGCTGCTGCGCCGGCTCGTCCGGGCCGCGTCCGGGAGCGGGATGGTCCGGCGCACGACGGTGGCCCTGCGACGGTGCGGCGTCGGGCGCGGGCGGCGGCGCGGACTGGGGCAGGGCGTTACCGTCGGCCGCAACGTTCAGTTCCGGCGACTGTGCACCACGCTTGCTGTCCGGCGGCAGCGCGGCGTCGAGTTGCGCCACGACCGTGGCGCCGGAGCGCACGAGCATCGTGCGCTCGGGCCGCGGCACCCGACCGCCCTCGAACAACGAGGCGCCCGCCGGGTCGTCGGGCAACCAGCCGAAGTACCACAGGTCCTCGAACCCCTCGTGCAGGACGCGGACCGCGGCCTCCGCGGTCCGCCGATCCTCGGCGCGCACGACGAACCCGCACCGCGGCCCGACACCGTCGCGGGCCAGGGCGGGCAGCACAGTCCGCAGTCGGGACCGCGCGGCGATCGTGCCGGTGAGGCTGGCGTGCACGACGCAGACTGCAAGGTCGGCGCGCTGCGCGAGCGGCAGCACCGCCGAGGTCGGATGCAACCGCCCGACATCGATGATCGTGTCGTGCTCGGGCAGCGCATTGAACAGGTCCGCGAGAGTCGACCACACATTGCCCGCGGCGATTGCCTGATCCGGGCTGGCGATGCCGGCGAGCAGTTCGGTGCCGCCGAGCGCGACCTGTGCGTGGGTGAGCACATCGGTCGGCTGCATCGGCCGGCGGGCCAACGGCAGCAGCGTGAGCATGCCGGTCGAGACGTCGAGGGACGACCCGTCGTCCCCCGGCAGGCGCAAGGCGATGTCGCCGCCCGCCGGATCGCAGTCGATCAGCAGATTGCGCCGCGGCCACAGCGCGGCGAACAGCATGGCGTCGGTGGTCGCGCCGGGCGCGCCCTTGGCGGTGAACAGCGCAACCGTGCTCACGTCCTCACCGCCCGGTCAGCGAGAGCTCGGGCTTCGCGCCAGGGGGCAGCCGCGTGAGCACCACCTGCCCGTGACTGGCCGGGATCGCGAGCGCCGCGGCGGTGTCGGCGTCCACCAGCACCGACACGATGCTCGAGCCGTCCCCGGAACTCGTGTGCACGCCGATGACGAGCAACGGGTTGGCGATCTTGCTGGCCGTGGGCGGTACCTCCCCGGCGGCGGTGTTGCCGCTCTGCACGTAGTAGGCCTGCACGACGTCGCCCGCACTGAACTGGGAGGACGGCCGCTGCGCCGCGGGCACCGAGATGCCCAGCGCCTGCCCGTTGCTCGGCAGCACGCCGCTGCGGGCGTGGAACATCAGCGAGTTGATCAACGCTCCGCTGGGCACGGTGGTCACGGCGACGGCGTTGATGTAGGAGTGTTCATTGGTCGCCGCAACGGTGTTGCTGGACCCGCCCGAGATACGGACCGTGTCGAAATCACTGGCGCTCATCGTGTCGCCCGGATGGATGGTGCGCGAAGCAACGAGCACGTCGGTCTGCTGCCCGGTCCGGTAGACGATCAGTCCCGCTCCCAGACCGCCGCCGACGATCAGCAGCAGCGCTAGTTTATTTATTGATGGTGGGAGATCAGTAGACTGCACGGGGAGTCGGCCGCGCACGGTTTGGTTACCGACGGTGGTGGTCATCGACGGTCGTGCTCCTCGGGGTAGGCGCGGTCGCGAATGCGGCTGGACCGGGCACCGGGGAAGATCGAATCGATGCGCGGCCGCCCTATGGTAAGCCGGGCTATACCCGTTGCGGACAGCACCGAAGCAAACGGAGATCAGATAGCCGCCTCACGGCCGGTTCATTTGCGATAACACGGACATTTCCCCCGCGACCCGCCCCGCGCAGGGCCGCCGAGCAGCCGGTCTGACTCCACCTCGCGCCGCAGGCATACAAGCCGGCGGCCGGCTCGCTTTCGCGAACCGGCCGCCGGCCCATGCCTACCGAGGGTTATCCCCTCGACTCAATCACCTGTGTTCGGCTCTACGAGCCTCGACAGGTTCGCTCGGCTCGGGGGCACGAGCAAGCTCGCGCCCCGCTCGCCTCACTCACCTGTAGTCGTCGTAGCCGAACTCGTCGAGCGGTACGGCCGGCCCCAGCGCGTTGTTGCCGAAGCCGTAGTACTCGTTCTCGTCGTAGCCGTTCATGCTGAAGGCGGCGGCGCGCGCCTCCTCCGTCGGGTTGACGTCCACGTTGCGGTACCGCGAGATGCCGGTACCCGCCGGGATCAGCTTGCCGATGATCACGTTCTCCTTCAGGCCGACGAGCGAGTCGCTCTTGGCCGAGATCGCGGCATCGGTGAGCACCCGCGTCGTCTCCTGGAACGACGCCGCGGACAGCCACGACTCGGTCGCCAGCGAGGCCTTGGTGATGCCCATGAGCACCGGACGGCCGGAGGCCGGCTCACTGCTCTCGGCCACCGCACGCCGGTTCTCGGCCTCGAACATGGTGCGTTCGACGAGCGAGCCCGGCAGGAACTCGGTGGCACCGGACTCGATCACCGTGATGCGCTTGAGCATCTGCCGGATGATCACCTCGATGTGCTTGTCGTGGATCGCGACACCCTGGCTGCGGTAGACCTCCTGGACCTCGCGGACCAGGTGCAGCTGCACCTCGCGCGGGCCCATGATCCGCAGCACGTCGTGCGGGTTGACCGCGCCCGAGATCAGCTGGGTGCCGGCCTCGACCTGCTGCCCCTCACTGACCAGCGGCCGCGAGCGGCGGGTGATCGGGTACTCCTTCTCCTCGTCGCCGTCGTCCGGGACGACGATGATCCGGCGGCTGGAGCCCTTGGACCCGTCGGCCTCCTCGATGCGCACCCGACCCGACGCCTCGGCGATCGGGGCCATGCCCTTGGGCACGCGCGCCTCGAACAGCTCGGCCACACGCGGCAGGCCGTGCGTGATGTCCTCACCGGCGATACCGCCGGTGTGGAACGTCCGCATGGTCAGCTGGGTGCCGGGCTCGCCGATCGACTGCGCGGCGATGATGCCCACAGCCTCGCCGACGTCGACCAGCTTGCCGGTGGCCAGCGAACGGCCGTAGCAGGTGGCACACGTGCCGAGCGTCGACTCGCAGGTCAGCACCGAACGCACCCGGACCTCGCTGACGCCGGCGGCGACGAGCTCGTCGATGAGCACGTCACCGAGGTCGGTGCCGGCCGCGGCCAGCGGCTGCTTGCCGGACGGGTTCTCGATGTCCTCACTGAGCACCCGGGCGTAGACCGAGGTCTCCACGTGCGGGTCCTTGACCAGCGTGCCGTCGGCCAGCGTGGACGCGATCGCCATGGGCAGGCCACGGTCGGTGCCGCAGTCCTCCTCACGGATGATCACGTCCTGGCTGACGTCCACCAGGCGCCGGGTCAGGTAGCCCGAGTCGGCGGTCCGCAGCGCGGTGTCGGCCAGACCCTTGCGGGCACCGTGCGTGGCGATGAAGTACTCCAGCACCGACAGGCCCTCGCGGAAGTTCGCCTTGATCGGCCGCGGGATGATCTCACCCTTGGGGTTGGCGACCAGGCCGCGCATACCGGCGATCTGCCGCATCTGCATCATGTTTCCGCGCGCTCCAGAGTTGACCATGATGTAGACGGGGTTGGACTTCGGGAAGTTGTTCTCCATCTCCTTGGCGACCTCGCTGGTCGCCTTGGTCCACACCTCGACGAGCTCCTGACGGCGCTCCTCCTCGGTGATGACACCACGCAGGTACTGCTTCTCGATCTTTTCCGCGTCCTTCTCGTAGCGGTCCAGGATCTCGGCCTTCTTCGGCGGGGTGACGACGTCGTCGATGGCGATCGTGATGCCCGAGCGGGTCGCCCAGTGGAAGCCGGCTGCCTTGAGGTTGTCCAGGGTGTTCGCGACCTGCACCTTGGGGTAGCGCTCAGCGAGATCGTTGACGATCTGGCCGAGTTCCTTCTTCGTCACCGGGTAGTTGACGAAGCGGTAGTCCGCCGGCAGCGCCTCGTTGAACAGGCAGCGGCCCAGGGTGGTCTCGAGCAGCAACGACTGCCCCGGCTCCCAGCCCTCCGGCGGCGTCCACGCGGCGCGGGTGCCATCGTCGACCGACGTCACCTGCGGCAGGCGGATCTTCACCGGTGCCTCGATGTGCAGCGTGCCCGTGTCACGGGCCATCACCGCCTCAGCGGCCGACGCGAACACCCGACCCTCACCCTCGGCGCCGGGACGCAGCGCGGTCAGGTGGTACAGACCCAGGATCATGTCCTGCGTCGGCATGGTCACCGGACGGCCGTCGGCCGGCTTGAGGATGTTGTTCGTCGACAGCATCAGGATCCGCGCCTCGGCCTGGGCCTCGGCCGACAGCGGCAGGTGCACCGCCATCTGGTCACCGTCGAAGTCCGCGTTGAACGCGGTGCACACGAGCGGGTGGATCTGGATGGCCTTGCCCTCGACCAGCTGCGGCTCGAAGGCCTGGATGCCGAGGCGGTGCAGCGTCGGTGCGCGGTTGAGCAGCACCGGGTGCTCGCGGATGACCTCTTCGAGGACGTCCCACACGACCGGCCGGGCGCGCTCGACCATCCGCTTGGCGGACTTGATGTTCTGCGCGTGACTGAGGTCGACGAGCCGCTTCATGACGAACGGCTTGAACAGCTCGAGCGCCATGCCCTTGGGCAGGCCGCACTGGTGCAGTTTGAGCTGCGGACCGACGATGATCACCGAGCGGCCCGAGTAGTCGACCCGCTTGCCGAGCAGGTTCTGCCGGAAGCGGCCCTGCTTGCCCTTGAGCAGGTCCGACAGCGACTTGAGCGGGCGGTTGCCCGGTCCGGTGACCGGACGGCCGCGGCGGCCGTTGTCGAACAGCGCGTCGACGGACTCCTGCAGCATCCGCTTCTCGTTGTTGACGATGATCTCGGGGGCACCGAGGTCGATCAGTCGCTTGAGGCGGTTGTTGCGGTTGATGACGCGGCGGTACAGGTCGTTGAGGTCGGACGTGGCGAAGCGGCCACCGTCGAGCTGCACCATCGGGCGCAGGTCCGGCGGGATCACCGGCACGCAGTCGAGGATCATGCCGGCGGGCGAATTCGTGGTGGCGAGGAACGACGCCACGACCTTGAGCCGCTTGAGTGCGCGCAGCTTCTTCTGGCCCTTGCCGGTGCGGATGGTCTCGCGCAGCGACTCGGCCTCCGCCTGGAGGTCGAAGTTCTGCACGAGCACCTGCAGCGCCTCGGCGCCCATGCCGCCCTCGAAGTAGTCGCCGAAGCGGTCGCGCAGTTCGCGGTAGAGCACCTCGTCGCCGATGAGCTGCTTGACCTCGAGCTTGCGGAAGGTGTCCATCACCTCGTCGAGGCGGTCGATCTCGCGCTGGGCGCGGTCGCGCAGCTGACGCATCTCGCGCTCGCCGCCCTCGCGCACCTTGCGGCGCACGTCGCTCTTCGCGCCCTCGGACTCGAGCTGGGCGAGATCGCCCTCGAGCTTCTTGGCGCGCGCGTCGATGTCGGAGTCGCGCTTCTTCTCCAGCGTCGACTTCTCCGCACTGACCTCGGCCTCGAGGGTCGGCAGGTCGCGGTGGCGCTCCTCGTCGTTGACCGTGGTGATCAGGTACGCGGCGAAGTAAATGATCTTCTCGAGATCCTTCGGCGCGAGGTCGAGCAGGTAGCCCAGGCGCGACGGGACACCTTTGAAGTACCAGATGTGCGTGACGGGCGCGGCGAGCTCGATGTGGCCCATGCGCTCGCGACGGACCTTGGCGCGCGTGACCTCGACGCCACAGCGCTCGCAGATGATGCCCTTGAAGCGCACGCGCTTGTACTTGCCGCAGTAGCACTCCCAGTCCCGGGTGGGACCGAAGATCTTCTCGCAGAACAAGCCGTCCTTCTCGGGCTTGAGCGTGCGGTAGTTGATCGTCTCGGGCTTCTTGACCTCGCCGTGGCTCCACTGGCGGATGTCGTCGGCGGTGGCCAGCCCGATACGCAGCTCGTCGAAAATGTTGACGTCGAGCAAAATTCCTTCTTCCTCAGATCCTGATCAGAAGCTTGTTCGGCGATCTTGATGCTCTGCCGGAGTCATGACCCTCCACGAGCATCAAGATCGCCACAGTGGGCTAGACCTCTTCGACGCTGGACGGCTCGAAGCGGCGGGACAGGTCGATGCCGAGTTCCTCGGCCGCGCGGTAGACGTCGTCGTCGGTGTCGCGCATCTCGACCGTCGAGCCGTCCGAGGACAGCACCTCGACGTTCAGGCACAGCGACTGCAGCTCCTTGAGCAGCACCTTGAACGACTCCGGGATGCCCGGCTCGGGGATG
>NZ_CAXTQF010000069.1:0-16361 GCF_964246335.1 uncultured Jatrophihabitans sp. | reverse complement strand
ACCCCGAGGTGGTCGATCTCGACGAGGTTGCCGGCCGGATCGCGCACGTAGAGCTGCACCACGTCGCCGGGCAGCTCGACGAGATGGTTGCCGAACGCCTCGTGGTCGAAGGCGTCGCGTCGCTCCGCGGCCTTCGCCTGGGCCATGTCGAGCAGCATGCGCGCGAACTCAACGTTGCTCGCGTCCTGCTCGGCGGGCGGCGTGGAGGCGGCGGTGCGGACCGTGGACGGTGTCCAGGTGTCCATCACGTCGTGGTCCTGCCCTCCGTCGAGCAGCCGGCCGAGCGCCGTGGATTCGGCCCCGACCGTCAGTCCAGGCGCCCGCCGTCCGGTGACGAACGGCGGTGTCGCGGGCTCAGGCGAGGGGGATGCGTCGTCGGTCAGCGTGTACTGCACGCGCACGTTGCGGTTGGCGAAGAAGCCGAGCACCCCGCCGGTCCGGTCGTACTCGACGTCGACGACGCGTACCTGGTCCGGGAACTCCGAGTCCAGGTCCGCGAGGACCTCGTCGAGGTCAGGACCCTCACGGAACAAGGTCGGGTTCGCTACGGAAGTCATCGATCATCCCTAGTGTGTTGACGGTGACGGACCCGGTGGACAGCTCCGGGTAGGACAGGACAGGTAGGGCCGGCACGGCGAGTCGCAGCATCCGGCGCAACGGCAGCCGGATCTGCGCGGCGACGACGAGCACCGGTTTGCCGCCGCGGGCCGATTCGGCGCGGAACCGGTCACCGAGTCCGCCGATCAGGCCCTGGGCGGTGACCGCGTCGATCACCAGCTGCGCGCCGCCGTCGCCGGGTCGCACCGATTCGAGCAGCGTCTGCTGCAGCCGGGGGTCGAGCGTCAGGACCTCGATGTGTTCGTCCTGCGCCCAGCTCGCGACAATCGCCGGCGCGAGCGCGAGCCGCGCGGCCTCGATCAGCCGGTCCGGCTCGGTGCCGCCCTTGGCGGCGAGCGAGAGCGATTCGTAGATGCGCACGAGGTCGCGGATGGCGACCTTCTCGTCGAGCAGGGCGTGCAGCACGCGCTGGATCTCGCCCAGCGAGAGCAGGGCGGGTGTGAGGTCCTCCACGACGACGGGGTGCGTGCGCTTGAGCGACTTGGTCGCGGCGGCGACCTCCTCGCGGCCGAGCAGCCTGCTCGCGTGCTGACGGACCGTCTCGGACAGGTGCGTGATGATCAGCGACGGCCGGTCGACGACCGTCGCGCCGAGCAGCTCGGCCTGCGCCTGCATGGCTTCAGGAATCCACCGGCCGTCCAGCCCGAACACCGGTTCGCGGCCGGGGCGGCCGGGCAGGCCGTCGATCTCGTCGCCGATGGCGAGCACCATGCCGGGTGGCGCCTGCCCGCGGCTGACCTCCACGCCGTTGACGCTGAACGCGTAGGTCGACTGCGGCAGCAGCACGCTGTCGCGGGTGCGTACCGGCGGCATCACCACGCCCAGCTCGGTGGCGAGTCCGCGACGCAGGCCGCGTACCCGGTCCAGCAGGTCGGCGCCGACGCCGTCGACGAGCGGCACGAGGTCCGGGGCGAGCGACAGCTCGAGCGGCACCACGGCCATGTCGTCGTGCAGGTTCTCCTCGGCCGGGGGAGCCGCGGCGGCGGGTGCCTCCTCGGCGGCCGCCGCCTCGGCACGTGCCTTGTTGGCGCGGGTGCCGAAGACGAGCAGGGCGCCGCCGACGAGCAGGAACGGGATCTTGGGCAGACCGGGCACGAGGCACAGCAGCAACGCTCCGCCGCCGGCGATCTGCAGCGCCTTGCGGTGCGACGTCAGCTGGCGGGAGACGACGCTGCCCATGTCGTCCGCGTCCGCGGCCCGGGTCACGATGAGACCGGTCGACACGCTGAGCAGCAACGCCGGGATCTGGCTGACCAGACCGTCGCCGATGCTCAGCAGGCTGTACGTCGACAGCGCCTTGGCGAGCGGCAGGTGGTGCGTCGCGACACCGATGGCGAAGCCGCCGATGAGGTTGACGAACGTGATGATGATGGCGGCGATCGCGTCACCTTTGACGAACCGCGTCGCGCCGTCCATCGCACCGTAGAAGTCGGCTTCGGCGGCGATCTCCTGCCGGCGCTTGCGGGCGGTCTTCTCGTCGATGACGCCGGCGTTGAGATCGGCGTCGATGGCCATCTGCTTGCCGGGCATGGCGTCGAGGGTGAACCGCGCGCCGACCTCGGCGACGCGGCCGGCGCCGTTGGTGATGACCACGAACTGGATGACGAGCAGGATCGCGAAGATCACCAGGCCGATGACGAGCGAGCCGCCGATGACGAAGTGCCCGAAGGCGCTGATGACGTTTCCGGCGAAGCCGTGGGTCAGCACCAGGCGGGTCGCGCTGATGTTCAGGGCCAGCCGGAACAGGGTCGCGACGAGCAGCAACGACGGGAAGCTGGAGAACTCGAGCGGCCGGCTGACGTACATCGACGTGAGGACGACCAGTACCGCGGCGGTGATGTTGAGCGCGATCAAGACGTCGAGCAGTTCCGGCGGCATCGGGACGACGAGCATCACGACGATGGCGACGACCCCGATCGGGATGGCCAGCTGGCCCAGTCTGCCCGTCTTCACGGCACCTCACTGACGAAGCTCGTCGCGTTTTCAGGGCATCCCGCCCGTTCGGTGCCGTCCTGGCACTGGTCCCATCGGCAGCAGGCGAGTCGACCTGAGCCGAATCGGGCGGATTCGTGCGCTGCCCGCCGGGCGACGTGCCGGGGTGCTTCAGTGGGGCGACCGGCCGCCGATGGGAGAGGGGAACGCCGGCGCGCCGGCGTGAACGGCACCACGCGAAACGGATTGTGGCGGATGCGCAACGAGGACACTGTCGTGGTCGGCCGCCAGGGCATTCACGACGTCGACGGTCTGGTCGGGTACGAACTGCTGTTCCGGCGGTTGCCCGTTGTGACCGCCACGCCGCGGGTGACGGGCGACCAGATGACCGCCGAGGTCGTGTACGGCGCGCTGTCGCTCGGACTGAGCAGCGTCGTCGGCGATCACCTGATCTTCTGCAACGCCGATCGTGCCGTGCTGACCGGAACGGTGCCGTTGCTGCTGCCGCCCGAGCGCACCGTCCTCGAGGTCGGCACCGGCATCGAGCTCGACGACCAGGTCGTCGCCGGGTGCCGCAAACTGACCGAGCTCGGTGTGGGACTGGCGCTCGACGGCTTCGAGCCGGGCGCCGGCTTCGACGACCTGTTGCCGCTGGCCACCATCGCCAAGATCGACCTGCTGATGACGCCGCCCTCGGCGCTGCCCGATCTCGCGCAGCTGTGCCGTGCACACGGGATACGGCCGGCGGCGCTGAAGGTGCAGAACCTCGACGACGTGACCCGGCTCGCCGGCCAGGGCTTCGAGCTGTTCCAGGGCCACGCCCTGGACCGGCCCGCCGTCGTCGAGGGCCGCACGCTCGCCCCGGGCGCGGTCGGCCGGATCAGCTCGGCGTTGGACGTGCTGCAGAGCGGTTCGGACTTCGACGCGCTCGAGGACGTGCTGCTCAAGGACCCGGCGCTCGCGCACCAGGTCATGCTGCTGGCCTCGCTGGGGCGACCCGGCGAGCAGCGGCGGCGTATCGGTTCGGTGCGCGACGCCCTGGTGTTCGCCGGGACCACACAGATCGGCAACTGGCTGGCGCTGTTGCTGGCCCGCCCGGCCGGCGCGACCCACGACGCGGAGGACGCGTTCGTCACGGTGCTCATCCGGGCCCGGGTGTGTGAATTGCTGGCCCGCCGCTGCGGCGTCGACGCCCGGCTCTCGTACACCGCCGGCATGCTGTCCGCCATGGACGGGCTGCTGCGGGTGAGTCAGGACGAGATCGTCGACAAGCTCGCGCTGAGCACGCAGCTGCGGGAGGCGGCATTCGAGGGCACGGGCCCGGTGGGGCAGCTGGTGCGCGATGTCGTCGACTACCCCTATCACGCCGCGGTCCGGCCACCGGCGGACGAGGCCGAGCGAACCACCGTGTCCGGTGTGCCGGCCGCCGAACTGGACGAGGCGTTCGCGACCGCGTTCAACTGGGCGCTGGACGCCGTCGCCGAACTCGGTTAGGCCGGTCGACGCGGTGTCGCGCCACGGCGCAGCAGCACGCCGCGACGCGACACCGCGTCAGGCTGCGACGAGACCGAGCCGGCCCTTGCCGTAACCGCTGATGTCGACCGCGAGGTCCAGCCGGCCCGCCGGGCGACCGGCGATCTGCGCCACGTCGGCGGGCAGCGCCGCGCCCGGGCGGTGGAAATTCGTGATCCGCACGTGCGGGTTGTCCGGCTTGTTGAACACCGAAGTGAGGATGTTGAGCACCTCGTAGCAGTTGCTCATGACCATCTCGCTCGGCGACTTCTCGGCCACCATGTCCTGCGCACCGCCGGCCGGGATGAGGCCGATGCATGCGCCGATGTAGGTGGCAAGGGCCAGGTCCAGCACGACGACGACCTGCAGTTGCAGGTGGTCGTCGACGAACTCGGCGGCGGCCGGCACGTCCGAGGGCAACGGTGCCCAGGCGTCGGACGCCTGGATCTCGACGTCGCGGCCGAGCAGGTCGTTGAGCAGGTCGCGGACCTCCTTCGCCGACGGCTGCGTGGCGATCATGAGCCGAGCACCGGTTCGAGCACGTCGCGGAACTGGTCCGGCGAGAACGGCTTGGCGATCAGGAACGCGGCACCCGCCTGCGACGCGGTGTTCCGCATCGGGTCCGAGCCCTCGGACGTGACGAAGCCGAAGGGCCGGTTGTCGCCGGACGCGCGCAGCGTCGACAGGAAGTCGATGCCGCTCATCTCCGGCATGTTCCAGTCGGACAGGACGAGGTCGGGCTGTTCGGCCTGCACCTTGTCGACGCCGTCGCGGCCATCGGTGGCTTCGACGACGTCGCAGTGGCCGTAGCCGGCCTGGCGCAGCGTGCGCACGACGATCTGCCGCATCACGCGGCTGTCGTCGACCACGAGGATCTTCATGACGGTTCTCCTTGAGATGGCGTCCCGGCCGGTTGTGCCGAGATCGTGATCCGGATGGGTTCGTGCGACCAGGACAGGTCGATGCCGACGGCACCTGGGGGCTGCCCGTCCTGGTTCGGGTCGTCGAGCGTGACCTCGGGCAGTCCCATGACACTCGGCCCGGGCATGACCGACTTGACGTTGCCGCCGACCACGTTGGCGAGCTCGCCGAGCACGTCGCTCAGATCGGCGTCGGTCACGTACTCGAACGGTTTGTCGAACAGCGTCGCCGCGGCCAGGCGGACCAGCCCGTCGCTGCTGGACACCTCGATGCGCCCGTCCCATTCGCCGTGGACGTCGACGTGCGCGACGGCCGGCAGGGCTGCCGGCGCCGAGTCACCCGGCGCAACAATGCCCCGTTCCTCGCCGAACAGGCCGACGAACACCGTCTCGACGATCTCGGTCAGCGTTGCGGGGTCGAGCAGCTCCGCGACCTCGGCCGGGGCGCTCATGCGGGCACCTCGCCGGTGTCGGGCACCAGGCCGAGCATGGACAACTTGGCGACCATCGCGTCCTCGGTGAACGGTTTGATCAGGTACTCGTGTGCGCCGGCGGCCAGCGCCCGCACGATCTGCGACCGCTCGCTCTCGGTCGTCACCATCATCAGCGTGATGTCGCGGAACTCGGGCCGCGCCCGGACGGCGTTGACGAACTCGAGTCCGTTCATGACCGGCATGTTCCAGTCGATGAGCGCGACCTCGGGCACCGTGCCGGCGTCGAGGATCTCGAGCGCCTCCTTGCCGTTGCCGGCCTCCAACGCGTCGAACCCGTTGGCTGTGACGATCTTGCGCACGAGCATCCGCATCGCTCGCGAATCGTCGATGATGAGCGCTTTCACCGGGACCCTCCCAACCGGTAGGCGACCGTGTTGCCCAGCCGGACCTGGTCGTAGCCGTCGACCACGCCGAGCGTGGATTCCGCCGCACCGAGGAACAGGAAACCCCCGGGGGCCAGCCGCGCGCGGATCTTGGTCAGAATCTCCGTCCGCGTCGGCACGTCGAAGTAGATGAGCACGTTGCGGCAGTAGACGATGTCGAAGGTCGGCAGCAACCCCCACGTGCCGGCCAGGTTCATCTGGGCGAACGTGCACTGCTTGCGCAACCGCTCCTCGATCACGTATTCCGCGCCGCTGCGCTCGAAGTACTTGACCATCATCGGCGCGGGCAGGCCGCGGTTGATCTCGAGCGCCGAGAAGCGCCCGGACCTGGCCTTGTCGAGCACCTTCTCGGACAGGTCGGTGCCGTGCAGGCGCACGTCCCAACCCTGTAGTCCCGGCACCCCGTCGAGCACCATGGCAATCGTGTAGATCTCCTGGCCGGTCGAGGCCGCGGCGCTCCACACCGACAACCGCCTGCTCGACTTACGCGCTTCGACGAGCTCGGGCAGGACGTGGTTGCGCAGGGCGTCGAACGGGTGCGCGTCACGGAAGAACGACGTCTCGTTGGTCGTCATGGCTTCCACCACGCGGTCGCGCACCGTCGCGTTCGGCACCGGCCGGCGCAGCTCGCCGATCAGTGCCCCGACATCTGCGTAACCGGTGTCGCGGGCGAGCGGCCCTAGGCGCGACTCGACCAGGTACTCCTTGCCCGGGCCGATCGTGATCGCCGACCGCTCCTTCAGGTACGCGGCGAAGAAGTGGAAGTCCTCCGTCGTCACTGTGCTCATGCCGAACTCCGCAGCAGGGGGTTGCGTACCGAACGCCGCACTGTTTCGGCGATGTCGTCGAGGGGGAGCACCTGCGATGCCAAGCCGGCCCGAGCGACGAACCCGGGCATGCCCCACACGACCGACGTCGCCTCGTCCTGCGCGATGACCGAGCCGCCGGCGGCAATCACCGCTTCGGCACCGAGCAGGCCGTCCTGACCCATCCCGGTCAGTACAACGGCGAGCAGCCGGCCGTCGGTGGCGGCCGCGGCCGTACGGAACATCGGGTCGACGGCCGGGCGGCAGGAGTTCTCCTTCGGTCCGTCGTTGAGCTCGAACACGAAGCCTGCTCCTGTGCGGTGGACCTCGAGGTGCCGCCCGCCGGGCGCGACGTACACGTGGCCGGGCAGCGCCGTTTCGCCGTCGACGGCCTCGCTCACGGTCAGCGGACTACGGGCATCGAGGCGTGCGGCCAGCATCGCGGTGAACACCGGCGGCATGTGCTGCACGATCACGGTCGGCACGCCGAGGTCGCCGGGCAGCATCGGGACCATCCGGGCGAGTGCGTCCGGACCACCCGTCGAGACACCGACCGCGATGAGGTCGGCGGGCTTCTGCGCAGCCCGCCGCAGGGTGATCGGCTCTCCCGGGGCGGCCAGTACGGACGTCCCGGCCGCGACCGTCTTCCCGACATCGGCGACGCCCGGTGCCGGGTCACGCGGTACGGGCGCCGCACGGCGTCCCCACAGTCGCACAAGCGGCAACAGGTTCTGCCGCACGTGCTCGGAGACCTCTTCCCGGCGGTTCACCTGGGTGGGTTTCGTCGCGTAGTCGACGGCGCCCAGCGCGAGTGCCTCGAGCGTGGACTGGGCGCCGCGCTCGGTGAGCGTGCTGTACATGATCACCGGCAACCGCGGCCAGCGCTTGCGGATCTCGGTCAGCGTGCCGAGGCCGTCGAGCACCGGCATCTCGACGTCCAGCGTCACGATGTCCGGCTGCTGGTCCGCGATCTTGTCCAGCCCCAGTTGCCCGTTGGCCGCGGTGGCCACGACCTCGATGTCGTCCTCGGCGTCGAGCAGGGTTGCCACGGCGCGCCGCACGACGACGGAGTCGTCGACGACCAGTGCTCGAACGGTCACGATGGTTTCCTCGTCGTTTCGCGCGGTCAGTACTGGAACTGACCGAGCAGGCGCTTGAGTTCGGTGGCCATGCCTGCGAGGTCGTTGGCCGAACGCTGGGTCTCGACCGAGCCGTCCAGCGTCGTCCGCGCGGCGGTCGCGACCTCGGCGACGTCGGCGGAGATGCCGTTGGCGCCGGTCGCGGCCGCGGTGACGTTGCGGGCGATCTCGTTCGTCGTCGCGGTCTGTTCCTCGACGGCCGACGCGATCGTCGTCTGGATGTCGTTGATCCGGTCGATGATCGTGCTGATCTCGCTGATCGCGTCGACGGCACCCTGGGTGTTCGACTGGATCGACTCGATCTTCTGGCCGATGTCCTCGGTCGCCCGCGCGGTCTCCTTGGCGAGTTCCTTGACCTCGTTCGCGACGACGGCGAAGCCCTTGCCGGCCTCGCCCGCCCGCGCCGCCTCGATGGTGGCGTTGAGGGCCAGCAGGTTGGTCTGCTGGGCGATGCCGGTGATCACCTTGATCACCGCACCGATCTCGCCGCTGGCCTGGCCGAGGCTGGTCACCGTGGTCTGCGCACCGGTAGCGACGCCGACCGCGGTGGTGGCCACCGAAGCGGCATCGGAGGCGTTCTTGGCGATCTCGCTGATGCTGGCCGTCATCTCCTCGGCGGCGGTGGCCACGGTCTGGATGCTGGCCGACACCTCCTCAGAAGCGGCGGCCGAGCTGCCGGCGCGGTCGGAGGTCTGTGAGGCGCCGGCGCCCATGCCCTCGCTGAGGCCGGTGAGCTGCTCGGCGGCCATGGCGAGGGAGTCAGCGGTGCCGCCGATCTCGGACATGCTCGAGCGCAGCGTCGTGAGCAGCGCCTCGAGGCCACCGCCCAGCCGGCCGATCGCGTCCTCGCCGGTGACCGGGATCTCGCGGGTCAGGTCACCTGCCGCGACCGAGTCGACGGCCTCGAGCATCAGGTCGACCTTGGCGCTCAGATCCTTGCGCTCGATGCCGGCGGAGACGAGCCTGCCCACGTTGCGCAGCGCGTTCAGCCGCGAAGTGGTCGGGACCAGGGTCTCGGTGGTGAAGAAGTCCATCGTGCCGAGGACGCGGTCGTCGAGCATGATCGGGAAGCAGACGCCGGACTTGACGCCGACCTTCTGCGCGATCGGGGCGCGCACGCAGTCGGTCATCTCGCCGATGTCCGGGGTGAAGAACAGGTCGCGGGTCTTCCACGCCCGGCCGGACAGGCCGACGCCCTCGCGGAACGACGCCTCCATGGTGACCTTGCGGAACTCCGGGCCGGCGTCGCCGGACTCGCGGTTGAAGTGCAGCGCACCGTCGGACTCGACCGTCCAGTAGGAGCCGTAGGCCCAGCCGAACGCGTCGCGCACCGTGTCCAGCGCAACCTGCACCGCCTCGTCGGTGTTGCCGGCCGCCGCCACCCGCTCCAGCACCTGGTTGACCGCCTCGGAGTCGAGGTCGTTGTCCCTGGTCTCCTGCTGGCGTGCCAGGCGCTCAAGAGCGGCCGACACGAGCAGGCCGACGTTGCGCAGCGAGTCGAGCCGGGCCGGTGTCGGGTCCAGCGTCTCGGTGGTGAAGAAGTCCATCGTGCCGACCACCACGCCGTCGAGCATGATCGGGAAGCAGACGCCGGACTTGACGCCGACCTTCTGCGCGATCGGGGCGCGCACGCAGTCGGTCATCTCGCCGATGTCCGGGGTGAAGAACAGGTCGCGGGTCTTCCACGCCCGGCCGGACAGGCCGACGCCCTCGCGGAACGACGCCTCCATGGTGACCTTGCGGAACTCCGGGCCGGCGTCGCCGGACTCGCGGTTGAAGTGCAGCGCACCGTCGGACTCGACCGTCCAGTAGGAGCCGTAGGCCCAGCCGAACGCGTCGCGCACCGTGTCCAGCGCAACCTGCACTGCCTCGTCCTTGGTCCCCGCTGCCTGGACCTCGCTGAGCACCCGCTTGACGGCCACGCTGTCCGTCTCGCTCTCGGTACGCGCGCTCTCCAGCTGGCGCTGCGCGGTGACGTCGTCGGCCCACACCATGGCACCGGCGAAGTCGTTCTTGGCCCCGGTGATCGGGATGATCTTCAGCTCGAGCGCCTCGTCGCCGACCTGCACGTCGGTCTCGTACGGCAGCAGCGACGGGTCGGCGAAGAAGGTCGCGAGGAACGTCGGGTCCGAGTGGAACAGCCCGCCGAACAGGTCGAGGCTCGCGCCGACGACCGCGTCCATCGGCACCGGCAGGTGCGGCAGGGTGCCGAGCTTGGCCAGCATCGCGCGGTTGACGTAGACGATCTTGAGATCGGCGTCGGCCACCACAACACGCTGCGGCAGCGAGTCGAACAATGCAGCGCGCGCTGCGAGGTCGGGGGCAGCGGGCCGCACCGCTGCCGCGCGCGAGCGGGGCGGTCGTGCGGCGGCGTACGGGGTGTGGCCGTTGCTGGGGGCGACGGGCTCGGTGTTCGTCATGAGTTTCCTCCGGGGTTTCGGTTCGTGGCGCTGACGGCCGTGTCGGCCGCACGATCGGCCTCGAGCACGAGCAGGATCGCTTCGGGCAGGGGGATGACACCTGTCACGGCGTCGCGCAGCGAAGGCTGCAGGGTGGACGGAACGGGTTCGAGCTCCGCGCCGGCGGTGTCGATCACGTCACCGATGTCGTCGACCAGCAGGCTGACGACCTCGCCGCGGCTGCGGACCACGACGTTCATCGCCGGCGTCCCGGGGTCGCGGGCCGTCAGCCCGAGCCGGTGTCGCAGGTCGATGGCGGTCACAATCTGTCCACGCAGGTTGAGCAATCCGCGCACCGATTCCGGTGCGCGTGGCGCGGAGCTCATCTCCTGGTGGCGCAGCACTTCCTGTACATCGGTCACCGCGACGCCGAAGTAAAGCCCGTCGGCCCAGAAGGTGCAGTACTGCCGGGTGACGGCGGGCGCGCTCATCGGCCGGCCCCCGCTCCGGCGACGACGGCGTCGAGGTCGACGAGGTCGGTGATCTTGTCCTGCACGACCGCAGTGCCCAGGACACCCGGGCGGGTGCCTACAGGGTTCGCGGTGATCGCTGCCTCCACCACGTCGATGACCCGGTCCGCGACGATGCCGACGCGCGCGTCGCCGTCCTCGTGCACGACCACCGAGAGCGTCGCGACGTCTCGTCGGTCCGAGCTCGGCAGGCCGATGGTGTCGGCGAGCCGGACGAGCGGCAGGATTCCGTCGCGGTAGCGCACGACCTCGGCGTTGCCCGAGCGCTCGATGCTGTCCCGGGCGAACTCCTCGAGCCGGGAGACGCTGGCCAGCGGCAGCGCCGCGCGGCGTGAGTCGCCGACGTCGAGGATCAGCAGGGACGTGACGTCCACGTCGGCGTCGGACGCGGCGCGTGATGCCAGGGCCGGCGTGTTGCCGATCTCCGACTGCTGCGCCAGGCCGCCGATGTCGAGGATCAGCGCGACCCGACCGTCGCCCATGATGGTGGCGCCGGCGTACATGGCGATTCCCTTGAGTTGGCGGCCCAGCGGTTTGACGACGATCTCCTGTGTGTCGTGGACCTCGTCGACGACGAGACCGAAGCGCATGTCCTCCGCCTGCACGACGACCACGGTGACGATGTGGTCGGCGCCCGCCTCGGTGTCCGGCGCACGCTCGGTGTCCAGCGCCTCGGACAGCGAGATGAGCGGCAGTAGCTGACCGCGCAGGCGCAGGATCGGCGCTCCGGCGAGCGTCTCGACGTCGCGCGTCGCCTCGGTGCGGTCGAGGCGCACCAGTTCGACAAGGTTCGCCTGGGGGATCGCGAACCGTTCGCCACCCTCGCCGACGACCAACGCGGGGATGATCGCGAGCGTCAACGGGATGCGTACCCGCACCGTCGTGCCCAGGCCTGGCCGGCTGGACAGGTCGACGATGCCGCCGATGCGCTCGATGTTCGTGCGCACGACATCCATGCCGACGCCGCGGCCGGACACGTTCGTCACCTGGGCGGCGGTCGAGAAGCCGGGCCGGAAGACGAGGTCGGTGATCTCGCGGTCGGTCATCCGGGCGAGCTGCTCCTGCGTGACGACGCCGCGCTGCAGCGCTACCGCGCCGATCCGGTCGGCGTCGAGCCCCTTGCCGTCGTCGCAGATCTCGACGACGACCTGGCCGCTCTCGTGGAACGCCCGCAGCGCCAACGTGCCGTGCGCGGGCTTTCCCGCCGCGACGCGTTCCTGCGGTGTCTCGATGCCGTGGTCGATCGAATTGCGCACCAGGTGGGTCAGCGGGTCCTTGACGGCTTCGAGCAGTGACCGGTCCAGCTCGGTCTCCTGCCCGCTCATCTCGAGTCGGACGTCCTTGCCGAGTTGCGCGCCGAGATCGCGCACGACGCGCGGGAACTTGGTCCAGGCCTGGCCGATCGGCTGCATGCGGGTGCGCATCACGCTCTCCTGCAGCTCGCTGGCGACCAGGTTGAGCCGCTGCGAGGCGCGCACGAGTTCCACGTCCGAGCCTGCGTCGGCCTGCTGCAGGATCTGGTTGCGGGTGAGGACGAGCTCGCCGACCAAGCGCACCAGGGTGTCGAGCAGTTCGACGTCCACCCGCACCGAGGCGTCGGCGGTCACCGGCTTGCGTTCGGTGCGTGCGTCGGCCTGCTCGCCCTGGCCGGTCGGCGGCGCGGCATTCGCGGTGGGTATCGGGGCCGCGGCGGCCGGTACGACCGCTGGCTCCGGGGCGGACTCGACCGCCGGCTCGGCCACTGGCTCAGGCGTCGGCTGTGCGGCGGACCCGTCGGCGACGTCGATGGCGTGCTCCTCGACCTCGTCGATGACCTGCGCGTGGTCGTCGGCCGGTGCGTCGGCGGCATCCGCGGGAGCACCGTCGACGAACACCCGCAGGGCCGCGGTGATCGGTTCGACGTTGACCGTGTCATCGGCGTCTGCGCCGGTCTGCTCGATGACCGCGAGCAGTGCGCGCACCGCGTCGACCATGTGCAGGAGAGCCTCGGCGATGGGCGGCGTCATGGTCAGCTCGCCGTCGCGCAGGCGGGACAGCACGTTCTCGCCGACATGCGTCAGCTGCTCGAGCCGGCCGAAGGCCAGGAACCCGCTGGTGCCCTTGATGGTGTGGATGGTGCGGAAGATCCGGGACAACAGTTCGTGCGAGCCGGGCTCTGCTTCGAGAGCCACCAGGTCGCGATCGAGCTCGTCGAGGCCCTCGGTGCTCTCCACCAGGAAGGCCTGGATGATCTCGTCGTCTTCGTCGTTCACTGCCCCTCCGTGGGATCCGTGGCGCCGATCTCTCGCTAGATCGGCGGCGCGGGCACGAAGTTGAGCCGAGCCGGTGCGAAAGTTCGACCGGGCGTCAGGTCAGGGCGGGCATGGGTGTGCCGGTTCGCACCGTATGGGTGCCGACGGCCGATCCGCGTCGCTTGAGCGTCATGATGAAGGCGAGCACCGTGGCCACGGCTTTGAACAGGTCGGCCGGGATTTCCTGGCCGACGTCGCAGGTGTGGTAGAGCGTGCGGGCGAGAGGCACGTCGGACACCATCGGTATCCGGTTCTTCTCGGCGATCTCGCGGATCCGGGCGGCGATGTTGTCGGCGCCCTTGGCGACGACGCGTGGAGCGCCGCGCTCGGGTTCGTAGCGCAACGCCACCGATACGTGCGTCGGGTTCACGACCACGACGTCGGCCAACGGGACGTCGGCCAGCATCCGGTTGCGCGCCATCGCCAGCTGCCGGGACCGGCGCTGACCGCGGATGTGCGGGTCGCCCTCCTGGCTCTTCATCTCGTCCTTGATCTCCTGCTTGCTCATCTTGAGCTGCTTGTTGTTGCGCCGCCGCACGACCGCGTAGTCGACGAAAGCCATCAACAGGCCGCCGACGGCAGCGGAGCGCAACACGTTGAGCACGGTGGCGGTGGCCGTGTGGACGAGCACCGACAGGTCGAGCGAGCCCGAGCCCAGGACCGTCGGGATGAGATGACGCACGGACAGGTAGACGACGGCGGCGAGCGCGACGGTCTTGAGCAGCGACTTCGCGAGCTGCCACGCCCCGTGCGGCCCGAACATCCGCTTGATGCCCGACAGCGGGTTCAGCCGCTTGAACTTCGGCTTGAGCAGGCCCGGTGCGAACCACAGACCGCCCTGCAGCGCCACGGAAAGGATCGCCACCACCGCGACCGCGACGGCGATCGGCACGACCACGCCGATCGCAGAGTGGAACATGTCGTTCGCGGCGGCCATGGCGGTGGGGGTGTCCGGTTTGCGGATCACGGCTCCGACACGCACGAAGGCGAGCGATCCGGCGGCGAGAAGCGACGTCGCCGCATGGGGGAGCAGGAACGTCGCCGCGAGCATGCCGAGCCAGGCGCCGACCTCGGGGCTGTTGGCGATCTGCCCGTCGTGGCGCGCCTTCTTGAGGCGTTTCGGTGTCGCCTTCTCGGTCTTCTCGCCGGAGCCGCCGCCGCTCACGATGTGCGCCCGAACGGTGTCGTCGTCATGTGCCCATCACGCCGCTCACCATCGACGTCGTCTCCTCGGCCAGGTGCGCGATCGTGTCCGGCATCAGCATGAGTGCCGAGCCGACGAGCAGCAGCGTCAGGCCGATCTTGAGGGGGAAGCTCAGCGAGAACGCGTTGAGCTGCGGCGCGATCCGGTTGAGGACGCCCAGGGCCACGTCGGCGACGAACAGCACGACGATGAGCGGTCCGGCGATCTGCAGGGCAGCGACGAACATCTGCGTCATGCCGCTGGTGACCGCCTTACCGAGCCGGTCCAGCGATACCCCGGCATCGAGCGGCACCGCGGTGAAGGTGCGCAGGAAGCCCTCGAAGACGACGAGGTGGACGTCGCTGACGAAGATCAGCGTGGTGCACAGCATCGCGTAGAACGAACCGAACACCGAGGTCATCGTGGTGGTCAGCGGGTTGTACGCGGCGGACAGCGAGAAGCCGCCGAACACGTCGATGAGCGCGCCGGCGGACTCGACGGCCGCGAACAGCAGGCGGGTGACGAAGCCCAGCCCGGCGCCGACGGCGACCTGCAGCACCACCGCGCCGGCTACGGCCGCGGCGTCGAGCGGCGGGGCCTGCGACTTCACGAGCGGCACGACCGCGAGCCCGAGTGCCACCGACACCACCGTCTTCACGGTGGCGGGCAGCCCGACGGTCGCCAGCGGCGGAGCGATCATGCTCCACGCCAGGATGCGCGTGCTGGCCAGCAGCAACGCGACAAGGGCGTCCGGCGCGACGGTGAGATTCACGAGCTCAATGCAGCATCTGCGGAATGCTGGCGAACAGGTCGTCGGTGAACCCGACGATGGTCTCGAGCATCCAGTGTCCGCACAACAGCAGCGCGACGGCGACACCGACCGCCTTCGGCACGAAGGCGAGCGTGAACTCCTGGATCTGCGTCGCCGACTGGAACAGCGACACCGCGAAACCGATGACGAGCGCGGTGACCAGAGCCGGGGCGGCGAGTTTCGCCGCGACCAGCATGACCTGCATGGCGAGGTGGATGACGTCGGTGTCGGTCATGGTGAGCCGTCCGGTGCTGGAAGGGATGGTGCGGGCGCTGGCACGGTCGTCAACCTCCGCGGTAGCTCTGGACGAGCGCGGTGATGATCAGGCCCCAGCCGTCGACGAGGACGAACAGCAGCAGCTTGAAGGGCAGGGACACCGAGACCGGCGGAAGCATCATCATGCCGAGCGACATCAGCGTCGAGGACACGACCAGGTCGATGATCACGAACGGGATGAAGACGATGAAGCCGATGATCATCGCGGCGCGCAGTTCGGAGAGAACGAACGCCGGGATGATCGTGGTGAGCTGCAGGTGCGACGTGCCCGACGGGTTCTTCTCGTTGGCCGCGCGCAGGATGAGCGCGATCTCCTGCGGGCGGGTGTGGGCGAGCATGAACTCGCGCAACGGCTTCGTGCCGTCCGCCCACGCCGCGCTGCGTGTCTTGGTGCCGTGCAGGTAGGGCTGGATACCGAGCTTGTTCACCTTCGACAGGACCGGGCCCATGATGAACAGGCTCAGGAACAGCGACAGTCCGGCGAGCACCTGATTGGGCGGCACCGACTGCAGGCCGAGCGCGTTGCGGGTCAGCGACAACACCACGAAGATCTTGGTGAAGCTGGTGACGAGCAGCAGCAGCGACGGCGCGACGGCCAGCACCGTGATCAGCAGCAGGGTGCTGACCGACGAGCTCGGTTTGCCGCCGCCGACCTGGACGGAGATGGGTCCGCCTGAGCCGCTGGACGTGCCGTCACCGGGTTTCGCGGGCGCTGTCGGCGACGCCGGGGCCGACGGCGCCACGGGTGTCGCGGCCTGACGGGGTGTCGCGAGCACGTGCGTCGCGGCACGTGGTGCCGGCGCAGCGTCGGCCGTCGGGCCGAACAGTCCGCCGAGGATCAGCAGCCCGAGCACGAGGAGCCCGAGCAGGCCGCCGAACTTGGCGACGCCGTATCGCATGGCGGGCCTACCGCGCGGTCATCTCCCGCAACGACTCGAGCGTCTGCTTCCACGTCTGCGGGGACAGTGCGGAGCCGGCGAGTGCGCTGCGGGGGGAGGGCTCGGGGAGCTGGGCAGCGCCGTCCTTGGCGGGTCGTGCGATGGGCGCACGATGTGCGTGGGCCGCGG
>NZ_CAXTQF010000068.1:0-17049 GCF_964246335.1 uncultured Jatrophihabitans sp. | reverse complement strand
AAGGCGGCCAGAACCAGCAAGGCGGCCAGAACCAGCAAGGCGGCCAGAACCAGCAGGCCGGCCAGAACCAGACCACCCGTCGCGACGACGACGACGACTTCGACGGCGGTCGCCGCCGCGGCCGTCGCTATCGTGACCGCCGCGGCCGCAACCGGCAGGGCGGCACCCAGCAGGGCGGCGGCGGCAACGACGCCGAGCCGACGGTCAACGAGGACGACGTCCTCATCCCCGTCGCGGGCATCGTCGATGCGATCGAGGACAAGAACGCCTGGTTCGTCCGGGTCGAGGGTTTCTTCGCCAGTTCCGACGACGTCTACGTCGCGAACTCGTTCGTGCGCCGGTTCGGCCTGCGTCGTGGCGACGCTGTCACCGGCACCGTCCGTCAGCCCCGCGAGGGTGAGCGCCGGGAGAAGTACAACCCGCTCGTCCGGCTGGACACGGTCAACGGCCGGGCGCCGGAGGAGGCGCGTAGCCGTCCGGAGTTCACCAAGCTGACGCCGCTGTACCCGCAGGAGCGGCTGCGCCTGGAGACCGAGCCGCACATCCTCACGACGCGCGTCATCGACCTCGTGATGCCGATCGGCAAGGGCCAGCGCGCGCTGATCGTCTCGCCGCCGAAGGCCGGTAAGACGATGGTGCTGCAGTCCATCGCCAACGCGGTCACCTCGAACAACCCCGAGGCGCACCTCATGGTGGTGCTCATCGACGAGCGCCCCGAGGAAGTCACCGACATGCAGCGCTCGGTCAAGGGCGAGGTCATCGCCTCGACCTTCGATCGCCGCCCGCAGGACCACATCACGGTCGCGGAGCTGTCGATCGAGCGGGCCAAGCGGCTCGTCGAGATGGGTCACGACGTCGTCGTGCTGCTCGACTCGATCACCCGCCTGGGCCGCGCGTACAACCTCGGTGCCCCGGCCAGCGGGCGCATCCTGTCCGGTGGTGTCGACTCGACGGCGCTGTACCAGCCGAAGCGGTTCCTCGGCGCGGCGCGCAACATCGAGGACGGCGGCTCGCTGACGATCATCGCTACCGCGCTGGTGGAGACCGGTTCGGCCGGCGACACCGTGTTCTTCGAGGAGTACAAGGGCACCGGCAACGCCGAGCTCAAGCTCGACCGCAAGATCGCCGACAAGCGGATCTTCCCGGCGATCGACGTCGACCAGTCCTCGACGCGCAAGGAAGAGATCCTGTTGTCGCCGGACGAGTACGCGGTCACGATCAAGCTGCGCCGGGTGCTGCACGCGCTCGAGGGGCAGCAGGCCATCGAGCTGCTGCTCGACCGGCTGCGCAAGACGCGGACGAATTACGAGTTCCTGGTCAACATCGCGAAGACGACGCCGGGCCAGGATCAGTAACAGCACGGCTACGCGCGTCCTTGCGGCGCGCGTGGGCCGCGCTCAGACTGGACGGTATGAGCGCCGGGGCGGCCATCGGACTGGTGCTCGCCTGCCTGATCCCGACCGGTATCGGCTGCGCATGCGTTCTCGGCCGGCGCGTGGTCGCTCGGTTCGAGGCGCGTCGGCCCCATGCACCGCCGCGGCCCCTGGAATCGATCGCGCACGACGTGCGGCGGCTGCACGACCTGCTGGACCGCACCGAGAACGCCGACGACCTGCCCGCGAAGAACCAACGGTGCGTCGCGACGCGTGCCGCTTACCTCGATGCGCTGACCGCGGCCTGCGGTCGGCTCGACGTGCTACCGCCGGCCGGGCGCCCCGTCAGCCGGGCGGAGATCTACCGCGTCGAGGCAGACCTGCGCCGAGTGGGTCTCGACGTGCGGCCGAGCTGATGACGCCGGCGTCGTGATGCGGGTGCTGGCGGTCGCCGACGAGGTCGACGAAGCGCTGCGTGCCGACCCGCGCCGGGCGGGTGACGTCGATATCGTCGTGGCCTGCGGAGACCTGCCGTTCGACTACCTGCGTGCGCTGATGGACGCCCTCGACGTCCCGCTGGTGTTCGTCCCCGGCAACCACGACCCGTCGGTGCGCGGCTTCCGCACCTCCCGAGCCGGCCTCACGCTGCGTGCCGGGCTGCCGGCCACGCCGCCGTGGCCGCCGGGCGCGGTGAACGCCGACGGTCGGGTGGTCGACGTCGGCGGCCTGCGCATCGCCGGGCTGGGTGGTTGCCCGCGTTACAGCGCGGGGCCGAATCAGTACACGCAGGGCGAGCAGCGCCGGCGGGCCGGCCGGCTCGCGCGGCGCGCCACGTGGCGTCGACGCCGCGACGGCCGCGGTGTCGACCTGTTGCTGACGCACGCGCCCCCGCGTGGCGTCGGCGACGCCGACGACCCGCCGCACCGCGGCTTCGACTGCCTCGCGAGGCTGATCGGGAGGTTGCGCACGCCGTTGCTCCTGCACGGGCACGTGCACCCGTACGGCGACCGGCCGGGCGACCTCCCGCTCGGGCCCACGACCGTGCGCAATGTCGTGGGCCGGCACGTGTTCGACGTCCCGACGGCGGAAGATCGCCTGGGGGAGCCGGCAGTGCAGGTGCGGCGATGAGCTTCCCGACCGGCTTCCCGCGCGCGGACGTGGAGAACGATTTCCTGCGGATGCGCCGGCGCCAGGTGCTGTCCAAGCTCGCGCACCGGCTGCGCCGTGAGCCCGACGACGTCAACCTGATCCTGCCGTTCGACGAGGTCGTGGCAGCGCTGGGCAACCGCGGCGAGCACTACCTGGGGCTGCGGACCATCAAGCTCAAGCGTGTCGTCGGGTCGGTCGACTCCACCCGCGATTTCGACCGCCGGTTCCGGCCGACCACCGGACGGGTGCGTGCCCGGTGGGAGCGCCTGGCTCTGGCGCAGGCGCGCGGCGAGTCCATCCCGCCGATCGACGTCTACAAGATCGGCGAGCTGTACTTCGTCAAGGACGGCCATCATCGGGTGTCCATCGCGCTGGCCCAACACCGGCAGACGATCGACGCCTACGTCACCGAGGTCGTCACCGCGGTGCCGGCGCAGGGCATCCGCCGCCGAGGCGATCTGTTGACCAAGGACTACGAGCGGATGTTCCGGGCGCGGGTGCCTTTGTCGCGCGAACAGCTCGCGCAGATCCGGGTCACCGAGCCGTGGAGCTACGCCGAGCTCGGCGAGAACGTCGAGGCGTGGGGTTTCCGGGCCATGCAGGCCGAGGGTGCCTTCCTCGACCGCGCCGAGATCGCGCGCCGCTGGTTCGTCGAGGAGTACGAGCCGGTCGTGCACATGCTGCGCGAGGCCGACCTGCTCGGCGCCCGCACCGACGCCGAGGCCTACATGGCGGTGGCGAGCGAGCGGTACCGGCTCATCCGCACGCACGACTGGACCGACGACGTGATCGAGCGGCTGCGCGCGCGCCGCGACCTGCGCTGACTGCGCGTCAGCGCGCGGCGAGGGCCAGGTTCTCGCCGCTGGCGGGGTCGAACAGGTGAATGCTGCGGGTGTCCGCCCAGAGCTTGGCCGGCGCACCTTCCTTCACGCCGGACGCCGCATCGAGCCGCGCCACGATCTGCTCGCTGGTGCCGCCGGTGTCGGCGCGCCCGGAGTCCTGCGCGAGCTCCTCCAGCTCTTTGCTGTTGACCCCGCCGCCGACGTCGAGACTGAAGAACACGAAGTTGTCCGAACCCATCGATTCGACGACGTCGATCGTGGTGTCGAAGGTGATGCCGTGTTCCCTGTTCTCCGCAGAGACGAGCTCCGCGTCCTCGAAGTTCTCCGGCCGGATGCCGAGCAGCATGTCGCGCTTCGCGTCGCGTTCTTCGAGCCGTCGGCGCAGCTCGTCGGTGAGCGGCATCGTGCCGAGCGGCGTGCGCAGCTCGCCCTGTTCGAGCGTCGCCGGCAGGAAGTTCATCGCCGGCGAGCCGATGAACCCCGCGACGAACAGGTTGACCGGGTTGTTGTACAGCTCGGCCGGTGTGCCGAGTTGTTGCAGCACGCCCCCGCGCAGCACGGCGACGCGGTCGCCGAGGGTCATGGCCTCGGTCTGGTCGTGCGTCACGTACACCATCGTGGTGCCGAGCCGGCGCTGCAGCCGGGCCACCTCGGTGCGCATCTGCACGCGCAGCTTGGCGTCGAGGTTGGACAACGGCTCGTCCATGAGGAATGCCGACGGGTCGCGCACGATGGCGCGGCCCATGGCGACCCGCTGCCGCTGACCGCCGGACAGGTTGGCCGGCTTGCGGTCCAGGTGCTGGGTGAGGTCGAGCACCCGCGCGGCCTCGTTGACCTTCTCGTCGATCTCGCTCTGCGAGCGCTTTGCGAGCTTCAACGCGAACGCCATGTTCTCGCGCACCGTCATGTGCGGATAGAGCGCATAGCTCTGGAAGACCATCGCGATGTCGCGGTCCTTGGGCGCCATGTTGTTGACGACTCGGCCGCCGATGCGCAACTCGCCGTCGCTGATGTCCTCCAGGCCGGCGATCATGTTCAGCGTCGTCGACTTCCCGCAGCCGGACGGACCGACCAGGATCACGAATTCGCCGTCGGCGATCTCCATGTTCACCTTGTCGACGGCGAGCGCGCCGTCCGGGTAGCGCTTGGTGATGTTGTCGAGCACGATCTCGGCCATGGTTGCCTAACCCTTCACAGCGCCGGAAGTGAGGCCAGCGACGATGCGGCGCTGGAAGAACAGCACGAACAAGATGATCGGGATGGTGATGATCACGGCCGCGGCCGCGATGGAGCCGATGGGCTGCTGGAACTGCGAGTTGCCGGTGAAGAAGGCCAGGGCCGCGGGCACCGTGCGGGACGCGTTGGTGGACGTCAGCGAGATGGCGATCAGGAAGTCGTTCCAGCACACGATGAACACCAGGATCGCGGTCGTGACCATGCCTGGCGCGGCGAGCGGCGCGATGACCCGACGGAACGCCTGGAACGGCGTGGCGCCGTCGACCTGCGCCGCCTTCTCCAGATCCCACGGGATCTCGCGGAAGAACGCCGACAGCGTGTAGATCGCGAGCGGCAGCGCGAAGGTCATGTAAGGGATGATCAGCCCCGGCCAGGTGTCGAAAAGCCCGAGCGTGCGCCAGAGGTTGAACAGCGGGCTGACCAACGAGATCTGCGGGAACATCGCGATCAGCAGCGACATCCCGATCAGCACGCCCTTGCCCGGGAACCGCAGCCGCGCCACCGCGTAGGCGGCCATCGAGGCGAGCACCACGGCGATGAACGTCGAGATCAGTGCGATGCCGATCGAGTTGATCAGCGGCCGGATGAACGCCGATGTCTTGAGCACGCCGGAGTAGTTCTGCCACGTCCAGTGCACAGGCCAGAAGCTGCCGCCGTCGGTGCCGATGTCGGCTGGGGCCTTGAACGACAGCGAGACCAGCCACCACACAGGGAAGATCGCCCACGCGATCGCGACGACGTTTGCCACACCCCAGCCGGTCTTCTTCCCGGCGCTCGCCTCCAGTGCTGCCATGTCAGTCCAGATCCGATCCGGGTGCGGCGGCACCGAACCCCTTGATGAACAGGAACGCGATGATCGCGGTGGCGATGAAGATCAACACTGAGAGTGCCGATCCGACGCCGAGGTTCAGCGCGGTGAACAGGTTGTCGTAAGCGCCGATCGACACCGACGCGGTGTTGTTGGTGCCGCCGGTGAGGATGTAGATGTTGTCGAAGATCCGGAACGCGTCCAGCGAGCGGAACAGCACCGCCACGAGGATGGCCGGTTTCATCAGTGGCAGGGTCACCTTGGTGAAGCGCTGCCACGCCGTGGCCCCGTCGACCCGTGCCGCGTTGAGCAGGTCGTCCGGGACCAGGGACAGGCCGGCCAGCAGGAGCAGCGCCATGAACGGCGTCGCCTTCCAGATCTCGGACAAGATGATGATCGCGACCGACTCGTAGGTATGCGTCAGCGGGGCGCTTCCGCCGGGCAGGATCGAGGCGAAGTACCCCGTGCCCGGCGTCCAGGCGTACTGCCAGGAGTACGCGGCGACGACCGTGACGATGCCGTAGGGGATCAACACCGCGGTGCGTACCGCGCCGCGCGTGTAGATCGTGCGGTGCATCAGCAACGCGATCAGCATGCCGAGGACGAACTCGATGGCGACCGAGATGATCAGAATGACCAGCGTCGTTGCTATCCAACGCCACCACTGGGACGAGCCCAGCACCGTGGCGTAGTTGGCGAACCCGATGAACTTGGACGCCTGCGGGAACCGTAGGTCGTAGCGCTTGAGCGACAGGTAGATGGCGTACACGATCGGGTACGCGGTGACTGCGACCATCACGATCACGGACGGCGCGCACAGCAACCAACCGAGTTTGCGCTCGGCCTTGGCACCTTCGCTCAGCGGTGCGCGCTTGCGGCGGCCACCCTCGTCCTGCCGGTGATGCGCCGGGGGTGTGTCCTGGGCGGTGTCGGTCGCCTGGCTCACGGGATCAGTCCCTTCGAGTGCAATGCATCCTCGATCTGCGATTTCAACGAGGCGATCGACGACTTCGGGCTGATGCTGCCCGGCGGCGACAGGGTGTGCGAGATGACGATGGACACGCTCTGGTAGGCGGCGGTCCTGGGCCGGACGGCGCCGATGGCAAGTTGCTGCTCGATCAGCTTGTAGAACGGGTACGCCTTGGCGAAGTCCTTCGGCGGGTTCTCGTACAGCGAGCGGCCGACCGGCGGCAGGCCGCCCTGGTTGGCGAGGATCTCCTGGCTTGCCGTGGAGACCAGGCACTTCGCCGCGGCGAAGTCCTGACTCTTGTGCCTCGAGTACTTGCTGACCGCGACGTCGATACCGCCGATGGACGACTTACCGGCCTTGCCCGCGGTGACGCTCGGGATCGGCGCCCACGCGAAGTTGTCGAGCAGGGATTTGCCGTTGTAGGTCTTGACCTTCGGCTTGTCGGCCTGCATCGACGGCCAGACGTACGGGTAGTTGATCTCGAATGCTGCTGAGCCCGCCTCCATCGCGAGGCGGCCCTGGTCCTCCATGTTCACCGACAGCGACGGGTCCGCGACGCCCTTGGCAGTGGCCACCTCCTTCATGACCTTCGCGGCCTGCACGGCGGGAGCACCGAGCGTGGGGGCGGTGCCCTTGGCGTTGAGGATGCTGCCGCCGGCGCTGGCCACCAGCGAGTTGAACCATACCGTCAGGCCCTCGTACTGCGCGCCCTGCTCCTCCACGAACGACGGCTTGCCCTGCGCCGCGAGCTTCTTCGACATCGCGATCATCTCGGCCCAGGTCTTGGGCGGCGTGGGGACGAGGTCCTTGCGGTACCAGAGCAACTGGATGTTCGAGGTGAACGGCGCGGCGACGAGGTGCCCGTCGACGGTCGCAGTGGCCAGGGGAGCGGTCAACGCGTCCTTCGTGATCGCCTGCTTGTTCGCGCCGGTCCATTCGCTGATCCAGCCGGCACCCCAGAACTCCGCTTCCCAGGTGACGTCCAGGCCCATCAGGTCGATGGAGGAGTCCTTGGCGGCGAGCCTGCGCACCAACTGCTGACGTTGGCCGTCCGCTGCAGACGGCAGCTTGACGAACTCGATCTTGTACGCGCCGTGGGCCTGCTTGTTGCACAGGGCGATGGCGGCGTCCTGCGCCGTGTCGCTGCTCGGCTGGTTGTAGAAGGTGATCGTCGGCGTCTTGCTCGAGCCGCTGCTGCTGCACGCGCTCAGGCCGCCGGCCAGCAGGAGCAGCGGGAGGACGGCGGCCAGGCGCCGCCGCCGCCGCTGTGGGCGCCGCCGCACGGCCGATCCCGCGGGGTCTCGCCTATCCAGCTCAACGCTCACAAGTGCGTCTCCCTCTTCCGACGGCTGCCGAGGGACGTCACATCAGTCACAGCACTCACATGTGGCGTCGATCACAGGCACGCTACGACCCGCGGGCGGTTTGTGGCAATAGCGACGTTGAAAGCGTTTGCAGAATGGGAACATCGGGGCGCTCACGCAGGTTGGGATGCATGTTTGGTCCGGCCGGTCCCGACTGGCAGACTGGACGGTCGGCGCCGCGAGCCGCGCGCCGAGCACAACCACCCGGTTCCGGTTCACGTCACCGCCGCACAGGCGGTCGGCGACCCGGGGCCACAGCAGCCCGCATTCCCGTGGGCGAAGGGAACCAGAGATGAAGCAGGGAATTCACCCCGACTACGTCGTCACCGAGGTCACGTGTTCGTGTGGCAACACGTTCACCACGCGCAGCACCTCGAAGACCGGTCAGCTGCACGCCGATGTCTGCTCGGCCTGCCACCCGTTCTACACGGGCAAGCAGAAGATCATGGACATCGGTGGCCGCGTCGACAAGTTCGAGAAGCGCTACGGCAAGCGCGTCCGCAACAGCTAGCTGTTCCGACGGCGCCCGACCCGCTACGGGTCGGGCGCCGTTGTCATGTCCGACCGGCCGCAGAGAGGACGCACGGCGATGAGCGAGACACCCGGTCGCCTGCACGAGCTGTTGGCCGAGTACGGCGAGGTCGAGCACGCGCTGGCCGATCCCGCGGTGCACGCCGACGCCGGCCGGGCTCGCACGCTGGGTCGGCGGTTCGCCGAACTCGCCCCGGTCAAGGCCGCGGCCGACGAACTCGACGCCGCGCGCAGCGACCTCGATGCGGCGCGTGAGCTCGCCACCGAGGACGCGTCGTTCGCCGAGGAGGCACGCAGTCTCGAGCAGCGCATCGACGGGCTCGAGGGGCGGCTGCGGCAACTGCTGCTGCCCCGCGACCCCGACGACGGCAAGGACGTCATCCTCGAGGTCAAGGCCGGTGAGGGCGGCGACGAGTCGGCGTTGTTCGCCGGCGACCTGCTGCGGATGTACCAGCGTTACGCCGAACGCCAGGGCTGGGCCGTCGAGATGCTCGATGCCGAGCCCACCGAGCTCGGCGGCATCAAGTCGGCGACGCTCGCGGTCCGCGCCCGCAAAGGCGAGCACGCGGTGTGGTCGCAGCTGAAGTACGAGGGCGGCGTGCACCGCGTGCAGCGCGTCCCGGCCACCGAGTCGCAGGGCCGCATCCACACCTCCGCGGCCGGCGTGCTCGCGCTGCCGGAGGCCGAGGAGGTCGACGTCGACATCGACCCCAACGACCTGCGCATCGACGTCTACCGCTCGTCCGGGCCCGGCGGGCAGAGCGTCAACACCACCGACTCGGCCGTGCGCATCACGCACGTACCGACCGGCACCGTCGTCAGCATGCAGAACGAGAAGAGCCAGCTGCAGAACCGCGAGGCCGGCATGCGTGTGCTGCGCGCCCGGCTGCTCGCCGCCGCCCAGGAGGCAGCGGCCGCCGAGGCGTCGGACGCGCGGCGTTCGCAGGTCCGCACCGTCGACCGCTCCGAGCGGGTGCGCACCTACAACTTCCCGGAGAACCGGATCAGTGACCACCGCGTCGGATTCAAGGCGTACAACCTGGACCAGGTGCTCGACGGTGCGCTGGACGACGTCATCGCGGCGCTGCAACGCGCCGACACCGAGGCACTACTCGCCGGCGCGGACACCGACGGATGAGCGAACTCGTCCGCGACGCACTCTTCGTCGGCGGCACGTCGCTTGCGCATGCCGGGATCGACACCGCAGTACTCGACGCCGAACTGCTGCTGGCCCACGTACTGGGCATCCCGCGCGGTCGGCTGCTGCCGGCCCAGCCCATCACCGACGGGCAGCGTGCGGAGTTCGAGCGCCTCGTGGCTCGGCGGACGGCCCGCGAACCGCTGCAGCACGTGGTCGGCGACGCCGCATTCCGGCACGTCGTGGTGCCGGTCGGCGCGGGCGTGTTCGTGCCGCGACCGGAGACCGAACTGCTCGTCGACGCCGTGCTGCCGACGCTGCGCGCAGCCGCCGAGCCGGTGGCCGTCGACCTGTGCTCGGGCAGCGGCGCGCTGGCCCTCGCGCTGGCCGACGAGGTACCCGGCGCGCGGGTGGTGGCACTCGAGCGACCCGGCTCCGCCCTGGACTGGCTGACCCGCAACACCGCGCAGACGCGTGTCGAGGTCGTCGGTGCCGACGTCGCGGACGCGGACGCGCTGGCCGGCCTGCGCGCCGGCGTGGACGCCGTGGTGTGCAACCCGCCCTACGTGCCGGCGGCCACCGAGGTCGGCGCCGAGGTGCGCTTCGACCCGCCCGAGGCGGTCTTCGCCGGCCCGGAAGGTCTCGACCTCATGTCGACGGTCATCGCACGTGCCGCTGAACTGCTGCATTCCGGGGGGGTGCTGGCCGTGGAACACGACGAAACACACGCCGAGTCGGTGCCGGCACTGCTGCGCGCGCACGGCGCATTCGTCGACGTCACGGACAACCTCGACCTCGCTGGACGCCCGCGCTACGCGACCGCCACACGTACGTGAGGCAGGATGTCGCGCGTGGCACTGTTCTTCGAGTGCGGCGACCCGGACGTCCGCGTCGACGCCATCGAGACGGCGGCGCACAGCGTCTCCACCGGTGAGCTCGTCGTCCTGCCGACCGACACGGTCTACGGGCTCGGCGCGGACGCGTTCGACGCCGGCGCAGTTCGTGACCTGCTGCAGGCCAAGGGCCGCGGGCGCGATTTCCCGGTCCCGGTGCTCGTCGGCTCCTGGTGGACGATCGACGGCCTGGTGACCGCGGTCGACGGGCGCACGCGCGCGCTCATCGAGGCGTTCTGGCCCGGCGGGCTGACGATCGTCGTCCGGCACGCCCCGTCGCTGACCTGGGACCTCGGCGACGCCCGGGGCACCGTCGCGATCCGCATGCCGCTGCACCCCGTCGCGATCGAACTGCTCGAAAAGACCGGCCCGATGGCGGTTTCGAGCGCGAACCGGCACGGTAGTCCGCCCGCGCAGACGGCCGCCGAGGCACGCGCCCAGCTCGGCGACGACGTCGCGGTGTACCTCGAAGACGGGCAGGTCAGTGGCGGGGTCGCCTCGACGATCGTCGACGTGACCGAGGACGTGCCGCAGGTCCTGCGCGCCGGCGCCATCAGCGTCGACGAGCTGCGCGAGATCGTGCCGGACATCTCGGCGCCCGGTGCCGGCGGATGAGGCATCCCACCTTCGAATACCTGCTCGTGGCGCTCGTCGCCGCGACCTCGACCTACCTGCTCACGCCGGTTGCGCGCCGGATGGCGATCCGCTGGCGGGCGGTCGCGCGCCCGCGCGACCGCGACGTGCACGCCGTGGCCACTCCACGACTCGGCGGCGTCGCGCTGTTCGCCGGATTTGCGCTCGCGATCTTCGTCGCCGGCCGGTTGCCCACCTTGCACGAGTCGTTCGCCGCCGGACCGAACATGCTGTGGGTGGTCGGCGCAGCGGGCATCATCTGTGCGCTCGGGATGCTCGACGACCGGTACGAGCTCGACTCGCTGACGAAGCTCGCCGGACAGGTGCTCGCGACCGGTCTCATGGTCACGCTCGGCGGCGTGCAGATCGTCGAGGTCTACGTGCCGTGGGGCGACACCGGCACGTTCCTGCTGGGTCGCGACCTCGGGGTGCCGGTCACGATCCTGTTCACCGTCGTGGTGATCAACGCGCTGAACTTCATCGACGGACTCGACGGCCTGGCCACCGGGGTCACCATCATCGCGGCGGGTGCGTTCTTCCTGTACTCCTACCACCTCGGCAAGAGCGGATTCGCCGACCTCGTGTCGCCGGCGACGCTGCTCGCGGCAGCGCTGGTCGGCGCATGCGTCGGCTTCCTGCCGCACAACTTCTTCCCGGCGCGCGTCTTCATGGGCGACTCCGGCTCGATGGTGCTGGGCCTCGTGCTGTCCGCCGCGACGACGACCGCGACGTCCACGAGCAACGCCGCGGTCTACGAGCACGCCGCGGGGCTGCTTTCGCTGCTGCTCCCGCTGCTCATCCCGATCCTGGTGCTCGCGCTGCCGTTCATCGATCTCGTGCTCGCGGTCGTGCGCCGGGTGGGTAAGGGCCGCTCGCCGTTCGCGCCGGACAAGCAGCACCTGCACCACCGGTTGCTCGAGCTCGGGCACACCCACCGGCGCGCGGTGCTGCTGTTGTACTTCTGGTCTGCGCTGCTCGCCTTCGGTGCGGTCGTCGGCCTGTCCTTCGACCTCGGCGGCGAACTCGTCCTGACCGTCGTGGTGGTGCTCGTCGTGGTGGGACTGGGCGTTTCTGTCGTGCCCCGCAATCGCGGCGCGCCGCAGCGAAGATCGCGCGCGAAGAGTCTGAGTCCGCGCCCCTGACGAGCGCCTAGGGCCCGATTCAGCACCGGCTCAGCGTCCGGGTAGGGTGTCTGAGTCGCCCCGGTACATGTGGATCCAGGCAGGCAGCGCAACTCGTCGCCGAGCCGTCGTCCACCATGCGATCGAGGCGACGACCGCCCGTCGACGTCGTGCCGAGGAGCAGCCATGAGTGAATCCGGTCCGCGGATCGCGGCCGTCTAGGCTGCGCGCGGTGCCCGCCGAGTCGCCGGGGCCGGCCGAATGGTCGACCTACCTCGGCATGGGCGCCGCCATCGCCGGTCAGCTCGCCGTCGGGCTCCTGCTCGGACTGCTCGTCGATTCGCTGGCCGGAACCGCGCCCGTGTTCCTGCTCATCGGCCTGTTCGTCGGCATCGTCGCAGCAGTCGCCTACACCGTGTCCAAGTTTCGAGAGTTGATGACCAGATGACTGGAGTGCAAAGCCCGTTGGAGCCGATGGTCTACACGCCCGTCTCCGCGGTCGCGAACCTGCGCCGCGCGGTGCGCATCAGCGTGCTGCTGAGCATTGTCGCGATCGTGGTGTCCGCGCTGGTCGGCCACCCACTGGCCGGCATCCTCGGCGCCGTCGGCATGGCGCTCGGCGCGGGTAACAACTGGGTGCTGCAGAAGTCGGTCATCGCCCGGGCGACCGGTGGGGTCAGCAAGGGCAAGTTCAACGGCAGCGTCATGATGCGCCTCGGCGGCACCACGGTCATCGCGGTCGTGGTCGGTCTGATCTTCCGTCCGGACGGCCTGGCGATCTTCATCGGGCTGGCGCTGTTCCAGGCGCTGATGCTGGTCGGCGCCGCGCTGCCGCTCTTCCGCAGTCTGCGACCCACCCCATGAGCACCACCACGTCGGCCATCTCGATCACGCCCGGCGAGCACATCAACTGGCACGTCTTCGGGCTGACGCTCAATGGCGACACCATCACGTCCACGCTGATCGCCGGCGCGATCATCGTGCTGCTCGGTGTCCTGATCGCCCGCAAGTCCAGCGTCGAGAAGCCGACCAAGCTGCAGTTGACCTTCGAGACGATCGTCGACCAGGTCGAGGCGCAGGTCGAGAGCTCGCTGGGCATCCGGACGGCACCGTGGGTCGTGCCGTTCGCGGTCACATTGTTCGTGTTCATCCTCATCGCGAACCTGATCGCCATCGTCCCGACGGGACACCACCCCGAGTACGCGCCGCCACCCGCCTCGGACGTCAACCTCACCTACGCGCTTGCGCTGATCGTCATCGGCACCATGCACGTCACCGGCATCAGGAAGAACGGGTTCCGCGGCTACTACGCGCACATCGTCGCGAAGCCGCGGGTCATGACGCCGCTGCGGGTCATCGAGGAGATCATGCGCCCGCTCACGCTGGCGCTGCGACTCTTCGGCAACATCTTCGCCGGTACGGTCATGGTCGCGCTGCTCGCCGCCCTGCCGGTCTACATCCTCTGGGCGCCACAGATCCTGTGGAAGCTGTTCGACTCGTTCATCGGGATCATCCAGGCGTTCATCTTCGCGCTGCTGACGATCATCTACATGGGTTCCGTGGCACCTCATGAGCAGGAGGGTGCGCACTGACCACATCACGGGGGACACCAGTTGCGCCGGGCGAATCCGGCGCCGCTCGTTCGACACGACACGACACGGAGTAGGGGTAATGGCAGGTATTTCGGGAAATATTGAGATCGTCGGTGGCCTCGTCGGTGGTGGCCTCGCCCTCGGCGGCGGTGCGATCGGCGCCGGTATCGGTGACGGCATCGCCGGTAGCTCGCTGATCTCCGGCGTAGCGCGTCAGCCGGAAGCGCAGAGCCAGCTGCAGACGCTGTTCTTCCTGACCGTCGGTCTGGTCGAGGGCACGTACTTCATCAACCTCGCCTTCGCAGCGCTGTTCGCGTTCGTCCTGGGGGCGGGCTGATCCTCGATGGCTGACACTGCAGTCACAGTCGTCGCCGCGAACAACTTCCTCATCCCGAACGCGACGTTCATCGTCGAGTTCATCCTGTTCCTGATCATTCTGGCGATCATCGCGCGCTTGATCCTCCCGCGGGTGCAAGGGCCGCTCGAGGCCCGGCGCCGGATGGTCCGCAAGCAGATCGAGGACAACGACGAGGCCCGCAGGCAACTGGTGGGTGCCCAGCGCGCCTATCGGGAAGCACTGCAGGAGGCGCGCGGCGAGGCTGCCGAGATCAGGGAGAGCGCGCGCGCAGAGGCCCAGCGCACGGTCGACGACCGGCGTGCTGCGGCCCAGCGGGAGTACAACCAGATCGTCGCGCGCGGCGAGGAACAGCTTGCCGGCCAGCGCGACGCCATCCTGCGTGACCTGCGTGCCGGGATCGGCGTGATCGCCGTCGAGCTGTCGGAGAAGATCGTCAACCAGAAGCTGTCCGAGGAGGCCGACGTGACCGCCACGGTGGATTCCTTCCTGGCCGGGCTGGCCGCCGACGACCACGCGCGCACCGGAGCCGACACGTGAGCGTCTACATCTCCGAGTTCGTCGCCTTCATCCTGATCATCTTCATCATCGCCCGCTACATCTGGCCGCGGATCCGCGGCCCGCTGGCGAAACGTCAGGTCGAGGTGGGCAAGCAGGTCGACGAGGCCGAGGAGGCCAGGCGGCGCCTGGGCGAGGCCGAGCGCGCGTACCAGAACGCGGTGACCGAGGCCCGCACCGAGGCGGCGCAGATCCGCGAGAGCGCGCGCGCCGAGGCGCAGCGCACCGTGGAGGACCAGAAGGCCGCGGCCGAGGAGGAATACCAGCGCATTGTGGCTCGCGGCGACGAGCAGTTGAACAGCCAGCGCTCGGCGCTGGTGCGTGATCTGCGTGCCGAGATCGGCACCCTCGCCGTGGAGCTGTCCGAGCGCATCGTCGAGCAACGCCTTGCCGAGCGCGAGCAGCTGTCGGCGACCGTCGACTCGTTCCTCGACGACATCGAAGCGGCACGCCGGCCAGGAAGCGGGGCCAGCACATGATGCGATCCGCCAGTCGGCAGTCGCTGGACGCGCTGCTCGACAAGGAGCGCGAGGTCTTCGGCGGCCGGATCTCCGCCGCGACGCTGACGACACTGTCCGGCGAGCTGTACGCGATCGCCGACCTGCTCGTGCGCCAGCCGCGGCTGCGCCGCACACTCGGCGACCCGGCTGCGTCCGCGCAACGGCGCTCGGACCTGCTCGAGCAGCTGCTGTCCGGCAAGGTCGAGAAGCACACACTGACCCTCGCCACCACCGCGGTCGGGCTGCGCTGGTCAACGCCGTGGGATCTCACCGACGCGCTCGAGGACGCCGGCGACGAAGCGCTGTTCGCGGCCGCCGAGAAGGACCGCAAGCTCGACACCGTCGAGGACGAGCTGTTCCGCTTCGAGCGGATCATGCAGAGCGAGTCCAGCGCCGTCGCGCTGCTCGACGACGCCGTCGCCGATGCCGATCGCCGCAACGCACTGCTGGACGAGCTGCTGAGCGAGAAGGTCAACGCGGTCACGCTCGCGCTGCTGCACCACGCGGTGGCGAGCACCCGCAAGCGCTCGGTGCTGCTCGCCGTCGACGACCTGCTCGACAAAGCCGCCGTGCGCCAGGAGCGCTCCATCGCGCGAGTCGTTTCCGCGGTGGCTCTGACCGACGCGCAGCAGCAGCGGCTCGAGGCCGCGCTGACCGACATGTACGGCCGCACCATCAGCGTGCGCACCGCGGTGGACCCCGAGGTGCGCGGCGGGCTGGTCGTGCGCGTCGGTGACGAGGTCATCGACGGCAGCATCGCCACCCGCCTCGCGCAAGCTCGTAGCACCATCGGCGGACAATCGAACTGACGGCCCACGTGGCCGCCGTGAACCGAACTACCGAACACCGAGATTGAGGACACAACATGGCTGAGCTGACGATCTCCGCCGACGAGATCCGTAGCGCTATCGAGGGCTACGTCTCGTCCTACTCGCCCGAGGCGTCGCGCGAGGAGGTCGGCGTCGTCGCCGAGACCGGTGACGGCATCGCCCGCGTCGAGGGCCTGCCCAGCGCGATGGCGAACGAGCTGCTCGAGTTCGAGGGCGGCGTGCTCGGTATCGCCCTGAACCTCGACGTGCGCGACATGGGTGTCGTCATCCTCGGTGAGGCCGACGGCATCGAGGAGGGCCAGTCGGTCAAGCGCACCGGCGACATCCTCTCGGTGCCGGTCGGCGACAGCTACCTGGGCCGCGTCGTGAACCCACTCGGGCAGCCGATCGACGGCCAGGGCGACATCGAATCCGACGAGCGCCGCGCGCTCGAGCTGCAGGCACCGTCGGTCGTCCAGCGCCAGGAGGTGCGCGAGCCGCTGCTGACCGGCATCAAGGCCATCGACGCCATGACCGCGATCGGCCGCGGCCAGCGTCAGCTGATCATCGGTGACCGACAGACCGGCAAGACCACGGTGTGTCTGGACGCGATCATCAACCAGCGGGACAACTGGCAGTCCGGCGACCCGAAGAAGCAGGTGCGCTGCATCTACGTGGCGATCGGGCAGAAGGGTTCGACGATCGCCGCGGCGCGCAACACGCTCGAAGAGGCCGACGCGATGGAGTACACGACCATCGTCGCCGCGCCGGCGTCGGACTCCGCGGGCTTCAAGTACCTCGCCCCGTACACCGGCTCGGCGATCGGCCAGCACTGGATGTATCAGGGCATGCACGTGCTGATCGTGTTCGACGACCTCACCAAGCAGGCCGAGGCCTACCGCGCCGTGTCGTTGCTGCTGCGCCGCCCGCCGGGCCGCGAGGCGTACCCCGGCGACGTGTTCTACCTGCACAGCCGGTTGCTCGAGCGCTGCGCGAAGCTGTCCGACGACATGGGCGGCGGTTCGATGACCGGCCTGCCGATCATCGAGACCAAGGGCAACGACGTGTCGGCCTACATCCCGACCAACGTCATCTCCATCACCGACGGGCAGTGCTTCCTCGAGACCGACCTGTTCAACGCCGGTGTCCGCCCGGCCATCAACGTCGGCATCTCGGT
>NZ_CAXTQF010000067.1:0-17187 GCF_964246335.1 uncultured Jatrophihabitans sp. | reverse complement strand
ACGCCGCCGAGCCGCGCGGTGGGGCCGTAGCGAGCGACCGCGCCGCCGCGGTCGGCCCGCACCGGCGACCCGCGGCGCACGCCGGCCCGCCGCGCCGCGACGGCGAGTGCCTGCTCGTAGAGCCCGAGCTGCCCGGCGGCGACGTCACCCCACGTGACCACCGCACCGAGCCCGGCGTCGCGCAGTGCCGCCCACTGCTCGGGCGACCGACGCAGGTGCGCGACCGCGGCCGACATCGCCGCCGCATCGCCCTCGCCGACCAGCACCCCGGCCGTGCCGACGACATCGGGCAGGGCCCCGCTCGCGTAGGCGACGACCACCGCGCCGGCCGCATGCGCCTCGACCACCACCCGGCCGAACTGCTCGGCCCAGGTCTGGGTCGCGGTGCTCGGCACGAGCACGACGTGTGCGCGGCGGTAGTGCTCGGCGAGGGCCTGCGCACCGGCCCACGCCTCGGTGTGCACGGCGTCGGCAACGCCGAGCTGCTCGGCGAGTTCGCGTGCGGGCCCGAGCTCCGGACCGTCGCCGACCAGGGTCAGCGTCGCTGCGGGTCCGGCGTCAGCGAGCACCCGCACGGCGTCGCGGACGCCCTTCTCCGGCACCATCCGGCCGACGAGCAGCAGGCGCAGCTCGTCGACCGGCGGCGTCTGCTGGCCCGGCGAGAACGCCGCCGCGGGCGCGAGCGGCAGCACCTGCACCGCGCCGCGGAAGCCCTTGCCGACGGCAACGCTCGCGGCCTGCGCGCTGCACGGGTACAGGCCGTCGAGGCGGCGCAGCGCGGACCGCTCGTACTGCGCGAACGGCGGCGGGAACCGCTTGTCGACGTTCTGCGCCGTGTAGCCGACGACCGCCTGCTCACGCGGCAGCACGCGCAGCAGCTGATGCACGACCGAGCTGAACGGTTCCTCGTGCAGGTCGACGACGTCCGGCCGGAAACGCTGCACCAGGTCGCCGACCACAGCGGCATTCGCGTAGAGATGCCGGTTGACGTCGCCCTGCCGCATCACCGGCAGGCCCACGATCCGGACCAGGTCGTCCGCGACGTCGTCCGCGCCGGGCCACACCCGGGGCGCGACCAGCAGCAGTTCGGCACCGGCCTGCACCAGTGCGCGGTCGCGCTGGCGGTGCGCCGGGTCCCGGCCCTCGTGGTAGACGCGCAGAACTCGCACGGGGCTCAGCCGCGCAGAGCCGGACGCAACCGGTCGGCCAGGTAACGACGCGGCGACCACGGCACGCGGCAACCCTAGATCAGATGGCGCGTGTGGCAGCCTTGGCGCGCGTGAAGGTCGTGCTCGTGCCGAGCAGCTACGCGCCGCACCTGGGCGGCGTGGAGAGCGTGGCCGAGCACGTGGCCGCAGGGCTCGCAGCGGGTGGTCACGAGCCGCTGGTGATCACCAATCGGTGGCCGAAGTCCCTGCCCGAGAACGAGCACGTCGGCGGCGTGCCGGTCCGCCGCGTCGCGTTCCGGGTGCCGCACAGATCCGCGCGCGGCATCGGCGGTTTCGTGCTGTATGCCCGGGCGGCACAGCGCGCAGTGGTCGACGTGGCGCGCGAGCACGGCTGCGACCTCGTCAACGTGCACTGCGTGAGCAGCAACGCACGCTACGCATTGGCGACTGCGCGGACGCTCGACGTGCCGCTGGTGGTGTCGGTGCATGGCGAACTGAGCGGCGACGCGGCCGGCATCTATCAGCGTGACCCGTCGCTGCGTGCGGCGTGGCGCCGCTTGATGGATCGCGCCGACATGGTGACCGCGCCGTCGCAGTACACCCTCGACGAGGCACAACACTTCTACGGTCGCGCGTTCCGCAGTGCACGGGTCGTGCGCAATGGCGTCGACCTCGACCTGTTCTTCGGCACGCCGCAGCCCGCTCGACCGCGATTCGTCCTCGCAGCGGGACGGCTCGTACCGAACAAGGGCTTCGACCTGCTCGTCGACGCATGGGAACGCCTGCCGGACGACCTCGCCGACGTGCGTCTGGTCATCGCCGGCGAGGGATGGGCACACGACGCACTGCGCCGACGCATCGACGCATCGCCGGCTGCCGGACGGATCGAGCTCGTCGGCCCGCTGCCGCACGCCGAGCTCGCGCAGCGGATGCGCGCCTCGACCGCGTTCGTGCTGCCCTCGCGGGCTGAGGCGCTGGGCCTCGTGGTGCTCGAGGCCATGGCGGCAGGCACGCCGGTGGTCGCCGCGGCAGTCGGCGGCGTGCCGGAGATCGTCCAGGACGGCGTCACCGGCATGCTGTTCCGGCCCGACGACGCCGGCGATCTCGCGACGGCGTTGACGCGGCTCTTCGCGGACGAGCCGGCGGCGCGGCAGCGTGCCGACGTCGCCCGCGAGCAGGTCGCCGGCCTGGGTTGGGATGCGTGCGTCGCCGGTTACCTGGACGCATACGCCTCCGCGACGGGCAGCAGGTCGTGACCCGCATTGTGATCAGCGCACCGCTGGTCGGCGAGCAGCGCACCGGGCCGGGAGTGCACCTGACCGAGCTCGTCCGCGCAATGCTGGCGGCACGGACCGACCTCGAGGTCCGCACCCGGCAGGCGAGCATCCGCGGCCGCGCGGCGCACCGGGCATCGGCAGCACGCATCGACGCACGGGTGCGGGCCGCCACGATTCCGGTGCCGACAACTGCTCTGCGCCCGCTGCAGGCGGCGACGCACTTCCCGTCCGAGCGGCTGCTGCTGGGCGGCTACGACGTCTACCACCAGTTCCACACCGACGCGGATCCCGCGGTGCCCGATCAGAAGCTCGTCGTCACCCTGCACGACACGGTGGCGCTGGACTGGCCGGACGCCGAGGGCCGGATGTACGTCCACGCCGACCGGTTGCTGCGCCGAGCGGCCGCGGTGCTCACCGTCTCCCGGTTCTCCAAGGACGCCATCTGCGCCGCGTTCGAGATCGCCCCCCAACGGGTGCACGTCGCGTACAACGGCGTCGATCACGAGCGCTTCCGCCCCGGCGAGTCCCCGCGACCGTTCGCCGTGCCGTACGTGCTGTTCGTCGGCGGCCAGACGCCGCGCAAGAACGTGCCGCGGATGATCGAGGCGTTCGCCCGGGCGCGGGCGGAGCTGGATCGCCCGGACCTGCGGTTCGTGCTGGCCGGTCCGGTGCGCGCCGCGGAACGCCAACTGCGCGCGGGCGCCCCGCAGTCGCTGCCGCCGGAGGCGTTGGCGTTCGTCGGCCACGTCCCGGACGACGAGGTCGTCGCGCTCTACCGGCACGCCGACGCGCTGTTGTACGCATCGCTGTACGAGGGCTTCGGCATGCCGGCACTGGAGGCGATGGCGTGCGGCACACCGGTGATCGCCGGATCGGGCAGCGCGCTGAGCGAGATCGCCGGCCCTGCGGCCGAGCTGCCCGACCCGACGGACACGGCGGCGATCGCGGACGCCATCGGGCGCGTCCTGCGCGAGGGTCCGGACCGGCGCGCGGCACGACGTGCGCGCGGCATCGACCATGCCGCGGCCTTCACCTGGGACCGCTGCGCGCGGACCGTGCTGGACGTCTACGACTCCGTGACACGTCGCTGACGGCCGGTCGCCGCCGTCGCACGATAAGTTGCGGCCAGACTGCGGGGGTCACGGGAAAGGATCTCTCTTGAGCCAGCGAGCGAGGGCGATCTCGTTCTTCCTGCCGCAGTACCACCCGTTCCCGGAGAACGATCGGCACTGGGGCACGGGATTCACCGAGTGGAACAACGTCGTCCGCGCCCGTCCGTTGTTCCCGGGCCATCACCAGCCGCAGCTGCCGGCCGACCTCGGCTTCTACGACCTGCGGGTGCCGGAGGTGCGCGCGCAGCAACGCGATCTGGCGCTCGCGGCCGGCATCGAGGCGTTCGCGCTCTACCACTACTGGTTCCACGGCCGGCGGTTGATGCAACGGCCGATCGAGGAGTTCTTCGCCGACCCGCCGCACGAGGTGCGTTACCTGCTGTGCTGGGCGAACGAGAGCTGGACGCTCGAGTGGCGTGGCCGAGACGACGTCGCGACGCTGGAGCAGACGTACTCGCCCGAGGACGACGCCGCGCACGCCGAGCACCTGGCGGCCTACTTCGCCAACGAGCGCTACTACCGGCTCGACGGCAAGGCCGTGTTCCTCGTCTACAACCCGCACCACCTGCCGGACGCGAAGGCGACGGTGGACGTGCTGCGCTCTGCGGCGGCCAGGGTCGGCGTCGAACTCCTGCTCGGCGGCTGCGTTGCCTTCGCCGAGGACGTGGACGTGCGAGAGTGGGGTCTGGATTTCAGCGTGCGATGGGCGCCGAACTGGCTGACGATCCAGCGCGCACCGGACGAGCGTCGCGAGAAGCTGATGAAGCTGGAGTCGAAGCTGCTGGCCAAGCGGTGGCCACGGTTCCGCAACAACACCGTCTACGACTACGCACGGGTACGCGACGCGCATGTCGCAACACCGCGACCGGCTTGGCCCACCTGCGAGAGCGCCTTCCCGTCCTGGGACAACACGGCCCGGCGCGCGCACGGCGATGCGATCATCGTCACCGAGCCGACGCCGGACGGCTTCGAGCAGTGGCTGCGCTCGATCGTTGCGCGGCAGCGACCGCAGGATCCGCCGCTCGTGTTCGTCAATGCGTGGAACGAGTGGGCCGAAGGGTGTCATCTCGAACCGGACGACCGATGGGGCCACGAGTGGTTGAACCGGTGCCGCGCGGTGTTCGGCGCTGCGGCGCACTGATCGGCCGTGACCGAAGACGCCCCGCCACCGCGACCGCGCGGGCTGCCCGACCCGGAACCCGCGCTCGAGCCGGTGGCGGAGGATCTCTCGCCGGGCAGCCCGGAGTCGCAGCAGACACCTGCCGGATTGCAGCGCTCGGCGATGCGCGGCTCGTGGTGGACAGCCGTGCAAGCCGCGCTCGGGCTGCCCCTGGCGTTCGCGGTCAATCTGGTCGTCGCCCGGACGTTGGGGCCGCACGGTTTCGGTCTCGTCGCGTCGTACACGGCGGTGTATGCCATCGGATTGATCGTGCTCAACGGCGGGGTCAGCGACGCGACCCTGCAGTGGGGCGCCGCTGCCCACGCACGCGGCGAGCGGTCCGCGCTACTCGACCTGTGTCGCCGATGCGCGGGCTACCACGTGTTCGTCGAGGGGCCGCTCGGCGCGCTCGGCGCGGTGATCCTGCTGCACCGCGAATCGGTTGCCGTCCAGGTGGTCGGAGCACTGGCGGTCGGCGCCACGATGGTCATCGGCACGAACACGGTGCTGCTCAGTGCGATGGGCCGCAACGCGGTGCTCGCCAAGGTGGCCATTGCGGTGGGCCTCGCGACGCAGCTCGCCGTGGTGACCGCCGCGGTCGGGTCGCACGCGGCCGGCCCGACGTGGGTGGCGCGGATCGCCGTCGCGGTCCTTTCCCCCATCGGCGCGCTCGCGTTGGCCCCGTCCGACATCCGGCGCGCGAGCCTGCACCCGCTGCCGCCGCACCACTGGCCGGACGGCTTCGCGCGGTACGCCGCGCGGGTGCTCGTCGTGACGCTGGTGCAGGAGCTCGTGTTCGCCCGGACGGAGCTGCTGGTCCTCGACGCGTACGGCGACGTCGCCGCAGCCGGCGTCTTCGCGCTCGCCGCGGGGCTGGCGGCGCAGATCACCGCGCCGGTGGACGCCATGCTGGGCCCATTGATCCCCGCCGCCGCGGGCCTCGTGGCGATCGACCGCGAGCGCGCATCGGCTGCGGTGCTGCGCGGCATCCGGCTGTCGTCGCTGGCCACGGTGCCGGTGGTCGCGCTGGGCGTGCCGGTGGTCGCCGTGTTGGTGCCGAGTGTCTACGGCGGGCGGTTCGCCCTGACCGCCGCATTGTTCGTCAGCCTCGGTGCGGTGAGCTGCCTGCAGTCCGTGCTGCACCCGATGATCGCGTTCGTCGGCGCCCTGCGCCGCCCGTTGCTGTCGCTGGGCGTGAACACCGCTGCGCTGGTCGTCGACCTCGTGCTGGTCGTTGCGCTCGTGCCGGCACTCGGTGCGGTGGGCGCGGTCGTGGGCAACTCCGCAGGCCAGCTCGTCGCCCTCGCCGCGCCGGCGTTCATCCTGCGCCGCTACCTGCAGCTTCCGGTGCGCGCCGCGGCACGCACGCTGACGCCTTTCGTCGGCGTCCTGGTGTGGGTGATCGTGGTGTGCGTGGTGGCGTTGCTCGTGCGGCACCACGTGAACGCCGTCGCACTGGCTGCCGTGACGGCCGTCGTCTCCCTGCTCGGCGTGCTCGGTGTCGTGCGCACCGCCGGCGGGCTGCTGACCGACGATGATGTGGCGGCTGTCGTCTCGAGCTTCCCGCGGGCGGCCGGCCCGCTCACCCGCATCGCCGGGCTGATAGGTATGCGCGGCTCGGACCCGGCGTGAGCGCCGGTCGTGCGGACCGCCGGTGTGCTTCACTGCGGGCATGACGTCGTCGACGCCGTATCCCGCGGCGCACTACGCCACGCAGGTGAACGCCGCACGGGCGTCCGCGGACGCTGTTGCGGGCATGGTGATGTCGCTGCTCGCGCCGACGAGCGTGCTCGACGTCGGCTGCGGCGCGGGCGCCTGGCTGGCGGCCTTCCGCGACCTGGGCGCAACGGACGTCTACGGCATCGAGGGTGGTCATCCCGATCCCGCACAGCTGCAGGTACGGCCCGAGCAGATCCGCGCACTGAACCTCGAGCGCGAGTTCGATCTCGGTCGGCGCTTCGACCTCGCCGTCACCGTCGAGGTCGCCGAACACCTGCCGGCGCGATCCGCAGACGGTTTCGTCCGCTCGCTGACCCGGCACGCCGACGCCGTCCTGTTCTCCGCCGCGGTGCCCGAGCAGGGCGGCGACTGGCACCTCAACGAGCAGTGGCCGGACTACTGGTATTCGCGCTTCGCCGAGCACGGCTTTGCGTGCTTCGACGTGCTGCGTCGGCAGGTGTGGAACGACCCGGACGTCGACTGGTGGTACCGGCAGAACGTGCTGCTCTACGCCACCGGCGCCGCAGCCGATCGCCTGCACGCGGCCGGGGCGAGCGCCGAACCGGCAGCGCCACTGCCGCTGATCCATCCCGAACTGTTCTGGCAGGCCCGGCGCCAGGCCGAGCGTGATCTCGGTTTGCGCGAGACCCTGAGAATGTTCCCGCGGGCGGTGCGCAACCGTGTGGCGCAGGCCCGAGCCGCCCGTGGGCGCTAGCGGTTCGCGCCGGTTGGGGGCGTATGTGCTGGCCGCCGACCCCACCTGGCTGCGCTCGAGCATCAGCCGTTACTACGACGCCGTCGACGTCCTCGTCGTGTCGGCCGCCGCCGACGCAACGGGCTGGACGGGCAAGCCGATCCGCTCGGCCGAGTGCGTCGAGGCGGCACGCGCGCTCGACGCCCGGCGGATCGTCACGGTCGAGCACGGCACGTGGCGCGACGTCCAGGAACCGATCCGCGCGGACACCCGGCAGCGGCGGCAGGCGCTCGCCGCCGTCGGAGCCGACGTCGACTGGGTCCTGCAGATCGACACGGACGAGCTGCTGCCCGACCTCGCGGCGTTGCACCGCGTGCTGGACGAGGCGGACCGGCTCGACATCGACGTCGTCGAGTGGCCGATGCGGGTGCTGTACCGGCGGCTGCCGGACGGCCGGTATCTGCAGGTCACCACGCGGACGGGGACGCCGTTCTACGAATACCCCGGTCCGATCGCCGTCCGACCAGGCGTCGAGCTCATCGAGTCGCGCCGCGCGACGGGTCGCTTCCTGCGGCCGGTGGTCGTCGGCGACACGTCGTCGCTGCAGGTCGCCCGACCGGCCGAGGAACGTGAGGTGCGGCTCCCGCTCCTGCACGACCCGGAGTCGATCGTGCACAACAGCTGGGGCCGGTCCCGGGCCGTCGTGCACGCCAAGCTCGCGTCGTCGGCGCACAACCAGGGCCTGCGCAGCCTGCGGTACTACTGGGCCACCTGGCTGCCCACGCCGCTCCGCTGGCGCCGGATGCGCGACTTCCATCCGTTCGCGGCGGGTCTGTGGCCGCGGCTGGCGCCGACCACGGCTGCGCTCGACGACCTGCTAGTGGCCGGCGACCGCTGACCCGGCGACGACCCGCCGGGCGAGGGCCGTGGCAACACGGCCGGCCGGACCGCGTCTGCGGGTGAGGGCCGCGAGCAACCCGAGATAGGCCATCAGCGCGAACGGCCGCCGGGCCGGGTCGCGCAGCTCGCCCAACGTCGAGCGCAGCACCCGGCGCACGACGAAGCGTGCGGTGCCGCGCACACCGAGGTGGCGCGCGGCGAACACCGCGCCGTTGCGTGCGAAGTAGTACGTGCCGAGCACGCTCGCCTCGCCCGTGAACGAGCGGGACACCTTGTGTCGGATGCGGCTGCGCGGCGCCACGATCAGGTCGACGCCGGCGTCCGCCGCGCGCCGGCTCCAGTCGCTGTCCTCGAACATCAGGAACATGCCGTCGTCGAACAGGCCCACCCGCCGCCACGTCTGTGCCGAGGCGACGACGCAGCAGCCGGTGAGCACCGGGCTGGCGAACGGTCCGGCGGCCGCGGGCGGCTGATCGGCCGGGGGTAGGTGCTGCGGCCATCCGTCGCGCAGATCGATCCGGGAACCGCGGAACCACGACACCTCGGGCTCGTCGGCGTACCGGATGTCCGGCGAGACCGCAGCGGCGCCGTCCGCGGCGATCTCGACGAGCGGTGTGAGGAATCCGGGTTCGACCAGGGTGTCGTTGTTGAGCACCGCGACGATGTCGGCATCCGCGGCAAGCGCCTGGGTGATGCCGACGTTGTTGCCGCCGGCGTAGCCGAGATTGGCACCGGTCTGCAGCGTGTGCACCTCGGGGTGCCGCTCGCGGACGGCCTCGAGAGTGCCGTCGAAGGACCCGTTGTCGACGACGAGCACCGTGGCCGGTTCGCCGGCGAGCGTGTCGAGCAGCTCCAGGGTGTCGTCGCGGCCGTTCCAGTTGAGCACGACGATCCACGTTCCGCTCACCGGGCGTCTCCGTCGGGCAGCAGGACGTCGCGGAACTGCGCGGCGCGCTCGTCCCAGTCCACCGCAACGTCACGCCGGACCGGCCCGGCGCCGGCTGCCACGAGCGCGGCGTCGACGAAGCGATCCCGGTCGACCACCGTCAGTCCCGGCGCCGACAACGATTGGAAACCGCTGCTCGGTGTCGCGACGACCGGCAGGTCCGTGGCGAGGTACTCGTGCGACTTGATCGCGTCCAGACTGAGCGTGAAGTCGTCGACGACGTGCGGGCAGATCAGCACGTCGGCGGCGACGAGCCACCGCGGTACGTCGCGCGCCGGAACGGCGCCGACCAGCCGTGCACCCGCATCGGTCAACAGCGTGCGATGGATCTCGGACAGACCGATCGGGCCGACGAGATGCACGGTGCCCGGCCACGCCTGCGCGAGAGCCGCCGTGAGCGCGACGTCGAAGCGGTTGGCGTGCAACGTGCCGACGTACACGGCATGCGGCGCGCGGCCCGCGAGTTCGATCGGCTGCGCACCGCGGATCGCCGACACGTCCACGCCGTTGCGCACCACGGTCGGCTGCACGGCGTAGCGCTGCTGCCAGCGCAGCGCGAGCTCGTCGGAACACACCACCGTCGTGGCACGTCTCGCGAGTATGTCCTCGGCGGTGACGGTGCGGCGCGCATCCGCGTCGGCCTGCGGCATCGAGCGCCAGTCGTCGGTGACGTCGTACACCGCGCGCACGCCCGGGCGCAGTGCTGCGACGCCGGCCACCGGGTCGTTGATCCACAACACGTCCGCGGACCGGGTCGCGCGGCGCAGCCACGCGCCCAGCACCCGATACCCGCCGAAGCGGCGCGGCACCAGCAGCGGCGGGGTGACGACCTCGACGCCGGGCAGTGGTCTGTGCCGTTGCGCGCGCCAGGCCAGGCCGCCACGCGGTGGGGTGACGAACAGCAGGTCACGCACTGCTGGATCGCGGACCAGTCGGGCGGCGAAGTGCTGGTTGCGCCGCCACACGTCGTCCCACGGTTCGAGGCTCAGCACGGCCACCCGGACGGGACTGCTCACTGCTGCACCCGCCGGTAGTGCTCGAGCAACCGGTCGACGTGTGCCTGCACGGTGAACGACGCGAGGAACCGCTCCTGCAGCGCGGCTCCCGTCTGCGCGCAGCCTTCCGGGTCGCCGGCCAATCGGCGCAGCTGCTCGGCACAGGCCTGCGCGTCGCCCGGCGGGAAGTACCGGCCGAGCGGGCCGAGCGTCTCGCGGTGCGCGCCGCCGTCGGCCGCGACGACCGCCGCGCCTTCCGCCATGGCTTCCAGGACCACGAGGCCGAGTGCCTCGACCGCCGTCGGGGCGATGAGCACAGCGCTGCGCGCCAGCACCGCGCGCGGTGTCGTGGTCGGCCCGGCGAAACGCGTCGAGTCGGCGACGCCCTCCTTCGCCGCCAGCACGCGCAACGCGTCGAGCCTGCTGCCCGCGCCGTGTACTTCGAGCCGCCAACCGTGTTCGGCCAGTCCGCTCGCCGCCCACGCGCGTACCGCGACGTCCGTGCTCTTCTCCGGCTCGAGTCGCTGCAACACGGTGACGACACGTCCCATTGCATCGCGCGTCGTCTCGCTGGCCGGCACGCCGCTGAGCAGCACCGTGCTCGGCTCGCCGATCGAGTCCGCGACGAAGCGACTCACGGCGAGTTGCAGATCCAGCTGCGCCGAGATGGCCGGGGCGGACATCCGGCCCAGTCGGCTGGTGCCACGTCGGCCGGCGAAGTGCCGCGTGGTGACGAACGCGCCACGGTTGCGCTTGCGCAGCGCGGCCACCGCGGATTCGGCCGCGGTCATGTGCGCGTGCACGACGTCGACGCGGCCGATGCGCCACAGTGCGCGCGCGACCTGGGCCACCGAGTCGCCTCGATGATGGCGGACGCCGGGCGGCAGAACACCGTGCATGCGCTGGCGTGAACCGCCGACGACGTCGACCCGGCAACCGCGCCGCGACAGTTCGGTGGCCGTGTCGGCGACGTAGCGTTCGACACCGGCGAAGCCGTCCGAGCGCACGACGTGCACGACATGCAGGGGCGGCCCGACACCGGTCATCTGGGCGGCCCGGTCAGCTGCAGCCGCAACAGGCGCCGGTTGCGGGCCCGGCTCTCGGCGGAGCCGACCAGCGAGCGGCGCACCGCGGCCACCAGCGACCCGGCGCGCATCACGGCAGCGCCGAGCGGGCCGTACCACCGCCGCGCGAACGCACGGCCGCTGGCGAGGAACAGCCGCTCCCGGCGTACCGGGTCGCTGCTGCTCGCGGCACCGACGTGCGTGCAGGTGACCGTGTCGACGACATGCAGCTGCCAGCCGGCATGCAGCGCGCCCAGCTGCCAGTCCGCCTCCTCGGCGTAGAGGAAGTAGCGCTCGTCGAGGCCGCCGAGCTCGGTCAGCGCGTCGGCGTGCAGCATCAGCGCCGCGCCGACCACGAAGGTGCGGCCGCGCCACAACCGGCCCAGCCCGACGGCGTCGAGCCAGATCTGTGCCGGCGACGGCATCGGCCACTGCGCAAGCTGGGCGCCGCCGTCCGCGCCGACCAGCCGCGGTCCGACGGCCGCTCGGTGCGTGCCCGGCGCGCGCAGGGCCGTCTGCATCCGGCGCACGTCGCCCAGGCCGAGCCGCGCGTCGGGATTGAGCAGCAGCACGTCCGTGTCGCCCACGTGCCGCAGACCGATGTTCACCGCGGCGGCAAACCCGACGTTGGTCAGCGAGGCGATGTACTCCGCGCCGTGCTCGTCCGCGATGGCCTTCGTGCTGGGCGCGGCGTCGTTGTCGACGATCACCACGTGCGCACCGGGCCCGAGCGCGGCCAGACACCGGTCCAGATGCGCGTCGGCGCGGTAGGCGACGATCACGACGCTCGGCGTCGGTGCGGCGACTGCTTCGGGCACGCACGAAGTATGAAGGTTCGGCACGCTCGTACGATGTCGCCGTGCGGTTGGCGCTGGTCTTCCACGGAGTGCACAAGCGCGGCGGGGTGGAGCGATCCATCTGGGAGGCCGCCCGCCACTGGCAGCACCACCATGAGGTGACGATCGTCGCCGCGGACGTCGACCGCACGGAGCTGGACGATGTCGCGGTGCGGCAGGTGGACATCGGCGATGTCGCCCAGGCAGGAGCCGTCACCGCGGGCCTGTGGCGCTTCGGCCGGGCCGCCAGCCGGCTCTACAGCGTCTCGGAGTTCGATCACGTGATCAGCTTCGGGGTGCAGCCCGTCCCGGCCACCGTCGCGTGGGTGGGCAGCGTGCACCGCGCGTGGCTACAGGCGGGCCGGCGCCTGCACGAGGGCGGCCTGCGCCGGCACCCGGTGCTGCGCTACGCCCTGCCGCGCCACCAGGAGCGGCTCGTGCTCGAACGCAGCTACTTCCACCGGCCGTGGTCGCGCGTCGTCGTGGTGGCCGACCAGGTGGGTAGCGATCTCGAACGGTTGTACGGCGTCGACGCAGGCGTCGTGCGCACCGTGCACAACGGGTTCAACCCGGCCGAGTTCGACCCGGCACGGCGTAGCGAGCGCGGCACCGCTCGTGCAGCGTGGGGGCTGCCCGAGGACGCGATCGTCGTGTGCATGGTCGCCAACGAACTGTCCCGCAAGGGTTTCGAGGTCGCAGTACGCGCCCTCGCCGAGGTGAATGCGAACTCCTCCGCTGCGCCGATGCACCTCGTCCTCGCGGGCACCGCGGATCCGGCGGCGTACGCACCGTTGATCGACGAGCTGCAGGCAGCGGCGACCGTGCACTGGGTCGGCCCGCTCGGCGACGTCGGCGGCCTGCACGCGGCGTGCGACGCGTTCGTCCTGCCGACCAAGTACGAGGCGTTCTGCATGGCGATCGTCGAGGCACTCGGCAGCGGCCTGCCGGTGATCACCACGACGGTGCCGGGGGCCGGCGACCTGATCGAGCACGGCGTCAACGGCTTGCTGCAACACGATCCGAACGACGTCGCGGAACTCGCCGGGCTGCTTGCCCAATTGCTCGACGAGCCGACTCGTCAGCGGCTCACCGCGGGCGCCGCACCGAGCGTCGCGGAGCTGACCTGGCCGGCGGTGCTCGACCGCGCCGTCACCCTGTTGGGCTGAACTGCCGCTGCGGCGTCCGCGACGGTGCTTCGTCCCACGGTTCGGCGCGCGGAGGCGTGGCGAGCCCGAGGCCGAACAGCAGGAACGGCAGCGTCACGCTGCCGGCGGACCAGTAGATGTCGACCATCCCGTGCAGCAGCTCCCCGACGACGCAGCACGTGCCGGCGACGAGCAACTGACCGTCACGTCTGCGGCGGACCCCGGCCATGACCATGCTGCCCTGGAAGAGCACGAAACCGGTCAGGCCGATCAGCCCGGACTCGGCGAGCTCGTTGTCGACGACGTTGTTCGGCGCCTGCGCCTGCGCTCCGTAGATGCCGCTGAAGAAGTACTTGAGCCCGACGCCGTCGATCGGCGAGGTCTGCCAGATCTCGCGCGTGACGTGTTCGACGTTGAACCGCACGCCGATGCTGCTGTTGTTGAGATCGAGCGTGGTCTGGTTCAGCTCCTGATGCACCGAGTACCCACCGAAGCCGATGAAGGCCGCCGCCACGATCGAGCCGACGATGCGCGCACTGCGGCCGTGCCCCCGCCAGTCGAGCGCGAAGGCGAGCAACAGGGCGGCGGCCGCACCGAGCATGCCGCCACGCGATTGCGAGGCGAGCAGCCCGGCAGCGACGACCGCGAGCACGTACACGCGAGCGCGCCGGGAGAAGCCGAACGAGTCACGTGCCACGACCAGTAGTACGACGACCATCCCGAGCAGCGTGCCGATCAGGTTCTTGTTCAAGCCGAACGGCGCAGCGGGGTCGAAGCCGGTCGCGAAGGTGTCGGCCACCGCGGCGACGGCGACGATCGCGCTGACCGCGGCGAGTGCCCGCAGCGCGAGCCGGGTGGCTCCCGCGTGCACGATCCACGCGCCGACGGCCATCGCTCCGGCGACCAGGAACACGCGGTGCACCCATTCGAGATCGGCGCGGTGCGAGGGGTTGAGGAACACCGTGGGCAGCAGGGACGCCAGATAGATGCCGATGCCGACGAGGGGGATGCGCAACCGGCGCAGCTCCTGCGTGCCCAGCAGGGACGGCACCGCCAGCAGCGTCGCGACCGCGAGCAGGGCGTCGGAGTAGGAGACACCTCCGGCGTCGGCCGCGCCGCCGAGCCGGTAGGTGGCGTACGTGCCGACGAGCGCCGCGATGCCGACGAGGACCGCGCGGGTCAGCGTGACGACGATCCCGACGAGGACGATCGCCACGACGAGCCCGAGCCGCAGGTTGTGCGCTACCGCCGCTCCGGCGCCGAGGCCGAGCGCGATGCCGCACGCGACGAACACCACGGTCTGCCGCGCCGGGCCGCTTAGGCGCGCGGGCGCGATCATCACGTCAGCATAGGTGCGCTCGGGCGCCGGACCCTGTTACGCGGGCTGTGTCTGCAACCGCCGCGTCGGCGCCGTCGGCGCGACGAGCCGTTCGCTGCGGACGGCCTGTGCGGCCGGGTCGGTGACGCGGACCGAGCCGCGGACCTCGTCGACGATGGTGTGGACGCGCGCGGCGAAGGCCTGCACCGAGTACCGCTCACCGCACTGCTTGATGGCCGCCGTGTCCCAGGTGCGCGAGCGCAGGTCGCGGATGCCGTCGGCGATGCGTGCGGAAGTGGGCAGATCGACGAACACCGCGGTGAGGTCCTCGACGCACGAGTCCAGATAGCCGCCGGCGCGCAACGCGATCGTCGGCAGGCCGAACGCCTGAGCCTCGACCGGGGTCAGGCCGAAGTCCTCGTTGGCGACGGCGACCAAGGCGCCAGCGTTGGCGTACAGCCAGCGCATCTGCGCGTCGCTGAGCCGCTCGAGACCAGTCACGCCCTCCGGCCACTGCCGCGTCGGCGACCCGCCGACCACGACCAACCGCTCCCCCGGCATCGACGCCACGGCATCGACGACGGCGTCGGTGTGCTTGTAGCCGCGGGCACGGCCGACCGTGAGCAGGAACCCCGGCTCGACGCCAGGGACCGCCTGCATCGGGCCGTCCGGAGTCAGACCGCGGGCCGGTGCGACGATGCGCGAGTCGATGCCGTACGACGAGTGGACCCGGCCGGCGACGGCGGCGGAGTTGACCAGGTACTGCGCCGCGCTGTGCGCAGCCACGGCGTCGGTGCCGCGCAGCCCCTTGGTGCAGTTCACGAAGCTCTTGCGCAACCATGCCGGCACACCGGCGAGGTAGTCGTCGGGCTGGTAGAGCCAGCGCGCGGGGTTGTGGCAGTAGACGATCTTCGGTGCGCTCGTCTGCACGCGGTGGGCCCAGCCACTGCTGGAGCAGATGACGACGTCCGCGTCGTCGATGCGGTGCTCGGCGAACGCACGGGCCAGGAACAGGAACGCGCGCCGCGGGTCGCGGCGCAGCGCGGCCACGCCGCCGATCCACAGCGTTTCGACGTCGTAGTCGGCGAACTCGGGGAACGTCGTCTCCGGGTTGTAACAGGCGGTGACGAGGCGCGCGCCGGGAAAAGCGCGCAGCAGGTCCAGCGTGACGCGCTCGGCGCCGCCACGTTGGGTCACGTAGTCGTGCACAATCACGACCCGGCAGTCGGACATAGGAACCATCATGTCAGCTCCGCGTAAAGTTTACAAGGACAAAACATACACAGTGTTGGTGCATTTCCTCGCCTCTGGTGATGATTCGGCTACGGTGAGTAACAGTCCAGTGCGCAACTAGGCTCTGGCCGTGCTCCGAGGCCGCCTGCACCGTGCGAGACCGGAGCAGATCCTGGTCGTGTGCACCGGCAACATCTGCCGTTCGCCCTACATCTGCGCCCGATTGGCAGCTGCACTGCCCCATCTGCGGGTGGAGTCAGCCGGTACGCAGGCGCTGGCCGGCCAGGCGCCCGCCGCGCAGATCGTGCGGGCGCTGCAGGCGCAGGGCCTCGACGTCTCCGGCAGTAGGGCGCGGCAGCTCACGACGCGCGACGTGCGGCAGGCGGCGCTCGTCGTGACCGCCGCCCGGGTGCACCGCGTGCGCGTGGAGCAGCTCGACCCGTCGGCGGCCGAGCGCGTCTTCACGCTCAAGGAGCTGGCCCGGGTGCTGACCCGCGCACCGGCTGACAGCGCGTTGACCGACCTCGTCGCTGCCGCGGCCGCAACGGCCCACGCCGAATCGGTCGAACACGACGACGACCTGGCCGACCCTTACGGCCTCGAGGACGCGGCGTACGAGCAGATGTTCGCCACTGCCGACGCCGCACTGGACGTCGTGGTGCCGGCCCTGCGCGGGCGGGTCACAGCGTGAGCGACATGTGGTGAGCGACGTGGTGCGCAGTGCGTCCGGGTTCGGAGTGCGCGTGGGGCTGCGGGTGGCGGCCGACGACGCCGACGTCATCGGGCCGGCACTGCCGTACTGGTGGCACGACGACGGGCTGGCCGACGAGCCGGAGCGCATCTGGCCGGTGACGCCGTCGAACGTCGAGTCCGTCATGGGCGAGCTGGAGCTGCACGTCGCCGAACACGCCCCGGGACTCGTCTTCGTGCACGCCGCGGTCGTCGCCGTCGACGGGCACGCGCTGCTGCTGCCGGGCCGCTCGCACTGCGGCAAGTCGACGCTGGCCGCCGAACTCGTGCGTCGGGGGGCCGCGTACGGCTCCGACGAGTACGCCGTCCTGCAGCCGGACGGTCTGGTGCGCGGCTATCCGCGCCCGCTCGCGCTGCGCACATCCGACGGCCCGCACCGGGTTTCCGCCGGTGAGCTCGGCGGCACGGTGATGCCCGAACCGCTACCTGTCGGCGCTGTCGCCGAGCTGCGCTACGAACCGGGTGCGCCGGTGACCCTGATGCCGGTGTCCGCGGCAGACGCAGCGCTGCGGCTGATCGACAACGCGGTGTGCGCGGCGAGCCGACCTGCGGACACGCTGACCGCGGTGACCGGCGTCGTGGACGGCGCCCGGGCTGTTGCCGGCACCCGCGCCGACGCGGCGGACGTGGCGGACGAGCTGCTCGCGATGCTGCGTTGAGCGCCTAGGGGTAGTGGATGTAGACCGATCCGTCGCCGCCGTCGGCACCGCTCGACGCGCCGCCGTTGCCGGCCCCGGCCTGCGACGACAGCGTCACGGTGTACGACCCGGACACGCCACTGGACAGGTAGCTGGCGCCACCGCCACCGCCGCCGCCGGTGCCCGACGAACCGCTCACGCCGTAACCCCCGCCGCCGCCACCGCGGTAGCC
>NZ_CAXTQF010000066.1:16079-17343 GCF_964246335.1 uncultured Jatrophihabitans sp. | reverse complement strand
CCGACTACGGCCTGGTCGCCGAGGAGTACGGCGGCGACACGCTGTTCGTCAACGTGTCGGCACGCGCCAACACCAATATCGACGGTCTGCTCGAAGGCATCCTGCTGACCGCCGACGCCGCACTCGACCTGCGGGCCAATCCCGACCAGGACGCGCAGGGCATCGTCATCGAGGCCCGGCTCGACCGCGGCCGCGGCCCGGTGGCCACGCTGCTCGTGCAGCGCGGCACGCTCAAGGTTGGCGACTCGGTGGTCGCCAGCGACGCCTACGGGCGGGTGCGCGCGATGCTCGACGAGAACGGCGACAACGTCGACGAAGCCGGTCCGTCGCGGCCGGTGCAGGTGCTGGGTCTGACGTCCGTGCCGGGTGCCGGCGATTCGTTCCTCGTCGTACGCGAGGACCGCGTCGCACGCCAGATTGCCGACCGTCGCGAGGCGCGCGAGCGCAACGCGCAGCTGGCGGCCGGTCGCCGTCGGGTGTCGCTCGACGACCTCGACAAGGCGTTGGCGGCGGGCGAGGTAGAGCAGCTCAACCTCATCATCAAGGGCGACGTGTCCGGTTCGGTCGAAGCCCTCGAGGACGCGCTGGTCAACATCGATCTCGGCGACGACGCCGACGAGGTCTCGCTGCGGGTCATCGGCCGCGGTGTCGGTGCCATCACCGAGAACGACATCAACCTCGCTGTCGCCTCGGACGCCGTCGTGATCGGCTTCAACGTGCGCCCGGAGGGCAAGGCGCGTGAAGTCGCCGAGCGCGAAGGCGTCGACATCCGCTACTACACGGTGATCTACCAGGCGATCGAAGAGATCGAGGCCGCGCTCAAGGGCATGCTCAAGCCCGAGTACGAAGAGGTGCAGCTCGGTACGGCCGAGGTGCGCGAACTCTTCCGGGTGCCGCGCATCGGCAATGTCGCGGGTTCGCTGGTGCGTACCGGCGTCATCCGGCGCAACAGCAAGGCGCGCCTCGTGCGCGACGGCACGGTCGTGGCCGACAACCTCACCGTCGAGTCGCTCAAGCGGTTCAAGGACGACGCGACCGAGGTCCGCGACGGCTTCGAGTGCGGTATCGGGCTCGGGTCGTTCAACGACATCAAGTTGGAGGACGTCATCGAGACGTTCGAGATGCGCGAGAAGCCTCGAACGTAGTTGGGACTGCCTACGTCGGGGTGGGCCCAGTTCGGGACGAAGAGCAAACACTCTTATGTTCGAACAGGGCCCACCCCGACATCAGCCCCCGGCTCGTTCGCCGCATAACGCGCAATTAG
>NZ_CAXTQF010000066.1:0-16069 GCF_964246335.1 uncultured Jatrophihabitans sp. | reverse complement strand
CCCGTCCTACGGGGGGGGGGGGCCCTGTGCGGGCGGACTCCAAACCACTTTTTTTTGCCAACCGGCCCCACCCCGACTTCAGCCCGCGGCTCGTTCGCCGCATCTCGCGCATTTCGCCCGTTCGCTGCTAGGAGGTCGCGGGGATGGTGGTGGGTTGCTTGTCCGCTGACGTTCTGTTGGGGGACGTGCATTCGCTGAAGGGGAAGCGAGCGGTTGTCCGGCCGATCGTGGCCGAGCTCGCTCGCAAGTACTCGGTGTCCGCGGCGGAGACGGGTGACCACGATCTGCACCGCCGCGCGGAACTGTCGGTGGCACTGGTCGGCGCCGACCACGCGCACGTGCGCGACGTCCTCGGCCAGTGCGAGCGGCTGATCGCCGGGCGGCCGGAGATCGAGTTGCTCGCCGCCCGCACGCGGGTGCTCGACGACGACGATCTCGAGTGACACGTCGAGTGGTCACTTCCGCGCTGAGTGGTCACCTACAACCGACCACTCAGCGCGAAAGTGACCACTCAACGACGGTGAGCGACAAGGAGCGACCATGGCGGACGCGGGACGGGCGCGGCGGATGGCCGGGCGCATCAAGCAGATCGTGGCGAACTCGATCGAGCGCCAGATCAAGGATCCGCGCCTCGGCATGGTGACGATTACCGACGTCCGGGTCACCGGCGACCTGCACGACGCCACCCTCTTCTACACGGTGTTCGGCGACGACGAGCAGCGTGCCGCGTCGGCAGCGGCGCTGGAATCTGCCAAGGGCGTGCTGCGCAGCGAGGTCGGCCGCCAGACGGGCGTGCGCTTCACTCCCACGCTGACCTTCACGTTGGACGCACTGCCCGATTCGGCCAAGCACATCGACGAGCTGCTCGCGGTCGCCGCGGCGGCCGACGCCCAGGTCGAGGCAGCCCGGCAGGACGCTCGCCCCGCGGGCGAGGCCGACCCCTATCGCAAACCGCGCACGGTCGACGACGACGACGAGTGACGGCGCTGCCGGGGCGCAGATCCCGATGACCGACGACACCGCGGCCGGCGTTCCGGACGCGCCACAGACTCGTCGGCTGCTGAGCCTTGCAGGGTCGGCGTTCGTCGTGCTCGCCGCGGAGCCGCTGTACCTGCTCGTCGACACCGCGGTCGTCGGCCACCTCGGTTCGCGACCGCTCGCCGGGCTGGGTGTCGGCGCGGCGCTGATGGCGTTGCTGACCGTCGTCGGCACGTTCGTCGAGTACGGCACGACGGGCCGTGCCGCGCGCTGGTTCGGCGCCGGGCGGGTCGACGCGGCCGTGGACGAGGGCGTGCAGGCGTCGTGGTTCGCGGGCGTGATCGGCGTGCTGGTCGTGGCCGCCGGCGAGATCTTCGCGCACCCGCTGATCGGCCTGCTCGCCGGCGGAAACACCGACACGCAGCACGCCGCCGAATCCTGGTTCCGCATCGCGCTGCTCGGTATGCCGGGCGTACTGCTGGTCCTCGCCGGAAACGGCTGGATGCGCGGCGTGCAACGCACTCGCGAGCCCGTCGTCATCGTCGTCGCCGCGAACGCGGTATCGGCCGCGGCCTCGCCGCTGCTCGTCTACACCGCAGGCCTCGGGTTGACCGGGTCGGCGATCGCCAACGTCGCGGCGCAGGCAGTGGGAGCGGCGCTCTTCCTGCGCGCCCTGCGGCGCTCGGCGACGACGCTGCGGCCCAACCGTGCGGTGATCAAGGCGCAGGCGCGCGTCGGCGTCGACCTGATCGTGCGCAGCGCGGCGTTCCAGGTCGCGTTCCTCACCGCGGCCGCGGTCGCGGCCCGGATGGGCACCGCGCAGATCGCCGCGCACCAGATCGGTCTGCAGCTCGACGAGTTCACCGCGCTGCTGCTGGACTCGTTCGCGATCGCCGCGCAGTCGCTGATCGGCGCGGCGCTGGGGGCGGCCGACGCGTCGTCGGCCCGGACGATGGCCTGGCGCGTCGCGCGGTGGGGGCTCTACGCCGGCGTCGCCTTCGCCCTGCTCTACGGGGCCGGCTACGCGGTCATCCCGCGTCTGTTCACCTCGTCAGCCCCGGTGCTGCACCAGGCGCACCTGCTGTGGCCGTGGTTCGTCGCACTGCTGCCGCCCGCCGGAGTCGTGTTCGCGCTCGACGGCGTGCTGATCGGCGCAGGTGACGTCGGCTTCCTGCGCACGATCACGGTGATCTCCGCGGTCGGTTTCTTCGCCCCGATCGACATCGCCGCGCTGCACTGGCACCTGGGCATCGGCGGCGTGTGGGCCGGGTTGTTCGCGTTCATCGCCGTGCGTTTCGTCGGCATGGTGCTGCGCACCCGCACCGACGCGTGGGTCGTCACCGGCACCTAGCGGACGGCTCTCCTAGGGTTGGCGCCGTGAGCAGCGCGGCCGGGGGACTGGTGATCGTCGACAAGCCGGCGGACTGGACGTCACACGACGTCGTCGCCAGACTGCGCCGGCTCGCCGGCACCCGTCGCGTCGGGCACGCCGGCACGCTGGATCCGATGGCCACCGGTGTGCTCGTCGTCGGCGTCGGACCGGCGACGAAGCTGCTGCACCACCTCGTCCTCGCCGACAAGGCGTACACCGCCACGATCCGGCTCGGCCAGGCAACGGACACCGACGACGCGCAGGGCACGGTCACCGCTGCCAGTGGGGCGGGCGCGATCACGCCGGACGACGTACGCGCCGCGATGCGCCCGCTCACCGGCGCGATCGAGCAGGTGCCCAGCACGGTGTCGGCGATCAAGGTCGACGGGCAGCGCGCCTATGCGCGAGCCCGGGCCGGCGAGACGGTGCAGCTGGCCGCGCGGCCGATCACGGTCGGCCGGTTCGTCGCCCGGGACTTTCGCCGGGTCACCGACGAGCTGCTCGATGTCGACGTCGAGGTCGAGTGCTCGTCGGGCACCTACGTCCGCGCGCTCGCCCGTGATCTCGGTGCCGCGCTCGGCACCGGCGGGCACCTGACGGCGCTGCGGCGCACCCGCGTCGGGCCGTTCTCGCTGGACGCCGCGCTGACCCTCGAGGAACTGGCGTCCAGCGACGATCCGATCGGCCTGCCGTTGCCGGCCGCGATCCGCTGTGCGATGCCGGTGCGCGAGGTGAGCGCCGACGAGGCGCGCGAGCTGTCGTTCGGCCGGGCACTCGAGGCGCGTGGCGTGGAGGGCGTGCACGGTGCACTCGGCCCGGACGGCACGGCGCTCGCGCTGCTGCGCGAGAGTGACGGCGCGGCGCGCCCGCTGCTGGTGTTCGTCGCCGCAGGGTAGAAAGCGATCATGCGCAGCTGGAGCGACGAGGCATCCGCGCACGTCGCCCGGCTGCTGCCCGATGCCGACCTCGGCCGCGTCGAGAAGATCCAGCGTGGTCCGCGTTCGTCGGTGCACCGCGTGCGACTGCGCGCGGGCGGGTCGGTGATCGTCAAGTGGTTCAACGGCATGGGCGAGGGGTGGGTGCGTGAGGCAGCGGCGCTGTCGTTGCTGCACGGCGACACCGGCGCGCCGCATCTGCTGGCCGAATCGGGCGACCCACCGATCGTCGTCATGTCGGATCTGGGCGACGGACCGAGCCTTTCGGATGCACTGCTCGGCCGCGACGCCGCGGCGGCCGAAGCAACTCTGGCGCTGTGGGCGCAGGCGCTCGGCCGGCTGCACGTCGCGACCCGCGGCCTGCGCGCCGACTTCCAGACCGCACTGACCGCGCGTGCCGGTGAGCTACCGGTGTACGACGCGCACCTCGGCGCTGATCTCGACGACGCGATCCGCGTGCTCGATCGCGAATGTGGCTCGCTCGGCGTCAGCGTGCCGGCCGGCGCGTTCGACGAGCTGCGCGGCCTCGGCGCCCGGCTCGGCGGCGACACCCTCGCGGCGATCACGCCCGGGGACACCTGCCCGGACAACAACCTGGTGCACGACGACCGCCTGACGCTGCTCGACTTCGAGAACGCGCAGTGGCGCCATGTCGCGTGGGACGTCGCCTATCTGACGGTGCCGTGGCCGACCTGCTGGTGTGCCTGGACCCTCACGCCCGGCGCGGCGCAACGCGCGGTCGACGCGTACGTCGCGCTCGTGCGCGACGCGTTCCCCGCGGTCCGGACCGCGGCGTTCGCCGACGACGTGCGCGCGGCGCAGCTGGGCTGGGTGTTCCTGTCGGTGTCCTGGTACCTCGGCGCGTCGCGCGACGACAAGCGCCTGCGCGGCGGCCGCCGGCCGGCTCACCCCGGCAAGCTCGAGGTCATGCTGCACCGGCTGCGCGAGGCGGCGCAGGACGGCGCGGCCGTCGGCTCGCCCGCTCTTGCCGAACTCGCGCAGCACCTGGGCGACGAGCTGACCCGTCGGTGGGGAGCGGTGCCGCTCGAGCTCGCTCCGGCATTCCGCCGGGCCGACCCGGTTCGTCAGTAAGCTCGCCGTCGTGCAGCGCTGGCATGGACTCGAGGCGGTGCCGAGCGGTTGGGGACGCTGCGTCGTCACGATCGGGGTGTTCGACGGCATCCACCGCGGTCACCAGGCGATCATCGGCGAGGCCGTCGAGGCGGCCCGGGCGCAGGGTGTGCCGAGCGTGCTGGTCACCTTCGTGCCGCACCCGGCCGAGGTCGTCCGGCCCGGCTCGCACCCGCCCGTCCTCACCAGCCTCGTGCGACGCGCGGAACTCGTCGAGCAGCTCGGCGTGGACGTCTTCTGCGCCTTGCCGTTCACCCTCGAGTTCTCCAAGATGCCGCCGGACCAATTCGTGCACCTGGCGCTCGTCGAGCGGCTGCATGCCGCTACGGTGATCGTCGGCGAGAACTTCCGCTTCGGCTACAAGGCCGGCGGCGATGTCGCGTTGCTGCAGCAGCTGGGTCGCAGATTCGGCTTCACCGCCGCGGGCGTGCACCTGCTGGCGGACGGCGACACGCCGCTCAGCGCCACCTACGTGCGCTCGTGCGTGCAGGCCGGTGACATGGTGCGTGCTGCCGAGGTGCTGGGTCGAGCGCACCGCGTCGACGGCGTCGTCGAGCGGGGCGATCAGCGTGGGCGCGACCTCGGCTACCCGACGGCGAACCTGCATACCGACGCGTGGGCCGCCGTGCCCGCCGACGGCGTCTACGCCGGCCGGGTCGTCCGGCTCGACGAGTGGGGCCGCACCGTGGCCGCACCGCCGATCGGCACCGCCGCGATCTCGGTGGGCACCAACCCGACCTTCGAGGTGCGGCAACGGCGCGTGGAGGCCTACATCCTCGACTTCAGCGGGGACCTCTACGGCGCGACGCTCGGCGTCGAGTTCGTCGAGCGGTTGCGCGGCATGGAGAAGTTCGACGGCGTCGACACGCTCATCACGCAGATGGACGCCGATGTCCGCCGCACCCGCGAGCTGATGACCTGACCTGACCTGACCACCTGACCCCACAAATCCTCGGTGATCAACAGGAGCAAATGGCCGCTTGGGCGACCAAAACCTGCTGTTGATCACCGGGAGGTTCGGGTCGCACTGGGCGGCGGGCAGTCGGGCCGTCAGTCGGTCAGTCGGTCGGGCGGTCGGGCCGTCAGTCGGTGAGGAGCTTGCGCAGCACCCGGCGGAACAGCAGGCGCCCGGCGGCCACGGAGGCGCGGTCGGTGAAGGCGGGCAACCCCGCAGGCTTGGCGTCCTCGGTCCAGGTGACCCGCGCGCCCGACCCGTGCGGCTCGACGGTCAGCTCGGCCCAGCCGATCATGACCCGGCCGCGCTTCTCCAGGCGGCACCGGCCGCCGTTGCCGTTGGCCGGTGGCTGCCACTCGACGACCTCCATCGGGTCGTCGAAGCCCAGCCGGCCGACCCCGGTGTGCGCGGTGAAGACGGTCCCGACGCCGCGCTGGCGGTCGGTGGTCACGGCAACAGTGGTCAACGGCACGTACCGCCCGTGCCGTGGCCAGTCGACGACCCGCTCCCATGCGGCGAGCGGCGACACCGAGGTGTCCTGACTGACGGTGAACGGCGGCACGCGCTCGAGTCTAGGAAATCCGGCGACGCTGGTAGCATCGGTGCCAGCCCGTGCAATGCGAGGCCGAGCAGGACGTGTTCCACCATCCGCCGTGTCACCTACCGGCGGAGCGCGCCTGCACCGAGATCGTCGAATGGAGCTGTCCCGTGCCGCTGGCCCAGGATGTCAAGAAAGAGATTATTGCCGAGTACGGCACCGTCGACGGTGACACCGGCTCGCCCGAGGTGCAGGTCGCGCTGCTCAGCCGCCGAATCCGCGACCTCACCGAGCATCTCAAGGAGCACAAGCACGACCACCACAGCCGTCGCGGGCTGCTGCTGCTCGTCGGCCAGCGCCGCCGACTGCTGAACTACCTGGCGAAGACCGACATCAACCGCTATCGGTCGATCGTCGAGCGACTCGGCCTGCGCCGATAGCCACCAGGGGGAGCGACGTCGTCGCTCCCCCTTCGCACGTGTGCCGCGCCGCGGCCCACGACAACCGAATATCCGCATGCCGGACGCATCAGCGCGTCCCTGCGACATCGAGGACGTCGGTCCTCGGTAGTGGCGGCCGAGGCGATCACATCGATCGCTCGTCCGCTTCGATCGAAGACCGGCACCACTACGGGTGCAGCTCGTACGTCGCCAGTGCGCACCGGCACGTACGAGAGGAGACCTCTGGATGTCAGAGGCAACCATCGACGCCGAGTCAGGCGTCTTCGAGTCCGAGGCCGTCATCGACAACGGCAGCTTCGGCAAACGCACCATCCGTTTCGAGACCGGCCGCCTCGCCAAGCAGGCCGCCGGCGCCGTCGTCGCCTACCTGGACGAGGACACGATGCTGCTGTCGGCCACCACGGCCGGCAAGAAGCCGCGTGAAGGCTTCGACTTCTTCCCGCTGACCGTCGACGTCGAAGAGCGCATGTACGCCGCGGGACGCATCCCCGGCTCGTTCTTCCGCCGTGAGGGCCGCCCGTCCGAGGACGCGATCCTCACCTGCCGGTTGATCGACCGCCCGCTGCGCCCGACCTTCATCAAGGGCCTGCGTAACGAGGTCCAGGTCGTCATCACCGTCATGGCGCTGAACCCCGACCACGCCTACGACGTCGTGGCGATCAACGCCGCGTCCGCGTCGACGCAGGTCTCCGGCCTGCCGTTCAGCGGCCCGGTCGGCGGCACCCGCGTCGCGTTGATCGACGGCCAGTGGGTGGCGTTCCCGACGCACACCGAGCTCGAGCGCGCGACGTTCGACATGGTCGTCGCCGGTCGCACCCTGGACAACGGCGACGTCGCGATCATGATGGTCGAGGCCGAGGCCACCGAGGGCGCCATCGCGCTGATCGACGGCGGGGGCAAGCGCCCGACCGAGGAGGTCGTCGCCGAGGGTCTCGAGGCCGCCAAGCCGGCCATCGCCGAGCTGTGCCGTGCGCAGAAAGAACTCGCCGACGCCGCCGCGAAGCCGGGCGTCGAGTTCCCGGTCTTCCTCGACTACTCCGACGAGGTCTACGAGGCCGTTCGCAACGAGGTCGAGGCCGAGACCGCCGGTGCGCTGGCGATCGCCGACAAGCAGGAGCGCGAGGCCAAGCTCGATGAGATCAAGGACGGCGTCAAGGACACGCTGGGCCAGCGCTTCGAGGACCGCTTCGACGAGATCAGCCCGGCGTTCCGGGCGCTGAACAAGAAGCTCGTCCGTCAGCGCATCCTGCGCGAGAAGGTCCGCATCGACGGTCGCGGCCTGCGCGACATCCGCACGCTCTCGGCCGAGGTCGAGGTCATCCCGCGGGTGCACGGCTCGGCGCTGTTCCAGCGTGGCGAGACCCAGATCCTGGGCGTCACCACGCTGAACATGCTGGGCATGGCGCAGAAGCTGGACACACTCAGCCCGACGACCACCAAGCGCTACATGCACAACTACAACTTCCCGCCGTTCTCCACCGGCGAGACGGGCCGGGTCGGCTCGCCGAAGCGCCGTGAGATCGGCCACGGCGCGCTGGCCGAGCGGGCGCTGGTGCCGGTGCTGCCGAGCACCGACGAGTTTCCGTACGCCATCCGGCAGGTGTCCGAGGCGCTGGGCTCCAACGGTTCGACGTCGATGGGCTCGGTGTGTGCCTCGACGCTCGGTCTGCTCAACGCCGGGGTGCCGCTGCGTGCACCGGTCGCCGGCATCGCCATGGGGCTCGTGTCCGACACGGTTGACGGCCACACCGAGTACGTCGCGCTGACCGACATCCTCGGCGCCGAGGACGCGTTCGGCGACATGGACTTCAAGGTCGCCGGCACGAAGGAGTTCGTCACCGCGCTGCAGCTGGACACCAAGCTCGACGGCATCCCGTCCGAGGTGCTGGCCGCGGCGCTGCAGCAGGCCCGCGAGGCCCGGCTGCACATCCTGGACGTCATGGCCGAGGCCATCGACGGCCCGGACGAGATGAGCCCGTACGCCCCGCGCGTCACGGTCGTGAAGATCCCGGTCGACAAGATCGGCGCGGTCATCGGGCCCAAGGGCCAGATGATCAACTCGATCCAGGACGAGACCGGCGCGCAGATCACCATCGAGGACGACGGCACGATCTACGTCGGCGCCACGGACGGCCCGTCCGCGCAGGCCGCGGTCGACCAGATCAACGCGATCGCCAATCCGCAGATGCCCAAGGTGGGGGAGCGCTTCCTCGGCACGGTGGTCAAGACCGCCGCGTTCGGTGCGTTCGTCTCACTGCTGCCGGGCAAGGACGGCCTGGTGCACATCAGCAAGCTGGGCCGCGGCAAGCGCATCGGCAAGGTCGAGGACGTCGTGAACGTCGGCGACAAGTTGCAGGTGGAGATCGCCGACATCGACCAGCGCGGCAAGATCAGCCTGGTGCTCGTCGACGACACCTCCGACAGCGCCGCGGTGCCCACGGCCGACGCCGGAGCACCCGCCAGCTGAGGCCGCACAGCCGCTGAGCGGCTCATGATCGAAGTATCGCCGTGGTCGACTATCGACCACGGCGATACTTTCATCGGATCCGGCGCCGGTCAGTCGCCCTTGACGTTCACCACTTGCCGCAGCGTGTGCTCCACCTCGACGAGATCCCGCGCGTCGTGCATGACCACGTCGATGGGCTTGTAGGCCTGCGGGTGCTCGTCGAGGAACGCGTCCGAGCGACCCCACGCGATGCCGGCCATCCGCTTGTCCAGGTCGTCGCGGGTGAACTGCTTGCGGGCCTTGGCTCGCGAGTAGTTCCGCCCCGCCCCGTGCGGGGACGAGCACAGCGACCCGACGTGGCCCTTGCCGCGCACCACGTAGGACAGGTCGCCCATCGACCCCGGGATCAGTCCGGGCACGCCGTCGTGCGCGTCGATCGCGCCCTTGCGCGAAAGCCACACCTCCCGGCCCATGTGGGTCTCGCGAGCGGTGTAGTTGTGATGGCAGTTGACCTGCTCCAGTCGCTGCACCGGCTCGTCCTGGAACGCAGCGAGGCAGTCGACGACGCGGTCCATCATTTCCTCGCGGTTGAGGAACGCATAACGCTGCGCCCACACCAGTGCCTCGAGGTACGCATCGAACTCGGCCTCGCCCTCGACGAGGTAAGCCAGGTCGCGGTCCGGGAGACGGATGTAGCGACGCGCGCACTGCTGCTGCGCTACGTCGATGTGTCGCTGCGCCAGCTGATTGCCGACACCTCGAGATCCCGAGTGCAGGAACAGCCAGACCCGGTCGGCCTCGTCCAGGCTGACCTCGATGAAGTGGTTGCCCGAACCGAGCGTGCCGAGCTGCCAGCGCCACTTGTCGGACACGCCGTCGGCCTGCGCGACGCCGCCCAGCTGCTCGAGTTCGGCCAACCGCGATTCCGCGCTGGGCAGGATCTTCTGGTTCCGGCCCCCTGCCGACAGCGGTACAGCCTTGCTGATGGCCGCGTGCAGCGCGGGCAGGTCTGCGCCGAGATCGTCGCGGGTGAACTGCGTGCGGACGGCGATCATGCCGCAGCCGATGTCGACGCCGACCGCAGCCGGCATGATCGCCCCCGCGGTCGGGATGACGCTGCCCACGGTCGCACCCTTGCCGAGGTGCGCGTCCGGCATCAGCGCGAGGTGCGGCCACACGAACGGCATCGCGGCCGTGCGCTCGGCCTGCGCGCGCGTCTGCTCTTCGAGGATCGATGCGAAGTTGACGAGCTTGGACATGACGTCCATGGTCCGGTGCTGCGCCAGCGGATTAGGTTGGACGGCACAGCCCACGCCGTAACCCGACGACGTCCGGCGCACAACACGGCGACGAGGAGGTCTGCGTGCGGCTGTTGCGCGGACGCGCGTCGCCGCTGCGCGATCTGCCACCCGAGGTCCGCGCGCTGATCGGTGTCGCGTTCATGGTGGCGCTGGGCTTCGGCCTCGTCGCGCCGGCGTTGCCGCTGTTCGCGCGCGAGTTCGGCGTCGGCAAGGCCGCTGCCGGTGCGGTGGTCAGTGCGTTCGCGCTGATGCGGCTGCTGATGGCGCCGTTCGTCGGCCGGTTGGTCAACAGGCTCGGCGAACGCGTGCTGCTGGCCACCGGCATCGGCGTGGTCGCCGTGTCCAGCCTGCTCGCGGGCCTGGCGCAGAACTACTGGCAACTGCTGGTGCTGCGCGGCGTGGGCGGCATCGGTTCGATCATGTTCAGCGTGAGCGCGGCGAGCCTGCTCGTGCGGGTGACCCCCAGCCATCTGCGCGGGCGTGCGCAGGGTGTGTGGGCAGGTTCGTTCCTGATCGGCCTGATCGCCGGCCCCGCGGTCGGCACGATCGCCACGTTCTCGCTGCGCCTGCCGTTCTTCCTCTACGCCGGCACGCTCGTCGTGGCCGGGTTGCTGGCCCTCGGCGCGCTGCGGCACAGCGAACTCGCGGCGCGCAACGCCGTGCGCACGGCGCCGCTGCCGCTGCGGGCGGCGATGCGCAACCGCGCCTACCTGGCGGCGTTGGGGGCGTCGTTCGCCGGGGACTTCGCCCTCGTGGGGGCGCGGTCGGCCATCGTGCCGCAGTTCGTGCACGACCGCCTGCACCTGTCCCCGGGGTGGTCCTACGCCGCGTTCCTGGTGATCAGCATCGTCAGCGGCATCCTGCTGCTGCCGGTCGGCCGGATCGCCGATACCCGCGGGCGCCGTCCGGTCATCGCGGTGGGGCTGCTCGTCGGTGCGGCCGCGTTCGTCCTGCTCCCCGCCGTGCCCGTCGCGATCGGCCTGCTCGTCGGTGCCGTCCTGCTCGGGGTGGCCGGGGCGTCGGACTCGGTGGCGCCGGGTGCGGTCATGGGTGACGTCGTCGAGGGCACCGGCGGCACGGTGGTGGCGGTGTTCCAGATGTCCGGCGACCTCGGCGCGGTCGTGGGTCCGGTGGCTGCCGGCTGGGTGGCCGACGCGGCCGGTTACCCCGCGACGTTCGCCCTGTGCGCCGCGGTGTGCGCATTGCCGGTGCTGGCGGTGGTGACGGCGCCGGAGACGCTGCGGCCGGCCAGCGTCGCGGCACCGCGCTCGGCGCCGTCGCCCGCCGAGGCGCAGCACCCGGCGTCCGATGTGAGCTAGCCGACTGCTGCGGCGCGGAACTGCGCGGATATCTGGCGCTGGTTGATATTGTCTAGCGGACCGATCGGAAAACCGTAGTCGATGGGCAATTCGAAAGCAGGGTCAGATGCACGTCACTTCCCGTCCGCGCACCCTCGCCGTCACTGCTGCCGTGGCGGCCGCGGTCCTCGGGCTGAGCGCCTGCTCGAGCAGCTCGTCCGGCAGCGGGACCGGGTCCGGCTCGAGCGGCAGCTCGGGCAGCAAGTCGATCAAGGTCGTCGGGTACTCGGTGCCCAAGCCCGCCTATGACGCACTCGGGGCGGCCTTCGCCAAGACGCCGGCCGGCAAGGGCGTGACGCTGAGCAGCTCGTACGGGCCCAGCGGCACTCAGGAGAAGCAGGTCGCCGGCGGCCAGGCCGCAGACTACGTGGCGTTCTCGACCGGTTCGGACATGAGCAAACTCCAGCAGGCGGGCAAGGTCGCGTCCGGCTGGGACTCCGGCGCGAACAAGGGCATCGTCGCCGACTCGGTCGTCGTCATCGTCGTGAAGAAGGGCAACCCGCTGCACATCACCGGGTGGGACGACCTCGTCAAGCCCGGGGTCAAGATCGTCACCCCGGACCCCGCCTCGTCCGGTTCGGCGAAGTGGAACATCCTCGCCGCCTACCAGCACGTGATCTCCGCCGGCGGTACGCCGGCGCAAGCCGAGGCCTACCTGAAGAAGTTCTTCAGTCACGTGGTCAGCCGGGCCTCGAGCGGCGCGGTCGCCACGACACAGTTCACCTCGGGCACCGGCAACGTGCTGATCTCGTACGAGGCCGAGGCGATCCTGGCCCGGCAGAAGGGCGAGAGCCTGGACTACATCGTCCCGAGCCAGGACGTGCTCATCGAGACGCCCGCGGCCGTCACCCAGTCCGGCTCCTCGACCGCGAAGGCGTTCCTCAAGTTTGTCGAGAGTTCGGCCGGGCAGAAGATCTTCCAGCAGAAGGGCTTCCGGCCCATCGGGAACGCGGCGGCAACGGCGAGCGTCCCCGGCGCCACCGACCCGAGCAAGCCGTTCCCGCAGGTCAAGCAGCTCACCACCGTCGGTCAGCTCGGCGGCTGGTCGAAGGTCAACGACAAGTTCTTCGGCGACAACGGCATCGTCACGAAGATCGAAGCATCCAAGTAGGGCGGGTCTGACCGCATCATGACGACAGTCGCGGATCGGCCGGCGGCATCCACCGAGGGTGCCCGCCGTGCCCGGCCGACCCGCCGGCCGAAGACGGGCCAGCAGCTGCGCAGCATCTCGGGACTGAGCCTGGGTGTCGTCGTGCTCTGGCTGACCCTGCTGGTCCTGCTGCCGCTGATAGCAGTTGTCGGCAAGTCCTTCGACTACGGCTGGTCGGGGTTCACGGCGGCGGTCACCAATAACGAGGCCGCCGCGGCGCTGCGGCTCACCATCGGGCTGTCCGCGATCGTGGCCGTCGTCAACGCGATCATGGGTGTCGTCGTGGGCTGGGTGCTGGTCCGCGAGCGATTCCCCGGCGCGCGCGTGTTCGAGATGGTCATCGACATCCCCTTCGCCCTGCCCACGGTGGTGGCCGGCGTGGTGATGCTCTACCTCTACGGCGGCGACAGCCCGGTCGGCATCAACCTCAGTGGCGCGCGCGTCGGGCTGTTCGTCGTCCTGTTGTTTGTCACGCTGCCCTTCACGGTGCGCACCGTGCAGCCGGTATTGCTGCGACTCGATCGTGAGGCCGAGCAAGCAGCCGCGTCTCTCGGCGCGTCGCCGGTCGCGGTGTTCCGGCGCATCGTCTTGCCGCAGCTCCTGCCGGCGGTAGCGTCCGGGGCCACGCTGGCTTTCGCCCGCGCCATCGGCGAGTACGGCTCGCTGGTCTTCATCTCCGGCAACATTCAGTTCAAGACCGAGATCGCGTCGTCGCTCATCTACGGCAAGTTGCAGAACAACGACACGCCACAGCTCGCCGAGCAGCAGGCCAGTGCCATCGCGGCGCTGTTGCTGGTCGTGAGCGCGATCGTGCTCGTGGCGCTCGACCTCGTCCAACGACGGGTGGCGCGCCGTGGCTGACCTCGCCGTCCAGGCCTCGACGCGCGCCCAGAGTGCGACTGCGACCGGTCGGCAACCGGCCGACGGTCCGGTACTCGGTGGTGGTGGTCGGACGAGCCGCAGCGTGTTGCGCACCGTCGGGATCGGTTACGTCACCTTGCTCGTGCTGGTCCCGGTCATTGCGGTCGTGTATCGCACGTTCAAGCCGGGGCTCACCGAATTCTTCGACGCGATCAGTACCTCGACCGCGCTGCACTCCTACGAGGTCAGCGCCATCGTCACCGTGTGGTCCGTCGCGATCAACACGGTGTTCGGCGTCGCGGTCGCCGTCCTGCTGGCCCGCTACCGCTTTCCCGGCAAACGCCTGCTCAGCGCGCTGATCGACCTGCCGGTCGCAGTCTCGCCGATCGTCGTCGGTCTCGCCCTGGTGCTGATCTACGGCCCGAACGGCTGGTTCGGCCTCTCGAACCCCGACGGCAGCGGCCTGCAGTTCACCGGCGCCAAGCCCGCCATGGTGCTCGCCACGGTGTTCGTGTCGCTGCCCCTTGTCGTACGTGCCGTCGTGCCGGTCCTCGAACAGGCCGGCATCGAGCAGGAGCAGGCGGCGGCGTCGCTGGGTGCGAATGCGGTTCAGCGGTTCTGGCGCATCACCTTGCCGACCATCCGTGTTGCACTGACTTACGGCGTCGTGCTGTGCTTGGCCCGCTGCCTCGGTGAGTACGGCGCGGTGCTCGTCGTGTCCAACAACGTCGAGGGCCAGACCGAGACCGCGCCGCTGCGGATCGGCAACCTGATCAACAACGAGCAGGATCCCAATTCGGCGTATGCGATCGCTTTCCTGCTGGTCGTCGCCGCGCTGATCGCCATCATCGTCGGGGCCGTCATTCGCGGTCGGCAGGAGGCCTGAGTCATGGGAATCGAAGTCCGCGGGGTCGGTAAGAAGTTCGGCGACTTCGTCGCGCTCGACGACATCGACCTGTCGGTGCGGTCGGGGTCGCTGACCGCGCTGCTGGGGCCGAGCGGCGGTGGCAAGTCCACGCTGCTGCGCATCATCGCCGGGTTGGAGAAGGCCGACTCGGGCAGCGTCGAGATCGACGGTTCCGACGCCACGACGGTGCCGCCGCGCCACCGCGACGTCGGCTTCGTCTTCCAGCACTACGCCGCGTTCACCCACCTGTCGGTGTATCGCAACGTCGCCTTCGGCCTGGAGATCCGCAAGCGGTCGAAGGCTGAGGTCCGCAAGCGGGTCGGCGAGCTGCTCGAACTCGTTCATCTGCAGCAGTTCGCCGACCGGCTGCCCGCCCAGCTGTCCGGGGGCCAGCGGCAACGCATGGCGCTGGCCCGCGCGCTGGCGGTCGAGCCCAAGGTGCTGCTGCTCGACGAGCCGTTCGGCGCGCTGGACGCCAAGGTCCGCAAGGAATTGCGGGATTGGCTTCGGCACCTGCACGACGAGATCGACGTGACCACCGTGTTCGTCACCCACGACCAGGAAGAGGCGCTCGAGGTCTCCGACGAGCTCGTCGTGATCAACGACGGGCGCATCGAGCAGATCGGCAACCCTGACGAGCTCTACGACAAACCGCGCAACCAGTTCGTCATGTCCTTCCTCGGCCCGGTCACGACATTCGACGGCCGGCTGGTGCGCCCGCACGACATCGAGCTGTTCGCCTCGCCGGCTGACGGCACCGTCGAGGGCCGGGTGCGGCGCGTCCAGCGCATCGGGTTCGAGGTGCGCGCGGAGATCGAGCACGCATCCGCTGAGCCGACCACGGCTCAGCTGACCCGCGGGCAGAGCGAGTCGCTGCGCCTGGCCGACGACGCGCAGGTGTGGCTGCGCGCGGCGCCGAACAGCACCAGCCTGCCGGCACTAGCCTGACCGCGTGCAGATCTCGGCGAAGACCGACTACGCGGTGCGCGCGTTGCTCACCCTGGCCTCCCGCGAGCCGGAGCTCGTCAAGATCGACACGGTGATCGCGGAGCAGGGCATGCCGCGCAAGTTCGTGGAGGCGATCCTCGGCGAGCTGCGCCGCGCCGGGATCGTGCGCAGCCAACGCGGTGCCGACGGTGGTTACGGACTCGCGCGCCCGGCGGCCGACATCACCCTCGGGTCGGTGCTGCGTGCGGTGGACGGCCCGCTCGCCGAGGTCCGTGGCCTGCGTCCGCACGAGACCGTGTACGAGGGGGTTGCGCAGCACCTGCCCGAGGTGTGGGTCGCGGTGCGCTCCAGCCTGCGGCGGGTGCTCGACGAGACGACGATCGCCGAGGTGCTCAGCGGTCGGCTGCCGGCGCACGTGCGCCGGTTGAACAACGTCCCCGACGCCTGGCTGCCGCGCTGAGCACGCTCGGTGCCCGGATACGACGCCACGCGCGCGTTTGGACGTGCTCACAGCTGATTCAGCGCGTAGGTTGAGGTGCAGCGGCCTGGGAGGGCCCGCGGGTGCAGCGACCGGAAGCGAGGTCGAGACCATGGGATACATCGGTGCTCCACGACACCGATATGACGTGCTGCCGGTTCCACCGTTGACGGTGGACGAAACCGAGCTCGGCGAACCGCGCGCGACGGTGCCGTCGCCGCAGCCCATGCCGGTGCCGCAGCCCGAGCCC
>NZ_CAXTQF010000065.1:0-18009 GCF_964246335.1 uncultured Jatrophihabitans sp. | reverse complement strand
CAACCTCATCTGCCTATGCGCCCGACACCACCACCTCAAACACGACGGCCACTGGCAACTACGCCGCGACCGCGACGGCACCACCCGCTGGACCAATCCCGTCGGCACCACCTGGACCCGACCACCACCAGAAGCAGCGCCGTTCTGAGTTTCAAGTGATCTCGCCTGCGATGATCGGCGGGTGGGCAGCCAAGACCCGGCCGAGGCCACCATCGACAGTTACGAGCACGGGGTTGACGACTACGTTGCCGCGAGCCTCTCGCCGTCGCAGCGCTCCCGCGCGCTCGCGGAATTTCTCGATCGGTTCGCAGGATTGGTCGGCGAGGGTCGCGTGCTGGAGCTGGGCAGCGGTGCGGGTTGGGACGCCGAATATGTGGAACGACGCGGCTTGCAGGTCGACCGCACCGATGCGACGCCTGCATTCGTCGCCCGCCTGCGGGCTGCGGGACACGAGGCACGCGTGCTCGACGCGCGCGCCGAGGACTTCGGCGGCCCATACGACGCCATACTCGCCAGCGCTGTCTTGCTGCACCTGAGCCGCACGCAGCTGACACAGGCGCTGCGCGTCGCACACCGGGCCGTTCGAGCCGGCGGTGTGCTCGCGATGACGATGAAAGAGGGCGACGGGGCTGAGTGGAGCACCGCCAAGCTCGACCGACCACGCCACTTCACGTTCTGGCCCGCGCCGCAGCTGACCGAGGCGCTCAAGACCGCCGGGTGGCAGCCGATCTCGGTCGAGCAAGTGCCCGGCCGCACCGACGAGTGGCTGTTCGTGCTGGCGTCGGCTAGGTCGGCGTGATGCCCCAGCTGGCGGACCACTCCTGACCGGGCCCTAGGACGATCAGACCGTCTCGTGAATTGAACGCGTCCGGCGCGCAGGTCATCGGCTCGATCGCGACACCGTGCTGGCCGGGCGTCAGGTTCTCGCGGGTGAACACCTGCAGGTAGCCGAAGTCCGGTTCGAACCACAGCCGCGCGCCGCCGTCCGGGGCGCGCAGCTCCGCGGTGCCGAGCCCGTCCACGAACTCGAGCCCGGTGAAGCCGGCGTCCATGCGCAACGTGCCCAATTCCCGACCGGAACGCAGGTCGTACTCGGTGCCCTCGACCGGTTGCACGCCGGTCGGGATCTGCGCGTCGTCCACGACGAACTGCTCGCGCGCCGGCAACCGCACGACGACGTCGTCGAGGCGGTGGCCGCGGGTCGACAGGTAAGGGTGGGCGCCGGCACCGAACGGGGCAGCGGTCGACCCCGTGTTGCGCGCCTCGGGCGTCACCCGCAGACCGGTGTCGGCGTCGAGGGCGTACGTGACGTCGACCTGCACGTCGAAGGGGTAACCGTTCTGCGGCACGACGTCGAGGCGCAGCGTCACGGCGGACTCGGTGTGCGACACGGGTGACCACCGCGCCCATCGGCCCAAGCCGTGGATGGCGTTGCCGGCGGCGGGCTCGGTCAGCGCCAACTGCAGCTCGTCGCCGTCGAACACGTACCGGCCCTGACGGATGCGATTCGGCCACGGCACGAGCGTCGTGCCGCAGCACTTCGGTGCGAGCGCGTCGGCGGCGTAGCTGCAGGTGACGTCGGCACCGTCGACGGTGTACGTGCGCAGCCCGGCGCCGACGGCGGCGATGGTGGCCGCGTGCGCACCGGCCGAGATCGAGAACTGCTCTCCGCTGAGGGGCATGGCGTGACGCTATTCCTCCGCGGCCTGCTCCGGCTCGGCGGGAACGGCGGTCCGGGTGTCGTAGCGCCAGAAGTCGCGCACCAGCGGCGCGGCGACGGCGACGACCAGCGCGCAGGCGATGCCGCCGCCGACCCAGGCGATCGTCGTCGAGCTCACCGAGGCGGTAGCGCCGGCCCGCAGGTCACCGAGGCGCGGGCCGCCGGCGACGACCGCGATGAACACACCCTGCATGCGCCCACGCATCTCGTCCGGCGCGTAGGTCTGCAGGATGGTCTGCCGGTAGACCGCACTGACGAGGTCGGCCGCGCCGGCGAGCGCAAGTAGTCCGACGACGAGCCAGAGCTGGTGCGCGAAACCGCTCACCGCAACGGCGACACCCCAGCCGACGACGGCGAACGTCAGCGCCCGACCCTGCCGCCGCACCCGGCCGATCCAGCCACCGGACAATCCGGCGATCAGCGAGCCGATCGCGATGGCCGCGTACAGCCAGCCGACGTCGTGCCCACCGAAGCGGCTGTCGGAGACGGCGGGGAACAACGCGCGCGGCATCGCGAGCACCATCGCGCAGATGTCGACGAGGAAGGACATCAGCAGCACCGACCGCGTCCCGATGAACGCGAGCCCCTCGACGACCGAGCGCAGCCCCAGCTTGCGGCCGGAGTGGTCCGGCGGGATGGACGGCAGCCGCAGCGCCGAGTAGAGCGCCGTGGTGAACAGGACGCCGTCGATGGCGTAGGCGTAGGCGAAGCCGTGCGATCGCGCGACCAGCACGCCGGCGATGAGCGGGCCGAGCACCTGACCGACCTGGCCGAGCGTGTAGTTCAGCGTGTTGGCCGCGGGCACGAGCTCGGTGTCGACGAGCCGCGGGATGATCGCGCCGCGAGCGGACGAGGCGATCGCGAATGCGCCGGACTGCACCGCGTTCAACGCCAGGATGGTCCACACGTCGTTGAGTCCGGCCAGCGATTGCAGGAGCAGGCCCAACGTCATCGCCCACGAGACGATCGAGGCCCAGAAGTACAGCGTGCGCCGGTCGATGGCATCGGCGATCGCGCCGCCGTAGAGGCCGAACACCACGATCGGCACCAGGCCGGTCAGGCCCACGAAGCCGACGTACAGCGACGAGTGCGAGATCGCGTACACCTCGACGGGCACCGCGACCTGCGTCAGCTGCGCGCCGATGAACGACGTGCCCTGGCCGATCAGCAGCCGACGCATCGGCGCGATCTTCAGGGGTCGAGTGTCGACCGCAGCCCGCTGCAGCAACGACCGCAGACTGCGCGCCTGCTCCGGTGCCTGTTCCTGGTCGGGCTGGTCGGACGCCAGTTGATCCGTCACGGAGCCAACCGCTCGCGGACCCAGGTCTCGTTGGCACGGCGCAGCCGGATGCGGTCGTGCAACCGTCCGGTGCGGCCCTGCCAGAACTCCACCGCGTCCGGCTCGAGCAGGTAGCCGCCCCAGTTCGGCGGCGCGGGCACGGCAGCGTCGTCGGCGAAGCGCCGTGACACCTCGGCCAGCTGCTCGTCGAGCACCGCGCGCGAGCCGACCACCTGCGACTGCGGCGAGGCCCATGCGCCGAGTTGCGACTCGCGCGGCCGCGACGCGAAGTACTCCTCGGTGCGCTCTCGCGAGACCTTCGTGACCGAACCGGTGATCCGCACCTGCCGCTGCTGCGCGAGCCAGACGAACGCGATCGCCGCGCGCGGTTCGGCCTCGAGATCACGCGCCTTCGCGGACGCGTAGTTGGTGTAGAAGACGACGCCGCGCTCGTCGATGCCCTTGGCGAGCACGGTGCGCACGGACGGCGCCCCGGTGGCGTCGACGGTGGCGAGCTGGACGGCGTTGGGTTCGAGCACCTGCGGATCGGCGGCGGCGGTCTCGAACCACTCGTGCAGCAGCGGGAACCACGCGGTGCCGACGTCGGCTTCGTCGAGCGTGCCGCGCTCGTACACCCGCCGAAGCCCCGCTGGATCGGTCATCGTCATTCATCCTCGCACCTGCTCGGGACGGCTCGTGGCGGATGTGGGCAGAATGGGGCGCACGGCACTGAGCAGTGCCTGCTGCAAACCGATCGGAGCCCGTTCATGCCTGCCGACTACAGCCCGGGACTCGAAGGCGTCATCGCATTCGAGACCGAGATCGCCGAGCCCGACAAGGACGGCGGTGCGCTGCGCTACCGCGGGGTGGACATCGAGGACCTCGCCGGGCACGTGACGTTCGGCAACGTGTGGGCGCTGCTCGTCGACGGCAAGTTCGGGCCGGGGCTGCCGCCCGCCGAGCCGTTCCCCATTCCGGTGCACACCGGTGATGTGCGCGTGGACGTACAGGCCGCGCTCGCGATGCTCGCCCCCGTCTGGGGTTACCGCGCGCTGCTGGACATCAGCGACGAGGAGGCCCGCGAGCAGCTCGCCCGCGCCGCGGTCATGGCGTTGTCCTACGCCGCGCAGTCGGCGCGTGGGCTGTCCACGCCGGCGGTGCCGCAGTCGCGCATCGACCAGAGCGAGACGATCATCGAGCGGTTCATGACGCGCTGGCGCGGCGAGCCGGACCCGGCGCACACCAAGGCGGTCGACGCCTACTTCGTCTCCGCCGCCGAGCACGGCATGAACGCCTCGACGTTCACCGCCCGCGTGATCGCCTCGACGGGCGCGGACGTGGCCGCCGCGATGTCCGGCGCGATCGGCGCGATGAGCGGCCCGCTGCACGGCGGCGCGCCGGCCCGCGTGCTGCCGATGATCGAGCAGGTCGAGAAGACCGGCGACGCGAAGAAGGTCGTCACCGACATCCTCGACCGGCACGACCGCCTGATGGGCTTCGGGCACCGCGTGTACCGCGCCGAGGACCCGCGCGCCCGCGTGCTGCGCCGCACCTGCAAGGAGCTGGGCGCGAAGCGCTACGACGCCGCCGAGGCGCTGGAGCAGGCCGCCCTCGAAGAGCTGCGCGAGCGCCGTCCGGACCGGCCGATCGAGACCAACGTCGAATTCTGGGCGGCGGTCATCCTGGACTTCGCCGAGGTGCCGCCGCACATGATGCCGGCAATGTTCACGTGTGCCCGCACGGCCGGCTGGTCGGCGCACATCATGGAGCAGAAGAAGACCGGCCGGCTGGTGCGCCCGTCCGCGCGTTACATCGGCCCGGAGCCGCGCAAGCCCGAGGACGTCGACGGCTGGACCGACATCGCGCACATGTGACGTGTCCCTGGAAACCGATCGCTGGTCGCGGCACAATTTCTGGGGCGTCGTCATCGACGCGCCGGACGTCGCGGTGCTCGCCCGCTTCTACGCGCAGCTGCGCGGCTGGTCGATCCACCGGCAGGACGCCGACTGGGCCGCACTCGATGCCGGCGAAGGCGTCGGCTATATCGCGATCCAACGCAACCCGGACTACGTACGGCCGACCTGGCCGAGCCGGCCGGGCGCGCAGCAGATGATGCTGCATCTCGACTTCGAGGTCACCGATCTCGACGCCGAAGTCGACCGGGCCGTGCGTCTCGGCGCGACCGTCGCCGACGTCCAACCGCAGGACGACGTGCGGGTGCTGCTCGACCCGGCAGGGCACCCGTTCTGCCTCTACACGTCGTGAGGCGACGCCGTCAGCCGAAGGTCCTGCCCTCGCCGCGATAGGTCGGCACCGACTGCGTGAGCACGTCGCCGTCGACCATGTGGACGGTGTCGAACCGTTCCGCGAGTTCGCCGGCCTTCGCGTGCCGCAGCCACACCCGGTCGCCGACCTGCAAGGCCCGCGCACCGCGGCCGCGCACCGGTGTCTGCACCTCGCCGGCACCCTCGGTGCCGAGCAGCGCCAGACCGTCGGTGACGATCCGCGGTAGTCGCGACTTGCCGGCCGGGCCGGACGCGGCGTACCCGCCGCCGAACAGCGTGGCGATCCCCGGCGCGGGGCGACGCACCACGGGCAGCGCGAAGTACAGCGAGGGCCGCGGCGCGAAGGCGCGGTAGCGGTCGAACAGGCCGGGCACGAACAGCCCGGACCCGGCGGTCACCTCGGTCACGACGGGATCGGCGGAGGTCACTTCGAGGCTGCCGGTGCCGCCGCCGTTGACCAGCTCGAGCGCGCCGACGGTTTTTTCCACGGCGTGCACCACCCGCTGCCGGCGCTGCGCGAGTTCGGCGGCCGACCGTCGCTTGACGAGGCGCACCGCGGGCGACGTGTCCGGCAGCCCGGCGATCTGCGCCTCGTAGAACATCACGCCGACGACGTGGAACCCGCGGTCCGCCGCGGCCCGGGCCAGCGCCGCCGCGCCGGCCTCGTCGCGCACCGGTGAGCGACGCACTCCCAGGTGCGCGCGGCCGATGCGCAGCGACGCGTCGATGTCCAGGCACACGCGTAACGGCGCGTCGGGCGCCACCGTGCGGATCAGCTCGAGCTGTGCGACGTCGTCGACCATCAACGTGATCGCGTACGCGAGCGACTCGTCGGCGGCCAGCTCGGCCAGCGCGGCTCGATCGGCGGTCGGGTAGCCGAGCAGCACGTCGCGCGCGCCGCAGCGCACCAGCCAGATGGCCTCCCGCAACGAGTAGCCCATGACGCCGGCGAACCCGGGCAGCGCCAGGACGGAGTCGAGGACGGCGCGACACCGCACGGACTTCGACGCCACCCGTACCGGCCGGCCGCCGGCGCGCCGCACGAGGTCGGCGGCGTTAGCGAACAGCGCCGGCACGTCCAGCGCGGCAAGCGGTGGGTCGAGCTCCGCCGTGGCGCGGGTCAGCGCGGCCAGATCCGTCATGGCGCCACGCTAGCGGCGCGTCGGCGAGGGGACCGAACAGCATCCGCTCCTGCAGCGCGATCTGCGTGCGGTTGAAGGCCACGAAGCGGTGCCACGCACGCGGCACGGCCAGTGCGAGCCACTCGGTGAAGGTCATCGCCGCACCTCCTTCGGGTGCGGGCGCAGCAACGGGCCGAGGCCGAAGCCAGGGTCGCGGGTGTCCGCGACATGCCCGGTGGCGGCGGCGATTCCCGCAACGATGAGCAGAACCAGAACGATGAGTGCGAACATGGCAGTAAGTCTTCGCCGCACGATATGCTGCCGCGAGCGACTTCATGTCGTTGTTCGTCGAGAAACTGCCAACCTGGGAAGATGCCACCATGCCGCCGATCCGCAAGGTCGCCATTGTCGCCGTCCCCGGCGTCGCACCGTTCGAGCTCGGCCTCGCGTGGGAGGGCTTCGGCATCAACCGCGTCGACGACGGCATCCCGTTCTACGACTGCGTCGTCGTCGCGGCCACCCGCACCGTGCATTCCAGCGGCGGGTTCGACATCACCGTCGAGCACCTGCTCGACGACGCCGAGGACGCCGACCTGGTGATCGTCGCGCCGGCCGAGGGACCCGTCGAGGACTACGTCGGGCCCGAGTTCGAGGCGATCTTCGAGCTGCTCCGCCGCTCGGTCGACCGCGGCGCCGAGGTCATGAGCCTGTGTTCGGGGGCGTTCGTCCTCGGCGCCGCGGGGCTGCTGGACGGGCGGCGGTGCACAACGCACTGGCGACACGCCGCCGAGCTGCACCGCCGGCATCCGAGTGCCGACATCGACCCCAACGTGCTGTTCGTGTGCGACGGCCCGGTGCTGACCTCGGCGGGCACCGCGTCCGGGCTCGACCTGTGCCTGCACCTGATCCGCCGCGACCACGGTGAGGAGATCGCGCGGCGCGTCGCCCGGCGGATGGTAATGCCGCCGCACCGCGACGGCGGCCAGGCGCAGTTCATCGATGCCCCGATCCGGACCCGGCCCGCGGACACCCTGGCCCCGCTGCTCGACGAGCTGGCCGACGAGCTGGACGTGGAACACACCGTGGAGGCGCTGGCCGCGCGCAGCGCCATGAGCCCGCGGACGTTCGCCCGCAGATTCCGGCAGGAGACCGGCACGACGCCGCATCTGTGGCTGACCCATCAGCGGGTGCTGCTCGCTCGGCGCATGCTGGAGTCCGGCACCGACGGCATCGACACCGTCGCGGCGCGCTGCGGGTTCCAGACCGCCGCGATGCTGCGCCACCACTTCACCCGCATCGTCGGGACGACGCCCACCGCGTACCGCCGGACCTTCCAGCAGCAGCCCGCCTGAGCCGTCAGGGACAATCACCTCGTGTGGACGAACTGGGCCGGCACGGTCAGCGCCGACGTCACCGCGGTCCGGCCCGGGACGGTGCGCGAACTCGTGCGCACGGTCGCCGACGCCGCCGAGCACGGCCGGGCGATCAAGCCGATCGGCGCCGGCCACTCGTTCACCGCGATCGCCGAGACCGGCGGCGTGCAACTGCGCCTGGACCGGTTGTCCGGCATCGTCCGCGCCGACCGCGCGACCGGCCTCGTCACCGTGCTGGCGGGCACGCCGCTGCACGCGCTCAACGACGCCCTGTGGCAGCTGGGTCTCGCGCTCACCAACCTCGGTGACATCGACGTCCAGACCATCAGCGGCGCGATCTCCACCGGTACGCACGGCACCGGCGCGAAGCTCGGCGGCATCGCCACCCAGGTACGCGCGCTGGAGATCATCACCGGCGACGGTGAGCGGCGCCGGTGCTCGGCGGACGAGAACCCGGAGCTGTTCGCCGCCGCGCGCGTCGGCCTCGGTGCCCTCGGCGTCCTCGCCACCGTGACCCTGCAGTGCGAACCCGCGTACGCGCTTGCCGCCGCCGAGGCGCCGGGCACGCTGGACGAGACGCTCGCGACGTTGGACGAGCAGCTCGTCGGTAACGACCACTTCGAGTTCTACTGGTTCCCGCACACCCGGCGGGTACTGACCAAGCGCAACAACCGGGTGCTGCCCGGCACGCCGCTGCGCCCACTGGGCCGCGCGCGGCACTGGCTGGACGACGAGTTCCTGTCGAACACCGTCTTCGACCGCGTCAACCGGGTGACGACACGCCGCCCGCAGCTGATCCCGCGCGCCAACGCGCTCGCCACCCGGTTGCTCGGCGCGCGCGACTACATCGACCGCTCGTACCGCGTGTTCGCGTCGCCGCGCACTGTCCGGTTCCGCGAGATGGAGTACGCCGTCCCCCGCGCGGCCGTCCCGCAGGTGCTGGCCGAGATCGAACGCTGGTTCGCACGCAGCGGCACGCAGGTCGGGTTCCCGATCGAGGTGCGCTTCGCCGCGGCCGACGACATCTGGCTGTCCACCGCCACCGGCCGCGATTCGGGTTACATCGCGGTGCACCAGTACGTGCGCCGGGAGTACGAGCCGTACTTCCGCGCCGTCGAGGCCATCGCCGCGGACGTGGACGGCCGCCCGCACTGGGGCAAGATCCACTACCGGGACGCGGCGTCGCTACGCGGGACCTATTCGCGACTCGACGAGTTCGCCGCGCTGCGCGACAAGCTGGATCCGCAGCGGATCTTCACGAACGCCTACCTGGAGCGCGTGCTCGGCGGTTGACCGCGATCGTCAGTCGCGGGAGTCGAGCACGCAGAACTCGTTGCCCTCCGGGTCGGCGAGCACCACCCAGCTGCGCTGCGCACCCTGACCGACGTCGACCCGCCGCGCACCCAGGGCGATCAGCCGCTCGACCTCGGCGTTCTGGTCATCGGCCAGCGGCGGCGCGAGGTCGATGTGCAGCCGGTTCTTGACCGTCTTCGTCTCGTCCACCGGCACGAACACGATGACCGGCGGCTGCTCCATGACCGGCGCACTGTCGGCCTGCTCGCCGATCGCGTGCGGCGGCACGATCATGGCCTCGCGCTCCTCCTCGAACCAGACGGTCCAACCGAGCGCCTGCGCCCACCACCGCGCCTGCGCACCGATGTCGGCGCAGTCGACGACGACGGAATAGAAGCGCAGGCTCATGACGAGGACGGTATTGCCGCCGGATGCGCGACCGCGAGCAAATTTAGCGCGGGCCGCGGTGGCACGATCGACCGGTGCAACAGCCGTCCGTGGAGATCCCGCAACACCTGCTGCCCGCCGACGGCCGTTTCGGTTCCGGACCGTCGAAGGTGCCGGTCGAGTCACTGGCCGCGCTCGCGGCGACCGGCACTTCGCTGCTCGGCACCAGCCATCGGCAGGCACCGGTGCGCGAACTCGTGGGACGTATCCGCGCCGGCCTGCACGACCTGCTGGGCGTCCCGGACGGCTACGAGGTGCTGCTCGGCAACGGCGGCTCGACCGCGTTCTGGGACGCCGCCGCGTTCGGCCTGATCCGCGAGCGCGCGCAGCACCTCGTGTGCGGCGAGTTCTCGGCGAAGTTCGCCGCGGTCACCGGCGGCGCGCCGTTCCTCGCCGAGCCGGAAGTCCGCCGCGCGGAGTACGGCGGTGCACCGGCCGCCGCGGCCATTGCGGGGGTCGATGCCTACGCATGGCCGCAGAACGAGACGTCGACCGGGGTAGCGCTGCCGGTGCAGCGGGTGCCGGGCGCCGACGGGGACGCGGTGATGCTCGTCGACGCGACCTCCGCTGCAGGTGCCATCCCGGTGGACCTCGCGCAGACCGACGTCTACTACTTCGCACCGCAGAAGGCGTTCGCCGCCGAGGCGGGGCTGTGGCTGGCCGTCTGCTCCCCTGCGGCGCTGGCCCGGATCGCCGACCTGCGCACCCAGCGGTGGATGCCGCCGTCGCTCGACCTCACGGTCGCGCTGGACAACTCGCGCAAGGACCAGACGTACAACACGCCGGCCATCGCGTCGCTGTGGCTGCTTGCGCACCAACTCGACCGGCTGCTGGAAGCCGGTGGCCTGCCCGCCGCGGCCGCGCGCAGCGCCGAGTCCGCGCGCCGGCTCTACGCCTGGGCCGAGCAGCGGCCGTACACCTCGCCGTTCGTCGCGGACGCGGGACTGCGCAGCCCGGTCGTCGGCACCATCGACTTCGCCGCGGACGTGGACGCGCTCGCCGTGGCCGCGACGCTGCGGGCCAACGGCATCGTCGACACCGAGCCCTACCGGGCACTCGGGCGCAACCAGCTGCGCGTCGGCATGTACCCGGCCGTCGACCCCGACGACATCTCCGCCCTGACCGCCTGCATCGACCACGTCGTCGAGCGGCTCTGACACGGCGTGCACGGCGGCGTGTGCTCCCCGCGAACGGCGGGCCGCCCACCTATCGTCGGCGCATGCGACAGCTGCGCCTGGTCCACCTGACCGATGACGGCTCCAGCCTGCTCGTCGAGACCTATGACGGCGTCGAGCGGTTCACCCTGCCGCTCGACCCGGTGCTGCGCACGGCGGTCAGCGCACCCCAGCCGCCGCGCGCGGCGCAACCGGCCCGTACGCCGGCCCCACCGACCGACGGCGAGCTGCCCAAACCTCGCGAGATCCAGATGCGGGTGCGCGGCGGCGAGTCGCCGGAGCAGGTGGCCGCGGACGCCGGGGCCAGCATCGACAGCGTCCTGCGCTTCGCCGCGCCGGTCATGGCCGGGCGCGCACGCATCGCCGACGAGGCGCGCCGCGCGCGGGCCCGGCGCACCAGCAACGAGAACCAGGTCGTCCTGTTCGGCGAGGCCGTGGACCAGCGGTTCGAGGCGCACGGCATCTCCGCGCCGACGGTGGCATGGGACTCCCGCCGCCGTGAGGACGGCGAGTGGGTCGTGACCGCCAGCTGGCACGGCGGCGAGGCCACGCACACCGCCGAATGGGTGTTCCACCGCACGTCGCGCAGCGTGACACCCGCCGACGAGACCGCCGTCGACCTGCTCAGCGACGCCCCGATCCGCCCGGTCGTCCCACCGCAGCCGCCGCGGCCGGCCGCCCACCGGCTGCGCGAGGCCCCGCCGCTCGTGCCGGGCGTCGTGTCCTTCCCGCCGATGCCCGACGCGTTCACCGGGCCGCTGCCGATGGTCGAGGAGGTCTTCGACCAGGAGGCCGCGCCCGAGGGCCCGCGCGACCTGCCGCCGCTGCGCTCGGTCGTTCGGGCCGACGAGCCGGTGGACGAGGAATTCGCCATCGACGAGGTGCCGCTCGAGGAGCCGACGGACGAGCCGCCGCGCTACGAGACGCCCGGGTACGACGAGCAGCCGTTGCCGCTCACCCTCTCCGGCGAGCCGCTGGCGCCGGCGCCGAGCCTGCGCGAACGCCACTCCGACGCCGAGCGCGCGGAGCGGGCCCGGATCCCGGCCTGGGACGACATCCTGCTGGGTGTGCGCCGCAAGTCCGACTGAGCACACCCGACTGAGCACGCCCGACTGAGCACGCCCGACTGAGCACACCCGACTGAGCACACCCAGCTGATCACCCTGGGCGAAACTCACTCGCCCGACGTCGGTGCCGCGACGTAGCGTGCAATGACGTGGCGCCCTCCGAACATCCCGACGCAGGAGCGCTGCGCACCCTGTTGCGGCTGCGTCGCTGGACCGGTCCGTACCGCCGCGCCATCACCGTCCTGACGCTGACCGCCACCTTCGCCATGTTGGCGCAGTCGCTGCTGCCGCTGGTCATCGGCCGCGTCGTCGACGGTCCGATCCGCCACCACGACGCCGCCGGCATCTGGGCGCTGGCCGCCGTCGCGCTCGCCCTGGGCGTGGCCGAGGCGGTGCTGTTCTTCCTGCGACGCAGGGTGATGGCCACCGCTGCGCTCGGCATCGAGACCGACATGCGGCGCGATCTGTTCGCCCATCTGCAACGGCTGCCGGTGTCCTTCCACGACCGCTGGCCGTCCGGGCAACTGCTCTCGCGGATCACCACGGATCTGTCGACGCTGCGCCGCTTCGTCGGCTTCGCCGCGGTGTTCATCTTCGCGAACACAGTCGCCTCGCTCGTCGTCCTCGTGCTGCTCGTGCACATCGAGCCGTGGCTGGGCATCGCGGTGATCGTCGCGATGGTCCCGCTGATCGTCTTCACCCGCCGTTTCGAGCTGCGCTACAGCCGCAACGCGCGCCGCGCGCAGGACCTCACCGGCGACCTCGCTACGACCGTCGAGGAATCGGTACTCGGCATCCGCGTCATCAAGTCCTACGGCCGGCGCCGGCATATGCTGCGCGGGTTCAGCGGCGACGCGCAGAACGTGCGCGACGCCGAGTTGACCAAGTTCCGGACCCTGGGGCTGTTCTGGGCCGGCCTCGAAGGGCATCCGCAGCTCGTGCTGGCCGGCGTCACGGCGGGCGGCATCTACGCGGTTGCCCACGGCACGTTGAGCATCGGCGAGTTCGTCGCGTTCGTGACGCTGTACCTGCGGCTGATCTGGCCGATCATCTCGCTGGGCTGGCTGCTCGCGCTCTCCGAGGAGGCGGCGAGCGCGACGCGGCGCATCTTCGAGGTGCTGGACACCGAACCGACCATCCTGGATCCCGCGGCGCCCGCGGCCGCGGAGTCGGGCACCACGCTGCGCTTCGAGGACGTTCGCTTCCGCTACCCCGACGCGGATGTGGACGTCCTGCGCGGTGTCGACCTCGACATCCGCGCCGGCGAGACGATGGCCCTGGTCGGCGGTGTCGGCTCGGGCAAGACGACGATCACCTCGCTGGTGCCGCGGCTGCACGACGTCACCGGCGGCCGGGTGCTGATCGGCGGCGTCGACGTGCGCGACCTGCGCCTCGACCAGCTGCGGCACGCCGTCACGACGGCCTTCGAGGACGCGACGCTGTTCTCGGCCAGCGTGCGCGAGAACCTCACGCTCGGCCGGGCGGGCATCAGCGAGGCCGATGTCGACGAAGCCGTGTCGGTCGCGCAGGCGGACTTCGTGCACGAGCTGCCGTTCGGGCTGGACACCCGGATCGGCGAGCAGGGGTTGTCGCTGTCCGGCGGCCAGCGGCAGCGGCTCGCACTCGCCCGGGCGGTGCTCGGCCGGCCCCGGGTGTTGGTGCTCGACGACCCGCTTTCCGCGCTCGACGTGCACACCGAGGCGCAGGTCGAGGCCGCGCTGCGCCGGGTGCTGGCGAGCACCACCGCGTTGGTGGTGGCGCACCGCCCGTCCACCGTGCTGCTCGCCGATCGTGTCGCGCTGCTGGCCGACGGCCGGATCGCCGCTGTCGGCACGCACAGCGAGCTGCTGCACACCGTGCCGGAGTACCGCCGGCTGCTCGCGCAGAGCTCCGAGTTCGAGGCCGCGCGATGACCGAGACCATCGACCCCGATGCGTGGCGCGGGCGCGCCGACGACGACGCACCACGGCCGGATGACGTCGCGGCCGGTCTGCGGCTGCGGCCCGCCGGGCGCACGCTGCTCGCCGAGCTGATCCGTCCGCACCGGCGCGAGGTGTTCGGCGTGCTGCTGCTCGCGCTGACGCAGACCGCGGCCGCGCTGGCGGCGCCGTTCCTGATCGGCGTCGCGATCGACGACTCACTTCCCGACGCGCTGCACGGGCACTGGACGTCGCTGATCGTCATCTCGATCGTCCTGGTGGCCACCGCCCTCGCGTCCGGCTGGCTGCGCTCGATCTTCGTCGTGCGCAGCGGGCAGATCGGCCAGGCGATGCTCTACGACCTGCGCCGGCGCGGTTTCGACCACGTGCAGTCGCTGTCGGTCGCGTTCCACGAGCGGTTCACCTCCGGCCGCGTCATCTCCCGGCTGACCTCCGACGTCGACACCCTGAACGAGCTGCTCGACGCAGGCCTGGACGGCCTGCTGACCGCGCTGTTCAACAGCGCTGCGATCGCCGTTGTCCTGCTCGTGCTCGACGTGCCGCTCGCGGTGCTCTCCCTCGCGTCGCTGATCCCGCTCGTCGTGCTCTACCGCTGGTTCTCCCCGCGCGCGGCGGTGGCGTTCGCACACACCCGCGAGGCCGTCGCCACGATGATCGTCAGCATCGTCGAGAACCTGAACGGCATCCGCGCCGTGCAGGCCTTCCGCCGCGAGAAGCGCAACGACGCGATCTTCGCCGGCCTCAACGGCGACTACCGCGACGCGAACCTGGCGACGTTCCGCCTGCAGGCGTGGTTCATCCCCGGGACGACGCTCGTCGGCAATCTCGCGCTCGTCGCGGTGCTGGTCGTCGGCGGTCTGCGCGTCAACGACGGCGGCCTGCAGCTCGGCGTGCTGGCGTCGTTCCTGATCTACCTGCAGCAGTTCTACGACCCGATGGAGGACGTCGGCGTCTTCTACAACTCGTTGCAGTCGGCGACCGCGGCGTTGGACAAGATCTCCGCCCTGCTCGCCGAGCCGGCGGAGGTCGCCGAGCCGCAGGAGCCGACGCCGGTGGCCGCGCCGGTACGCGGCGCCGTGTCGCTGCACGACGTCGACTTCGGCTACCGCGCGGATCTGCCGGTCCTCGCCGGGCTGGAGCTGCACGTGCCGGCCGGGCAGACCGTCGCCCTCGTCGGGGCCACCGGCGCGGGCAAGACGACGATCGCGAAGCTCATCTCGCGCTTCTACGACCCCACGCGCGGCCGGGTGACCCTCGACGGTGTCGACCTGCGCGCCATCGCCGATCCCGAGCTGCGCACCGCGGTTGTCATGATCACGCAGGACGGCTTCCTGTTCACCGGTTCGGTGGCCGACAACATCGGCTTCGGCCGCCTCGACGCGTCCCGCGACGAGATCGTCGCCGCCGCGCAGGCGGTCGGCGCACACGATTTCATCGCCGCGCTGCCCGACGGCTACGACACGGATGTGCGCAAGCGCGGCGGCCGGCTGTCCGCCGGTCAGCGCCAGCTGGTCGCCTTCGCCCGGGCGTTCCTCGCCGACCCGGCCGTGCTGATCCTGGACGAGGCGACGTCCTCGCTGGACGTGCCGACCGAGCGCGCGGTGCAGCACGCGCTGCGCACCGTCCTGGCGCGCCGCACCGCGTTGATCATCGCGCACCGGCTGTCGACCGTCGAGATCGCCGACCGCGTGCTCGTGCTCGAGCGCGGCGAGATCGTCGAGGACGGCGCGCCGGCCGCATTGATCGACTCCGGCGAGGGTCAGTTCGCGGCGCTGCACGAATCGTGGCGCGACTCGCTGGTCTGAGGTCGCAGGGCCGGCGTGCTCAGCGCGCGATGCGCTGGACGACGCCGTCGTGCGTGCCGGTGATCCACAGCGTGTGGCTACCCGGCGCGACCGCCACCGTGTTGGGCTGGCGCACCGTGCGGTAGCGGGCGATCACCTTCGGCGTCAACGACGCGACGTCCACGCCGACGACCTCGTTCAGCTTCGTCAGCGTCACCCACACGGTGTGCGTCGTGGGATCGGCCGCGATGCCGTACGGCGTGCCCGGCAGCGACAGCCGCCCGACCTGCTTCAGCGGGTGGACGTCGACCACCAGCACCGCGTTGCCCCGGGTGTCGGTGACCAACACCCGGCCGCCGCCGATCGGTGCGTCGTGCGTGGGCCCCTTACCGACGTGGATCAGCGCTGTGCGGGTGAACGTCGTCAGGTCGAAGGTCGACACGGTGTAGTTGTGCACGTCGACCACCACTGCGGTGTGCGTGCCGTCGGCGACGACGCCGCCCGGTTGTCGAACCCCACCGACGGTCTTGATCACGCGGCCGTCGCGGATGATCGACAGCGAGTGGCCGAACTCGTTGCCCACGACGTCGTCCGCACCGATCCGGTAGGCGTCATGCGGTTGTTTTCCGACCGGCGTGCTGGCGAGGATCGCGCCGGACGGCAACCCGACCTGCAGCAATCGGCGCGCGGTCTCGTCGGGCACCAGCACCGGGCCGCCAGCAGCGGCCAGTTGCATGTGCCGCACCGAGCCGGGCAGCGCGACGCTGCGCCGCACCCGCAGCGTCGTCGGGTCGAGCAGTTGCAGGCGGTTGGGGTCGCGCACCGCGACGCCCACCAGCTGCGTGCGGGCGTCGTAGACGATGCCCTCCGGCAGCGCGCCGACGCGGGCGACGGTGCCCGCCGGACGGGCTGTCTGCGGCGGTGCGGTCGCCGGCTCCGCCGCATGGAGGGCCTTCGCGGGTGCGCCGGATCCCGAGCACCCCGCGACAGCGGCGAGTATTACGAAAATCCCTGCCAGCACACGAAGTTGTCTCATGACAACCGTGTTCGTACCGCATGTGACACAGATCGAATCCGGCGCAGATGGAACCGTTTCGCGCCCGCTCACGAATTCCCTAGTGACCGACACACTAGGAGGATCACCATGCGTGGGTATCAGAAGATCGGCGCGGCCGTCGTGGCCGCGGGGCTGGCAGCGAGCGTCGCGGCGTGCAGCAGCTCGTCCAGCAGCAGCTCGTCCAGCAGCAGCAAGAAGCCGGTGGGTGCGTTCAAGACCCTGACCGGCCAGAGCACCAGCGTCGCACTCGACGCCGGCTTCGTGAGCGCGCTCAAGTCGCTCAAGGTCACGCCGTCGCCGTACGGCACGGCCACCGTGTCGACCGCGGGTGTCGCGTCCTTCCCGATCACCGGCGGCAACGCCACGATCTACAAGAAGGGTGCCGTGACCCCGTACGTGCAGGGCACGATCGACCACAACGGCAGCGGCCTGAACCTGACCGCCGGCTCGACCAAGGTCACGATCGACGACTTCGTCGTGCACCCGGGCAACAACTCCAGCCTGACCGGCAACGTGCTCGTCAACGGCAAGCAGGCTGCGGCCAACGCACCGCTGTTCGTGCTCGACGGCAGCACGCTGAAGACCCCGACCCTCTCGGGCGGTGTCGCAACGCTGACCGGTACGCGAGTCCTGCTGTCCTCGACGGCAGCCGGCCTGCTGAACAAGACCTTCGGCGTCACGGCCATCAAGCCGAACCTGCTGATCGGCGTCGCCACCATCAAGGCGACCGGCAAGTAAACCGCACCACGCAGCGGCAGACGGCCGCGGAACCCACGGGTTCCGCGGCCGTTTGCTGTGCCGGGCAGCTCAGGTGAGCTGGGCGAAGAACACCGCAGCCGCGGTCGCGACATTGAGCGAGTCGACCGCGCCGCGCATCGGGATGCGCACGCGTTGCGTCGCGGCGGCCAGCGCGGCGTCCGTCAACCCCGGCCCTTCAGCACCGAACAGCACGGCCCACCGCTCCGGTACCGGAACGTCGCGCAAGGGCGGGGCGGCGCGATCCGGGGTGGCGGCGAGCAGCGTGAACTCCGCGAGCGCCGCCAGCGAGTCGGGCCAGCGGCCGGGCAGCACCGTGAACGGCACGTGCAGGACGTGGCCCATCGACACCCGCACGCTGCGTCGGTAGAGCGGGTCCGCGCACGTCGGGTCGAGCAGTACGGCGTCGACGCCGAAGGCCGCCGCATTCCGGAACAGCGCACCCAGGTTCTCGAAGTCGTTCAGCGATTCCAGCACCGCGACGCGCCGCGCGCCGGCGAGCAGCTGCTCGACCCGCGGCGGCGCGATCCCGTACGCCGTGGCCAGCCCCCCGCCGGTCCCCCCGAAACCGACCACCACCGGCAGCGCCAGCACGTCGACGACGAAGTCCTCGTACACGTCGCGGAGGATCTGCCGGGCGTAGTCGCGGGCCTCCTGCTCGGTGGCGTGCGCGGTGTGCCCCTCCTGCCAGAGGAACTCGGTGGTGCGCAGC